>JBDRQI010000006.1:0-63407 GCA_043826355.1 Candidatus Omnitrophota bacterium
CCTTTTCGGAGCATTATACAACACGCGGTCTGCTTGGCAAATTATTCTGGGGGATTACTGGACTACAGGGGGGTGGCTCCTTTGAGCGGAATAGGTGGCTCCTTTACCGGAATGGGTGGCTCCTTTGGACCGGAATACGCAACAAATGATGAAATCTCAATATGCCGAAGGTTTAATGCAATTAGCGTTTGGTTATAGATTTTTGAAGTTAGGAGCTCAAAATTTAGAATTCGAACCTGAAGCGCAAGGCGGAAAATTAGGAGATATATTTTTTAAATTAGAAGGTAATTATTATATGGTGGAATGTTATATACCAAGAAACAAAAGTTACATGGACAGCTCTATGGAAATACAATATTGTGTAGGCCCGATTTTTAAAGCAGCTGATTCTGTAAATAAAATTGTGAAAGTTTATATTGCATTAAAGAAAAGTATTGGTCAGCAAGAAAGGAAAGAAATTCAAAGAATGGTTATTAATGCTATTAAACAACCTACTCAATATAAACATCTAGACATTGAGAATGCTTTTGCTAAAGTTGCCATCGATGATATTAAAAATATGAAAGAGAATAATGATTTTCTTCTGTCTAATCTAACAAATTCGTATGGAAAACCTGATTGGGAAATGCGTCAAAGAAAAGTACCTCGGAACAGAAAAACAATACTTCAGGTTAGAAAAGGGGAATATAAATACGAAGGGATTCATAGTGTGGTGTTAGGTGAAGGACCTGAATCAGAAAAGAAAGAATTGTCTCCAGGAGAAAGAATAAAAGAATTAACAAAAAAAATAGAGAATAAACTGGTTCAAACTAGAACTGTTAATAATCAAGCACGACGTATTATTATTGCCGAAGTAGTTGAAGGGCGAAAACTTATTGCTGAAAGAGATACTAATTCTGCTCATATTTGTCATCAAATTCAACAGAAAATAATCTCAAAGCATTCTAATGTATCTGCTTTGTTTCTTTGTGTAAGAACATGGACAGAAAAAATGAGGCATATTTATATAGGGGTAATTCTTTTAGGGCGAGAAAAAGATGCTATTTCTAACCAACTTATTAATAAGTTAATCGATGTTGAAAATAGAACCGAATGGTTAAACGACTGGAGATAGAATGAAAAATGAAACCAATAATATTAAACTTAACCGTACCCCTAAAATGGATTGCTTTAACCCTCCTTCTCCTCCACCCCCTATCCCAGGCCTTCAAAAATCCTCTCCCCATCGTTTGGTTACGCCTTGGTCTTGTTCCCAAATTACCGGTTGACCCCGGAACGCAGGAAGAAGTAAAATCTGGAAGGTACTTATCGTGGTTCTTTTCATAACTTTCATTGCATATCAGCTTATTTAAATAGACAAGCGAATCAGTTTCATAAAGGGAAGGACCAATCATAAGGAGAAACGCTAACAATTCATTCTGTCGGATGACTTACAGCGCCCGCTGATTTCAGTCGTTAGACGATAAGAAACAATGAGAGCTTTTGTTGGAATAACCGACCGAGATTGGTTTAATCTTCTGAGCAGTTACTCGCAATTGGAGGAAGTAAATTTCTGGCAACCCTCCGGAAACCGACAATTCAGAGCGCTCAGTCCCGGCGAACTATTTCTGTTCAAGCTGCATAGTCCTGAGAACTTTATCGTAGGCGGGGGTGTTTTCGCCCACTCAAGTTTGTTACCCATCAGTCTTGCATGGGAATCTTTTGGCGTCTCAAACGGTGCGAGAAGCCTTTTAGAGATGCGTGCACGAGTAACCAAATACCGCCGCCGACAAGGAGAGGATCACACGGCGGACTACACGATTGGATGCATACTGCTAGAGCAGCCATTTTTCTTGCCTCAGGAATCATGGATTCCGATTCCTTCAGACTGGAGCGCTAATATTGTTCAGGGCCGTGGATATGAGCTATCTGTTGAACCAGGACTGTCCCTTTGGAATCAGCTACAATCAGCGTTGTCTACCGTACCGGCTTTAAGTGAGGGTAGGCCGCAATACGGGGAACCCGTTCTCGTGTTCCCGCGTCTCGGCCAGGGATCGTTTCGCGTGCTTGTTACTGATGCATATGAACGTCGTTGCGCATTAACAGGCGAGCGTACACTCCCGGCACTTGACGCAGTACATATTAAACCGTACTCTGAGAGCAGACTTCATCTAGTACGCAATGGAATACTTTTTCGTCGCGATTTGCATGCCCTGTTTGATAAGGGCTATATTACTGTCACACCGTCGATGCGTGTTGAGGTCAGTCGCCGAATAAAGGAGGAGTTTGAGAACGGCAGGGATTATTATCGACATCAGGGCAACGTCATAAGGTTACCCGTGAATCCAATAGATCAACCATCGCCAGAATTTCTAGATTGGCACAATGCCAATATTTACAGAGGATGAAACAGGACGTTCATTAAGGGGAGGTAGAAATGTTAGAAGAGATGAAATTATTTATTGACCGACTCAAGGCAGATAAGAAAATTCCTTCATTTGATGAGGCTGCAACAAAGCAGGCTGTTATTCTCAGACTCCTGGCCTTTTTAGGATGGGACACGTTTAATATTGATGAGGTAACGCCGGAATACGCAGTCTCTGGCAAAAGAGTTGACTATTCCTTGAGAATCAGTAACCTTAACAAGGTTTTTATCGAAGTCAAAAGAATAGAAACTGAACTGGACAATCACCAGGAGCAGTTACTAAACTACTCGTTTCAGCAAGGCATTAAACTCGCTATTTTGACCAATGGAATTACGTGGTATTTTTATCTTCCCTTGAATGAAGGTAGCTGGGAACAAAGAAAATTTTACACAATTGATATTCTTCAGCAGAATTCTTCTGATATCGCTTCAAAATTCGAGGATTTTTTATCTAAAGAAAATATTGTGAGTGGACAAGCGATTCAAAATGCACAGGCGATCTATGCAGGACAACAGAAAAAGAACATATTGGAGCAGACACTACCGAAAGCTTGGAATAAAATTGTTGAAGAAGCTGACGACTTGCTTATTGAACTCATAGGCGAAACAACCGAGAAGATATGTGGGTTTAAGGCTGATACAGAACTTATCGAACATTTCTTATCCAAAAACAAGAACGTTCTGTTGATTTTCAACCAAAAAGAAAGCAGGCCAGTGTTACAAACGTCACCAACACCGATGACCACGGGGAATTATACGGGGAAAAACATTTCATCTTTCTATTTCCGTGACTCAAAATATGAGGTTAGGTCGTGGAAAAATTTGTTAATCAGGCTATGTGAAATTTTGAGTACCAACAGAATTGAATTCGACAAGGTCCTGACTATTGTTGGACGAAAGCGTCCATATTTTACACGTAATGCGAACGAACTGAGAGTTCCGGAAAAGATTAGAAACACGGACATTTATGTGGAGACAAACCTGAGTGCCAACAGTATTGTGAAGTTCTGTTTTGAGGTGTTGGCTGTTCTCGGATATTCAGAAGCGGATTTGAAAATCGAAGCATCGTAGCAGCAGAACTATACGTCTTTAGCAATTAATGAAAACAGGGGAAGATAATTAGTATGAAAAATAAGTCAGCGAAACCGAGTCTAAGGGCAATATCTTTTGGAGAGATTGTAGAAAGAATCTCAAAGTATCAGTACTATCCAAAACCTGGTGTCGCGCAATTGGATTTTGCTCTCTATCGATCTGATTGCATAGAATTAATGAGGGCCATTCCAGACAACAGCATTGATTTGATTTTTGCAGACCCTCCATACTTTCTCTCCAATGGAGGCATTACCTGTCACGCTGGGAAGATGGTATCGGTCAATAAGGGCAAATGGGATGTGTCAAAAGGTGCAGAAGCAAACCATGAGTTTAATAAAGCCTGGTTACGAGAATGCCAAAGAATATTGACAAAGGACGGGACTATCTGGGTTTCCGGTACTGCTCACATCATACACTCGGTGGGATTTGCCATGCAACAACTGGGTTTCAAATTGCTCAACGACATAATCTGGTATAAAATTAACCCTCCGCCTAATCTGTCTTGTAGATATTTTACCCATTCCACAGAAACGATTACCTGGGCCGCGAAATCCTCTAAGAGTAAGCACATATTCAACTATTCCGAAATGAAGGCTGTAACAGGAAAACAGATGAAGAATGTGTGGCAAGATTTGTTTTGGGAGATTACTCCTCCAAAAGCCGGTGAGAAGAAATTTGGGAAACATCCTACACAAAAACCAGTTAAATTGCTTGAAAGAATAATCAAATCATCGTCTCGTGAGGGGCAGATTGTTCTTGACCCATTCAACGGCCATGGGACTACAGGTATTGTGGCACACAGACTTCATAGGAAATATATTGGAGTCGATATTGAAAGGGGTTATTTGAACATAACTGTAAAACGAATAGAGGAAGCGTTGTCAAAGAAAGATACCGTCTTTGGAAAACGGTAGAACAATCAGGCAAATATGTTTGGTAACCGCTTTTCTCTTACCACTTGAGTTTCACAAATACCACAGGTCCCTCACTTTGCCATCGTATTTTTTGTCCTTCCGATTCTCTGCGCAGACGTATTTTCTTAAAGGTGGTTGTCTGCTGCATACACTCATACAGAGATTGTCAATCTCTTTGGAGCCATAGATGGCTTGTCTTATCCAACCTTGAAAGAATAATGTCGGAGGGTCGAATTTGCTTTCTTTATGGTAACAGTATTCTTGTTCGATGATGAATAGTTGGCAGAGCTGTCCGATGATACACAATGGGTTCAGGAAATGTTCAAAATGTTCGCGCGCAAGATCTCGCAGTGCGTCCACCGGATCTGTCCCACAGAAAATATTATCAAAAGCTAACAATAAGTCGTTCACTTTATCCGGACGACTTCTAGCCCTCAAATGCAGGTCTATCATTACTCTTAGATGATTCGGACGAAATTCTCTGTTTTCTTCAAAGAGCCATATTTGAAAATTCTTCCGGACATTGTAGTCCTTAAATCGTTTGGACACCTTGGAAGGACGCAACAGTCCTACTTTCACGCCACCCTCTTCGTACACTATTTTCTTAGTATTGAATTCCAAGTCTCTGACTAGGCAAAACATCTGTCCCTTATCCACAAAAATCCTCCATAATATCTTCTTTTAGTATTAAAATTCTCGTTTCTTACACGCTGAATCTATGATACGCCATGGCTTTTTCCTGCGAGATACCCGGGAATGATAAACAATAATACCTTTTTAATACCACCAGAATAACACAAGCTGATTAAGCAGTCAATTATTTATATCAGAATACTGTAATTCCCAAACCAGCCCCTAAATTATTCGAAATCCACGAAAGTCTTCCTACCCGGATGAAACAATCCCAAGCCCAGCAAAAATTTGTTTCTGCTATATCCCTTCTCGCTTTTACGTAGTAAAGGAAATCCATCTGTAAAAACGTTGCCTTAGTATCTTTAGGTCTGGAAACCATTGAGCTGTGCGGCGGGAGGTGTTTGCAGAGGGTGCCGAAAATGGGCTCTTAATGGACTGTGCCGGAAAAGACGAAACTTGGGGAGGATTTTTGATTTACCCTTGTTTTTGGCCGGCAAAAGTGCAAAATATTCAATGGTGGTAATATTCCTACGGCCAAACTGAAGGTTGGATTTTACCCCAACCAGCCCCTAAATACTCCGGAATTATCGAAAGTTTTCCTACCTGGTTGTAAAACTTCCCGAATCCCTGAATAGTTCCCCTGAGATTAGTTCCTCTCGCCCCTACTACGTAGATGGAAACTATGTTTTTGCCTCTACCTGCTGTACTAGAATAGGCGGAAAGGCTTATGTTTATTGGCCGGGTGGTATTTGCAGAGGGCCCGAAAAAGGGTGTCTTATAGGACTGTAGTCTACGACCCGTGAAATTACCGGGATTCCCGGGAAAACTATGTTTTACCCTGGTGAAAACCGGAATAAGTCAATGGGGATAGTATTCCCAGGGGGTTCTGATGGCTAAAGTTAGGGTGTTACGGGGTATACCAAGAAGCCGTGTTTCCAATGTTATAAGTGTCGGGAGCCCCCTGCATTATCTCAGTTTCTTACCTTTGCTATCTCAAACGAAAGTACCCAACTTGTAAAAAAATCTGTCGATGATACCACATACATATTCATTCAATCAAAATACCCCCACCCCCATTATTTGTTTACGCATGCCAGAATCTTTTACCCGGTTTTATTCTTCAGTTCTAATCCGTTGTTGGAAGGAGGTGATTTCTATGAGGGCAGAAGAGGAACTGGCGGCCAGGGCCAGGAAGCTTGCCGAGGGTTGTATTCAGATTACGAAGGACCTGAGGGAGATAAGGCTTGCATTGTGCCCGGATCCTGAAGGTTGTCCACCATCGGAGAATGACCCCCTGGTCCAGATGTGTGACAGGAAGTGGGATGAATACCGACGGAATGGGGCCTGATGTTGTGTTGAAACTGTTGGTATCATTGATAATAATCTGGTTTGACGTCAAATACTATTGAAAGGAGGTGAAAAACAATGCGTATTTTAGCGAATTACGGCTGCAGGAACAACGGGGAAAACTTCTCAGTGACATTTGAGACCATGGGTGACGTGCCGAAAGAACAGGCAGACTCTGTTGTGGATAGTCTTTTCAACTTAGCTAAAGCCGCTGTCGAGAGGCAGATCAACCCGGAAGGTATCCCTGAATCCGCCCACCCCAAGACAGACAACGGCAATGGGAACGGCGGGAACGGCAAGCTGGATAAGACGCCGGCCACAAAGAAACAGCTCTGGAAGCTGGGAGATTTACTTTCGGGATTGAATCCTGACATCCAGCATAGCATTTTCAAGTCTTTCCTGGGGAAAGATGTGGGGACATATTCTGAATTGAACAAAGAAGAGGCCAGTCGCGTAATTGAGCATCTTCTTGCCAACCAGTTGAAGCTGGAAAGCATGCGCGTGTAGCAGAAAGAAAGGGGCAAAACCGGGGCTGCAGACCTGGTTCACCCCCGGGAATGGCAGGTAACCCACCCACCCGGCAGCCTTATTTAGGCCTTTCTAACGTCGCTGGTGTGATTTTTACCTGTCGATGAATGGTATTACTCCACCCAGAAGACAATCTCCGTCCCTGATGAACATAAAAAGGAGGCGATCAAATTATGTATTCTCCCAAATTATCAGAAGAGTTGGTAAAGAATCTGTATAAAATAGCCCAGGCGAAGAAGGTGTCCATGGCCAAACTGGTTAATGACATTGTTGCTGATGCCATCCGGGATATCCGGGTTGAAGTCAGACTGGCCTGCGAAACAGCGCCGGAAACAAAGGAAGTCTACGTCATCGCTGACGATTCGTTAAAACAGACGGAGGCGTAAATGTTGTACGTCAAGGAAATTGAACTGAAGTTTCGGAAGCGGCCGGCCATAGGCATTGAAGGCGCCAACATCTTCAGGCCGGAGGATGTCTGCTTCCTGGTCCGGGATATCAGAGACAGCGTGGTGGAGAAGATGCTGGCCCTTCACCTCAACAGCCGCAATGCGATTAATTGCGTCCAGGTGGTGAGCATCGGTACGGTCAATTCGGCCCCGGTTAACCCGGCTGAGATTGCCAGAGTCGCCCTGCTGACCGCGTCAGTTGGAGTTCTGCTGGTACATAACCACCCGTCCGGTGACACAGAACCATCCACGGATGACAGAAACATTACCGGTCAGGTCAAGCAGGCACTTGCTTTGTTCGGTATAGTCCTGGTTGACCATATCGTCGTTAGTGACAGCGCCTGGTATTCCTTCAAGACCAGCGGTATCCTGGACTGTTAAATTTCAGTTAATCCCGCCTGACCCATGCCCTCCATAAGGGGGACACCCTCAACATTGATTATTGCCCGTGCTAACTATGGATTTCAGCAATAGAAATCGCTTTCCGAAGGGCAAGGCTACTCCCTTTTCCTGCTTATTTCAGCCTGGTTGGGATTGGGGATTATTAAAATCCAGCAAAATTCAACCTGTTTTAAGCCTGCTAACAAATTTTCATTTTGTTCAATTTTTACTTTCAGTGGAGGCCCAATGAGCGTGGAGAAGATAAGTTTGAATGATGAATTTGCCGGATACACCGGCACGGAAGAGTATTTCAAGCATCTGTTTGGGATTGTTTACACGGACGGCGTGCATGCAGTGGCGGAGAAGTACAAAGCTTACTGGCTGATTGATGCAGTTGCTTCCTACCAGGGCAAGATGAAGAAAGAGCCGTTTCAACTCTGGGTAATGACCGCCGAGAACAACAAGGGCGTATTGGAGATGAGGACGGACAGCGATCAGCCGGTACTGGTAAGCCAGGAAATACCGTATACCGACTTCCCACCTGGAGAACTGAAACTCTACCTTTGCGACGGCGTGTTGCTTTTACCCAGCGAATATTGAAACTGCACCGGCACACCGGTTCCAACAGGCCCGTCCGTCTCGTAGAAGAGGGGTAGAATCTATGCTCCAAAAAAAACGACGGTCAGGATGGGTAATATGTCTACCCAGGTCAAAAGAAACTTTAGAATGGCAGTAAGCTGATATTTAGGTCCGGTCAATCCCACCCGGTTTTAGCCTACAAAAAGTCTTTCCTTTCGCTCAGTTTTTAACTTTAAGGGAGGTGAAAATGAAGGTGATTGCGTATTCTGACGGAGAAAGGATTGAAAGTATCGTGGTTTTTGAGGATGATCGGAGCGCATGCCTGACCAGCCTGCAGAACGATGGGTATCTGATCGTCGGTGAGGAGGAGATACCGGCGTCTAGAGTTAGGAATTTCAACCGTTACTCCCGGGTAGAAAGGGACGAAAGGAGCTGATGGTTACCCCCGACTTTTATGAAGGTTGCTGTTTGTGTTCCCTTCGCCGGAAAAGGAAGAGTCCGGAAACCTGCTCATCTTTCAGGTGCGCTTGATGTTTTAAGATATTTATCAAAACGTAATAATATGCCTAATAAGTAAAAACAAACTCCGGCCGCTAATGTAGCTATGGCATTTAAAAATAAGCGGTCAAGTTGCAGTAGTTTTATAACAGATATCATCGCACGGTAACCTACGAATATTATTAGTTGCCCAATCCCGAGAAGGACCGGTATTAAAAACCAAAAAATAAGAGACTGTAATAAAAAAGAGCGGATTTTGATATATTTCTGCCATAGAGGGAAAAGTAATGCTATGCCTGCGCCAATACCGCCGGAAAACAACACACTTAAAAACAACTGGTAGGCGGTTATCTTATGCACAAGCTGCGGAATCAAAAAAATAATCTGAACATGCCGTCCAACAACCCCGCTTACAAACCCCATTACTAAAAGTCTCGATATGACTTCTCTTTCATACCACTCTTTTCCGATGTATTTGATGGTGAGAAACCTCATTACAAGCCAGAAGATTAGGATAAAAAGTATTACCGGCAGTATTGAAATCAAGACTCCCGACAGTCCCCCTAATTCCTTCATTTTTAACTCCCGATTTTCAGCAACTTACCGAACTTCCCGTTTTTTTCAATCAAATTAACTTCAGCGAAGCGGCTTTACCTTAAATACTGTACAATTGCCCTACCGATGCTTTTGGCAAATACTTCTTTAATTTTCGAAACTCTGAAATTGGCTTCGATATTAGGATTGGTAATATAGCCAAAGAATACTTCCACAGTTGGGGTTTGGATATTTTTGTAAATCTCGCTGGGTTTTATGCCCTCATTTGGCACTATATCTTTTATCACTGTATCAGCCATTTCTGCCAAGATAATCTCAGCAAGTTTTTTGCTTTCCTTACTCCCCTTATCATAACGGACGGAAAATCCACTCGCATCATATCTGCTGGAGGAATTTAATCGCAACCGAACGACCAACGCAGGACTGTGGGCTTGAATGAATTTCTCCCTCTCCTTTTCTGATACGACCTCGTCTTTGGTTCGAGTCAAATATACCTTTATAGTGGGATTAGTTTTTTCGAGATATTCCTTTGTTCTAAGAGCAACGTCAAGCGTAACATCCTTTTCCTTAAGGCCCCAACATCCGACAGCTCCGGTTTCCGTTCCGCCAAAGGCGGGATCCAGAACAACAGAGATTTCCCTTCCTGCCGGTTCTTCTGAATTAACTAAATTGCAAACCATAATTGTCGTCGAAATCAACAAAACCATTCCCGTAAATATTTTAATCAGGGGTTTATTCATAAAAGCCTCCCGTTCTTTTATTATGTTTTCTTCTGCAGATTTTGGCCACCATCTATTCTTCCCAGACGATATCAAAATCACCCTTCTTTCCTTGCTCGCTAAACTGAGGGATTCCGCTGTCGTCCTTCAGGTTATCCGCAACGCTGTAAACAATAAATCCCTTGCCCTTTTTCCGGTAAACATAGTCCTTACCGGTGAATGGGTCCAACGGAAGGACGGGAAGAATTTCCGGGGTGAGTTGGTTAAGGGAATCAACAAACTTGCCGTGCTTCTGTCTGTAGATGCGGTTGGCAAGGCCGAGTTCGGCGGCACCTAAATAGGCATCGGTCCGGGCTTCCTGAAGGTATGTGCATGCCGAACTTACAAAGCTGCTATAACAGGTTAAAAGTGCTTTTTCTTTAGGCGCCTTTTCTATCTCAACCTCTATATTTTTCAGTTCTTGTCTTGTTTCCCAGTACGGCTTTTGCAACAAGGGAAGTGCTTTAATTAAAATCTTAAGATAAAATAACTCCTGTTCTTTCAGGAAATCATCCACGTTTTTACATTTGCTCTTAAGATAGACTTCTTTGTAAGTTTCCCTCCACCATTTTTCTTTTTCTATCATTCTGTCTGTCGGGTAATTTGGAACATTTTTCCATCTTTCTTCCAGTTCTTTTCTGTCTTCCTCCGTAAACTCAAAAGATCTTCCGGCTATTTTTCTGAAATTTGAACTTGCGGGTACCCAGAATTCCAGATACTCACTTCTCAGTCCGAAATAGCTTACATTCTGTCTCCTCTCTGCCTCCATCTCCTTAATCAAAAGGAGATACAATCCCGGCTCTGCCTCTTTTTTATTAATATTCTTTTGCAACTCACCCAAGGCAATGCTATCTATCGCCATTCTGACAAGTTGGGCAAGAACGGAAGGTTCGTTAGACAGGGATTTTGCTACTTTAAGCCCAGTCAAAATAGCTGCCAATGATTTGTTAAAATCACCGTAATCTGCTTCTATCTTTGCCTTTTCGGCCAGCATACGGGCAATAAGCCGCAACTTAGAGTAGGGGTCGGGATCAAGTCTGCCAAATTCGTTTCTAACGCCCTTTTCTGTGTAGAACCGGCACTTCGTGTCAGATGCTTTTCCAAGGAGTTGATACACCCTGGCAAAATCAGGGTTATGAAGAATTAAACCAACAATCTTTTTCTTCCATTCTTCCGGGTCTCCCCTATCCTCCGGGGAGAGGGAGGGGTGAAGAGGAATTAAATCGGCAATTTCTTTCTTCCATTCTTCCGGGGTCTTTTCCCAACCCCCTGATACTCTGCCGTTATAGGGCATATATTCAAATTCCTTGCGGTATTTCTGGACAAGGTCGTCTATGAGTTTAAAGGCCTCTTTATACACTAATGCGCCGTTTTCGCTGTCCGGGATTTCCGGCAAGTTGAGTTCTTCAAGGGTGGTGGGAACGCCGGCCTGTCTTAATTTCTGAAGTTCTTCGTCCAGAGGAGAAGCAAAACCCCGGGTGCTTAACAGAAATACGAAACTCAATACCATAAGTACTGCGACTCTTCTATTCATTTTTACCTCAACTCTTATTTAACCTCATCACCAATGATTCGCTTAATTTCCGCTTCCGTAAATCTGCCTGACAACGTCAAACTGGTTCCGTGAGTAATCGTTTCTTTAATTATCGGAAGACTGATCAATTTACCGTCTATAAAAGTAGCGACCCGTTCGTTAAGGTGGTTTGAAGTCAACTCGGCCAATTTCTTTGTGCCTTCATCTGTAAATAACATTGTAAATTGCGGTAATCCCTGCATTGAAAAGTCTACTTTAATACCCTTGATGTCTGCCTCCGTCAGCTCCGCTTTATCAGAAATGTAAACCTTCTCATTAAAGTCAGGAACATCTGTCTGTGTAAAACCAGCTTCAGGAGTATTCTTGACAAGCCGAAACTTTATGCTCACTTTCGGCTTTACGTAATCGGTTGGATATTTAAATGCGTCGGAAACTTTGGCGTCTGGAGGCAGGATAATCTTCAAATCGTTTTCGGTGAGCCCCAGGTTGTAGGCACAGGAGTCATCATAGGTTTTTGTAGTCTTATCGGAAATATAAAAAGTCTTGGTTTTCGGATTCGGGCTGTAATTTACCCATTCATATTTCTTGGGACCCCATAAATCCTTTCCGTATTTCTTGAGTTCTATATTGCTGCGACCTGATAAATACTTACCTAAGTCTTTTGTCCATTCCAGGCCTGCCGGGACAATCGTATCCTTGCCGGCAGAAAACCAGGTTTCACTTTTGATAATGCAGTAATTACGTTCAATATTAAACCAGCTGCGTATAGCCATCTGCCCGCTGTTCCTGTCAATGGTTGTCTCCAGTACATAACACTCATAGCCGTTGACTTTCTCTTTCCCGATAATTTTGCTGTTCCCCTCTTGCCGAAAAGGAACCGGTTCCCAAGATTCTCCTGACCTCCTGCTCCCGGTAACTAAAAGCCGTGGGTCCCATTGGTTGGTTTGGCCGATATCTAAAATGTTTGGTTTGCGTAGAACAAAGTTTTTCCAGGAACCTGCGGTGACTCGTTGGCCGTCAAAATAGACTTCGTTGGTGGTTTGTTGTTCTTCGTTAGCGATTTGTGCCCCTTGGCTATTACTCGGAAGGGGCATTTTCCATCGGTATTTTATCTTCGGATCCGCAAACATCCAATCAAAGTTCTCTTCGATGGTATATTGAGGAGTTTTCTGGTTATCCGCTGCGAAGTGTTGTCGTATTACTGTACAGCTTCCCTTGCCGTCTTTGATTTTTGCCCAGTAGGAATTATATCCGTCCTTGATAGCGCTTAATTCATCCGCATGTATCCAGCTGGCCATAAAGAAGATTGTCGTCCATACCAAAAACAATTTTATTGCGATTTTAGCCAACTTCATATCCCTCCTTAATACAACAATAAAGTATACCGATAATTACACCCAGATGTTACCACCCTGCAACCTTCCGGTCAATGGTCTGCCATATCACCAAATTCGTGCAGATCAGAACTTTATAGTCCAGTAAGCAAGGAAACCGGCAGGGATGAGCATAAAAATGATGAATCCGGCTATCAATGGCGGAATTTGGAGATAATGAAAGAGAAGAGCGATAAATCCTAATGCAGCGGTAACCACAACCGCTACCAACGGAGTTCGTTTCAGTTCGGCCCTGACAATATTACGGTCATCTTTAGTCGGTTTTGGCCGAAGTTCCATTTTCATTTCAATGAAATGGATTTGATTCATAACCTTGGGGTCTTCGGGCCGTAGGGAAAGCGCTTTCTTGTAATACGCCAGCGCCTTATCCTTTTCCCCCAGGCGCAGATGCAGGTCGCCCAAACAGATGTAAGAGCCGGCATATTCCGGTTCTTTTCGCATGGTTTCTTCCCAGGCCTTTATTTCCTGACGCCTTTGCTCCTCTTCCCTCTTTAATCCGTACTTCTCCTCTAATTCCTCGGTTATCTTTAAGAAAATAATGGGCAAAAAAAGGATAAGGAAGAAAACTATAACGGGCATATGCAGCAACCCGGAGGCGACGGAAGCTATCAACAGCAAGATTGCACCCAAAACTATGTACTGGAGAGTGCTAAGTTCCTTTTCCAGCGCCAGACCAACAATGTACCATACCTGCATTCCTACGATGATTAAAAACCCCACAAATAAAAAGAGAGCCATTTTACCAATCTATTATAGAGATTTCATACCCTAACCTCTTTTCGAGAGAAGATGCGGTAGGCAAGAAAAAAAGCACCTAGAATAACGACTATCCCGGTGACTGCCGAAATCGTAGCTGGTTGTAAGTGGAGAACAAATCCGAAAATTCCCCACGCCACCAAGCCAACCGCAACAGCGCTTATTCCTCCCCACAAAAGTGCAGTTAAGGCATTGTCGAATACAATTGACATAAGAAACGTAATATTATAAAGCGCAACCGCCCCAAAAAGAGACTGCGATAACCTTTTGCAAACAATCCATAAATATGATGGGTATAGACCACCGCGGAAATCGAAATTTGCGTCTTTAAAATTTGCCAGACGACCAAAACCATTTGTTTGGTAGATCATTATTTCAATTGCGAGCGCAACAACCAAAAGAACGAGAATATTTAGAGCGCCGATTAACCATTTATCCAAAAAAATTGTTTTTCGCGCCACCGGAACAGAAAGAAGGAATTCAAGCGTACTCTTTTCATTGGAAAATGACCACGCTCCAAAATAGCCGGCAAGAATAAGGATCGCGTAAGATACAAGAATCGCGCCTGGCGCCACGTCAAAAAATAGTGTTACAAACGAAAGTACCGCAACAATCAAAACACCGACTAACAGATTTGCCCTGCCTTCCCGCCATTCTTTCCAGAATAGGGACCTCATACCAGTGCCTCCTTGCCCACCAGGGAAACGAAGATATCTTCAAGGTTCAAGTCCAACACTTCGGTGCTCTTTGGATTAAACCGGGCAAGCGATTTCACAGCGTCAGGAGTATAGTCTTTGACGGTCAGGACCAGTTCATGGCCAATCAATTCCTTTTTAAGCAGACCGGGCAAGGAAACGTCATCAGGTACCTTATTTTCAAAAATAAGCCGAATCTGTTTGACCGAGTCTTTAAGTTTATCCAGCGGTTGAGACAACAGGAGTTTTCCTTCTTCCAAAACCCCCGCATAATCAGCTATCTGCTCGGCCTCGGTAATGATGTGAGTGGAGAAGAAGACAGTCTTTGCTTCCTGGTGAATAATCTCGATAATCCCCTGCAGGAATTCCCGCCTGACCACCGGGTCTAAACCAGACGTCGGGTCATCAAGGATTAAGAGTTCCGGCTGATGGGCAAGAGCAAGCAGAAGGGCCACCTTGCAGTTCATTCCACGGGAGAGTTCCTTAATCTTGGCTCTCTTTGGCAGTTCAAAACGCTTGAGCAAGTCTTCAGCCAAATTACTATTCCAGGTAGAATAGAAAGGCCGGCAGAAGTCAATAGTCTCCTGGATGGTCATCCAGTCGTACATCTTCTGGTTATCGGCCACATAGCCTACCCGCTTCTTAATGGGAACAGGGTTCTTGTCGGGGTTAAGCCCCAGAACCTCTGCTTTTCCAGCGGTCTTTTGAAGGAGGCCTAAGAGCATTCGGATGGTCGTTGTCTTTCCGGCGCCGTTCCTGCCCAGAAAGACATAGACGGAACCTTTAGGAACCTTCAGGTCTAAAGATTTTACCGCTTCGTTACGGCGGGTGTACCTTTTGGTCAGACCCTGAGTTTCAATTACGTACTCTACCATCTGTCTCCTCCCTTTGATTTATATTTTCAGTTCGAAACTTTCCAAGCAATATCGTCATACTTACCCAATTGCTTTTGGTCGTAAACACCGTTATCATCGTGTTCATTTCGACCAATGCTGTAAAGGATGAAACCCCTGCCTTCTTTCCGGTAGATATAATCTTTGCCGGTAAAGGGATCAAGAGGAAGTTGCGAGATAACTTCCGGAAAAAGGGATATCAGCATATCCGGGTAATATCCGTGCTTTTGTTTGTAGATTTTTAAGGCAAGGGCGAGTTTGAAAGTGTCCAAAATAGCATTGTATCGAGCTTGCTGAGTAAGGACTCTACTTAAAGCCGGTAGCGTCATTGAACTTATAGGGTGCTTCGGTTTTGTAAAAATTGTATCTAAAGGTTTGCTCTCCCATTTGGAAATTTCGTTCTTTACTGAAAAATAAGGCTTTTGGGATAATTCCATTAAAGTTGAAAATGATTGGATATAAAAAATGTAATCTTCTTTTAGAATTGGCCGTCCCAGGTAACTGCCATATAATTTCCAATAAAACCACGGAGTACCGGAAGATTCGTAACTCATAAAATCTGCAAAATCGGTTATCTTCTTTCCGGTACTAAATCTTGCATTAATATCATCAAAATCAATATCTATTTCCCCTAAAGCGAACCTGAAGCTATACGACCCGATAAGCGGAGGTACTCCTTCCAGACCTTTCGCCACATATTTATCCTTCTTGTCTATTTCGGAGATAATGTTTTGGTAATCCTTGATAGAAATTGCATAACTGAAATTATCAAACAGTGGTTGGAAAGATTCTGTTGTAATTTGATCCATCGCTATTCGAACAAGCTGTGAAATGAGAATTGGTTCGTTGGCAAGGGAGTCGCCTATCAGAAGTCCTGTCTTGGCTGATTCCAATGATTCTTTGTATCTTCCTTGATAAATTAAAATGTATGTTCGGGCTGCAGTTAATTTTGCCAACCTGCGCATTTTGGCAAGGTGAGGAAGAAGCATTGCCGGACCCTCTTCATACTTAAGGTCAAAACGGCAAGAGGGAAGATTGACGGCTCTTTCTATTAAGGCATAGAGATTAATAAATTCCTGGTCTTTCATAATTTTACTGATTGTGTTTTTTTGTGCCGGAGTTAGATTTTCTATTGGGATTTTACCCTCATAGGGCATATATTCCCTTTCCTTTTTGTATTTGGCAGCTAACCTGTCGGCGAAATCGAATGCCCGCTGGTAAATCACGGCGGCATTGTCTTTATCCGGAACCGGAGACGGGATTATTTCCTGGAGTGTCAGTTTAATACCTTCTGCCTTTGCCTGCTGGATGGTCTTGTTTAATTTCTGAGTAGCCGCGAGGTTTGCGATGGCGTGAATGGCAAAAGAAACAAGTAAAACAGCAATGGCGGTGCTGAAAATTATCTTGACAGGAGATACGTCTTTAACGATAGCTTTCTGCCAGGTCAAGAAACTGAAGATAACAAAGACGACCGCCAGAACAGAGATGGTAGAAAGTGCAAATATAAACACGGAAGAAGACACTAAAAACAGAACAACCGCCAAAGGCGAAATAAGTAAGATACCGAATAATAAAATAAAGGGCGTACAAATTATTGCCGGGAGGCTGTTTTTAAGCAAAAGAGAACTAAAGCAGGCGGCAGAGTAAAGACCAATTATAAAAAAAATATAATATACCAAGTTCACGTGGTATCCCACTGCCGGCAAAAGAGACGTTCCTTTGAATGGAAGAATAAAGAAAAGAAAAAGCATAACAAGAATAAGCGCAAAGAAAATAACCAAACCGGAAAAGAACTTGGTCCAAAACAATCTTTTGGAGGTTACAGGCTGGCTCAAAAGAAAAGATTTAGTGTTCTTTATAAATTCATTAGTAAACAAAGTTGCACCCAGAAACAGAGAAAAAAGAATGGGGAAGATAATTGTATTAAAAATCAAGACATACAATTCATACGTCGAGGAGTCCATCTTTCTTTCGGGAAGGAAATAAGGAACAAGGCGGCTCAGAATAATGATCCCAACCGCCAAAAAGAAAAATAACCGCTGTTCCCGCCATTCTTTCCAGATCAGGGTCTTCATTTTTCCCTCGCTTCTTTAAGTTGATTGGTGAAGATTTGGATGATTTCTTCTTTGCTGAGGCCGAGACTGGTGGCCTGGTGAATCGCCTGGTCCAGCGCCTCGGTAATAATCTTCTTCTTTTCCGATTCGGCGATTTTCGCTACTTCTTCCGAGATAAAGGTGCCTTCGCCCCACTTGCTGGTGATAATCTTCTCGTGACGCAGTTCATGATATGCCCGGGCAACGGTATTGGGATTTATCCGCAGTTGCATGGCAAGGTCCCGCACAGGTGGCAGTTGGTCTCCTGCTTTTAGGGCTCCGCAGGCAACCAGGTACTTAAGCTGCTTTATGATTTGCAGGTAGAGCGGTATGCCGCTGTCCGGATTTACTTTAATATACATAGAATTGGGTTGATGTATTATATCTTTGATACATTATACCGGGAGATTTTTACTTTGTCAAGAGGTGGTGTTCTGATGGGTTAATTAAAACGGGATGATGGGGTATTTTCCGGGAAGGTTTCTTGTTGTTGGCAAGGGAAACATATCAACTAAAAACGAACGATTTCATTACCGCAATGCGGCTACCGGAAACCTTATTTTTGGGTATTCGTAACCGTCTATTTTAATTCCAAAACTACCTTTTCGGTATATTCCATCAGAGAGGCATCCAATGACCTACGGTTACATCCGGGTTTCAACCGGCAAGCAGGAGCAGAAGAACCAGGTGTGTCCAGTCGGAACACAAATGTAACTTCGGTGATCGAGTAGTTGCTTCTGGAGGTTTTTCTCTTCGCTGTGGGAAAAGCGCCTCTGTTTCTATTCGCTTGTCCTGCTTCTTCTAAAGGTCTATCTATATTGACAATACACATTGCACTTGACAATTGATTATGACCGGGGTATAATTATAGTAAATCAAAATAAAAATGAATAAACCTATGGAAAAGAATCCAGAAGAACTTCTGCCACTTCCGATGTTTCTCAGGGAGTTACGGACGGATTATCATATTGAAATGAATCGCCGTACACTTCAGTCGTATTACTCGACCTACGATGGGCTGTTGCCAAAACCAACCTACAAAGACGGTCATACCGCACACCTAAAGAGGAAGGAGCTCCTCCGAGCCAGGCTGATAGCGTTTCTCCGAAAGAATGGGTGGAGTCTCTCCGAGATACGGAAACTGTTAGACAACCTTCCAAATATAGACGCGATTAGCCGTATCGTAAACGAAGTCAAGACCGTAAGTAAAGTCGATTGGCTTCTCTCTGAAATCGCCAAAACCACTCCTTCTGCAACTGGTATGCACCCAGAATTCAAGACCCTTATTGAGGCTTTTCTCGATCGTCTGGGCGGGAGACTCGAAGGTGTTTATAATACCGGCGCCCAATCCGGAAAAGAACCTCAGGGGGTCATTGATTCTGCGCGTGCGGAGGTTCAAAGGCAGCGAGAAGAGTTCTTTGGCAGGCTGGATTTGATTAAAGAAGAGGTCAACAGCCAGGAATTTGAGGATCGAATTAATGGGCTTCTCAAGGAATTTCGGGACAAGTTAAAACGACACGATACAACCACAAAGGACTGGGTCAAAGATTGGATTAAGAACAGATTCTCGACGATTGTTTTTAATGTTATATTCAGGTTAGGGTAATATTTTTTTAGAATAAATAGACATTAACTATGTGTATTGCGTATTAGTATGTTTTTTAGTACTGACTACACGGTGGAGGAGCAGAGTATGGAAATAACCAAAGAAAACGACAACCGATACGTTACAAAAGATCTTTTTGAATCCGCGTGTCTCTTCGCCAAAGGAAGAAAGCTTGTCGGGTTGGAGTCGACAGGCAGCCACTATCTTTTTGTCTTTGCCGGCAAAAAGGCCTGCGAAAAGATCGCCCTGGAATATTGCAATGGAGATTGCTCCGTGAACGCAAGAGGCATGGCCGACGCGGTCCGGAGGCTGAAAGACCTGCTCTTTTCGAAGAAATAGGTTCCGGAAAACACAGGAAATGGCGATGAGATGGAGAGGAAAGAAGTTGAAATGTTTTGTCATGCTTGCAAAAGAATTGTTGCTGAGCGCGGCCTATAAGGCGCTTTCTTCAGCGGCCAAGGTTATTTACACGTATGCGAAACTTGAGGCCGGTAAGCAGAACGGAGAAAACCTATTCAAACACGAATTTGAATTTACGTATAGTTGTATCAAGAAATATACCGGACTTACCGATCCCACCATCGCATCAGCATTGAAGGATCTTTGTGGTGCCGGATTTCTTATCAGAACCACACCGGGTGGTTTAAAGGGAGCCGGCGGAGTGACCGGTGCCTATCGTCTTTCCCTTGATTGGCAGAGTTCCTCTCCGATTATCAAACAGAAGAGAACCATCCGGATGAAAAAGCGGATCGCTGTGTCTGATGAATCGGATGCATTGGTCCCCGGAGTGAAGGCCCCGGAGGTAGCGGCAAGCGGTGAACAGCCGCAGCGGGGTGGTGGTATATATACATAACTCATAAGAATTTTAAGAGGTTTTCGGGATAAGGCAAAATCAACTGTTTTGATGGATGAACCGTTGAACGGCAAGGGTTCTTGAAAAAAATGGGGTCTATAAAAATTTAAGCGGTCAATTTAAGAATGGAGGGGAAGAGCCCCCATGTTCCTAAAAAATTTAATAGGAGTTCTTAAAATAACTTCGTTCGGCTTCTTCTGAAGAGTATTCCGGCGAGGTGGAATAATAACGATAGATTACAAGGAAAATAGTTCTCGGATTTTCCGGGAGCTTACCATGGAGGTTGTATGAAAAGTAAAGGCGAAAAGCTGGTTAAGGCAAGCGATGTGAGTAAGAAAACGAAAGCGCTGTTGGACAGGTTTGCCAAGCAGTACAGTTTCACGCGTCGCAATACCAAGCCAGATACTACGACGCACACCGCTTTCGGTGAGATTGAACGTCGCATCACGGAATTGCTTGCTGGCAAGACGTATGATGAAGGTGCTGCGATTCTGCCCGACATCGCCCCTGCTCTTTGAAAAGAAAAAGGACGGTAGCCAGGTTATAAATCCGGCTGCGCTACGCCGCATCGTCGTAGGTTTAGCCGGAGTGAACATCGGCACTTACCGACGATGGAAGAGTGAAATGAAGGCCCGGGAACAGATGGCGGAAGAGCAGCCGAACAAATATCCTAATAAGGATGAAATACCAAGCAACGAGGTCCGCCGCTGGATGCATGGAAACAAATTAAAAAGGGCAAAGGGTCTATAGGCGCCGGAAAGCGATCGCCGTTTCAGACAAAAACTGAAAATCGGCCACCCCCGGGTTATGATGGAAACTGGGACAGGGGATTTGGCCGGCCACGATGGTGGCGGAATCCAAAAGTTTGATATCAAACACGCGTTAGCCTATGTTAACGACGATAAAAAAGGGGGAAAAATGAAGCGCGTCATAAGTCTCACCGACGCAGTATTAGCGGAATATCTACAGGAGTATTTTAAGCGCACGTTACGCGCCCAACGGTCTTCTCCTATTTGGAAAGCCCTTAAGGAATCCGGCCGGCTGAAGTTGCGGCCCAGGGGTAGTTCGGCCAAAGGCCGACAGACGCAAACAAAACCTGGGGACTTAGAATCCGGCATTATTAATGGAAAAAAGGTTGATTAACATCAAGGATGCTGCCGTATATCTGGGTCTAACGGTGAACACCCTGCGCTGCATGTGCTCGAGGCGAACCATCCCCCATGTAAAAATTGGGAGAACTGTCAGGTTTGATGTTTTTAAGCTGAATCAAATGATTAAAGATTGCTCCATAGAGGTTGGGAGCTTTGACAATTTGCCGAACTCCGGACATAGTTTTACCGCCGAAGGAGGGACACTATTATGCGTATCTACAAGAGAGGAAAAGATTGGTATGTAGATTACCTATACCAGGGAAGGAGAAGAAGATTGAAAATTGGCCCCAACAGGAAGGAAGCAGAGGCTGTTCTGGCCAAAATCCGGTCCCAGATTATCGAAGGGACTTACTTTGATTCAAAGAAGACCGTCCGGATTAAACTCGCCGGGATGGCGGAACGCTTTATGAACAACCATTCCAGCATTAACAATAAGTCTTCTACCGTATATCGGAATGCAAGCATCATAAACAACCTTTCGCGTCACTTGGGAAATAGATATCTTTTCGAAATCCGAGATATGGATATTGACTGGTACAAGAAGGTTAGGCTTGAGGAAGGGGTGAAGCACACGACCATAAACCGTGAGATTGCCGTTTTGCGAGCCGTGCTGAATAAAGCTAAGGCCTGGGGATTTCTCAGGTCCGATGTTCCGAAGATGGCACTGTTCAAGGTGGATAACACGCGCGTCAGATATCTGGAAGAGGCCGAGGCCATCAGGTTAATTGAAGCCTGCCCGGAACCATTAAAGTCAATCGTCCTGGTGGCGCTAAATTCCGGAATGCGTCGGGGGGAGATACTGAATCTCAAATGGACGGACGTCAATTTTCCGGGACGGATTATCACCGTCCGGGATACTAAGAGTAAAAAGAATAGATATTTGCCGATGAATCAACCGGTTCTTGACGTTCTGACAGCTGTCCGTAGGGTTCCCGGTAACGAGTATGTTTTTATCGGCGATAAACCAGGTACCCACCTGAGCGAGGGTTATGTTTCGCACCGTTTCGAAAAGGTTGTTGATAGTGTTGGGATAAACGACTTCCATTTTCACGATTTACGCCATTCTGCGGCCTCGTGGCTGGTGATGGGCGGGGTGGATCTGAGAACCGTTCAGTCTATTCTCGGGCATCAAACGTATCAGATGACCCTGCGGTATGCTCATTTATCCCCGGAACACCAGAGGCAGGCGGTTGATATCTTGGCCGGAAAAACGGTAAAATTAAAGTCGGAAGGAAGTATTGGATATGGCACAAATCTGGCACCAGAGGTAAAACCGAAAATTGCCGAAACCGTGCCGATGTACGCCAATTAAGCGTTTCGCCGCCTTAGCTCAGTGGTAGAGCAGGGCATTTGTAATGCTCAGGTCGGGGGTTCAAATCCCTCAGGCGGCTCTGAATCACCACCTTCGGGATTTGAACCTAACAACTTCAAGGTATGGGTGCCTCACCTGCTCGGCACCCGACGCAAGCAACGCTCCTGACTTGTCGCGTTGCGCCTCTCAGGCGGCTCCGCTTCCTTGGGGGAACGGCAGAGTCTTTTTTAGTCACTTACAAAAATCACCGCATGTCTTAACGCAGAACTCTTCCCTCGAAATCCATCACCTTTCGGCTAAGTATATCAAGCCGATACTGCATAAGCAGTCCATCGTGGCAATACTCTGTCTGGTCAAAGCGTAATTGAGTGTCAAAAAAACGCATGACGTCAAGCCCGATTAACATATTTCCTAAAGCGTTAACATGCAAAGGGTCACGCATCAACTTGCGATATTCGCTTAAGTACATATCCCGTAACGGACTCCAACGGGCGTCGCAATCAATTAAGCAACATCCGGCATCCTTGGCAACCCCGCGAATGGTGTCTAAATAGTAAACCATATCAGTAACAAGATGTCGATTCCATTCCAAATTTAATTCTTTTAACAACTGCATATCACAGGCGTAAAAGGTTTGAAAAACAACATCTGCTCCAAGTTCCGTAATCTGAGCATGCAACCGCAATAAATTTTGGTGGGATTCTTCCAGCGGTATCCGGAAAATGCAATCGTTAGCCCCAACCGTGACAATTACCAGGTCCGGACAATAAACGGCTAACTGACTGTCAAAACGCTCCAACAAATCTTTCGTAGTATTGTTGGTCACTCCGGAGTTGATGAATTGACCGCAGCTTCCACCGTAAACATTTTTAAAACCCAACTCAACAAAATCAAACCAATGCATGCCAACATCAAATCGCTGCGTGCTTGACGAACCAAACGCAACCATTCTGATAAATTGTTTAGAGGCGAGTTTCTGATAAATTTTAAGTTCTTTAACATCCATGATATGATTTTGCTTGCTTTATTAAATTTCCTGGGGATTTGAACCTTGAAACTTCAAGGAAAGGGGGGCTCACCCCGCCAGAGTTCGGCTCGCCTAGGCGGCTCCTTCTTTTCCGTTGATTGTCTTTGACGGTTCAGAATTTTTACCGGAAACCTCCGAAACATCACTTTGTGACCAAATTGTGCCCATCTGCTTTCCGAAATGGTCTACCCGTCTCTTCTGGTAATCAGGTGAAAGGTGGGCGTATCACTTTTCCGCCTCATTTAATATTTTCCATAAGTTTTCGCAGTATCTATCATCTTAAAGATATTTTCTTCCGGAGTGTCTCTGCCGCATTGGTCTCCGGTAGAAAGAATAAATCCGCCTCCTTTAGCCGCATCATCCATTGCTTTTCTCGCAGCTTCTGCTACTGCTTTTGTTGTCCCTTTGAGCATCACTTTGGTAGTATGAAGGTTTCCCATGAAAGAAATCTTTTTCCCGAACCTTTCTTTAATCTCTTTTAAATTGCAGTCTCCCATTGGAGGAATTTCTAAAGGGTTGATACTGCTTAAATCTGTTTCTTCCGCACACATTTCCACCAGGGCTCGCTCCGGTCCACAGCAGTGTATCTGGCTCGGAATGCCTGCCTCTTTGCACATTTTGGTGATTTTTTTAAGGGTGGATAATCCCAAGTCCCTGAATATTGCCGGGGTGTTGAAAATCAGGAGTCCTGAGGCGCCGGTGAAAATAAAGTCAGGACGGACAGGAGATGACAAAATTTTCCCCAATCGCTTTATTGTCTCCTCCCCCGCTTTTTCCATATGTTTCTTTACTTCATCGCAACGATCATAATAGTCATATACAGAGTAAGAACCAGGTACTTCCGGATTGTCCAAAGATGGAACTGCCGCGTGAATTCCTACAACACCCTTGTTTCCCATATACCCTTTAATTTCCTTCAAAAGTTCTAAATCTTTCTTCTGTTCTTTGATTCCTTCAATTGGTTCATATTTCCGGGGAGATTCTTCCATGCCCAATTTGGAGGCAGCCAGGATAGTAGGAGGATCACTGCGGTAGTAAACAGTAATCAGGGGCGACCACTCTTTTCCATTTTTCTCTTTTTCGGTATATTCCCTGGTAATAATTCTTTCCTCGGAGCGGAAAACAACAACCGTTTCTTTTTTGCACCCGGAAGGTTCTTCTTTTTCAAAGATATTCGGGATACTGGGGAGCCACCCATCAAATCCGAAATACTTTACGGTATCAATGTAGGCTTTCCATAGCGGCGGGTCCTGGTAGAGGTAGATATCCCAGAATGGTTTTCCCGTGAGTTTGCAGGGAATCATATTGGAGGTATCCGGAGCCACCGGCACCATGTCCGGCTGTCCGTTTTTCATGGCAATAAGCATTCTCTCTTTAGAAGTCATTGTCTTTATCAGTGTTTATTGGTTTCAGGCCTTTCTTTAAAACAAAGCCAGCGGATTTTTGTTTAAAATTGAGGGTCAGAGAAGAACCGTTTTCAAAGTCAACTTTTTCTGTCTCCGGGTTTGATTCTTGCTTACTGGTTTCCAGACCAGCCAGTGATTTGAGATAAGCGTAGAGGAGATAAATTTTGTTTTCCGGCAAGGTGTCAGGCATTCGGGAGAGATAAAGTTCCAACGGTTCGGTTGCCAGGATGACCTTTCCTTTGCCAAAACGGTTCTCCAGAATTAAAGGATTGCCGGATTCGTTCACCGCCAAAACTTTAGCTTCTTTTGGCTCTACAATCAGGCGCCAGCCTTCGGTGCGCCGGAGGGAGAAAAAAGGTTGGGATTCTTCGCCCCTGCCCACCCCATGCAGGGGTTCAGAATGACAAGGTATAAAATCAGAACGAGAGAAGGAGCAGCGGCAAAGAGAAGATTCGGTTTTCTTCCGGGTGATGGTCTCAATACCGAAGAATTCGTTCTGTTCCGGAAACTGGAAATCATGGTAAGAGAAGTAGGCAATACTGCCTGAGGCAACCCACTCCTTTAGCCGGTCCCAGTCCCGAATCCGCAAAACCATCCGTCCAGCCGCCGGAAAGATTAAAAGCCGGTAATCGGCAAAGGCATCCTCAACATTAATTATTTCGGGGTTAATCTGCGCCATTTTGGACAGGATAAAAGCGTTAAAGAGCATCGGCTGGTTCTCTTCCCGCCAGGGTACCACAATGGCGGAAGACCCTTTTTTTCGTTTATAACACTGGAATTTTTGCTTGCTCAAAAATTCCGCGAATTTTTTAATCTCTTTACCGATGAGGTTGGGTTTACCGTCTTTATTAAAGAGACCCAACTGTTGTTCCATTGGATGGTAATCATAAGGCGGTTCGTACCGGTGTTCAAAGTTGAATCCGCACCAGAAGAGCGCACCCAAACTTCCTGCACCGTAGAGGCGGTAAAGGGCCATCCGGATATATTCCGTACCGATTTTTTCGGACATAAAACTATCACCTAAGGTGCCAAACTCTTCAGCCATCACGGGCTTTTTGCCTATGCCTTCGTAAAGCCGGTTTTGAAAAGAGGCCAGGAAACTGGTTCTGATGTTGTCGCTGCGGTCCGGACATTCTGCGGCTTGGAAGAGAGGATAAGGGTGAACACAGAGGAAATCAAGGGTTTCCGCTAAATCTTTCAGGGCAAAACCGCTCTTACCGGCACGGGTATTGTCCAATCCATGCATTCCGGAGGTAACCGGATGGTTCTTGTCCCATCTTTTTATTTCGTTGGCTAAAAGATGGGTCCAGAGCCAGCCTGCATCATGATTGGGGCAGGATAGAACGCAGTTCTGTTCGTTAGCCAGGTCCCAGGCTAAAATCTGTTTCTCATTCTGATAGCGTTGAGCGAAGAACCGGCAATAAGCGGTTTGGTAGCGTAAAATCGTTGGGTCAGTAAAGATATTGCGGTCTTTCCTGAAGGGAGGGTCAAAGAAGATACCGCTCATCCAGGCGGTAAATAGGGTTGGGATGAGACCAAGTCTACGCTTTTTGGCAATTTCCAGGACCTGGTCAAAATGGTCAACCATCTCCGGGTTGACTAACGTTTCTGTCTCCTTCCAATCGCTCAACCTTTTATCATAGGGTTCTTTCTGGTCCCAGGGTCCAACGTAGAATTCTTTAATATTCTGAAAGTCTTCCCAGAGAAAGAAGATGCGAACCGTATTTATCCCTAAACTTTTCAGGAGTTCGAAGTCATTATTGATATCTTTGGGATTAAATTTTTGCCACATCTGCACCCCGGTCTTGGGGGGCCAATAGTTTACACCTAAAAGAAATTGGTTATTGAACATAATTCGGTTTAGCGATGGAATTGCGCACCACCGGGTTTAAAGGTAAAATTGTGTTTGTTGGTCCAAAAGTTGTACCCTGAATCTGATTGATTAACTTCTTGACTGCGACCACACCCATCTCTTTTCTGGAAACCGTTACGGTGGTCAAAGAGAAGAGTTTTGCCAACAGGGCATCATCAAAACCGGCCACGGAAATCTCTTCCGGCACATTTATCGGTATCTTTTCCAAAAGTTTTAAGAGGTGAATTCCGGTAATGAGACAAAAACCCAAGCGCCGCGTTTCTTTCTGGGTGCCGGATATTTCGGTATAGAAAGCATCGGTATAGATATCAAAGACGCTTAGCGTTGCCAAAAAACTGAAAACATCTTTTGGGGAGAGGGGCAGATAAAAGTTCCTTTACCGGGTAGACGGTAAATTAAACCCCCGATTTCTAAATCCTGGAGCGCTTTGCGCACCATAATCCGGCTCACATCATGCCGTTGTAATAACTGTGTTCTGAACCTAAAGTCGCATCCGGCTTTATCTTACCTCTTAAGATACGCTGGCGCAGGTCAGCCTTAACCTTTTCGTGAAGAAGAATACTGCTTTTAATAGAACTGGTCATATCTGGTACTATTGTACCGCAAAAAAATCTCGACTTCAAGGGGAATGTAAGGACTCTGTCAAAATAAATCATTAAATTACAAATATTCCGGTTTGTGACCAAATGGTGACCATCCGGGAGAGCAAAACTATCTACCGCAACCGCATCCCTGCCTTTATTTTCTCACCCGAACAATGCACTCATTTTTCGCTCTTGGACACCTCCTTTTCGTGTGTGTTATTATACAGGAAAAGTGTCCTGAGGGATTGATTGGAAAGTAAGGATGGAAAACGGATTCCGAGAATATCTGATTACTTTTATTCTTTCGCTCCTGCCCATTTCGGAACTGCGGGGAGCCATCCCATACGGATTCAGTCAGCGCCTTCCTGTGTTCGGTGTTTTGTTTGTCGCCGTCATAGGTAATTTTATTCCGGTAGTTCCGGTCTATTTAGGTATCCAGAAAGTCGCGCAATATCTTTCCGGCCGTTATTTGTGGGCGAAAAGGTTCTTTGACTGGCTCTTTGCGCGGACCCGCCGGAAAGCGAAAGGGATTGAGTATTCCGAATTCTTCGGCCTGGCAATCTTTGTCGGGATACCGTTGCCGATAACCGGCGCCTGGACCGGTGCGATTGCCGCCAGTTTATTGGGAATACCCTGGAGGCGGGCATTTCTTTCCATCTTCCTGGGTATTTTAATCGCGGCAACTGTCGTTACCATGGTCTGTCTGGGTTTCATCACCGTATTCAGCCTGTTTGTTAAGTGATCTTTTCGGTCGAAAACGCATTTTGCGTAAAGATTTTTTTCAGGGCAGAGGTCGTTAGTTATGGTTCATCGGGGCGTCGCCACTTTCGGCCTGGATACCGGAAAATGTCCGCGGTGGCTCTTTGAGCGGATGGTCAAGTTGGGCCGGGAGATAACCAGGGTAATCGTTGAGGAATACGGCCCAGATGATTTTGTGCGGCGGATGGGTGACCCGGTATGGTTCCAGTCCCTGGGTACGGTACTGGCGTTTGACTGGAACGCCTCAGGCCTGACCACCATACTGACTGCGGCCCTGAAGGAGGCGACACGGGGCCAGGAAAAACGCTGGGGTATCTTTATCTGCGGCGGCAAGGGAAAGACTTCAATGAAAACCCCGGGTGAGATTGTAAACTGGGGGGAGGTGTTGAGCCTGCCGGAAGGCGGGGTGAAGAATCTGGCCTATAATTCCCGGATGGCAGCTAAAGTTGACAGCAGTTTAGTGCAGGACGGGTTTCAAATCTATCATCACGCCTTCCTCTTTTCCAAAAACGGCGCCTGGACCGTGGTCCAGCAGGGCATGAACGCGGAAAACCAGACCGCCCGTCGTTACCACTGGCATTCTCAGCAGGTAACGGATTTGGTCTGCGAACCCCACTCCGGAATCGCCAGCCAGAAGCGGGTTTTTACCCTGGATTTAACTGCCGGGGCAAGCGAAAAGACCAGGGAGATGAGCACGCAGTTGGTTCAGAATAATTACCAGGGCTTAATGAAAGATATCCAGATAATCCGCCGGCATTCTTCCCCGCTTTCCCAGATGGTCAAGCTTAAAACCGGACAGGGTGAACTTACTTTTCTCAACCTGGAAAACCGGGAATTTACCAAGCACCCGGTTATCCGGGAAGATTTTTCCAGGAGTAAATACCTGGAGCGGATTTTCGCCAAGGTGTGTGAATTCAAGCCGGAGAGTTACGAGCGGCTCCTTTCTTTGGAAGGGGTCGGGCCGAAGACGATGCGGGCTTTGAGCCTGGTCTCCGAGGTGATTTACGGCGCAAAACCGTCTTACGAGGACCCGGCCCGGTACTCTTTTGCCCACGGCGGAAAGGACGGTACGCCGTACCCGGTGGACACCAGGACCTATGACGTGACGATTGAATTTTTCCGAAGGGTGATTAACCGCGCACGGATTCCGCTTGCGGAAAAAGGGAAGATGCTGCGGCGGATAGCGGGAAACAGGTAGGTGTCGAATTTATCCGACCCGCGGGCGCGATTCATCGCGCCCTACAGTTTTCAGGAATAATCCTTATTGATTTTTACGTAATCCTCGGTCAGGTCGCAGCCGTAGGCGGTCGCGGAAAAGTTTCCTACCCCCAGGTCAAGTTCAATCTCTACCTCTGCTGCGGCCAGCGCTTTTTGTATGGTTTTTTCCGGGTATGCGATAATTTCTCCGGAGTCAAAGACCGGGGTTCCGGCCAGGGAAAGGGATGTTTTTTGCGGGTTTACCCTCGCTGCGCAGCTGCCAGCCGATGAAAGAATCCTACCCCAATTCGGGTTTTCCCCGGCGATGGCCGTCTTCACCAGGTTGCTTCCGGCTATCCGGCGGCTGACCCTCCGGGCATCCTTTAAAGACCAGGCGCCGGTTACCTTTACCACGATCAGTTTGTTGGCTCCCTCGCCGTCGGCCGCTAATTTTCTGGCTAATTTCAAACAGCACCCGGTCAGCTCTTCCTGAAAGAGATAGAATTCTTTCGTCTCTTTTTTTATCCTGGGGTTGGCTGCTTCTCCGTTTGCCAGGATTACCACGAAGTCGTTGGTTGACTGGTCGTCATCCACGGTAATGAGGTTGAAGGACTGGTTGACCGCCTCGCGCAAAGCGGTCTGCAGTGCCTCTTTTTCTATTACCGCATCCGTAGTCAGGACCACCAGCATGGTGGCTAATTCCGGTTTAATCATTCCGGCGCCCTTGGCCATGCCGCCGATGCGCACCATCCCTTTCCGGCCGCTGATGCCGGTCTCCCGGGCTGTCTCCTTGGACACGCGGTCAGTGGTCATAATCGCCTCGGCGGCCGCCTGGCCGTTCCGGCCGAGATTCTTGACCAATTTTGGGAGCGCTCCGGTTATCTTCTTTTCCGGCAGGAGCAGGCCGATTTTACCGGTTGAGGCGAAAAGAACGCCGGGCAAGTTGATTTTAAGCGTCTCGGCCAGAGCCAAGACGATTCGGCTGGTAATGGCCAGGCCTTCCCTGCCATTGATGGCGTTGGCATTGCCGCTGTTGAGCAAGACCGCCCGTTTATCTCCTGTCTGGCGCAAATGATTAAGACTTAAAAGGAGGGAAGCGGACTTGAACTTATTGGTGGTGGAGACAGCCGCAGCGACCGCCGGCTCTTTTGAAAAGACCAGAGCCAGGTCCTTTTTGCCGCCCGGTTTAATGCCGGAACTGATTCCGGCAGCCAGAAATCCTGTTGGATAAGTTACGCTCATATAATGCCTATTTGCTAAGATGCTGCGGGTCGGTGATGCGTTCCACCTTTTTAACTTTTTTTACCTTAGATTTCTTTTTCAGTCCGTCCAGCAGTTTATCGTACTCTTTCCGGTTGACCGGTATGTCCGTCGGCTTGTTTTTTTTACCGGAGAGAATGAGCGCGTTGATAAATTCGATCGACCATAGCCCCTCCGCGCCGGGCGCAATCAGTTCTTCCCTGCCCAGAATTGTCGCACAGAAGTTTCGAATAATCTCTTTATGCCCGGTTTCGGATTTTGGCGGAATCAACTTTTCTTCCTTGACTTTCGGACCTCCCCACATGGTCTTGGCAGTGGCGTTGTGTTCGGAGATGGACGGTTCAAAGGTGAAAAGTTTTAGCTCTTTCTCTGTCAGGACAATCTTGCCGCTGTCTCCGACAATCTCCATAAAGATGGGTGAGGCCGGATGTTCGCAGGTGCTGGTGTAGTAGTAACCCCAGGCGCCGTTTGGATATTCAAGGAGCGCCTCCGATTCGTCTTCCACTTCAATCTTGTGCATCCGGGTCCGGGTTTTGGCAGTGACCCGGCTGGGTAATCCAGCCAGGAGCATGAAGAGGTCTATGCCGTGGGGAGACTGGTTTAACAGGACTCCGCCGCCTTCTCCAAGCCAGGTGCCGCGCCAGCCGGCGCTGTCGTAATAGGCCTGGCTGCGGTAGTGAGCGTTAATCATCAAAGTGCGCCGGATTTCACCCAGCCGGCCGCTTTTGATAATTTCGCGCGCCAGCCGAATTTCCGGCAGGGTCCGCTGCTGGAACATCACACCGAAGATTTTTTTGCTCTTTTTGGCCGCTAACAAAAAAGCATCGGCGTCGGCCACCTTTACCGTAATCGGTTTTTCGGAGAGGACGTGCAGACCGGACTTGAAGGCCGCAATCCCGATTTCGTGGTGGAAATAATGGGGTGTTGCGATTAAGATTGCGTCGCACAACCCGCTCTTGATTAATTTGCGATAATCACCAAAATAAGGAACGTTATTTTCCGCCCCAACCTTCCGGGCGGTTTCCGGGTTAACATCGCTCACTGCCGCAAGCCGCGTCTCCGGCAGTTCATTGATATTTTTGATATGCTCCTGGCCCATCACGCCGCAACCGACCACACCCATTCTTATTTTTTTCATATAAAGAGTATAACGCGAAAAGAGGTTTTTTGGCAAAAAAGGCGTCTGATTTGAGGTGGCTTGCTCTACTTTTTTGCGCTCTGTATAAAAATCATCCCTGGAAGTACCATACAGCAGATTAGTTGCCTTGTAAACTATCTTGAAGAATTACCGATTACGGGGGCGGTTCTTTTGACCGGAATAGGCATTATCCTTCGCCGGGGAAAGGATGCGCATCGGCCGGCGTTCTCATCCGAAGAGTAAACATAAAAGCACCACGGGCTTAAACAAGAACATCTAATGTCGCTGACTGTTTATGTTTAAGCAGGGCAAGAATATATACATCCGATTCTTGGAACAGGTCACGCTACTTCAACGCTTCTTGGACCGGTAAAACTTTCGCATAGTTTTGCCAGAAAAGTACTCCGGTGCGTTAAAGGTGCCATGTTTGACAGGCAGCCAGGTTACGTAAGGCGACCCTCCTTCTCCGGCACTACCAAAATCGCAGAGATAAATTTTTTCTCCCCGCGCCGCCTTGATTTGAAAGAGCATCAGCGGGTGTATCCAATCTTTGCACTTTGCGGGGATGATTTTCAGAGTATTTCCGTTAAGTTCCGGTACTTCGAGAAAATTCGCGGGTTGGTTCGTAAGGGGCCCTTTGAGAATTATTCCTGTTTCTTTTTGTACATGCTCCGGATTGTATCTCCGGTCGTACGTCAACAGTATCGGGCCCCGATAAACAGAGATGAGATTTTTGGATTCGCGCTCACCCTTCCAGAAATGCAACGACATGTCGAGGTTGAGTTCAATCATGTCTCCCTTAGCCCACCGGCGTTTAATGGACAAATAAGTTCCCGGTTTGGTAGCAGCGAGCCATTCACCGTTCAATTTCACTTTTGTTTTCACCGACCAGCAGGGAACCCTCAATTTCAGAACAAAAAGGGCTTTTTTTGAAGGAGAAACATAAAGGAAGATTTTGCCGGAAACCGGATAATTGGTTTCCTGTCTTAACTTCACAGCAGTGCCGTCTGCCAGGACGGTGGTTCCGGTGGATGGTCCGTACCAGTTAACCACTAATCCTTCCTGGTCGCGCATCAACGCCCAGTCATTTATGATACCAAATCCACGGGGACCGTTCACACTGCAGCAGTTTAATTCAGAACTTCCGGCCTGTGCCTGGAAGACGATATGGTGGTTGCTTGCATACCGCTGGCCGTCCATCGGTGTATTGTAGGTAACCCACCTCCCGGTGCGTGAGTGCATACCGACGACGGAATTAAGGGTGGAAAGTTCCATTTCATCGGCGACAATCGAACTACCGGTAATCTTCAACATTTCTACGCTCATGGCCAGCCATGCAATGGTGCAGCAGGTTTCGATTGCTCCCCGGTCATAGGGGTTACCCGTAGCTTTTTCTCCGGATGTAAAACCACCATTATTGTGCCGGTCAAAAACAACCATTGATTGCCACAGATGTTGAAATGCTTTTCGATAATCCTCATCACCGGTAATCCAGTAAAGTTCAGCCAGCCCCATAATCGGGTGTAGACTTTCCCACCTTGGTTTCGGGGTTTCATAAAACTGCTTGCCTATTAGGGCGGCTCCAAGATAGTTGCCTGCAAGAGGGCCGTCTTTTCCCTGAGCGCCGAATTCATCAACAATCTGAAGCGCCAGGTCAAGATATTTTTTCTTTCCGGTCGTTCGGTAGAGAATACATAATCCATGCACTGGCGCAAGATTCGTTTCGGGTGTACCTATATCCACCAGTCGTTTTCCGGATTCCCGGACGCCAAGGAATTTTCGGCATAAGATATCGCCGATTCGCGAGGCGCACAACAGCGCCCTCTTGTCTTTCGTATCCTCGTACCAGAGGAGCAATCCAAGCATAACGTGGTAGTGCCCCCAGGCATCCCATGTCCGTCCGGAGCAGCATGGACAAACATTTGGCGCAGTTCCGGTCAACTGCGAACTTTTTGGCCAAGGACCCAAATAGCCGTCTTCAGCTTGTAATTTAACCAGAAGTTTTACGAATTGCGACAGCCAGTTTTTAAGGCGCCCATCATTCGTCAGCCGGAGTATTTGAACGCCGGACGTCAGATACTTTCCGGCAAACTCGCCCGCCCACGGAACCATCTCTCTTAGTGGTAAACAATCCCTCTCTTTTAACATGTCAAGCATGAGTGGATTTGCCAGGGGCGCCACAAGCAGCCATTGCTCTATCACCCCTTCAAGATAGGGTTTAATGAACCCATTAATTTCAAGTTTTATGTCTCCTGTTCTGCAAAAAATTGGTTTCATTGTTTGGATTTTCAGTTCGTAGGTTGCGTAGAAGAGATTAAATTGTTGGCAAGGCACCAATCGATGGTTCGTTTGACGCTTTCTTCCAAAGAAACGTTGACGCGGTAACCCAGTTCTTTTTTCGCCTTTGATATGTCGAAACACATATGTTCGCAGAAAAATTTCAAGCCTTCGACGTCAAGACCGGACTTTCCGGCAAACTGGTTTATCATCTCCCCTATCGGTAAATGGGTAACCGGCGGTTTCCGTTTCAGAATTTCGCAGATTAGGCGAAGGTATTCATTTAAGGTCACGCTGTAATCGCCGGCGATGTTGTATGTCTGCCCGATACTCTGTTTATTCTCCAGAACGAGGGCAAACGCTTCGGCAAGGTCCTCTACGTAAACAGGCTGCAGGAGCGCCCGGCCGTCATTGGGAACGGTGATGGTTTCTTCTTTCAAAACCCTCCACAGGAATCTTGGATTCCGCGCGCCCCAGATATCAATGGGCAGGCTCCCCGGGCCCATGATATTCGTGGGACGAATGATTGTGGCGGGGAAACCGTCCCGGCGATAATATTCCAACGCTAACCTATCCGGCTCTACCTTGAACATAAAGTTTAGCCCGGTCGGTTCTTCCCAGGGATGTTCTTCGTTTGCGGGGATGCGCTGCAGCGGTGTATACACCCCAGTTGAACTGCAGTGAACGTAATGTTTTATTCTCCCCTTAAAACTTTCAATGATATTTTTTGTGCTTTCCGTGTCAGGGGTGACGTCAACGACCGATTCCGCGTCAACACCGGCGAGAATTTTTTTGAATTCCGGCGTTTTTGTGCGGTCTCCCCAAATGAATTTAGCCGGCGGCGGCAATTTAAATTTTTCCTTCTGGTCGATGGCAATTACCGTAACATTATGTCCTCGTTTCACAAGTTTTTTCACTACGTTGTGGCCCAACCAACCCGAACCGCTTATGACCAGCGCCTTCACTTCTTCCCCCCTTCCAATCGCTGTAATGCCTCTTTTGCGGCGTGGAGATTTTCCAAAGGCGCCCACGTATAACCAAAAACACAATAACCGTCCGAACCCAACCTGTGAAAAGTTTCAATCTGTTTCCTGACGTGTTCCGGGTTCGCCGGATATACGGCGTGGACGTCGCCAATCCGGAACTTGCATTTTCCTTCTACGGCTTCTTTATCTATGCTTGCCATATAAGCCTTCTCTTCTATGGACCAACCGGCGCTGCCGCTTATGGCATCAACAACCCCTGCTATGTCTTTCAGGGTTGTCCCGTACAAAAAACCATAGTGCCGGAAGCGTTGAAAGTTTGGTCCCACGGAGGGATCAAGTCCCACCCCCAACTCTACCTGGGGTGCGAATTTCAGGAGGGTATTCTTGACTTCTCTTGCCGTCTCTACCATCGTCTTTATCTTGAATCGCAGCCATTGATATACCGCGGTCTCCTCCAGGATTAATCTCGCCAAACCCACCTCACCTTCAAAAAATCCCTTTTTTGAGAGTTCAAATGTAATAGAAGGGTCGCGGGTTACGCAACCATCCGCCAATATCTTTATTCTTTTCACAATAAAATCCCAGTCAAAATGCCATTTCTGGGCTTGTTTCGCGCAATGTTCACAAAAACAGGGTGCGCCGAGGAGTAAAAACTGCGGGTCAATGTCCGGCGCCCATTTACAGCCGTTGTCCAGTCGGTTGTACCAACCTTCACCCTGGGGACCGCCGGCCCAATATTCGATGCCGAACTTATCCATGCCGATACCGCTAACCGTATAATTCAGCACGATATTTTTAATAGTTCCAAGGATATATTCGCGAACATCAGGATGGTTTGGACACAGCCCGTGTTTCTGGCGACCGCCGAAAATGTCTATGGGCGTGCAGTCCGGATACTTACGCGCCAGGTATGGATTTTTAAACATGGGGAACCAGGCGCTCATCTTCATACCGCGGTCTTTAACAGGCTTTTCCAGCGCTCGCAAAACATCAAATCCCGCCAGAAGCGGGTCTGTTGATTTATCCGGCTTTATTTTTGTATCTTGGTAGTGCTTTAAGTCGGGCTCTATGTAAAATTTTCCATCTTCCGGGAAATATCTCCGAATCTTCTTATTATGCGGCATAACTCCGCCCCACCAGAAAGCGCTTGCTTCTTCCATGTAGTAACAAACAGGAGAAAATACGCTGTTTGCGCCAATATGTTCAATTGCCCCGTCCAGAAACCCCTCCACACCGTGTTCTGTTAAATCCCAGGGATAGGCCGGGGTAGAAACCGGAAACCCAGCAATCATCTTCTTTGACATTTTACCTTCCCTCCCATTTCCCCGCTTCTATTGGTACTTGAGGATTGCTTCTGTTACCATCGTCCTTATCTCCTGCGCTTTTTTATTGCCCCAACCTTTCTGCGGGTCGCTGCGCCAGGGGATGCTTTCCAGCGCTTCCTGCAGAACGCGGGATGCAGACTCTTGCTTGGCGCCTTTGGCTTTGGCGATAGTTTCTTTTAAAGTAAGAATGTACCTCCAGTCATTGATGCCCGCCCTGATGCCTTCCCAGGTTACCGTCGGATTGAGGGAGCCGTTGCCTTCCCAGGCGGTCGTCGGATTGAGTGAGTCGTCCGTATCCCAGTAGGAAAACAGGCTATTTTTGTACTCGCCTCGCAGGTCGGTGTACTCATCGGTAAAGGGCCAGGGGTAGTAGTAGGCCCAAGCGGTCATTCCGGTCACCCCTGTTTTGGCAGGCAAAAAGCCGGCCATTTCGCGCGCTTGCCAGAAGTCATCCTGCATCGTAGGCCACCCTATCCCCCAGATTTCACCTCCGGCCTGGCGGAGATAATCTTGAAAAGCCTTGTTTTTCTCAGCGGTCTGGGCGATCTCCGCCGTTATGATAGCGGGGCGCACATCCAGCCAGGGGTCAAGGTTTTTCATCGTGGGGATATCGTAGGCGGTGCAGAACGTCCGTGCCGACGGCACCGCTTCCTTCGTCATCCGGTACTCTAACCGCGCCGCCGTTGCCAGCGGATTTTTAAGATCGTTCGGTTCATCTACAAGGTAGAAAAGTATCGGCGGCCAATTGGCCTGCCGGGCGTGTTCGCAAATATCGCGGATGACCTGTTTATATACTTCTTGAAGAGCGGTTGGATACTCGCCTTCTTTAACCTTCGGGTCCAACCCCCAAAGTTCCAGCAGTTGGGTGCCCAATCGGCCTTTCTCGCTGCCCAGTAACGGGCAATAGGGCATCGGGTCGGTGAAACCGGCTTTCCGGTATGCCGACATAAGAGCATCGGAGGCAGCGAAATCCATGACGGCCCGGTCGCCCTCTCGTCTGAGCGGCGCAGGCGCATTGATTCCCCCCAGAATCACGGAGGTCATGCCATGCTCCCGCATGTCGCGGAAGAGCGTATCCGTTTTGAAGTTAGGCGGGTCATAGAAGAAGAGCATCCAGGGTTTACTTTTGGCCAGTTGGAACGGAAGCACGCGCAGGTAAATGGGCAGAACATCTTTTTCGCCGTCGGCCTGGACTGTCACCGTGCTCTGGTAGTTCCCCGGCGTCGCATCCGGCGGCACATGAAGAGTCAGCCAGAACAACTGCGGGCATTCAGGCGAAAGGGCGACCTTTTGCGCGCGCACCAGCAATTTAGGAATGATGTGGTATTGGCCGCTGGTGTAGTAGCCGATTCGCTGGATGACCTGGCGGCCCATGCGTATTTCAAAAGCGGAGGCCGGAATTGTGGCGCCCTTCGGACCGACAAGGTCTCCCACTGACACCTGCACCTGTTTAAAATACCGCAGGGCAGAGAGAGCGAAAAAGGCAAGCTCGTACTGGTCCGGCGCCGCCGTAAGATTTAACGAGCGGATGACCTCGGCCCGGTTGGGCTGTCTGCCGGCCACGACATCGATTGGTTCCTCAGGCTGAAATACGACAAATCCCTGACTCTGTTCCGCGGGAGTTGCGGAAAACGGGAGTTGCGCAGTAACCGGCTTCCGCTCGGTAAACTCCCGGCCGTCCACCCGGAGAAATTTATCCCCATTATCAAGAATTACCTCTTCCACTCCCTTAGCCAGCGTTCGGGTGGATTTCTGGGCCGGGGCCGACAGGGAAACGTTGTCAAACCACACGGTTCCCGTCGTAGTGTGCATCCCCAGATAAAGTCTTGCCTGGACGCAGTCCTTGCCGATGTTCCACGCCAGGTTGATATCTTTCCAGTCAAACGTACCGGTGAAGGCCTCCTCCTGGTTCTGGATGTGTTCCGTGCCGTCGGCCCCTATCCACACCATGGTGATTAGAGCCTTTGAATAAAAATAGGTTCCGACGACCACGTTTTCTGCTTTCACTTTTGCCCGGACATGCAGGAGGCGGCCTTTGATTTGCTCAGGGTTAATGTCCTGAGTGGCATAGGTGCTACCGCTCTTGTCCGAAGACGTAAGCCGGATGCTTTTCCCCCATGGCCCGGGTACGATTTCAACCTTGTTGGCGGCCGGCTTATCCTCCCGCACTTGCCAGTGCTCCAGTCCGGATTCAAAATCACCGTTGAGAACCAGATTGTTCTCTCCGGCCACAATTGGGCAGCGCAAAAACATCAGAAGACCGAACAATCCCGAACAACTCAACAAACAGCACCACCTCATAAAGCAATTGTCTTTCATTACTAGCCGTACCATCACTCCTCCTTTTTTTATTTTATCCCTTGACCTTCGATAAACTGAATTACCTCTCCATAAGACGGGAACCTTTCTTTTTTTACTCCACCGGTTTTTTCTATTAAGAACGAAGAACAAGCGGAAGCAAAAATCCCCGCTTTTTTAAAATCATTGGTTTTCAGGTATTCAAACATAAATCCGGCATGCCAGACATCTCCGGCACCGGTGCAATCAAGAACTTTAGCCGCAAATGGAGGTATTTGAAAACAACCGTTTTTATCCATAAGCAAAGCGCCTTTTTCTCCCAGGGTTATGATGGCAGACTTTGCCCCCCATTCCAGAAATTTCTGCGCCGCTTCTTTTTCACCTTTACCACCAAAGAGACACTGGCAATCTTCTTTTCCGCCTTTTACTATTTTAAAGTACCTGGTTATTTTCTTCAGGAAATCTATCTTTTCCTTTTTCGTTTTCCCTTTCTTGCCTGAGGACGCGCCCCCGAAACCACCTAATTCCATCGATAATCTTTTTCTTTTAAGGCGCTTTATTAAGACCTCGGTCACCTCGTAGTCAACCGGAGCAACCAAAAAAAATTCAGCATCTAAATATTTATTTGGTATATCCTCAAAATAAATGTCATCGGCTTTCTGCGAAAATTCCAGTCTTTTCTTTCCTGATTTTTCGTAGATGAGCAAATTGGCGGTGGTGTAGTTGCTGATTCTTATTCCTTCGGTGTCAACACCTATTTCTTTAAATGTCTTCAGGAGCCCGTTCGGCATATCCTTGCCGATTTTGGTTACCAGGCCCACCTTCAGACCCAATTTTGCCGCACAGACCGAAATATAGGCGGCGGGACTACCCAAAACCGGTCCAATTTCTTTTCCGTCAGGAAAAAGAATTTTTTCTTTCAGGAGATGACCGATGACTACCAAATCAAATATTATACCCCCCTTTATCCTACCCCGACCGGGGGAGGATGGAGATCTTATTTCTTTCTCTTTCCCGCTATGAACTCATCCATCGCTAACCGGGCGGATTCGTCGTCCGGATACTGAACCGGGCCGCTCTTCATCAGGTAGGAAGAGGCGCTTTCCAGAACTCCGCCGATGCCTCTGTCCTTAGCCAGCTTGCAGCAGCGGATGCCGTCCACCATAACACCGGCAGAGTTGGGACTGTCCACTACCCGCAATTTAGCTTCCATCGAAATTGGGGTGCCGCCGAAGTTTTCGCCCCAGATTTCAATCCGGCAGATTTTGTCGTCGTCCAGAACGTCAAGCTGGGAGACGTTGACGGAAAACGGGGCCGGGTAGGTCATGACCGCGTCCACCCCTCTTTTTTTGGAGGCGTGCTTGGTTTTGCCCCGCTGCCAATCGGTAAGGTTCCAGAAGTCGGTGTTGCCGCCGTAGTTTAATTGGTAGGATTTGGTTATTTTGATACCTCTCTGTTGAAATAGAGAAAGAAGGTCTCTGTCCAGGATGGTACCGCCCAGCTGGCTCTTGTAGTCATCGCCTACAATCGGGACCTTGTTCTTTTCGGCTCTTTTGGCAAAGTCGGGGTTGTTGGCGATTAAGACCGGGATGCCGTTGACTATCCCGCAGCCGGCGGCAAGGGCGGCCTCCGCGTAAAACCAGGAAGCCTCTTCGGAAGCGGTGGGCAGGTTATTAATCAGAACATCCACCCTGGCTTCCTTGAGTATTTCGGCTACCCGATTGGCATCATTTATCTCTTTTTCTTTAGAGACCTTGACGTATTTCTTCAGGTGCTCGGTGACACCATCAAGGACAGGGCCCATCAGGACTTTAACGCCCTGCCTGGGAACGTCTGCGAACTTGGCGGTGCAGTTGGGCGCTTCCCAGATGGCTTCGGAAAGGTCTTTGCCTACTTTTCTTTCGTCAACGTCGAAAGCAACCACCGGAATTATGTCGCCGACTTTGTAACCTCCGAGGTCAGGATGCATCAGCCCCGGGATTACTTCGCTTTTCTTAACCTTAAAATCCCGGTAGTAGTACCTGCCCTGGACTAAAGAGTTGGTGCAATTGCCGACGCCGATTACCGCTACTCTGATTTCTGGCATGTTTTTAACCCCTCCTTTTGGGTTTGTAGTAGGGTGGAATAACCTCTTCCTTAAGAGGCAGGTCCACCCAAGAATTAGTTTGCATTGATTTGAAGACCGCGCACATAACATCTATTGCTCTGGCTCCATCTTCACCGCCGGTCAACGGTTCCTTGTCGTTGATGATGCAGTCAAAGAAGTGTTGACAAAGGTAGTAATAATTGTTCGGTTCGCGAGGCGGGCAGATTGACACCCAGCGTTTCTGGACAGGATTGGTAATTAAGTCCTCAGCCCAGAAAACCTGGGGCCAGCGGTATTGGCGAATAATCTCGGGAAGGCTATTCTGGTCATAATCCTTGGTTGTATAGAGAGCCAAAGGAACGGTCTGGTAGGGATTCTGGGCGTCTGAACTGGTAAAAATAGTCCCTTCGGTTCCATATAGTTCGGTAAATTGGGAGACGACCGGGCTGTACCGGTTGCAGCTTACGTAGCCGAGGGCCCCATTTTCATGCTCCATCATAACAACTGCGGTATCGTCACATTTGGTGTAATCTGCCGGAAGGATCCGGCGGTCGGCAATTCCCATAACCCTCTTTACCGGAGAACCGAGCAACCAGACAAGAAGGTCTATAGCATGTGCGCCGGTATCTGATATCGCGCTTCCTCCGATAATTTCAGGGTGAAGCCGAAAGTCGGTATAAGCAATGTTGTCCTGATAAAATTTGACGTGCTCGTGCATGGTGGTCTTACCCATCATTACCTTTCCGATGACGCCTTCTTCCGTAAGTTGTTTTGCCCACTGGTTTTGACGCCAGAAGCGACGATCGCAACCTACCATCAGTTTTGTCCGCGCCTTCTTCGCGGCTTTTACAATATCCCAGGCCTCCCGGTTGGTGACTGCCATGGGTTTTTCAATCAAGGTGTGGAGGCCGGCTTCCGCCGCGGCAATACCCTGTTCCCAGTGAAACTTGGGCGGGGAGGCGATAATGACCGCCTGCAAGTCATCCCGTTCTTTAAGCATCTTCTCGTAATCGGTATACCAAAACTTCGCCTTGTATTTTTCCGCGGCTTTCTGGGCAAAATTTTTATCTACGTCACAGACGGCGACCAGTTCTACCTCCGGGGTGGCGGCAATAGAAGGAAAATGGGCGAGGTTTGCGATGCTGCCGCAGCCAATTACGCCGATTCCTATCTTCTCAAACATATGTATTCTCCTTGTTTGTTTTTACGGGTCGAAATTTTTCGTTCTGCTCAGAATGACATCCCGAACTTGTTTTACGGCGGCTTGATTCCCTGACGACCAATTCAGCCGGCAATACTATATGTTTCATTTTTTTTGTTCCCCGCCGTATTTTACCTATCAGTGTTTCGCAGGCTTTGGTTCCAATTTCATCCTTCGGTTGGTGTACCGTAGTTAACGGCACCTCCAGATGAGCAGAGAATTTCAGGTCGTCGAAACCAACCAGGGCGATATCGTCCGGAACTCTTAAGCCCGCCTCTTTTATTGCTTTGTAACAACCCAGGGCTATGTAATCATTGCCGGCGAATACTGCGGTAAGTCTTTCTTTCCGCGACAGCAGGGCCTTCATCTCCCTGTAACCTCCGGTATCGTCCGGTTCAAAACGCAGGCTGCCTTCAATCTCAAAGGGCTGGATTTTTCTGACTAAAGAAAGGTTAAATGGAATGTCGGCTTTTTGCAACGCCGCGCGGTAACCTTCAAACCGGTCTTCATTAGCGGTACACTCCACACCCATGATGTGGGCAATCTTTTTGTGGCCCTGGCTGGAAAGATGCCCCACTGCCTGGAGAGCGCCGTTAAAGTTATCAACCACAACCAAATCCGTCTGGATATCCCGGAAGTATCTGTCGATGAGTACAAAGGGAAATTTTCTTTTTTTCAGATTGAAAATCTGCAGGGCGTTGAATCTTCCCCAAAACGGGAAGATAACCGCGCCTTCAATATCGCTCTTTTCCAGGAGTCCGATGTTGGCGGCCTCTTTCTCTATGTTTCGGTCGGAATTTAAGATTAAGACGCGGTAGCCGAAACCGGTTGCTGCCTTTTCAATGCCGCGGCATATCTCGGAGATGAATATGTCTTCTACGTCGGGGACGATGAAGGCAAGGGACTTTGTGCCCACTCTTAAGTCCTCTTTTCGTCTCCCCTGGGACTTGTTGAAGGTGACGAAGGTGCCTTTTCTCTTGATTCGGGTGATGTAACCTTCGTTCTGCAAATCGGATAAAGATTTTTTAATCGTGATCTGGCTAACCTGGTACTGATTGCATAAGTCGGCCTCGTTGGGAAGAGATTCAAGCGGTTTTATTTCTCCGCTCTCAATTTGGGAACGGAGGTTTTCCCTGACTTGAATGTATAGGGGCAAAGAATTATTCCGGTCGATTTTCATTTTTTTTAAATTATACTGTGATTTTTTCGTTTTGTCAAATTTATACATTATTTAAACATATTTTAATAATATGATATAATAAATTTAAAGTGACTGTCGGTACCTTTATTTTTGACACTTTATGACTTTACCTTGTATGATATCACCTTTAAGAATGCTGTACTTAGAATAAAAATATGAAAATCGGACTTATCGGTTATTCCGGCAGCGGCAAGACCGCTCTTTCCACCCTTCTTTCCGGGAAGAAGATTGAATCGTTCGACCCGTTCCAGCCGGCGGTCGTTACGGTAAAATTGAAGGATTCCCGGTTGGAGCGGCTGGCAGAAATCGTCAAGCCGAAGAAAGTTACGCCTCCGGAAGTTTTACTCTTTGATTTTAAGGGTGTGCCGAAAGGCGCGGGTTTTGACGAGAAGGAACTGGTCTGGTTGCTGGAGGTGGACGTAATTCTGCTGGTGGCAGACTGGTTTTCAGAAGGGAGTATGCCGGCTGATGACCTGGCCTCCCTGCAGTTAGAACTTGTTTTCCGGGACATAGAACGGCTGGCCGGCGTGGAAGAGAAGCGCCAGGCGGAGATAAAACAGAATCGGCGTAAAGCCAATCCCCGGGAAGATGCTGCGCTGGCAAAAGGCCGGGCCTGGCTGGAAAAAGAAAGACCGCTGCGGTCTCTGGAAATGAGCCGGGAAGAAAGGCAGTTTCTTGTGTCGCTTGGCCCGGTTACCGCCAAAAAGACGCTGGTTTTAGTGAATGGAAACAGAGAACCGGCCGGCGTTGGAGATTTCGGTCTTCCGGGTTGTTGGTTAGACGCAGGCGCGGCGGAAGCCAACGCCGGCGAAATTGCCGCTTTCTGGCGGTTTGTTCTTGAGGCGGCCGGCTTGAACACTTTCTATACCGCCGGCGAGAAGGATACCCGGGCCTGGCTTTTGCCGGCCGGTGCAACGGCCCTGGAGGCGGCCGGACAAATTCATTCCGATATCGCGCGGGGTTTTATCCGGGCCGAGGTGGTTAACTTTAAAGATTACGACCGGCTGGGCTCTGACGCGGCTTGCCGGAAAGAAGGGGTTCTGCGGCTGGAAGGGAAAGAGTATCCGGTTGCGGATGGGGATATTATCAATATCCGGTTTTCACCGTAATTATTTCAACATCGGCAGGATTTGAACGGCCGCTTCCGAGACGGCAACTTTCAATGCTTTGATTTCGGCTGATTCAAGACTTAACGCCAAAGATTCCGTTCTCACTTTCCGGCCGTAAAATACCCTGCCCTGCCGGTCCAGAGCGTATATTTCCAATTCTGCCTTAGCGCCGGTTAAGCCGGACTGGTCTTCGCCCGGTTCTGCGGAAGCGACTCCGATGATGTAATATTTTGAAGTGAGTGTAAGCGGAAAATCACGGGGCTTGTCGGTGAAGTAAAATTCGGCGTACTCCCGCAGAAGGGCGTTTTCGCCGTCCTTTACCGGAAAACCGCAGTAACTAAGATAGTAGTGCAGGGTGGTTTCGGCAAACAGCCGCCGGGACGGCTCGCCGGATATCTTTTCTGTAATGGCTATGGCCACCGGCGGCCTTGGTTCCCGGGATAGTTTTTGCTTAATCTTCCGAGCGGTATGACTATCGCTTTCAAAACCAGAGGATCGGATTGGGCCGGAAGCATCTGTTTTCTGGCCAAGAGCCTTACAACCGGACAAAAGACAGGCAAAGATAATGATACCCGCCACCAATTTAACCGTTTTCATAATTTATGCACAAATTTTGTAGGGGCGGGGTTACAACCCCGCCCTTTTTCGGGAGGGGACAGGGCCCCCTCTCCCCTACAACATGCTTTTAACAGCGGCCATGATACCTTCCCGGTCAAGGCCTTCTTTTCTGTAAAGGGCTTCCGGCGTTCCGCTTTGCCCGTAAGACTTGACCCCTAACTTGCGGAACTTTACCTTCAGTCCGTTTTCGGCTAAAAAGTTGGCGCAAACCGAACCCAGCCCGGTCTGGATGTGGTGGTCCTCAACGGTGATTATCCGGCCGGTTGCCGCTGCTTCCCGGAGCGCCTCAACGTCCGGGGCAAGCGGAGCGGAAAGGGCAAGAACCCCAATCGCCGCGCCTTCCTTATGCAGGAGATCGCTGGCGGAAAGCGCATCCTGGGTCATGGGCGCACCCATCGTTATAAGGGTAAGGTCTTTGCCGCGGCGCAGCCAGTCGCCTTTTCCGTATCGGTATTGATAATTTTCGTCAAAATAAGGGGTCCCGTCTTCCCGGGTGACAATGGCGATTTTGGAGCGGCCCATCGTGACCAGAAAATTGCCGAACTCTCTGGTGACGAACCGGATGACCCGGTCGGTCTGGTTGGGGTCGGCCGGCACAATCACCTTAAAATGGTAGAGGTTGGCGAAAAGCCCGAGGTAGTCTATGCACTGATGCGTTTTGCCGTCTTCGCCTACGTCCAGGCCGCAGTGGGTGCAGACAACCTTCAGGTTGGTGTGGTTAAGGTCGTTGAGCCGTTCCTGGTTGTATGTTTCGTCCACCCCGAAAGCGCCGAAATCGGCGAAGAAAGTGACCACGCCGGCTGCCGACAGCGCTCCGGCCATCGTGGCCGCCGTATGTTCCTGGACGCCGGCCTCAAAAAAAGAACAGGGTGAAAGGGTGGCGAAGTCCTCGGTGCGCACCGAACTGGCCAGGTCGCAGTCAACTACGGCCAGCGGTGTTTTGCCGCTGAAGCCGCAGGTTTGCCGGGCGATCGATTTCAGGGTTTTTCCGAAGGCGCCCCGGTTATCTGACTTTTCCGCGGCCGGATAAAGAATCGGCGCTCCGGTGTCAACCGTGACCGGGTAGGAAAGGTTGCGGCCCGGTATGGAAAAAGACCATTTTTTACGCAAATCCGCCAGCCGGTCCAGGTCGTCGGGAAGTTGTAATTCCGCGAGGGCCTTGCGGCACTCCTCCGGTTTCAGGACGACGCCGTGGTACTTGGCTTTACCCTCCATAAAAGAAACACCCTTGCCGATTATTGTCTCGGCCAGGATGACGGTCGGGACGCCGTCGCTGGAGCCTTTTTTTAAAGCAGAATATATCTCCTGATGGTTGTGGCCGTCTATATGAAGCACCTTCCAGCCATCCGCTTCGTAATTGCCCCGAATGTTCTGGGGCATCACTTCTTCCAGTTTTCCGCTGATTTGAATATGGTTATAATCAATGATGACCGTAATGTTTTCCAGGCCGTATTTTTTGGCAAAACGCCGGGCTTCCGCAATCTGTCCCTTGGCATGTTCGCCGTCGCTCATCGCCACGAAGACGTGGTAATTTTTTCCCCGCATCCGGCTGGCGACCGCAAAACCGCAACCGGCCGAGAGCCCCTGGCCCAGGTTTCCGGAAGACCACTCCAGGCCCGGCAGGTCTCTTACTACGTGGCCTTCAAATGGCGTATCGATCAGGCGGAAACCGCTGACCGCCGCATCAATTGAAAAGAATCCAAGCCGGCCCAGAACCGAATAGGCGCCCGGAGAAGTGTGCCCGTGGCTTATGATGATGCGGTCCCGGTCCGGATTGTCCGGTTCGGCCGGATTAATTGCGGCGAATTTGTAAAGCACAAGGTAGATATCCAGAGACGACATGGAGCCGCCGGGATGACCGCAGGTGGCCAGGGTGGTCATCTTCAGGATATCACCCTTGCAGAGGTTTGACAACCGGGCCATTTCTTTTAATTCTTCCGGGGAGAGTTTTTCTTTCGTAAATCTTTCCGGCAGCATATTCACCCCATTGGTATGTTGTTATAAATTTATTATTTTACCCTCAAGGTTCTCCACCCGTCAAATTTTTGGTAATGGGAAATTAAGGAAATTAGGGACAACAGACCAATCACGTTCCTATGTGGCGGATTTATAGTAGTTTTTTTGTTTCAAGAAGGTGCCGGCCGATTCGTCCAGGATAACCGTGCATTTGGGATGCCGTTGGAAGACAGAAGCGGTGACAGAACTGGTAAGCGGTCCTTCAATGGCTTTAGACAGAACCATGGCCCGTCCGGTACCGGTTGCCACCAGAAGAACGTTCTTTGCGGACATGAAGGTTGCGACACCGACGGTCAGGCTGAACTTGGGGTGGGGTGCGTGGCTTGGGAATCGGCCGTCGCGCGCCGCTTCCTCCGGGGCCAGCGTTTTTACCCGGCAGTGGCTGCCCAGGGAAGAAGACGGTTCGTTCCGGCCAACTTCGCCCCTTATTCCCAGGGAGACAATCCCGAGGTCAATTCCGCCCAACCGTTCGAGTTTACGCTCATATTCCGTGCATTCAATAGTTGGATTGGGCGCCGTGCCGTTTAAAAGGTAGACATTTTCCAACTGCGTGTCCAGGTGGGACAAAAAATGACTCCAGAGACGGAAGGCGTTGCTGAGTTGATTTTCCGGACCCAGCCCTACGAATTCATCGGTGGCAAAGAAACGAACTTGGTGGAAACTAATTTCTTTCTTCTGGTAGCTTTCGATCAGGCTCAGGTAACACGGCAAAACCTGGGCGCAGGGTGACAACCCAAGAACTAAATCCGGTTTTTCCCGGATGGCGGCGATGATGATTTCCGTTACTTTATGGCAAACCGTTTTCTCATCAGGCAGAATAACTACTTTCATTTAAGCAGCCCCCCCTTAGAGTACGTTGCCTCGGTGTAACCCCGCTATATACCCTTTTCGAAGTGCCGAGCCTGTTCTTCGGCGTATTTGTAATAATCTTTTCGCTGGAGGCCGGATGCGGCCGCTTCGTCCAAGATTGCGATGGCTTTCGGATGAATCTGCAGGATGGAAGCGGTGACCTGGCTGGTGACCGGGCCTTCAATCGCCCGCGCCACAATCTCGCTCTTGCCGGCGCCGTTGGCTAAAAATAGAATCTCCTTGGATTCCAGGATGGTGCCTACGCCCATGGTGATGGCAAAGTGCGGCACATCCTCGGGTTTTGCAAAGAAACGGCTATTATCCTTAATCGTTCCTTCATCAAGGGTCTTTACCCGGGTGCGGGAAGCAAGCGAAGAACCGGGTTCGTTAAAACCGATGTGGCCGTCCCGTCCGATGCCGACGACCTGGAGGTCGAGCCCCCCGGTTTTTTCAATTTCGTCCTCGTACCACTGGCAGAACTTTTCCGGATCCTTGGTCTGGCCGTCCGGAATATAGATATTCTCCCGGGGTATGTCGATGTGCTTAAAGAGATTTTCAAACATGAAGTAATTATAACTCTGGTTGTTGTCCGGTTTCAGCCCCAGGTACTCGTCCAGGTTAAAAGTGCGCATCTTGGCAAAAGAGACATTATCTTCCTTGTGCATCCGTATTAATTCCTGGTATAGGCCCAACGGCGTACTGCCGGTAGCGAGTCCCAGGACCAAATCCGGTTTTTGCTCCAGCCGGTTTCTCACTATTTTACCTGCCTCCTTGCTCATTTCATCGTAGTTATTAACGATTAATACCCGCATACTACCTCCTTTAATTTCGGTGAAGGGTGAATGGCGGAGAATTTATTTCACTTTTTCTTTTTTTCTTTCTCTTTTCTCGTCTTTCTCCTCATTTTCTTCAGTTTCTAATCCCGGCGGTTGCGGCAGAAGTTGCTTGCGGCCCAGCGCTATCCGCTTTTTTCCCGGGTCCACCTCCAATACCACCACCTCAACCTTATCACCCTTTTTGATAACTTCGGAAGGATGTTTCATTTTTGTCCAGTCAAGGTCTTTGACGTGCAGCAGGCCTTCAATACCTTTTTCCAGTTCTACGAAAGCGCCGTAAGGGGTCAGATTATAAACTTTACCCTTAACCACGGTGCCGACCGGGTATTTTTCGGTGATTGTTTCCCACGGGTTGGGCTCCAGGGCTTTCATACTGAAGGATATCTTCTGTTTTTCCGGTTCCAGAGCGATTACCTGGATTTCTACCGTATCGCCCATTGCCAGGATTTCCGACGGGTTTTTTACCTTTATAGTCCAGGAGAGTTCCGAGATGTGAAGCAGGCCTTCCACCCCGTCCTCCAGTTTGATGAACGCGCCGTAATCGGTGAGGTTAACCACCTTACCCTGAATCCTGCTCCCTACCGGGTACTTTCCTTCAATGTTTTCCCACGGGTTGGCTCCGGTCTGCTTGATGCCTAATGCCACCTCGGCTTTTTCCGCGTTCACTTTCAAGATTTTAACCTCAATCTGGTCACCAACCGCAACTACCTGCGAAGGATGGGTGATGCGGCTCCAGGAAAGGTCGTTGATGTGCACCAGGCCGGTCAGGTCGCCGATGTCAACGAAGATTCCGTAGTCAACTATATTCCGAACAGTTCCTTTAACAATCTGGCCGATTTCAATCTTTTCCAGGGCAGCCAGCTTGCTTTGGTGCTCCTCTGCTTCCAAAATTTCCCGCCGGGAAACGACGATGTTGTTTCTCATCCGGTCCAGTTTTATTACCTTGAATTCAAAAACCTGGTTGACTAAAGTTTTAGGGTCGGCGATTGGTTTCAAGTCCGCTTGGCTGGCCGGCAAAAATGCCATAATCCCGATGTCTACCCGGAACCCGCCCTTTACCGGGGTGAGGATTTTTCCTCTAATTTTAAGCCCGTTCTTGTGGGCGCTTTCAACCCGGTCCCAGTTAAGGACCAGGTCGGCTTTTTCCTTAGATAAGACGATCAGGCCTGACTCAGCCGGTTCCAGGCTCTCCAGCATCACCCTTATTTCCTGTCCCGGTTCCAGGTTTTCAAAATCTTTGAACTCGTTGCGGGGGATAAACCCCTCAGTCTTGTAGCCGATGTCAACCAGCACATAATCAGAAGCAAGGTTGACAATCTTTCCCGAGATGATGTTGCCGGGCTTGAAGGTGTTTACCTGACGCAATAGCAGTTCTGTTAGGTTTTCTGGCATTCTGTTTACCGTCCTTTCATGAATTTGTGAATCAGTTTTTTTTTGACTTCTTCAATCGTTTCCTTTGGCGTAGAGGTACCTGAAACCAACCCAATCTTCAGGTCTTTCCGGCGCCAGCTATCCTTGACTTCTTTCGCTCCGGCAATCAAATATGTCTCCGGTTTTAACCGACGCAGAAAACGGTATAAATTAGTAGTGTTGGCGCTCTTTCCGGAACCGACTACCAGAAGCACGTCAACCTTTTTGGCTAGTTGGCTGGCTTCGGTTTGCCGTCGCTCGGTCACCCGGCAGACCGTGTCAAAAAAAGAGGTTCCGGCCGGAAGTCCCTGTCGTTTAAGGGCGCCGAAGGCGCGGCGGTAACTTCTTTCGGTATTGGTAGTCTGGCTGACAACCGCAACACGCTTTCTATTTCCGAGTTTTAATTCTGAACCGGCCGGCGCGTTACGAGTCGCCGGGTAAATGATTACTTTTTTTCCGGCAAACCCGGACAGCGCCTTTACCTCCGGGTGGTCCGGCTTGCCTACAATAATGACTGTATAACCCTTTTTTTGCAATCCGGCAACCAACTGTTGGACCCGGCGTACAAAGGGACAGGTCGCGTCTATTATTTTTTTCTTTTTCCGGACCAGTTCTTTTTGGATGTCCGGGTGCAGTCCGTGGCTGCGGATGATAACCGGTTCCGGGCCGGCTTCAATTGATGCGGCAATCTTTAAACCTGACCGCTTAAGTCTTTCGATTACCTGTTCGTTGTGAATGATCGGGCCCAGCGAAACGCAGGTTCCGCAACTCTTCAAAGTCTTTTCGCACAGGGAAACTGCCCGCTTGACGCCAAAACAGAAACCGATTTCTTTGGCGGTAATTACCATATCAGACTTCAACTTTCAGACTTTAGACTTTTAAAGTTTAATATTTGTTGATCTGATGGCTGGCATTTGGAATTCAGAGTCTGACGTCTATCTTTCAGTTCCGCAATCGCGGCCATTACTTTATCGGCAAATTCCTGGCGGCTGCCGCCGGGAAAAGTCAGTAATTTTCCGTAAAATACCCGGATTTCCCTGGGTCGGAAGATCCGGGCCCGGTTCGGCAACGCTTTATCGGTACCCTCCAGATAGACCGGAACAACCGGCGCCCCGGTTCCTTCTGCCAGGAAAGCTACGCCCGGACTTGCCGGAAGAAACGGTTTACCGGATAAATTCCTGGTTCCCTCCGGAAAGATGACCATCGCCCGCCCTTTTTTTAAAGATTTTATCGCACCGATCATCCCGACCGCGCCGCTATGCTGGCGCAGCGGAATAATGCCGACGCTCCTGATAATCGGGCGGGTGAAAAAATTATTATGAAAGGTGGTTTTTGAAATAAAAGTAATCCGCCGTGGTACTTTCATGGCAACCAGGGGCGGGTCAAGCCAGCTGATATGATTGGCCGCCAGGATTACTGCGCCTCGCCGGGGTATGTTGTCAACGCCGTCTACCTTAAGGCGGAAAAAAATCCAACTGAAAATACCCCCGAATATTTTTCCAAACCAATAGAGCATTCGGCTCTTATTTTATCCCTTTGCCCTTGTTTTTGTCAATCTCGCCCGCGGAAGGGAAGAAGATGGTACCTGTTGCTTCCCCGGCTAAAATCCGGGTCAGTATCTTTTTATGGCGTCCGTTGGCTATAATGACCGGCTTGCCTTCTTGTGTGACCATCCGGGCCGCTTCCAGTTTAGTAGTCATTCCACCTCTTGTTTTTTCCGATTTACTGCCTTTTGCTTCAGCCATCAAAGAAGGGGAAATTACGCTTATTTCCGGAACAACCATTCCATTGGAGAGGAAGCCGTCCACATCGGAAAGAATGATTAACAGGTCGGCATCAACCAATTTTGCTACCAGCGCCGAGAGGGTGTCGTTGTCTCCGAAAGACCGGAGCCGGCCGGACGGCATCTCTTCTACGGCAACGGCATCATTTTCGTTGATAATCGGAATTACGCCGAACGAGAAAAGGGAATGAAGGGTATTCCGGGCGTTTTGAAACCGTTCCGGTTCCAGGACGATGTCTGCTGTCAGCAAGATTTGCCCTACCGCAAAACCCTGTTCCCGGAAGAGGCGTTCGTAAGTGCGCATCAGGTTGCTCTGCCCTACCGCGGCGGCGGCCTGAAGTGCAGGCAGGCCAGCGGGCCGGCGGTTGAGTCCCAAAATCTTCATTCCGGCCGCAATCGCGCCGGAAGTGACCAGGGCAACCTGCTGGTTGTTCTGGCGCATGACCGCAATCTCCTCGGTTAACTCTTCCATGTATGAAGTATCAAGCCGGTTGGCGTTGGTGGTCAAAATACTGGTACCCACCTTAACCACCACCCGGCGTACGTTTTTGAGCAACTCTTTTCGCGTTTTCTGTTTCATATCAGATATCAACTATCTTGCCGGTTTCCAGGCTTTCGTGGACCGCGGCCGCCATCTTTGTGGCAGCCAGGCCGTCAGCGCCCAGCGCGGTAACGGTGCCGGACAACTTCTTAGCGTCGCCGCCCTTACTTATAAATTCAAGGTTATCCACAAAATCAGCGATTGACTCTATGCCGTAACCGGTAAATGTTGCGTTGCCCCACTTATCTTTCTTTTCCTGAAGGAAGCCCAGGTTGTGGGTTTGCATTCCGGTCTGACCCAGGCAGGTTCGCATGCCCCGGTCCTGGCTGTCCACCTCGGCCATACCCTTGTCGCCGACCAGGCGGAACCCCTGGTTGACGACCGCTTCAAACCCGTCCGGCAGAATCCAGGAGGTGTCAAAAGTAATACAGGCCCCTCCTTCAAACCCTATTTTTGCCTGTATAGAATCGTAAGTGTCCACGCCGAGTCCGGCCAGCACCCGTTTTATTCCGGTGGCAAAGACCGTTTTCGGTTCCTTTTTAAGAATCCAGCGGATAAGGTCATAGAAATGGACGCCCAAAAACCAGGCCGGTGAGGAACGGGGCGCCCAACCCGGGAACCAATCCCTGGGTACAAAAATTTTATCCTCCATGTGAACGTAACCGTATTGAATTTCACCCAGAGCGCCTTCTTTCACCAGGCGTTCAGTTTCCTGGTGGTATGGGTCGTAACGTTTGTGGAAATCAACTTCCAAAAAAACCTTATTCTCTTGGGCCGCCTTGATTATTTCCTGGCATCCCTCTACGGTAACATCCAGCGGTTTCTCAATCAGCACGTTCTTTCCGCTGCGGATGCTGTCCAGGGCAACCTGCCGGTGGGCAAAATCAGGGGTGGCGATGGTGACCGCGTCCAGTTCTTCCTGCCGGAGCATTTCCCGATGGTCTTGGTATCCCTTTACGCCGAACTTTTTCTTTTGTGCTTCAAGGATTGCGGGGCTCAAATCAGCCAATGCCGCCAGTTTCACCCGGCCCTGCCGTTCTAACTGGCTGAGGGTAATCAGATGGTTGGTGCCAAATTTACCGCCGCCGATAACACCGATTTTAATCATATGATTTTTACGTTATCAAAAAATTAACCAGAACTTCTGAGGCCTTTAAAATTTCGGAAATGGATATGTTTTCACCCCGGCTGTGCGCATCCCGGATTGAACCGGCGCCGAAGACCACGGTGGGCATCTTGCCCACCCGGTTGTAGAGCCGGGCGTCGCAACTGACGATAAAGCCGGTTACTTTAGGCGTCAGGCCGCTAAGACCGGCTGCCTCTGCCAGACCGGTAACTATCGGGTCGCCAACCGGCGTTTCATAAGCATCGTTATGCAGTTTTGGAAAAGAAACGCGGCTGTGTTCTCTCGTCCAGGGGTCAGGAAAATTTGCCAGGAGGGTGCGTAATTCCTCCTGGACCTGTTCCAAGTTTTTGTTGGGTAGAAAACCGACTCCGCCCTCAATCTCTGCCCAGCCGGCCACCATGCTGGGCCATTCTCCACCTTTCATAATGCCGATATTAACCTGGACCGGCTGCTGGTACTCCCGGAATAGCGGGTGGTCGCTTTCCGCAATCAGTTTTTTCTCGTACCGCCGCAGCTCTTTCATAACTTCAGCCATCTTTTCAATCGCGTTGACGCCTTCCCGGATGCGGCCCATGTGGACCGGTTTCCCGGTCACCTCAATCCGGTACCAGACCGCGCCCCGGTTTGCCGGGCAGATGGTCAGGTCGGTTGATTCCAGAACTATGACGCCGTCGGCCTTGTGTCCCGAAAGGATGGCGGCCAAGGCGCCGTTGCCGCCGACCTCTTCTTCAATCACTACCTGGACTTCAACGTTCTTTTTCGATTTCAGCCGCAGTTCTTTCAGCGCCAGCAGCGCGAAATAGATGCTGACGATTTGGCCTTTGTCGTCAGCCGCGCCTCGGCCGATAACCCGGTCGCCCTCGACTCTTGGTTGAAAAGCATCCGGCCAGTCAGCCGCCGGAACTACGTCGCTGTGAGCGCATAAGATAACCGATTCTTTGCTTTCCGCCGGCAGGAAGGCGTATAGATTGGGCCGGCTGTTGTAGTCCAACTCCTGGTCGGTCCGGGTGTAAGCCGGGTGTGCCTTGATTGTTTCCGGCAGCAGTTCCGGTTTTACCGAGAGACCGAGCGTCTTAAACTTATCGGATAGAAAATCCTGTATTTCTGCCTCGCCGGCACCGGAAAGACTGGGGAAACGGATTAACTCGGACAGCAATTCCGTTGCCTCCAGCTTTTTGTTTTCTAAGAATTTTTGAATCAAATTATTTTGCATTATTTCATCACTTCTTTTATGACCTCCGCAACTCCTCTTGGACCGTAAAGACCGTCGTCAATCGCTTCGCGCGTGATGGACAACGGCGGCGCGAATTTGATTGCCCCTCTTCCTTTGCCGACCGGCGCGAAGAACAGGTTGCCTCCGCCAACCGCTTCTTCGCAGAAACGAAAAGCTGTTTCCGGGTCAGGGGTAAGCGTCTGCCGGTCCTTAAAAAAGAGCATGCCGTACACCAGGCCGCAGCCTCCGATCTCAATTCGTTCCCGGTAGGGAGCAGTCATTTTATCCAATTCACCTTTCAGATATCCGCCGATTTTTTCTGCGTTTTCAACCAGATTTTCGGCGATAATGGCTTCAATGCCGGCCAGGGCGGCTATTGATGGCAACGGGCTGCCGGTGTGGGTGCTGGTCATCTCCCCGGGGCCGTAAAGGTCCAGGTAAGCGCTCTTTCCGATAACCGCGGAAAGGGGTAGAGAACTGGAGATACCCTTGCCGCAGACGAAGAGGTCGGGCGTGACGCCGTAATGCTGGAAACCGAACAACTTTCCGGTACGGCCGAAACCGGCCTGGACCTCGTCAAAAATTAAGGTGGCCTGATACCGGCTGCACCATTCCCGCAAAGCAACCGCGTAATCCGTAGGCATTAACCTGGCTTCCCGGCCCTGGAAGGTTTCCGCAATTACACCGGCCACTTCTTCCGGATTAACGCCGTAATTTTTCAGGCTTTTTTCAAAGAGGGAAAAAGATTTATCTTTGGTATCAATGCTGCCCGGAAACGGCGCCTGGATAAAATAAGGGTTTGGGTCCACCCATTCCCCGCCACCCAGGCCGCCGCCGGCTAACTGGGCCGCATAAGTCCGGCCGTGGAAGGCGCCTTCAAAACTGATGATATAGCGTTTTTTCGGATTTTGTCTGATACCGGCGGTGCGGGCAACCTTGAGGGCGACTTCCACGGCCTCCGAGCCGGTAGTCATCAGAAAAACCCGGTCCAGTTCCTTTGGAACTAAACTGAGCAGTTTCTCCACCAGCGCGGCGCGCGGTTCATTAGCGAAAATATAAGTATGGAGCGGGCCGCCGCTGTTTAAATAATCTTTTAGCGCCTTTATAATTTTAGGATGGCAATGTCCGGCGCCGGTAACCAGTACCCCGCAACTCCAGTCAAGCCATTTGTTTCCGTAAGGGTCAAAGACCTGAAGACCCTCGGCTTTTTTCCAGATTATCGGCGGTTCGCAGTGCATGGAACGCGGTTCCGACGACCAGAGTCTTTTCAGAAAAGAGACCGATTCCGGTACCGGAATTTTGGTTTTAATCCTCCGGTACGCGGTTTCTACAAACGGAACTTCTTTAGGTTCCAGCGAAAATTCCTGCAAAGCCATATTATATTTCCTCCATTATCTCTTCCACCTCCACCATCCGGCCTTCGCCTTCTTTTCCGCAGGCAAGCCGTCCTTTTGCCGGACCGATAAACCGGTAACCGGCCATCTTCAACTCCGCCACTTTTTTCTGCAGAATTTTGTTTTGCCACATCCCGGAGTTCATCGCCGGAACAAAGACGACCGGTTTGCGGGTGGTCAGGATAATTGCGGATAAAAGGTCGTCGGCCAGGCCTGCGGCAACCTTGGAGATGATGTTGGCGGTTGCCGGGCAGACCAGGATGATATCCGGCCAGTCTGCCAGAGAGATATGTTCAATTTCCCGCCCGGGCGAGGTCTGACCGACCGTGTTTTCCCGGGAGTCGAACATCTCTTGACAGACCGGATTGCCGGAGAGTGTCTGGAAAGTAAGCGGAGTCACAAAATAAGACGCCTCTTTGGTCATCACCACCTTTACCTGGCTCTTTTCCTTAACCAGCGCAGAGGTTAAGGCCGCCGCCTTAAAAGCCGCAATACTTCCGGTTACGCCCAGCAGAACCTTTTTCCCTTTAGCCATAACGAAATTTTACCACACAATTGTCGGAATTTAAAGATTAAGGAACCTGAATAATATCGGAAGGAAATTTTACGGGGCGCCGTATTTCAGGCCGCAGTCAATGTAGTGAATGATGTTTTCCTGAATTCTTTTCCCGCCAATCGGTCGTCTTGATTGTATCCGGAGGGAATTCTCCCAAAAAGATATTCGGCTTATCGCTCTTTGGCCCCCAGAAGAAGAAGCGGTCGGTCTTTCCTTCCGCATACTTAAGGATGGCTTCGTATTCCGGATGGTTATGGATCCAGGATTCGTAGAATCCGTCAAATTCGCAGAGGGAGATGCCGACCCGGTCCGGTTTCTCTCCCTGCAGTGTTTTTAAAATTCTTTCTCGGGAAGTCATAATTTTTTAATAGTATTTCACCAGGCGGGAGACCGGCACCAGGGAAACACCGGCTTTTTCGAACTCCGGCAGCATCTCCTTGATGGTGGTAATGGTTTCCGGCCGGTTGTGGCCGATGCCGATTGCCCGGCCGTTCTTCAGGGCTTTTTGAATCAGTTCCCGAATTTGGCCCCTGATATATTCCGGGTCGCTCTCGTTGTCCAGGAAGACGTCCCGGTGGGCCGCCTTAATTCCCAATTCCCGCGCTGTTTTAAAGGCTACCGAATTAGGGCTGGTTATGCTGTCTACAAAAAACAGGTCCCTTCCCTTTAAATTGGAAAGAACTTCTTTTATTAATACCGGGTCTGCGGTAGCCAGGGAACCCATATGGTTGTTAACGCCGGAGACCGGTCCTACCGAAGATAGGTTTTTTTCTATCTGTTGCCTGATTTCGTCCGTGCTCATTTCCGGAGAAATGGTTTCTTTTTCCAGCCGAACGCTTTTGCGGGGCGACAAGGGAAGGTGAAGCATTACTTCAAAACCGGCGGCCCTTGCCAGATCTGCAGTCTGTCTAGATGCTTTAAGGTTAGGCAGGACGGAAATGGTTACCGGGAGGTAAAGCTCCCGTACGCGTTCCAGGTTGTTGAGGTCGTAACCGAAATCATCAAGGATGATGGCGGCCTGGGGTTTGTCCGGTCTGGAAACCGGCGGGAACGGTATCTTGCCCAACTTCGCCATGCTTTCGCCCAGACGGTTTTTCGGTGGTTGGGGGGGCAAAACGGTCTGGACCGGTCCGTGTTTTTGGGGCTTTGACGAATAGAAAGAACTAATGAGCTCCGGATTTTTCAGGACATAAAGACCGAACCAGAGGACGAGCGCAACGACTATCAGGAACGGAAAAGGATTGTGTTCATTTGCCATTTACGGTATTTTGTTGAAGTCCGGACAATGCTTTATTCAAAAAGTCGAAGCCGGTTTGCAACTGGTTATCTTTGGTGATATCCAGCACTCCTTCCAGGGGGACGTTTTTGTCTTTCGGTTCTATCGTAATGTCAGGCGTCAGGCCGTTTCCTTCGACGACATGTCCGTTAGGGGTGTAGTAGTGAGCGATAGTAATCTTGACCGCGGTGTTTTCCGGTAGCGGAATCACCGTTTGCACCGAGCCCTTGCCGAAACTTTTTTCACCCACCAGGGTTGCCCGCTTCCAGTCGGAGAGCGCGCCGGACAATATTTCGGAGGCGCTGGCGCTGCCGCCGTTAATCAGGATTACGATGGGAACGGAGACCGGCACGGTTTCGTTTTGCTTGGTCTTAAATTCCACGCGGTCTTCCGCTTTGCGGCCCTGGGTGTAGGTGACCAGTTTTCCGGGTTTCAGGAAAAGGTTGCTGACTTCGATAGCGGTGTCCAGCAGCCCGCCGGGGTTATTGCGCACGTCAATAATCAGGCCTTCCATTCCCTGTTTGTTCAGTGTTTCCAAGGCTTCCTTCAGGTCCAGGTAGGTGTCCTTCTGAAATTCAACCAGTCGGATATAGGCGATTTTAGAATCAAGCAGAAACTGCGCCCGCTTTACCGACTTCAGTTTAATCTCTTCCCGGGTAAGCGTAATCTTGATGATTTCCGGTGCGCCTTCCCGCAGGATTTCAATCGCCACTTTTGTGCCTGGTTCGCCCCGCAGCATTCTGGCCGCAGCGCTGCTGTCCATGCCCCGGGTTGTCTTGTCGTCTATCCGGGTAATTCTGTCGTTAGGCTTAATTCCGGCCCGGGAAGATGGCGTATCTTCAATCGGCGAGACCACGGTAATCAGGCCGTCTTTGACGGTGATGGTCATGCCCACGCCGCCGAACTTGCCTTCGGTTCCAATTGACAGTTCCTGATAAGCTTCTGCTTCCATGAATATGCTGTACGGGTCCAGGGAGGAGAGCATGCCTTTGAGCGCGCCGTAAATCAACTTCTGGGATTCTACCGGTTCCACGTAGTTGTTTTTGACGATGGAGAGTACGTCGCTGAAGAGCTGTAATTGCTTGTAAAGCGTTTCTTCCGATTTGCGTGCCTGGCTCGCGGCGATGTCTTCGTTCAAGAAGAAAGCGATTCCAGCCAGCAGGATGACCACCGCCCAAAAATTACGCGCCCTTTTCATTTTTTAATCTCCGGAATCATTCTAATAATTTCCGTAAAATATCTTGAACCATCTTCGGATTAGCCTTGCCCCCGGACTGTTTCATCACTGCGCCGACCAGAAAACCAAGGGCATTTTTTTTGCCTGACCGGTAGTCCTCAACCGACCCGGGGTTTTGGTCCAGGGCCTTCCGGGCCAGTATCTCCAGCGATGCTGCGTCAGATATCTGCGTCAGGCCTTTTTCCGCCACCAGGTCTTTGGGCTGGCGGCCGGTAGAAATCGCTAAACGTAAAATTTCTTTACCGGATGTGGCGGTAATGGTGTCTTGCCAAACCATCGCCAATATTTCCCCGAGAAATTCCGGGGTGAGGTTTAGTTCGCCGATGACTTTTTTTTCTTCCTTCAGGATGGAAAGGACCTCGGTCATTATCCAGTTTGAAACTATCTTCGGTTCCGGGCCGAGTTGCACGACTGCTTCGAAAAAATCGGCTAAATTTTTATCAGCCGCTATCACACCGGCATCATAAGCTGGAATCTGATGCTCTCTGACAAGCCGCTCAACCTTTTCAAGCGGTAATTCAATTATATCATTTTTTACCTTCCGGATAAACCCGTCGGGAATCTTTAGAGGCAGGAGGTCCGGTTCCGGAAGGTACCGGTAATCCTGCGCTTCTTCCTTGGAACGCATCGGGAAAGTTTTACCGGAAGCCTCATCCCAGAGCCGGGTCTCCTGGACAAGAGTATCTTTATCCGGGCTGTCAAGCAGGAAGGCTTGTCTTTTTACCTCATACTCCAGCGCCCGTTGGACCGACCGGAAAGAGTTCATGTTCTTGACTTCGACCTTGGTGCCCAGCTCTTTTTGGCCGACCGGTTTCAATGAAATATTTGCGTCGCACCTTAAAGAACCCTCTTCCATGTTGCAGTCGCTTATGTCCAGATATTGAAGGATGGCTTTCAGGTTAGTCAGAAAGATGTAAGCGGAGGTTGGGCACTCAATGTCCGGTTGGGTGACGATTTCCAGCAGGGGGACCCCGGCCCGGTTGAAGTCAATCAGGCTGTAGCCCTTGCCTTCCGGGTGGATGAGTTTGCCCACGTCCTCTTCCATGTGAACGCGGCGGATTCGGATTTTTTTGCTGCCCCCCTCACTCAAACCTTCCCCCCCGCAGGGAGAGGATGAAGACGGAGGGGGGGCGGTTGCCTCTAGCCAGCCGTCTACCGCCAACGGTTCTTCAAACTGGGAGATTTGATAATTCTTGGGCATGTCCGGGTAGAAGTAGTTTTTCCGGGCGAAGATGTTATCTTTATTGATGCTGCAATTCAGGGCAAGCGCGGTCTTTAAGGCCAGTTCCACCGCTTTTTCGTTGATTACCGGCAGGGTTCCCGGAAAGCCCAGGCAGACCGGACAGGTCTGGCTGTTGGGGTTTCCGCCGAAGCGGTTGGCGCAGCCGCAGAACATTTTGGAGGCGGTCAGCATTTCGGTGTGCACCTCCAACCCGATGACTACTTCAAATTTCATAATACTTTATTATATTACATTACCGGCGATATGGTAAAATTGAAAAGAAACAAAATTATTATGAAAAAAACCGAGATAAATTTTTCAGAAGAGTTAAACGAAGAGCAGTACCGGGTTGTGACCGAAGGCGACGGTCCCTGCCTGGTGCTGGCCGGGCCCGGTTCCGGCAAGACCAGGACCCTGGTCTACCGCGTGGCTTACCTGTTGAGTCAAGGGGTCAGCCCAACGGAAATTCTCCTTTTGACCTTTACCAACAAGGCGGCCAAAGAGATGCTGCGCCGCGTGGAACTGCTCCGGGGCCGGTTTCCGGCCGGCCTTAATTCAGCCAGGCCTTTGGCCGGCCTGGTCGGCGGCACCTTTCACCACTGCGGCAATTTTTCGTTGCGGCGCTACGCCGAAGCGGTCGGATACACCAGGTCCTTTGGCATTCTGGACCGTTCCGACAGCAAGGCCTTTGTTTCCGAAGCGCTGGCCGAATTGAAAATAACCAAAGATAAGCGTTTTCCAAAGGCCGAAATAATTCTGGGAATTATCAGTTTTGCGGCCAACTCCTGTCGGGAAATCACGCCGGTAATCTTAAGCCAGTACCCATACCTGGAACAGTTCATCCCTGAGATTGAAAGGACAGCCATCGTTTACCGGCGCAGAAAAAAAGAAGCGAACGTTATGGATTACGACGACCTTTTAAGTAACTGGCTTTATCTTCTTTCCATCAATCCTTCCGCCCGCGGTTTCTATCAGGAAAAATTCCGCTACATTCTGGTGGATGAGTACCAGGACACCAACCGGCTTCAGTTTGAAATCATTAAAGTGCTGTCCGGGAAGCACCGGAATATTATGGTGGTGGGCGATGACGGGCAGTCTATCTATTCTTTCCGGGCCGCGGAAATAAAAAATGTTCTGGACTTCTCGAAGGTTTTCCCGAAGGCCCGGATTTTTCGCCTGGAGACTAACTACCGCAGCGTACCGGAGATTCTGAGGTTGGCAAACGAATCAATCAAGAATAACCGGATGCAGTTTCCCAAGACCTTGAAGAGCAGCCGGAAAAACGGACCGAAGCCGGTGCTGGTTTCAGCAGAAAACAGTTTTGCCGAAGCGCAGTTTGTGACCCGGCGTATTCTGGACTTACTCTCGCAAAAAATTCCCCTTTCCGAGATAGCGGTCCTCTTCCGGGCCCGGTACCAGGCGACGGAATTGGAAATGGCGCTGACCGGGCAAGGCATTCCTTACCTGGTGAGGGGCGGTCTGCGTTTCTACGAGCAGGCGCACGTTAAGGATGTCCTTTCTTATCTGAGCGTTCTGGTTAACGGCCGGGATGAAATTGCCTGGCGCCGCATCCTTCTGCGGGTGGAGGGTATTGGCCCCGGCTATTTTAAACGCATCTACGGACAAATCAGGCAGGCGGACCAGCCGCTGGCCGCATTCTGCGGTTCCAAACTCCTGACCGGAATTCCCTTCCGGAGCCGGTCGGGGGTGGTTAATTTAAGGAAGCTGTTCCGGGAATTGGCGGCTCCGGAAATCATAGACCAGCCCGCCAAAGCCATCAAAAAAATCCTGGAAAGCGACTACCGCACTTATTGTCTGGCCGCTTATCCGGACGGGCCGGAAAGAGTTCTGGAAATTGAGGAACTGACAAAGATCGCCGCATTTTTTGACTCTACGGAACAGTTTCTGTCCGAAACGATTATGGGTGAGAATTACCGGGACGAGATGTTTAAGGGCGAGCCGGAAGCCGGGAAGAAATTTCTTACCCTTTCCACTATCCATCAGGCCAAGGGTTTGGAGTGGAAAGTGGTCTTCATACTCAGTTTGACGGACGGCCGTTTCCCGCACGCCAAAGCCACGCAGAACGGGGAGGGGCTGGAAGAAGAACGCCGGCTTTTTTACGTAGCGGTAACCCGCGCCAAGAGCATTCTTTACCTGCTCCAGCCCATCTCCAGCTCCGGCTGGGACGGCAAAAGCGTTATCCAGCAACCCTCGCCTTTTGTCCGGGAACTGCCGGAATCCTGCTACCAGAAAAATTAGGGACAGCCCCCATATTTTTCTTTTTTGGGTCTTCCGGCCTTTCCGGATTTAAGGTTTCTATTTGTTTTTTGGCCGATTTCTTCAATAAAATTTTCGGTGCCAAAAGGCCTTCCGGACGAAGTAGTTTTACGTATGTTATTATTATCGCAAAAGGTATCTTCTCTGCAGAACTTTACGTACTCATCTCTTTCATATTCCGTTAACCAATCAGAAGAGTTATCCAGAAACAAATCTTTCCCTTTTTTTATATGCGCCCCGGCGCTTGACCAAACCCATTCTTCAGCGGTGGATACCAGTTTTGCCCTTACCGGATTATTTTCAATGTATCTGACTGCTGCCCAGAAGTACGAATCTTTGTCGACCGGACACGAAAAAAACCTGTTTTCCCAGAGGTGGCCCGTTCTTCCGTATTTTTTATTAAAATGCTGGGCGTGTTTAAAAGTAAGTCCGTGAATAAATTTGGACATTCCTTTACTGTCAAGAGGGATAAGCAAAAGATGGAAATGGTTTTGCATCAGGCAATAGGCCCAAATTTTTACGTTGAAGCGGGTTGAAAGTTCCTTCATATTAGCAAGGAATAACCTGCGGTCTGAGTTATCCAGGAATATTTCTGAGCGATTGATTCCTCTTTGGGTTACGTGATGAGGATAATTTTCGATTATGATGCGCGCTATTCTAGGCATAAGTAAATTAAAATTATCTAAAAAAATATGGAAAAAAATATGGGGGCTGTCCCTAATTTTCTCTAATTTTCTAATTTTATTCCCGAAAGCGGCGGGTTAACCACCCGAACCACTCCGCCGGGTCTTCCCTCACCCATTTTTCAATTACCCGGTTGCAGAGGGCGGTATTGTCCCGGACGTCTTTCTCCTGGTCTTCGCTGCGGCCCATCACCAGGGCCGGTTCCACCCGGATTAAGTGC
>JBDRQI010000007.1:0-47462 GCA_043826355.1 Candidatus Omnitrophota bacterium
TGGCTAAAGGAGCCGGCAACTCAAGCTTCACGTAGCCCTTTTCAAAACAGACCAGCGCCGATTCCTGCCAGTCGAGCGTTGTCTGGTACGGGGTCATCTCAATTGTGCCGGTAATCCCGCTCCGGCTCTCCGCCACAAACAGCACGCCGGCCTTGTCCGCAAAGACCACCCGGTACGGTTCACCCAGCAAATAGCGCATCAGATTAACCTGGTGGATGTAGTAGTTTACGAATTCAATATACGCCGAATCAAACCCGGGTACCCGGACATCGTGCGGCAAGTCCGGAACTTCCTCTCCGGTCTGCACTATATCCGCGAAACCGTTCGCAACCCAGTCGCCGGCCGGCATCAGGATACGTATGTATTTGAGTTTACCAATCTCGCCGGAAACTTTGAGTTTTTCGATTGTGTCTTTTGCGTACATCGTGGCCGGGTCGCTGCGTTTGTGGTAACCAACCATGTGCCACGAACCGCCGGTCTTCAGCGCGGCCAGCATCGTTTCACCGACTTCCACGGACGCCGCCAGCGGTTTTTCCGTAAAGACCGGTATGCCTGCTTTATAGAGCGGCGCCACAACTTGCCCGTGCCGGTCAAATGGCTGCGAAGCGACGATACCGTCCAGATTCTCCTTCGCCAGCATCTCTTCGGCGCCGGCGTATGTGCGCGGCACACCGTACTTCCGGGCGACGGCCTCGCGTAATTTCGGCCGTAGTTCGGCAATCGCCGCAACCTCACATTCCGGGACGGTCGCATAGTTCTTCAAATGGGCACACTGACCCATATAGCCGACGCCGACAAACCCGATGCGCACTTTTTTTTTCTGCGCCATATTTCCTCCAAAAATACAGTTTTTATACCTTTCGCACCGCCAAGTCAGTAAACCGGTGCACTATGGCCAGGGCGGGGTCAAGAGGAACATCCACGCGTTTTAAGTTTTCCGGTAGATTGATGATTGGGACGGATTTGAGTTTTTTGCCCTTAAATTGTGGGAGCCACCGGGTCTCTGCCTTAAGCATTTCACCGGTCATATCACGCGCTTCTTTCAGAGTACATCGTGTACTCGTCAGGGGGTCCATGGCCATGGCCTGCATAACATACTCCGGGTCTCCCGTAAGACCCGCCTCAACGGCAAGCGTCTGCACCGTGACGTTGCTTTGATTCAAAGCGGCACATTGTGGAGGGATACTACCCACACGCACGGGCCGGATTCCCTGCTTATCTACGAATATCGGAACCTCCACGCAACAACCTTTCGGCAGGTTTTCAATATACCCGGCATTGCGCACGTTTCCGTTCAAACGGAAGGGCCGGTCGGTTTCATGTGCCTCCAAAATGTAAGAACAGTATTCCATGCTCCGGCCGGCCAGTTTCATGGTTTCGCCGTCGAGATAATTAACATTTTTGTATTTTTGGTCAAGCATGGCGCAGTACTTGTAATATGCGCCGCTTTCACCTCCGAAACCGGGTTCATCGCAGTATAGTTTCAAAGCCCGTTCCGAAGAGCGGAACCAGGGAACATATTCGGACAGATGGCCGGTGGACTCGGTCATGAAATAACCGAAATGCCTCATTACCTCGCCGCGAACCTTCTCGTTAACATAGTATTCCGGCTTTTCCATGTTCCGGCGCAGGGCCGGGTAAATATCCCTCCCGGTCTGTTTTTCTTTCAGGAAAAGGAACCACGCCATGTGGTTAATACCCGCGCACAGGAAATCAATCTGCTCTTTGGGTATATTTACATACCGGCTGATAAGGTCAAGCGTGGTCTGAACACCGTGGCATAAACCTACAAACTGTAGTCCCTTTGAAATTTTTCCGAGGGCATGACAGCAGGCACCCATCGGATTGGCATAATTTAAAAGAAGCGCCTCCGGACAGAATTCTTCCATATCTTTCACTATCTCCGCCAGAACCGGTATCGTCCGTAATCCACGAAAAACGCCGCCCGGGCCGAGCGAATCACCGATACACTGGTCAACCCCATACTTAAGCGGTATTTCGTAGTCCATCTTGAAAGCGTCAACCCCGCCTACCTGAATCATGCAAATAATATAATCCGCGCCTTTGAGCGCCTCCCTGCGGTCCAAAGTCTGCCAGACCTCCGCCGGCAGTCCATTTTCTTTAATCACTTTTTTCAGAAAACTTTCCATCCGGTCGAGTTTTGGCTTCGTGCGGCTCATAAGCCGGATTTCGCTCCCTCTTAGCGCCTCGGTAGCCAGAATATCCATCGCCAGGGTCTTACAGAAAATGAGGCTGCCGGCACCGATCATGGCAATTTTCGGCCTTCCCATATCATGCCTCCCGTGTTATCAGATAACCTGCTATTTCCTTAAAATTCGGAATAAGCGGCAAACCCACAACATTAACAAATTTATCCTATTTTGTGTATTTTATAATCGGATATGTTATACTGTCAATGGTTTTGGTTGCTTTGTTTTTATCCTAAATTGCGCTTTATATGATGAAGAAAAATGAAGACGCTACGCTTCTTGGCGTAGGACACATCATGCCCAACCCTGGCTGGCACATGGACGGTCACCACCACAGTTTCCACGAAATTATTGTCGTAGTTCGTGGAAAAATTCAGGTAATAATGGACGGCGCACGTTTTACCGGTGTGCCCGGAGACGTCTTTTTTTACCGGGCAGGAGTAGTTCACCAAGAGTCTTCCTACCGGGACAATCCCGTAGAAACATGGTACATTGCTTTCAACGGAAAAACCGGATTGAAATCTTTGCCCGCGCGGGTACGGGACGAAGCAGGCCGCATCCGCGAAATGGCAAGATGGCTCTATGAAGAATGGACGGTCGGTCCATCCGGCGGCGGGTTGCAAAACGCTTTAATGCGGGCAATTTTTGCCGAACGGGAACGGCTGAAGACCTTTCCGGAAAGCGCAATGGTTAAACGCGTGCGCGACCGCATGGCAGGACAAATAGACCGGAAGGTTACACTTGACGAACTGGCAAATACGGCAGAATTGAGCAAGTATCATTTCGTGAGAACTTACCGCAGGCTTACGGGCCGTACACCCATGAAAGACCTGCAGTCAATGCGCGTAAAACACGCCCGCTACCTTATCCTCTCAACAAACCTTTCCCAGGCAGAAATAGCGAGTCAGAGCGGTCTTGGGGATGTATATTATCTGTCGCGGGTCTTTCACCGTCACTTCGGAATAAGTCCGGGTGCACTGCGTTAATACGAGATTGCGAGTCCGCCATAGGCGGACTCGCAATGACAACCCCTCACCTTTATCCTCTCCCCTCAGGGGAGAGGAATTTTGGGATATTGACTCTCCCGCAAAGGGAAGGGAATTCTTATTCTCAGGACGGAGAAGAAGTTGGCAACCGCAATCAACGCACCGAGCACAAAAACATACTGATAGCCAAGCTTAAACCAGATTATCCCGCTCAGCAAAGCAACGGAAATGGAAAAAAAGTGTTCAATCGTCGTGCCCATATTCAAAGTCGGGGTCACGTGTTCCGGCTGCACCGCAATCTTCTTCAGATAAGTTGCCCGTGCCATACTGACCGAAATAAGCATACCGTCCAGAATGAAACACGCAGCCGCCATCAGAAAAGCGGTGTTGCCGTGAAAAATTATTTTAGAAAACCCGTAACCAAGACAGACAAAGACCAGGACCACCGCTTCCACGGCCAGAACCACCCTTTCACCTAACCGATCTACCGCACGCCCTAAAATCGGCTGAAAAACGATACCGACAACCCCGCAAATGGTCAGGAGCTTTGCCAGCATCTGGGTCGGCGCTTTAAATATGGTAACCAGGACCCACGGAGCAAAGGTAAGAAATATCTGCTTCCTGGTTCCGTACAGGATATTCAGCCAATAAAAAAGTCGGTATTCTTTGTGCAGTTTAAGGCGCAACTTGAGATGCTGCGGCTTGTCCGGTTTCATAAAAAAGAGCAGAACGGCTGCGCCGAACGCAACACCGGCTGCAATTAAAAACGCACTGAGAAAATTAAAATGAAGATAACTGAATCCCAGAAAGACCGTAAAACTGCCCAAGATTGCGGCAAAATTAGTGACGCCGCTGAACTGACCCAGGCGTTTGCCGACCGCTCCTTCCCGGGCCAAACTCATTCCGATGCTGAAGTTTAAAGGAAGAAAAATATGCTGTCCCAAACTGAAAATGAAGAGCCAGGCAAGCATAAAGGAAAGTTGCGGGGAAAAAGAACCGATAAGGATAAGACCGAAACCCTGAAGCAGGAGGGCCAGAACCGCCAGGCGCCGGCTGCACATAAAAAACAGGAAGGCGGAAACGAATACCACCAGAAAGCCGGGCAGTTCCCGGGGCAATTCCAGAAAAGACCTCTGCAAACTGCTGATTCCAAAAGTGTCGTTCAAGAAGTTGTTGAAGACGGAATTAAAAACCGCCTGACTAAAACCAATAAGCGCAATCGCCCCCAGAAAAAGGCGGATATCCGGCGAAATCTTCAAAACCCGTTGTTTCAACTTTTTAAACATTCCCTATAAAATATTTGCAAATAATTAAAAAAAACGCTTTCATTCTGAAGCGTTTGAAAAAAGGTTGAACGGGCGTTCGGAGGAAGGAGCGGGCACGGTGTCCCGTAAAGCAACTGCTTCTACGGGACGAGCGACGAACTCCGTCGAGCACAGTCAGCCACGCCGGGGCTGACAAGCGTCCCGAGAAACTTTGTTTTCAAACGCGGCTTCTCACGCAAGCTACTCAATGCTACGCAAATACTCCGCCGCATCCTCAGGCGGGGTGGGGTTGATGTAAAAACCGGTTCCCCACTCAAAACCCGCGATTCCGGTAACCCGGGGAATAATCTCCAGATGCCAGTGATAATCCTTGTCTATCGTCTGCCAGTAACCGGGCCGGGGTACCCGGTTGGGCGCAGTATGGATGAGATAATTATAAGGCGGTTTATCCAGCGCCTGGTTAATCCGGTAGAGGGTCTTCTTTAGAGTTGCGGCCAGGTCCTTTCGTTCTGCCTCGGTCATCTGGTCAAAGTCCGGGTGGTGCCTCCTGGGTACAATCCAGGTTTCAAAGGGAAAACAAGCGGCAAAAGGAGAAAGAACCAGAAAATCACGGCTTTCCTGAATGAGCCGTTTCCCGGAGTCAAGCTCCTGCTCAATGATATCACAAAAGATGCAGCGCTCCTTTAACTGGTAATGCTGTGCTGCTCCGAACAACCCCTCCCGGACCCGTTTTGGGGTTACCGGAGTGGCGATAAGTTGAGAATGGCTGTGCTCCAGCGAAGCGCCGGCGCCTTCACCGCAGTTTTTGAAGATGAGAACATAACGAAAGCGGGGGTCCTTCTTCAGGTCCAGGGAACGCATCTGGTAAGACAGAATTACTTCGGCAATCTCACTTTCCGAAAGTTCCGCAATATCGATGATGTGCCGGGTACTCTCTACGATTACTTCATGCGCTCCGACGCCGTTCATCTGGTCAAACATTCCGATGCCTTTGCGGCTCAGGTCTCCTTCAATGGCCAGAGCCGGGTACTTGTTCGGAACCACCCGCAACCACCAGCCGGGTTCGTTTGCCCTGGTGCCGGCCTTGCGGAAAGAAAGAATTTCCGGAGGTGTTTTAGATTCGCTTCCCTCGCAAAAAGGACAGAAACCTCCCTTTGCCTCGCCTCTCTTTTCAAAAACAAAATCATTGGGACGGCGGGCCCGCTCGGTGGAAATTATCACCCAGCGGTTGACGATCGGGTCTCTTCGTAATTGCGGCATAGTAATCTCCTTTAAAAAATCAGTATATAGTATACAGTAGACGGGTATACAGGGAAAAACAAATACAAAATACATCAATTCCGTCCTTGCTTTCCCCTGTTCTACTGTCTACCGTATACTGTCTGCTATCCTCTTGATGATTCCCTTTCTAAGTGATGGGCTAAGCACAAAACCCGTTCCTCGGCAAAAGCCGGACCCAGTATCTGCAGACCGACCGGCAGGTTATCGCGCACAGACCCCACCGGCAGGTTCAGCCCCGGAATCCCGGCCAGGTTGGCAGAAACGGTGAAGATATCCGACAGGTACATCTGGAGCGGGTCAATAACTTTTTCGCCGATTTTGAAAGGGGGCGTCGGAGAAGTAGGCGTAAATATCAAATCCACTTCCTTAAAGGCTTGTTCGAAATCCCGGCGAATAAGCGTGCGTACTTTCTGAGCTTTACGGTAATAAGCCTCGTAATATCCGGAAGAAAGAACGAAAGTTCCCAGGATTATGCGGCGCTTGGTCTCCCGGCCAAAACCTTCGTCACGGCTCTCTTCATATAACCGGCGCATCGTCCCGGTCCCTGCTTTCCGATGTCCATAGCGAACACCGTCAAAGCGGGCCAGGTTGGCGCTGGCTTCCGCGGTCGCCAGGATATAGTACGTGGCAATCGCATAGGTGGTGTGCGGCAGAGAAATATCCCGGATTTCAACGCCTAATTTTTTAACTGTTTTGATGGCTTCATCAATCTTTTTGGCTACATCGCCCTCCAGGCCTTTTCCAAAATATTCCCTGGGCAGGCCGACTTTCAACCCGGAGACCGGTCCGGAAAGAAGTACCGGATAATCCGGCACCGGAACTTTAGTGCAGGTAGAATCAGACGGGTCAAAACCGGCAATTTCTTTAAGAATGATTGCGACGTCTTCCACGGTTTTGGCAAACGGACCAATCTGGTCTAAAGAAGAAGCAAATGCAACCAGTCCGTAGCGAGACACCCGGCCATAAGTGGGTTTCAGACCGACCACGCCGCAAAAGGAAGCCGGCTGGCGGATGGAACCGCCGGTGTCCGAACCAAGGCTGGCGCAGGCAAAATCAGCCGCTACTGCGGCCGCAGACCCGCCGCTGCTTCCGCCCGGAACATAATCCGGGTTTGCCGGGTTGCGGGTTGCTCCAAAAGCGGAATTTTCGGTTGAAGAACCAAAAGCAAATTCATCCAGGTTAGTTTTGCCTAAAAAAACCGTGTCCTTCGCTTTTAGTTTTTTAATTACGGTGGCGTCGTACGGAGAAGTGAAATTTTTCAGAATACGGGAGGCACAGGTTGTCTTCGTTCCTTCCTGGCAGATATTATCCTTGATGGCCAGCGGGATTCCGGCCAGGACAGAGAGGTCTTCACCTTCGGCAATCCGCCGGTCAACGTTCTTCGCCTGACGGAGCGCCGCTGCCTCACCCAAAAAAAGGAAAGCGTGAATTGAGCTATCCTTTTCTTTTATCCGATCGTAAAAATCAATGACGGTTTCGGTCACCGAAACTTTTTTCTGCCGGTAGAGCCCCGCCAGTTTTTTAATGGTCATGTTCTTAAGGTCCACCCCCTCCACCTCGCCTTCCCCGCAAGGGGGGAGGAAATTTTTCTTGATGTTTTTTCCACAAGTCGGGACGTAATCTCTTCGTTCTCTCTTCGGCCGTCTTTTGCCTCCAGGCAGCGATTTTCTTGTGGTCCCCGGAAAGCAGAATTTCCGGCACTCCGATTCCCCGCCACCGGGCCGGCCGGGTATAGTGCGGCCAATCCAGAAGATTGCCGCTAAACGAATCCTGCTCAACTGCGCCTTCCGGCAGGACGCCCGGCAAAAGACGCGTCACCGCATCAACCACCACCAGGGCGGCCGGCTCTCCGCCGGAAAGAACGTAATCGCCGATTGAAATCTGCCGGTCGCACAGGTCTATAACCCGCTCATCCATCCCTTCGTAATGGCCGCAAATTAAAATAAGCCCTTTCTTCCTGGAAAGTTTTCGCACCAGGGACTGGTCCAAAACCGGGCCGGCCGGTGAAAGCAAAATTATTTCTGCTTTCAGATTATCTTCCCGCACTTTTTCAAGCGCTTTGGCAACCGGACCGACCATCATCACCATTCCCACACCACCGCCGAATGACTTATCGTCAACTTTCCGGTGGCGGTCAGTCGTAAAATCGCGCAGATTATGAACCTGCAGTTCCAAAATTCCCGCTTCTCTGGCCCGGCCGATAATACTTAAATCCAGAGGTGAAAACGCCTCCGGAAATATGGTAATAATGTCTATCCTCATAATTGCAGGGATTATGATGATTTAAAACTTAAAGCATTTTTAAGCAATCGCTGGAATCATCATTACCTAATCACTGTGATCGTTTTTTAAAGTATCCCTTTTTGTTTAAAAAGGCTTCTGACCGTATCCGACGGCTGGGCGCCGACCCCTATCCAGTACTTTGCCCGTTCCGCGTTTACCTCCAGGACCTTGGGCTGCATCCGGTTGTTATAATTCCCCAACAGTTCCAGATAGTCGCCCCGGCCGTCTTTGCGGCTGTCAACCACTATGATGCGATAGCTGGGTTGATTGCGCTTACCAACTCTCCTTAATCTGATTTTTGCTGCCATATTTTTTCTCCTTTGCCCGCCGCAGCCTTTGGCGAAGGCGGGACTATCTTAATTTTCATTTATCCGCGTTATCTTCGCGCCGACTGCGTTCAGTTTCCCTTCCATATCCTGGTACCCCCGGTCCAGATGATAGATTCTGCTTACAACTGTTTCCCTGTCTGCGGCCAGACCGGCCAGCACAAGCGCGGCGCTGGCGCGCAGATCAGAAGCCATTACCCTGGTCCCGGCCAACCGCTCCCTGCCCCGGATAACAGCGGTCCCCTCCTGTAACGTGATGTCAGCTCCCATACGCTTCAATTCCGCGGCGTGCATGAACCTTTCCGGAAAAACCTTCTCCGTAATAACGCCAGTTCCTTCCGCCAGGCACATCAAAGACATAAATTGCGCCTGCAGATCGGTCGGAAATCCAGGGTAGGGAAGGGTCACGGCATCAACACCCTTGAGTCTTCCCCTGACTTTGATTGAAACCTTCTTTTTCCCTCTTTTGATTTCGGCGCCGGCCTCAACCAATTTTTCCAGAAGCGCAAAAAGATGCTCCGGTACGCAGTTGCGTACCTCAACTTCGCCGGCGGTAATCGCGCCAGACAAAAGATGGGTTCCGGCTTCAATCCGGTCGGGAATAACGCAGTAATCAGCCGGTTTCAACCTTTTAACCCCTTTGATTCGAACCAGGTGGCTTCCGGCACCGGAAATTTTGGCGCCCATCTTATTCAAAAAATTAGCCAGGTCAACTATTTCCGGCTCGCAAGCGGCGAATTCAATGACCGTCTCCCCGTTTGCGAAACAGGCGGTCATCAGCAGATTGGCCGTTGCCAGAACGCTGGAACCGAAATTACCCCCCAGAAAAATTGACGCCCCGGCCAACCGCCTGGTCTTTCCTTCAATATAACCCTCAACCAGTTTAAAGTCCACACCCAACTTCTCCAGACCCCTAAGATGAATATCAACCGGCCGGTCACCTATAACACACCCGCCCGGCAGAGAAATACGCGCCTTACCAAAACAAGCCAGGAGCGGACCCAGCAGACAGATAGAAGCACGCATCTCCTTAACCAACTCGTAGGGCGCGGTACAACTGACTATCCCCGACGAATTCACGGTAATACAGTCATCCTCCCATTGTATCTGCGCGCCGAGCGCGGCGAGAATTTTAAGCATTGTCCGGATGTCTCTCAGGTGCGGAACTCCGTATATCCGGCTCCTGCCCCCGGACAACAGGGTTGCGGCCAGAATGGGAAGACTGGCATTCTTGGAACCGCTCGTCGAAATACTGCCCTTAAGCCGTTGCCCGCCGGAAATTTTAAGCGCTTCCATAGATTTTAAACGGGCGGGGATGTAACCCCGCCCCTACATTGGCGACTTTGAAAAAGGTCGCACTACGTTATTGCCTCTGGTTTCTGAGCAACAACCACCCGGTCGATACCGGCCAGGTCCTTGATTACTTTTTCCAGTTTAAAACCGGATTTTTTAAGTAAAGAAACAGTTTTTTCCGCCTGGCCATATCCAATTTCAAATATCAGGTAACCGCCGGCCGCCAGAATCCTGCGGCTTTCGGTTATCAGGATGCGAATGAAATTCAGACCGTCCGGTCCGCCGAAAAGCGCCTTTTCCGGTTCCCGCCTTACTTCTTTTGACAGATTTCTTCTTTCCGCCAGCGGAACGTAAGGAGGGTTGGAAAGGATAATTTCAAACTTTTTCTTGGTTTTACCGGCAAAAAGACTAAAATCTTCCTGTTGTATCCTGGATCGGTTACTTTGTATTCGCAACCGGCGCCTGTTTTCCCGGGCCGTTTTTACCGCCGGCAGGCTTTTGTCTATCAAAAGAATTTCGGCTTTAAATAATTTAGCCACGGTCAAACCGACCGCTCCGCAACCGGTCCCGACCTCCAAAATCCGCTTTTTACCAGGGAAGTCGGAAATTTTTTCCCTGGCCGCCTGCACCAACAATTCCGTTTCCGGCCGGGGAATAAAAACCCCCCGCCTTACCCGAAAAATCAGTCCACAAAAAGTAACTTCCCCGGCCAAGTATTGGAGCGGTTCCCCTTGAGCGCGCCGGGCCAGAAGACGCTTAAACAAAATCTTTTTCTGTCCTGCGACCTCTTTTTCCGGGTAGAGATAAAGGTCTATCCGCCGCAAATTCAACAGATGGGCCAGGATAATTTCAGCGCAAAGGCGCGGCTCTTCAACTTTTCTACCTTTAAGGTAGGTGCTGCCTTCTTTTAGAAGCGCGGATAGAAACACGTCTATTTGACGGGCGGGCTTGCCCGCCGAAGCCTTGGCGAAGGCGGGACGCCTGCCCTGCGACAATGTGTGCGATGAATCGCACCGCTACGGTTGTTTTGAAGAAGCGAAGCGCGTATTGGCTTCGATATCCAACGCCACCAGGATTAACTGGCTCATACCGTAAAGATAAAGAAAACCGAAAACACCGTAAACCAGGGAAGCCAGGCATAAAATACCGCTGGCCTCCGGCTTACGCACAATCAAACCCAGCCCTACCAAAAGACCGACACCGCAAAGAACCGCCACTACCCAGGCGAGCGTACACAAAGCGTCCGAAACTTTCTTTAGGCCCGCGTATTTAATTTCTGCCATTCTTTATACCCTCCATTCTTTATCGCCGCAGGAACATAACGCAGGGGCTTGATTCATCAAGCCCGTCCCGCAAAAGACAACAGCCGCCTATATGGGGCCCGCGGGTCGGATGTCGTAGATCCGCCTCAGGCTTCGAATCCGACCCCTACTTTATTTCCGAGTTGTCCATGGCCATTTTGCCGAACACCGGCAAAAGAAAATATTCACCCTTATACGCCTTTACCATCAGGATGACCCAGAAAATAACTCCCACCAGATTAATCAGAGGAAGAAAAAATTTCAACAGAAAAGGTATAAAAGAAAAAACAACGCCGATTACTACCTGTAAAATAAGCCAGGCTACCGAAAAGAAGATTGCCTGCAGGCTGTGAAAACGAACAAACTTATTCTTCTTTTCCGTTAGAAAAAAGAAGAGGCCGGTAATTACCCCCAAAACATAGCAAAGCAACCCGGCCATATTTTCCTTCAATCCGCTGCTGGTTTCTTCCATGTTTTACCTCCCTGTTTGCGCACCCTAAAGGGTGCGGCTACCTCTACGGATTTTGTGCTTCCTTCAGCGCTTCGATAACCGGCTCCAGACCTCCATCCATAATCTCCTTAAGATTTCGGCTGGTAAAACCAGCCCGGTGGTCAGTCAGGCGATTCTGGGGAAAGTTGTAGGTTCTAATCTTTTCGCTGCGGTCGCCGGTCTTTATCTTTGCCCGGCGCTCTGCATCCATCGCTTCTTCCTGTTTCCTTTCCTGCTGCTGAGCCAGGCGGGCCGCCATCACCTTTAACGCGCGTTCCTTGTTTTGCAACTGACTGCGCTCATCCTGGCAACTGACCACGATTCCGGTGGGAAGGTGAGTCACGCGGACCGCAGAATAGGTTGTATTGACCGACTGACCTCCGGCGCCGGAAGAACAAAAAGTGTCAATCTTAATCTCTTTGGGGTCAATCTTCACTTCCCGGCTCTCGGTTTCCGGAAAGACCGCTACCGTAGCAGCCGAGGTGTGGATGCGGCCCTGAGATTCCGTTTCCGGAATGCGCTGCACCCGGTGCACGCCGCTTTCGTATTTCAAGAAACCGTAAGCGCCCTTCCCTTTAACCAGGAAAATAATAGACCTTATCCCGCTTTTTTCGCTGAAATTGCTGTCAAAAATTTCGGTTTTTAAGCCCTCCCGTTCCGTGAAACGGGTATACATCCGAAAGAGGTCCCGAGCAAAAAGAGCGGCTTCTTCACCGCCGGTACCAGCCCGAACTTCAACGATAGCGTTGCGGCTGTCCCGGCTTTCTAAAATCTTCTTCGCCGATTCCTTTTCCAACCGGTTCACCTCTGCCAGGAGCCGGCTGGCTTCTTCCCGGGCCAACTCCGCCATTCCCGAATCCTTTTCGTTCCGGGTCAACTCCTTTGCTTCAGACAGTTCTTTTTTTATCCGGTCAAGAACGGAATAATTATTCTTTCTTTCCATATCTCTGTCGGAACTTCTCTACCCGGCCGGCGGAATCGACAAACTTGGACTTTCCGGTAAAAAACGGGTGACAGGCAGCGCATATTTCCACATGCATCTCTTTCTTGGTAGAACCCGTTTCCACCATATTCCCGCAAGCACAGATAATCTTGCTGGGAGAATAGGCGGGATGAATATCCTTCTTCATTTTTCCTCCATCTCCAAATCGGCGCGGCCGATCGGGTGTTCCACTTCGGTCAAGCCCTCACTACTGAAGTATTTGATCGGCTGGCCATCGATTAAAAACCCGACTTTATTCACACCGGAAAACTGGGTAGCGGTATAAACAATTTGACGCAACCGGGTCAGCATCGTTTTCGTCCCGCCGCCTTCATCAATCTGCCTGGAAAAATTCAATAAAACCGTGTCTTCCTCCATAAAAACGCTCAGCAGCCGCGCTTCCCGGGGCAAGGCGGAATCGTAACCGGCTTCTTTTTCCGCTTCATCCGGACCCTGCAGGAGAAGGGTCATTACGTTTTTAACTTTTTCGTCAACAGACCAAATCCGGGGCACTTTCCGTACCACCGGCACAACCATTTCACCCTGGGTAAAATAAAGGTTAATTTCCCCGGTCCGGCCAATCCGCAATATCCGGGGAAAAACCGCAAAATCAGCCGAAGGCACAAACGCCTTATAAATAAAAAAACCGGCTGCCGCCAGCAGCAAAAAAAGAACTATGTAACCGATTGTTTTTTTCATAGTGATGCAGAGAGTTTATTGAACTCATTCCAGATTTCTCCGGGTATCCGGTCGCCGAATTTCTTCAAAAAGATTTCGACGTCGGGGAGTTCGGCCTTCCATTCCCCGGGGTTTACGGACAACGCCTTTTCCAGATTCGCCTCGGAAAGATCCAGGCCGGAAAGGTCCAGACCGTTTTGGCCGGGCAGAAATCCGGCCGGCGTCTCCCGAAAATTCGTTAAACCGGCATCAAGGGAACGCTCCACAATCCATTTCAAAACCCGGATATTATCGCCGAAACCGGGCCAGAGAAACTTTCCGTCTTCATCTTTGCGGAACCAGTTGATACAAAATATCTCCGGCGGCCTGGCCATCCGTTTCCCCATATTCAGCCAGTGTCGAAAATAATCACCCATATTATAACCGCAAAAAGGCAGCATCGCCATCGGGTCCCGGCGCAAAATCCCGACCTGGTGAGCAGCGGCGGCGGTGGTTTCCGAACCCATCATAGCCGCCATAAATACGCCGTGCTGCCAGTTGAAACTCTGCAAAACAAGCGGCCGGGTATCGCTCCTGCGCCCGCCGAAAATTATGGCCGAAATCGGAACTCCTTGCGGATTATCGGCTTCCGGTGAAAACACGGGGCACTGCCTGATATCAACCGTAAACCGGGAATTGGGGTGGGCGGCCGGCGTTTTGGAATCCGACGACCAGCGATTTCCCTGCCAGTCCAGCAGATTTTCCGGCCGGGAACCATCCATCCCCTCCCACCACGGTTCGTTCGTATCGGTGTTCAAAGCGGTATTCGTATAAAGGGTCGGATAAGAAGTGCCCGCTTTCAGGGTCATCATCATATTGGGGTTGGTCACCAGGGAAGTCCCGGGCGCCACTCCAAAGAATCCGGACTCCGGATTCAAAGCATAAAGCCGGCCGTCCTCTCCGACGTGCAGCCAGGCGATGTCATCGCCCAGGGTCCATATTTTGTATCCGGGCAAGACGGATTCCATCATCGCCAGGTTGGTCTTCCCGCAGGCAGAAGGAAGCGCCGCAACCAGGTAAGCAACATTTCCTTTCGGGTCTTCCACGCCGATAATCACCATGTGCTCGGCCAGCCAACCTTCCTTTAAACCCATCCAGGAAGCAATTCTTAAAGAAAAGCATTTTTTACCCAGCAGCGCGTTTCCGCCGTAACCGGAGCCGATGCTCCAGACCAGATTATCCTCGGGAAAATGCATGATAAAACGGCGGGTTGGGTCAAAATCGCCTACCGAATGAATGCCCTTCACGAAATTTTCCGAAGCGCCGATCCGGTCCAGCGCATCCTTTCCCAAGCGGGTCATTATCCGCATGCTCACCGCAACGTAAGAGATATCGGTAAGCTGGACACAGGCCTTGGCGTACGGGGAAAGGGGGTTACCCATCATATAGGGAAGCACGTACATCGTCCGGCCGGCCATACACCCTTCGGAGAGCCCGCGCATCTTCGCTTTGGCTTCCAGCGGGTCCATCCAGTTGTTGTTGGGGCCGACCGTCTCCCGGTCCGGATGGCAGACAAACGTCAGTTGTTCGGTCCGGGCTACGTCGGTCGGGTGGCTTCGGTGCAGATAGGAAAGAGGGAACGTTTCCTGGTTAAGTTTATAAAATACATTCTGGCTGCCGATACGCTCCTCTTTTTCGCCGATTTCCACCAGGCGCCGCGCTTCTTCCTCGGAGCCGTCGCACCAGTATACCCGGGCCGGCCTGGTCAGCCGCGCCTGTTCCTCCACCCATTTTCCCAAAGGTGTCGCCATAGATACAGTGAACCGTAAATGGTGAACAGTGAATTGGTAACTACCAAAACTTGACTTTATATTTTACTACATTGGCGGGAATTCGGCAAACAGAAAGCCGGGGTCAGACCTGAGAAAATGACGAGGATGGGGTTGCTATTTTCGGTTCAGGATGAAATCCAGGACCCGGAAAGTCCATTCAAAGCGAGTGCCGCTGTCTCCGGCAAAATCGGTTCGTGTGTCCGTCGCCGTATCTCAGGAAACAAAAAAAGAGTAAACGCCCGTTTTTTTACTTCCCCATGTTTCATCTATGGTAAGACGAATTCCCCTGGTGAGTTTTCCGAGAGTCAGGGTAAAAAATCTTTGGTGGTTGTCGCGACAGCGGAAGATGGTCTTCCAATTTTTTCCGTCCCGGATGTCGATGTGAAACCTCCGGACAAGTTCAGACGGAGGCGCTGTTAACTGATTGTCCTTTTGGAGCCAGCTCATGGCAACCAGTTTGGACAGTCCGCTGTCAAAAACGACGGTAACCTTTTCTAAGTACGATTCCTCGTTGAAACGGTATTCAAGAAAGTCGTTTTTTCCGCAACTCCAACGGTGGGTTTCTTTACCGACGGGCCGCGAGATTCCGTCGCGTACCGGTTCCGGATTTCCTGAAGAAGCCGTGAGTTTTGCCCCGAATGTCAGAAACGAAAATTTCTGTTTCAGTCCAGGCAGAAAGCAATCGTCAGCCAGAAGATTTTGTTGCAATTCGTCTATCTTCTTTGACCCGACTTCCCCTGGGGTAATCTGAGCTTTTACGGCAATTGCCGCCGCGGTTCCTACCGCCTGCCCACCGGCCGCGCACGTACCCATAACCCGCGTGGAAGAAAAGGCGATATGGCTGCAGCTGATACACCTGCCGGCAAACATCAAATTGTCGACGTTGCACGAATAAAATATCCGGTACGGAATCCCATAAGGCGACGGCGTATCAACAACCACATTTGCCCTTTTTTTAAAACCGATCGACTTGAATCCGCCGGGGTCATGGTCGTCAATCGGCCAGCCGCCATAGGTAACGACGTCTTCAAAGCGGCCTCCGGACAGAATGTCGTTTTGCGTCAGCACGTAACCCCCCGTGTACCGGACGGATTCCCTTTTGGTGGGCAGGAACTGTACCCATTCCAGCGCCCAGTTCCTGGCTTTGCCGCGGTAAATGCAGTAATTTTTGATATGGTCCCAGACGCCGTAAACCATTTTAAGAAGTTCGTCGCGAATTTCTTCGGCGTCATGAATCGTGTCATCTTCACCCCCGGTTTCAATCCACCAGTATCCCATGTCCAGGTGCCGGTGACCTTCCTTTCCGAACGGAAAATTATTTTCTGCCGGGTATTTATATGCCCAGGGGAACGATTTAAACGGCTGGGGTTTCCCCGTATCTACGGCCTTGAAAAGGCAGGTCAACCCCATCGTCTTTTTATCCGCCTTCTCCGGGGCGAGAGATTCGCCGTATTCGTTCTTTCCCTCTCTCCCCGTTCTAAATTGCGCACCGGTAAGCGGCGCGAGGATTCCGTCTCCGGAACAATCGACAAAAATATTCGCCTCCACCATATGATACGTCTGGGTCGTGAGCTGCCAGCCCGTAACCGCCTTAATCCGGCCGCCGTCCATCTCCGCGGACAGGCACGTGGTGTTCAGCAGAAGCGTTATATTTTTCTCAAATTTAACCTTTTCGTACAAAATTGTGTCCCAAACGGAAAAATTCCTCTGAGGATTTCTCCACAGGTTTTCCAACCGTAACTCCTCCAGAATACCCGTCTCCCGCATATCCGGCATTTTGCCGTGCCGGTCTGCTCCGCAGATGTGCATCCGGTTTTCGCTTGAAGAAGCGCCTCCCAGCACAGGCCGGTCGTGGATGAGCGCCACCGAAACGTTATGGCGCCCGGCGGCAAGGGCCGCGCATATTCCGGAAATGCCTCCGCCCACAACGCATACATCAACCATTTTGGTATTTTTTCTCATGGGCAGATTTCCCCCGCTCAACTCAACCGACATTACCTATTGCCCCGGATAAGAGTTTATGCATCTTATCAGTCGGAAACAGTCACATTTTCAAATTGCCTCGTCAAAAACAAAATGGCCGGTTGCCGATTATCGTGTACTGTTCACAATTCACTATTCGCCGTATTTATTCAAGATGAAATCAAGCGCCCGGGAGGTCTGGTAAATAAGCGCCTGGTCATTTTCCTTATAAAGCGGCATCATTTCTGCGGTAAGGTATCCGTCGTAACCGACTTCTTTAAGCGCGGCGATGACTTCTTTCCAATTGACGTCGCCTTCCAGGAGGTCCACGAATCCGTTGGCATTTCCGACGGAACTGCGAAAATCCTTCAGGTGAACCTTTTTGATTCTCTTGCCCAGAATCCGAATCCACTGTTCCGGATAGCCCGTTAGAATTACATTTCCCACGTCAAAATAGGCGCCCACAAAAGGGCTGCCCACTTTGTCGATGAAGTCCCGCATCTCCAGGGGGGAAAGCAGGAATTTATTCCAGACATTCTCCACTCCGATGTTCACCCGGTATTTCTCGGCTGCCGGCGCCAATTCCTTCAGAGCCGAGAACGCCCGTTCATAAGCCAAGTCGTAGGAAATCACTTCGCCGCCGGGTTGGAAAAAGACGTCCACCGCGCCCGGCACGACCAATATGGTGTCTACACCCAGATAGGAAGCAAATTTAAGCATCTTCCTGACAATCTGCTTCGCTTTCTCCCTTGTTTCCGAACTGCTTGAAGTCAAGGAATAATCCCAGAAAAGACCGGATGCCAGACTGCTCAATTCAAGTCCGGCTTCGTTCGCCTCCTTACCAACCTGAATCAAATCATCTTTGCCGGAATCAAGGGTAATCTCCTTTCCGGACGGCAGGGCAACCTCAATCGCTTCAAAACCGGCCTTTTTGGCCAGAACAAAACACTCTTTCAGGCTTAAGTTCGGCGGAAACGACCAGTAACTGATGCTCTTTTTCATGAAAATCCCCCCTCCCTCTCCCCTCCCGCCAGGGGAGGGGAACTGTCGTTTTATAAATTAATTATTTTACCGGACGCGGCGGACTGATACTCTTTTAAGACAAGCGCCAGGGAATCCCGCGCCGCCTCCGGTGTCACGATAGTCGGCCGCTTCCCTTTTTCCACGCAATCCACAAAATACTTTGTTTCGTTATAATAACCGCCCAGCGAGGATACATTGCCGCCCCCTTCCGCCTGAATGGCATCACCGGCTAATTTCGGAAATTCCGATTTTCCTTCGGTGTAAACGGCAAAAGGGTTGGCGGCAAAACTGTTATATTCAACCGTTCCTTTTTCAAAATTGGCCGTAAAAGCCATCCGAAAAGGAAAGGTGTCCACAAAGTCCCAGCCGCCTTCTGCAGTTACGATAAAATCCGGATAGTTAAAAGAAGTCAGGATATGGCAGTAACCTCCGTCTATTTTGCGGCCGCAGGAGTAAAGACCCTTCGGTTTTCCGCAAAGATAAAGCAGGTAGTCGGTGTCGTGAATGTGCAGGTCTACCAGCGCGCTTCCGCTCTTCCGCGCGTCGCCCAGCCAATTTTCCCAACCCCAGGTCGGCGTGGGTGAAAGCCGGGTTAGGTGAAGTGAAACCAGGCCGCCTAATTCTTTCCGGTCATAAATTTCTTTTAATCGCGTATATTCCGGCCAGAAACGGATTACCTGCGCCACCATAAAAATGACTTTGTGTTTATCGGCGGCTTCAACCATCCGGTCGGCGTCTTGAACCTTCAGGGCGATCGGTTTTTCGCAAATAACGCTCTTCCCGGCTGCAGCGGCTTTAATCACCCACTCCGGGTGAAGATAGGTCGGTAGACAAATATCAACCATGTCCACCTCCGGATTTTTCAGGAGTTCTTCGGCGTTATCGTAAAATTTCGCGTTGCTCTTTTTCTTAACCTCAGCCGCTTTTTCCTTCCGAATGTCGGCGATTCCGACCAGTTTTGCGCCAGGCATCAAACTGTAGCACTGACTGTGCATTGCGCCCATAAAACCGGCCCCGATTACTCCCACCTTAACCATACGAATCCTCCGTAAAAACTCACGTCCAATACCTATTATTAACAAGTGCACAAAGTACCTTACACCAATTGTCACTCCTGCGGATAGTCAGCAGGAGCCCAGTCTTTACGATACTGGATTCCCTCTTACTATCCGAGGGAATGACAACGAAGGAGGTGTCAAGTATAAACTGCACCCCTTAATATGTTGTTTCTTTATGTTTTAAGCAGGCGGAAATAAACGCCGTCAGGAGCGGATGAGGCGATGATAAACGGGATTGAAACTCCGGGTGAAACTGGGTGGCAACGAAAAACGGGTGGTCTTTCAACTCCACTATTTCCACCAGCCGGCGGTCCGGCGAAAGTCCGGCAGTCAACAGCCCCTTCTTCCTGATTTCCGGCAAGAATTCCGGATTGACTTCAAACCGGTGCCGGTGCCTTTCGTTAATGCGGCTCTTGCCGTAGACACGACGGCTGATGCTTTTAGCGGCCAAAACGCAGGGATAACCGCCCAACCGCATCGTACCGCCCAGGTTTTTTACATCTTTCTGGGAAGGCAGAACAGCGATAACCGGGTGCGCGGTCTGCGGATTAAATTCCGTGCTGTGAGCGTCTTTCCAACCACAAACGTTCCGGGCAAATTCCACAACCGCGACCTGAAGCCCCAAACAGATTCCAAAACAGGGAATCCGGTTCTCCCGGGCATACCGGAAAGCGTAAATCATTCCCTCCACCCCGCGCACGCCAAAACCGCCGGGTACCAGAATACCGGCAACCCCCTTCAAATATTTTACCTGGTCCTCTTCCCTTTCCAACGACTCCGAATCCACCTTCCGGATTTTAACGCAAACCCGGCTGGGCAGACCGGCGTGATACAGGGCTTCATCCAAAGACTTGTAGGAATCCTGGAGCCGCACGTACTTTCCCACCATCGCAATCTCTACCTCTGCTTTCGATTGCTGCATAATATTAACCATCTTCTCCCACTTTGCCAGCCGGGAGGGCCTGGGTCTCAGGCGTAGCCTCTTTAGAATGACCGTATCCAACCGCTCCCGATGGAAAACAAGCGGGATACTGTAAATACAACTGGTGTCCAGTGCTTCCACCACCGCTTCCGAAGAAACATTACAATACAGGCTGATCTTTTCGCGGGCTTCCGCGGAGATCGGCCTTTCGGTTCGGCAGATAATTATATCCGGCTGGATGCCGATTTCGCGCAGGCGCTCTACCGAATGCTGGGTAGGTTTGGTCTTCAGTTCTGCGGCCGCGTGAATATAAGGCACATAGGTAAGATGGATGCAACAGGTATCCTCCGGGTTAACGTCCCGGCGAAACTGCCGAATCGCTTCCAGAAAAGGCAGGCTCTCAATATCTCCTACGGTGCCGCCAATCTCCGTTATCACAATCTCTGCCTTCCCCTGACGCGCCCTTTTTATCCGGCGCTTAATTTCATCGGTGATGTGCGGCACCACCTGGATGGTCCGACCCAGAAAATCGCCCCGGCGTTCTTTTTCAATGATATCGTGATAAACCTGACCGGCGGTCGTATTATTAACACGGCCCAGGGTCAGGGTGGTAAAACGTTCGTAGTGCCCCAAGTCAAGGTCTGTCTCCGCGCCATCTCTGGTAACAAAGACCTCCCCGTGCTGGTAGGGGGTAAGCGTGCCCGGGTCAACGTTAAGGTAGGGGTCGAATTTCTGCAGCGTAATCCGGTAGCCGCGCGCCTCAAGCAACGTGCCGATGGAAGCGGAAGCCACGCCCTTACCCAGAGAAGAAAGCACCCCGCCGGTTACAAAAATATATTTGACCATTTTCCTCCGCCTAATTTACAAAAAGTATTTTTATGCCGATGCCGATTATGACAATACCGCCGGCAACCTCAATTTTGCCGGGAAACAAACGACCGAATTTATGGCCGGCGAAAACCCCGAAAAATGAAAGCAGAAAGGTTACCGTCCCGATGATAATAGCCGGCAGGGCAACCGCAATCCTTAAAAATGAAAGACTTAAACCCACCGCCATGGCATCAATGCTGGTGGCGAGCGCCAATCCCAGCAAAACCATCGTATTTACACCCGGTTTTTCCTTATCTATTTTGAAAGATTCGTAAATCATTTTACACCCAACCAGGAACAAAAGTCCAAAAGCAATCCAATGGTCAACTCCGGAGATGAAATTCCTCAAAGTCAATCCGGAAAACCAGCCGACCACCGGCATCACCAACTGGAAGACCCCGAAGAAAAAAGCCATTTTGAGGGCATCGCTGAAATTAAAATATTGCATGACGGCGCCGGCGGCGATTGAAACCGCAAACGTATCCAGTGAAAGTCCGACTGCAATCAAAAAGATTGTCAATAAATCCATCAAGAAGATTAAATTGGACGCAGATTACCGCTGATAATCGCAGGCACAGATTAAAGATTAGATAATGCCATGATCAACCGCAAAAAACTTACCACGGAGACACTGAAAAGTGCGGAGATACTGAAAAAAACTTTAGTTTAAAGTACTTCTTTACCGTGCTTCCGTGGTATTCTTTTAGCATTATCCGGTAGTTTCGACGTATATCTACATCCTAAAAGTTTGCGTTTAACCGCTCCAAATCCTCCGGCGTATCTACGCACTGACTATCAAAAGGGGTAATAACCACCCGGATTTTAGCGCCGTTTTCCTGCGCGCGCAGCTGTTCCAATTGTTCAATCTCTTCCAGGACGCCGGTTGGCCAGGAAGCAAATTTCAACAAAAAATCCCGCCGGAACCCGTAAATACCCAGGTGTTTGTAGGCAGCGGTTTTCGGCAGCCGTCCCTGCTTGTCGCGTTCCCAGGGAATTGAGGCCCGGGTGAAGTAAAGCGCATCGCCAAACCGGTCTATCACCACCTTGACCGCGTTGGTATCCACCCACTCCGCTTCGCTCAACACCGGCGTGGCTGCGGTTGTCATCAGAACCCCCGACGCTTGAAAAGGTTCCGTCACGCCGGCGATAACTTCCGGCGCGATAAACGGCTCGTCCGCCTGGATATTGACGAATATATCGGCTTCAATCTCCCGGGCAAGATAAGCCGCCCGGTCGGAACCGGTATGAAACTCTCCAACCACCATACGAGCCAAACCGCCGAAATCCTGCACCGTCTTTAATACCCGCTCGTCGTCGGTCGCCACAATAATCTCGTCCAGAACTTTCGCCTTTTGCGCCTGGCAATAAACATGCTCAATCAGGGGCTTGCCTTTCAAAATCGCCAGCACTTTTCCGGGAAAACGGCTGGACTGGTAACGCGCCGGTATCACGCCTATTATCTTCATAATTTTAATCCCTCTGTCACCGCGAGCGCTGTCCGGCGTGGCGATCTCGTGGTAAAGATGGGATTGCCGCGTCCGCCTCTGGCGGACTCGCAACGACATCATTTATTCGCGTGATAATCTCCTGTGCTACAACACCCGGAGTTTTATTGTCCGTATCCACGCAGATATCCGCTTTTCGGTAAAGAGGCATTCGTCTCGATAAGAGATTTTTAATTGTTTTTTCTTTCGGGAGGGGATACAACCCCTCCCCTACATTTTTAGAAGTATTTAGCAGCGGACGGCTGGCGTCCCCGGCAACCCGTTTTCTGACCCAATCCGGGGAAACCATTAAAAAGATGACGGTGCCGTTCTTCTTAAGATTCCTCCGGTTTCCCGGGTCAAGGATTGCCCCGCCGCCAACAGCTATTACCACGCCGTCCTTCCGGGCAACCGCTGCAACCACTTTTTTTTCCAGAGAGCGAAAAAACGGTTCGCCCTGCAAGTGAAAAATTTCCTTAATCGACCGGCCGGCTTTCTCTTCAATAAGATGGTCGGTGTCAATGAACTTTAGATTTAGCTGCCGGGCGAGAATCTTTCCCGTTACACTCTTGCCGGCTCCCATAAATCCGGTCAGGATAATCTTCATAAGCGAGATTTTATCTCTTCAATACTATCGCCGCCGAACTTTTCCAGAAAAACATCAGCCAGCGTGAAAGCAACCATCGCTTCCCCCACAATTCCGGCGGCCGGCACCGCACAGACATCGGAACGTTCTTTAATAGCCGTATCCGGTTTACGACTTATTATGTCAACGGTTGTCAACGGCTGGCCCAGGGTGGAAATCGGCTTCATCGCCGCCCGAATAATCAGCGATTGACCATTGGTGATGCCGGCCTCCAGTCCGCCGGCCCGGTTTGTCTTCCGGTAAAAACCTTCCGGTCCGTAAAAAATTTCATCGTGCGCTTTGGAGCCAAAAAGAGACGCCAGCCGGAAGCCTTCGCCGATTTCAACGCCTTTTACGCCGGGTATACTCATCAGCGCCTGCGCCAAAAGCCCGTCCAACCGAAGATCCCACTGCGTATAAGTGCCCAGTCCAACCGGTAATCCGACGGCTTTCACTTCAAAGATTCCGCCCAGCGTATCTCCGTTCTCTCTCGCCTGATTGATTAAATCAACCATCTTTGCTTCCGCGGCAACCGAAAGAGAGCGCAAACGGGAATTTTCAATAACTTCGTAATCTTTCGGCGGATGAAACTCGGAATGGTCACGGACCGCGCCAATCTGCACTACCCGGCTGTAAATACCTATTCCGAAAGTAAGGAGCAGTTTTTTTACTATTGCGGCCGCAGCCACCCGGGCAGCGGTCTCCCGGGCGCTGGCGCGCTCGATGACATTTCGGATGTCCCGGAAACCAAACTTAAGCGTCCCGGAAAGGTCAGCGTGCCCGGGCCGGGGGGTGGTGACCGGTTTGGCTTTCGGGCCGCCCGGCTCCGCAGCCATTACCTCTTTCCAATTCTCCCAGTCCCGGTTGCGGACCAGAAGACCGACCGGCGTACCGAGGGTAAGACCATTTCTCAAGCCGGAAATAACTTCCACACTATCCTTCTCAATCGCCATCCGGCCGCCCCGGCCAAAACCCTGCTGCCGCCGGGCCAGGTCCCGGTCAATTTCCGCCTTCATAAGGGGAAGGCCGGCCGGAACCCCTTCCAGGATAACCGTTAAAGCCGGTCCGTGGCTCTCACCGGCAGTCAGAAACCTGAGTTTTCTCATACATGCCCCCTCTCTGATAGCACCATATTGTCAAAAAATAATCACAAAAACCCCGCCACGGAAACATTGAAAAAGATTTAATTCATATTCTAAGTTCATTATTCCGTGTCCCCGTTCTTCCGCGTTTCCTTGGTATTCTTTGCGACAACGGAAAACTGAACTTCGGTTGTAACAACCCCCTGGAACGAACCGGTATCCCAGGAAATAGTTGCGCGGTAAAGAGCGCCTGCACCGGGAATGTCGGTTTTAGACGGTACCTGCCAGGTAAACTGATAACGGTCCGGCGGTTTTAATACCATATTTCCTTCGGCAACAACCTTGCCGTCCTGGTCTTTGATTATCAGACGCGGTCTCTGTTCTTCAAATACAATTTTATTTAATTCTTTGGGGGGCGGCTGGGTTTGCCGAGACACATCGCCCAGCGCAAAAAAGGTATAAGTCTCCTTTGCCTGGCCGATGAGATGCATTGAGAAGACGACGTTCTCCCCGGGACGATACTCTTCCTTATCCGTCACCAGCTTCTGCTCAAAAGGAAAACCAACCCGGAATTGAGAAGGGAAAGAGGTGAGAACTGCAGCTGGTAAAAGAGGGTTGCCGACAAACCTCGCTTTCCACGGCCGGTTGTAAGAATCGTAAAGCGTTAATTCGCCGTTCCTGATGAACGCTTCGCTGCTTCCTCCCCGGCGAAATGCAGCCGGACCCGGAGAACAGATAACCTGAAAACTGCCGTTGCGAAACACAGATTCTAATTCCCTGGATTGAGATATGGCCTTATTATCACGTTCCGTTACGTATGTTATCGCCACAATTCCGGACGGCGGCTTTCCGGTCAGAGGTTGGTAAATATCCATATACTCCCCGGAAGCCGGAACCTCAAGCGTATAAACATTTCCGTCAAAACCCAGCGTCTTCGCCAGCAGAATTTTTTCCGGACTGCCCGGGCTGACGTCAAACTCGCCGTCCCGGTTCAAATCAACCAGCAAAATATCTTTGGCGAAATCATTAACGGTTCCGTTCGGAGGGTTGGCGTCGTAAATGGCCACTTTCAGGTCTTTCTCCGGAGGCAAAAAAACGACCGTGCCGACCCGGTAACCAAGACTAACAAAACTAAAGGCTTTATTTTCCAGGTCGCAGGTAAGGGCTAAACGGTATTCCTGCCAGTCCTGAAAAAAGTCATCCGGATAGTTCAACCGCACCAAAATCGGCGGAAAGGAAAATAGGGTTTTGCGGAAAAGGCCTTTTGCCGCGGGCTGACTGCTGGCCAAAGGCTGGTTGTTACTCAAATATCCGTCCTGGTCAGAATCAAAATAGAGGGTATTTCCGTCAATGCTGAATATAAACCTGTTGCGGGAATTTTTCCCTAAAGCAATGACGCCGTAGAGCGGCGCAGAACGGTACTGGGGTTCGCCCTTAAGTACTGCGGCCGGAGAATCGGTAAGTTCTCCGGCAACTCCTTTGTCCGCCATGGGCAAAAGATTTTCCGGCAGGGGCGCAAAGGTAAGCATAACCGTCTGGGTAGGAAGGGAGGCGCCGCCCAAAAGAATAACCGCCGGAACCAGAAATAAGAATAGTAAGATTCTCCGCTTCATAATTCAGAAATGGTTCTTCTCAAATAACCATGCGCTCCGGGACCACGACAATTCCGGTATCCGTAACCGTAAAACGCTTGCGGTCTTCGTCCGGGTTGTAACCGATCCGAAAATCCTCCGGGACCTTCACGTATTTATCAATAATGGCCTTCCGAATTCTCGCGTGGCGGCCAACCTCTACGCCTTCCATAATAACCGAATCTTCGATCTTGCTGTAACTGTGAATAAAAACCCCCGAAGAGATGATGGAATGGATAACCTCCGCGCCGCTCACAATGGAACCGGCGCCGATGAGGGAATCCAAAACCTGACCGCAACGGTCCGGGTCCCGAAAGACGGTCTTGGCCGGGGGCAAGGGTGGTTGGTAGGTCCGAATCGGCCAGGTTGGTTCGTAAAGGTCAAGCTGCGGCGTCACCGAAACAAGGTCCATGCTGGCTTCGTAGTATGCCTCTAACGTTCCGACGTCCCGCCAGTACTTTCCTTTCCCTTCCCGCCAATCCTGAAAAGGAAAAACACAAACCGGCTGACCTTCCCGGATTAACCGCGGCAGGATGTCCCGGCCAAAATCATGGGAACTATCCTTTAACTTCGCATCGGCAATCACCTCCCGTACCAAAGCTTCGGTCTGAAAAAGATAGATTCCCATTGAAATCAAGGCCCGATTCGGAACGCCGGGTATGGACCTGGGCTCCTTCGGTTTTTCTTCAAAAGAAACAATCCGGCTGTCCCGGTCAATCTCCAGAACGCCGAAACGCTGGGCTTCTGAAATAGGAATATCCATAACCGCCACGGTTATTTCCGCATTTCTGGATTTGTGAAAATCGATCATCGGCCGATAGTCCATCTTGTAGATATGGTCACCGGCCAGAATCAAGACCAGATTACTTCTCTCCCTCTCCAGAGTATAAATATTCTGAAAAATCGCATCCGCAGTTCCCCGGTACCAGTCGTCACTGATGCGCTGCTGGGCAGGCAGAATGGTGATGTGTTCACCCAATTCCGGACTTAAAATACTCCAACCCAGCCGGATGTGCCGGTCCAGAGAAATGGACTTGTATTGAGTAAGCACGAATATCCTTCGTAAGCCCGAATTGATGCAGTTGCTCAGGGGAAAATCGACGATTCGGTAATTACTGCCAAACGGCACCGCCGGTTTTACCCGGTCTTTGGTAAGCGGGTAGAGTCGTTCTCCTTTCCCGCCAGCCAGTAGAAAAACAAGCGTCTCAACCATTTTTTTCTTTCTGGAATAAATTTTTGATCTTGGTCTTCAATTCGGTAATGTCCGGCGATTTCAAGATATAGGCGTCTGCGGCCCACGAAAGAAAGTTATCCCGGTAGGAATCAAAGGCGGTGTAAAGAATAACCGGCAGACCGGGCCTGAGAAAAAGCAACTTGCCGAGAACCTCCATTCCATCCATCTGGGGCATCCTGATATCCAACACCACCAGGTCAACCTTCTCTTTTTTCAGGCATTCAATCGCCTCCAGTCCGTCGGCAGCCGTCACGACCTGATAACCGTCATGCTCCAACTCTTTATGACAAACCAAACGCTGCGCCGCATCATCATCTACCAGAAGTATCCGTTCCATACAACCTCCTTTTACCATCTTTCCCTGGGCAAAAAAACGGTAAAAACGGCTCCTTCTCCTTTTCCCTTGCTTTCAACGGTAATTCGTCCGCCGGAAGTTTCAACAATCCGCCGGGCAAAAGCCAAACCAAGACCGTTGCCTCCGGAGCGGGTAGTAAAGAATGGTTCAAACACCCTTTCAATATTCTCTTTGGAAATGCCCACCCCGTTGTCGGTGATTATCAACCGGACAAAACGGTCGTCCCAGTCGCCGGTCAGAACGACCTTTCCGTCCGGAAACCCGGCAACGAAATAGATGCTGTTTTCAAGCACGTTGGTCAGGGCGTGTTTCAGCCACTCGGAATCCACCAGAACCATCGGGGTTTCCGGATTGAAACGTTCTTCAATGTTCGCGGGCGCCTGCCCCTCCACCGCCATATCTTTTACGATTTCCTCAACAACGCCTTCAATCAATTCCACCGGATGACAAGATTCCTTTTTTTGTTCTCGTAAACCGGCAAACGCAAGGTTGCGGTTTACGAACCGGTTGAGCTGCATTGCCTTCTGGTAAATCAGGCCGCTTTGACTCTTAACGTCCCGGTTCTCTCCGCAACTGCGGCCGATAATCCTCGCCAGCCCGCCGATAACCGAAAGCGGTTCCCGAATTTCGTGACTGACGTAGGCAATCGCTTCTCCGATGGACGCCAGTCTTTCGCTGCCGAGCAGCCGTTGCCGCGTTTGATATAAATTATGATATGCGCCCTGCAGTTCTTCGAGTCGTTCGTTCAATTCCCGGTTTATTTTTGTCCTTTCGATAATGTTGCCGGCGGCCAAAGCCAGAAACGCTATCCGTTGCGCCTGATGCTCGCTGACCTTTTGGCCGGAAAAAGCATTGCCGCCAATCAGGATGCCGGCGTTTTCATACCGGCCTGGTACCGGCGTAATAACCGATTGCGGACCGATAAAGACCGATTCCAAAACTTCCGGAATCAGGCCTTTTCCATAAGGACGGGTTAAAAAATACGTTTCTCCGTTCCGTAAAACCCGGCTGCAGATATTGTCATCCCCAGCCGGAAGCGAAATTGAGATTATCTTCTGATTGAAAGGGTCTCCGGTTCGAAAGTTAGGGTAATTGGAAAAAAGCTTGGACAAAGGCGGATTCTCCTGCGCCAGTCTGGACCAGATTATGCCTGCTTCTTCGGCGCTGACCGGTCCGATGCCCATCTTTCCGGCCAGATTGCCTTTTTCATCGCGCAGAAAGAGTGCGGCCCTGGAAAAACTGAGCCCGCTTCCAGCCGTGACTGCGGTGAGCAGGATAAAAAAAAGTTCATCCGGGTCCGGCACAGAATATACCGCATCGGCCAGCACGTAAAAAAACCCCAATTCGTCGTTGGTTAAAAAGTTCTCCTTCTTGAGATGTACAACCATCTTAGTACTTTAGATGTAAATTTCGACCCGGGCTTTTTCCCTCAACTGCTGATACCAGCTTTCAAAAAACTCCCTTGTTTTCTGATTTAAAATAACCTTGCGTAAATCTTCGTCCTTGACCGTGTCAAGCGTCAGAGAATATTTCTTCCGGTAATCAGCTAACTCCTGTTCGGTCACCTTAACCTGTGCTTCGCTGACCACCAGGTTCTGAAGTTTTTGCAAAGACAGATTTTTGCGAAGGTTATCCTCTATCTTTATCCATTCTTCATCAGGCATACCGGCCACCATCTCCTGAAAACGCCTTTCGTCAAAATCACCCTTTTCGTCGCGGAAAGAAGGGTCTGCTCTCACCAGACCCAGAAGTTCCTTATCGGTAACCTTGATGCGCCGGCGCTTGATCTCCTGGAAAATTAAGGCCTGTCGAACCAGATCTTCCAGAACGGCTTTCTTAATCTTTTCCATCTCTGCGCTATCTTCATCCGGCTCCGAATTGGAAAACTGGCGATATTGACTGAGAACATCATATAATCGGTTATGGAAATCATCTTGAGAAATAGCCTGCCGGTTTACCTTCGCCGCGAATGTTTTACGGGCGCTCTGCATCTCAGTCCCTACGCCCCAGATGACAAAAGAGGGAATAATAACTATCGCCAAACCCCAGAAAATCCTTTTAGCTACCTTCTTTTTACCTAGTATCCGTATCATTGCGGTCTCCTCTTAAAATAATGATAAATTCGCCCTTGACGCTTCCCTGAATAAAATAATCGCTCAGTTCTGACAGCGGCCCCAATTTAATCTCCTCAAACTTCTTGGTCAGTTCCCGGCAGACCGTTGCTTCACGGTCGCCGACCGTATCAAGAATGTCACGCAGCGTTTTAACCAGGCGGTATGGCGACTCATAAATTACGCTGGTCATTTCCCGGCTCTTTAACTCTTCCAGTATCTTCCTTCGCTTGGAAGGCCGGCGCGGCAGAAAACCAAAGAAAGCGAACCGGTCGGTCGGCACCCCGCTAACCGAAAGGGATGCGACCAGCGAACTTGGACCGGGGACCGGGATCACGCGTATGCCATTTTGTAAAGCCGCCCGGACCAGAAGATAGGCCGGGTCAGAAATTCCGGGGGTCCCGCGGGTGGAGACCAGGGCGACGCTCGCTCCCTTCTCCAGCAACTGAAGAAGCGCGCCAACCCGGCGCGCCTCGTTATCACGAAAATAGCTTACCAAACGATTCTTCGCCTTCAACTGAAAAAAGGAGAAGAGTTTTTGGGCTTCCCTGGTATCTTCGGCGGCAACCCAATCCGCTTCCTCCAGGACCTTCAGCGCCCGAAGGGTGATGTCCTGGAGATTTCCAATTGGCGTAGCCACCACGTAAAGCACGCCTGTTTCCAACATCGTAGATACATTATACCGCAAAACCGACTTATGATAAAATATAGCGGAGGATAAAAATGGAAGACAAATTGCTAAAAGAAATAATTTCCCAAAATGGGACCAAGATTGTGCTGGTGGTAGCCGACGGATTAGGCGGACTGCCAGATGTGGAAACCGGCTTAACCGAGTTGGAAACCGCTCGCACCCCGAACCTTGACCGGCTCGCCAAATGCGGTTCCGCCGGCCTGTCCGTACCGATCGGTTACGGCGTGACGCCGGGCAGCGGGCCCAGCCACCTGGCGCTCTTCGGCTACGAACCAATTCAAAACCTGATCGGCCGCGGAGTCCTGGAAGCAAGCGGAATTGATTTTAACCTGCAGCCGGAAGACCTGGCCGCGCGCGGAAACTTTGCCACTTTAAAAGACAATTTGATTGCTGACCGGAGAGCCGGCCGCATCTCCACGGAAGAGAACCAGCGGCTCTGCGCCATTTTAAGTAAAGAAATCAAGGAAATTGACGGCGTGAAAATAATTATCCGGACGGTGAAGGAACACCGGTTCGTGGTTATCTTCCGGGGAAAAGAGATGGCCGAAGGACTGTCGGAAAACGACCCGGAAAAGGAAGGGTTGGCTCCGCTCCGGATAGAATCATTGCGGAACGAAAGCCGTTTTGCCGCAGACATCGCCAACAAGTTTGTCTCCATGGTTACCGAAGTTCTGAAATCAGAGAAAGCCAACTACCCGCTCCTGCGCGGATTTGCCAAAAAACCCAACCTGCCCTCTTTTGACCAGAAATACTTTCTGCGCGCCGCCGCCGTCGCTTCCTACCCGATGTACCGGGGCCTGGCGCGACTGGCCGGAATGGAAGTCCTGTTGACCGGCGAAAAAATAGCCGACGAACTGAAGACCCTGAAGGAAAATTTCCAGGATTTTGACTTCTTCTACCTGCACATCAAAAAGACCGATTCCTACGGAGAGGACGGAAATTTTGCGGCCAAGGTGAAAGTAATTGAGGAGGTTGATTCGGCGGTAGGAGAGATTGAAAAGATGCAACCGGATGTGATCGCGGTCACCGCGGACCACTCCACGCCGGCGCTTTTGGGCGGCCACTCCTGGCACCCCAACCCGTTCCTGCTGGTATCCCGCTACGCAATGGCGGACAACCTGTCCGGATTCTCTGAAAGGGAGTGCCGCAAAGGGAGTTTCGGAGTCTTTCCCGCCACCGAGATTATGCCCCTGTTGTTGGCCCATTCCCTGCGGCTGAGGAAGTTCGGGGCTTAAGGAGCTGTTAATATTAGCGATTGAGTCTCTTCCATACAGGTTCGAGTTCAACCAGTGATTTATCCCGGATAGCTTGGTCGATTGCCAGGGCAACAACAGCACTTTCCAATCCTTCGTCACCGCCGCATTTCGGTCTGGAATTCTTAACCATACATTCGTGTAATTCTTTCATAATGTAATTATCACCGCCGCCGTGTCCGTCTCCGGCAAAATCCATTACGGTCAAGCCTTCATCGCCGATACAGCGGTATTTCAACTTGCTGGAATAAAGCTCCACGATCATGGTGCCTTCGGTGCAGGAAAAATACATTCTTCTTTCCGGAATCGCGTTGGCCATGGTTGCCTGGAACATTACCCTGATACCATTGCGGTATTCCATGATGGCCACCTGATTGTCCATCAGGTCTTTATCGGAAGTAAACGGCGAGTCGACACGGTGAGGATCCGGCCAAGCCGCAAAAGTCTTTTCCCCGTATTTTTTCACATAATGCTGATTAGCCGAAACGAAGAAATCAAGGCCGCCGAAAGCAGCGATACGTGAAGGTACCGAATTCGCAAACCAGTTGAACAGGTCCAGGTCGTGGCAGCACTTTTCCAGGATATGCGGCCCGGCGAATTTGGTCTGACGACGCCAGTTTGTCATGATATAACCACCATGGGCAGGGGTGATGTTTTCATTGGCGTCAATGCTCAGTATTTTGCCGAGTTTTCCGGATTCCAGAATTTCTTTTGCTTTGCGGTATATCGGAGCGTAGCGCAGCACAAATCCCGTAGCGAATATCAAGTTGGTTTTCTGGTGCGCCTCATAAATCGCCTGACAGTCTTCAATAGAAGTAGCCAGTGGCTTTTCCGAAAACACATGCTTGCCTGCCTCAAAACCGGCAATAATATGTTTTTTGTGATAAGCGTTCGGGGAAAATACCAGCACCCAGTCAACGCCAGAGGTCTTAATCGCTTCCTGATAAGTGTCACAGATTTTCACTTCCTGGTTTTTCCAGTAATCCAGCGCGGACCGCGCGACCGCTTTATCCGGATCGTAAACCGAACTAACTTTTACCTGGCGTTTTGAATCATTCAAAAGAGTTAAGGTTACGCCCTGCCCCCTGCCGCCGGCTCCAATTACCGCAACTCCGATTTGTTTCGTTTTTGTTGACATTTTATTTAAGGCAGGGATTCTATTTTCCGGACGGCGGAGAGCCAGGCATCGCGGTTCTTCGGATAATAGGTAACCAGCGGAAAGGAATTGCGGATGATTTCACGGCCTTCGGCAATCGAGCCGATTTCGCCGGTCGCCAGGGCCTGGGTGATAATGTTGCCGGCTGCAGTCGCCTCCACCGGCCCGGCCACCACCGTAACGCCGGTTGCGTCCGCGGTAAACTGGTTGAGCAATTGGTTCTGGGAACCGCCGCCGACAACATGCAGAACTTCCACTTCCCCCCTCTCCGGAAAAAGCCGGTTAATCTCCCGGATAACCTCTCTGTAACGCAGGGCGAGACTCTCCAGGATAATGCGGACAAATTGCGCTTTAGTCTCCGGCGTCTTCTGACCGGTCCTTTCGCAAAAACGGACAATGGCGGCCGGCATATCCTCCGGTGCCAGGAAAGAGGGGTCGTCCGGATTAATGACCGTCAGGAAAGGCGGCGCGGATTCCGCCATCTTAGTCAAATCCGCGTAGTCCAATTTCTCGCCCTCCTTTAGCCACGTGCGGCGGCATTCCTGAATCAGCCATAAGCCGGTTACGTTCCGCAGGAAACGAATGGTTTTGCCTACTCCGCCCTCATTGGTAAAACCGGCTTTTCTGGTCGCCTCGTTTATCAAGGGACTTTCCAATTCCACGCCTAACAGAGACCAGGTTCCGGAAGAGAGGTAAGCAAAACGTCCGCCCTTTTGGGCCGGGCAGCCCACCACGGCGGCAGCAGTGTCGTGGCTGGCTCCGGCAATCACCGGCACCCGCCCCAACCCGAACTCTTCCGTCACCTTATCCCGCAGGTTTCCGATTATGGTTCCGGAAGAAGCAACTGAAGGCATCACCTGAATCGGCAGGGATAATTTATCAAAGATGGGTTTTACCCATTGGCCGGTTCCCGGATGCAGTAATTGAGAGGTGGTCGCCAGAGTGTATTCCTGCGCCTTTTCCCCGGAGAGAAAAAAATGAAAAAGGTCTGCGGTCATCAGACAGGTCTGGCTGACGGAAAAGAACGGCGAACCGGAAAGGACCATGGCATACATCTGGAAAATGGTATTTAACTGCATGAACTGAATACCGGTCAGACGATAGATTTCTTCCGGCGGAATCTTTTTAAAAACCTTCTCCATTATTCCGTCGGTCCGGTGGTCACGGTAGTGATAGGGATTCCCAAGCAGGCTGTCGTTCTTATCCAGCAGCGCAAAATCAACCCCCCAGGAATCGCAACTGACACCGGCTAATTCCCGGCCGTATTTTTGGCGGTAAACGGAAAGAGAACCTTTTATTTCGGAAAAAAGGTAGGGGGTATCCCAGTGCAGTCCGTCCGGCAGTAAAACAGAACGGTTGAGAAACCGGTGCAAAACTTCCAGATTCAACCGGCCGTTTTCCAACCGTCCCAGCACTGTCCGGCCGCTCTCCGCACCCAGGTCGAAGGCAAGGTAATTCATTATTTTATTATACAATAAACAGGGCGGAATTGAAAAATAACGATTATGGTATAATACACAATGGACAAGGGTGCAACCCCTCAAACCGATCAAGGGTCTGCAACATAATACCCGGGCCGATGAAGAAGATAAAAGATGTAATGAACAAAGAAGTTCCGCTGCTGCGCCGCGACACCGCTTTTTCTGAAGTTTTAAAGATTTTTGCCGGTTCAACTTATAATACCCTTCCGGTTATTGACGAAAAAGGCCGCCTGATAGGCCTGGTAAATTTGAAACATGTTTTGCCGAACCTCTTTTTGCCGAAAGAGGAGGTAGAATTACTCGAAAAACTCCCTTTCTTTGCCGATTTCTTCACCGGGAGCTCTGAAACTATTGAGAACCTGAAAAATCTTTTAATCGTGTCCGACATCATGCAGGAAAAAGCGCTCGCGATAACCGAAGAATCTTCTTTGGTCAAGGCGGTTATCCTGATGAAGGAAAGGGATGTCCACCAGTTAATCGTCATTGATAAAGAGGACCGGCCCGCCGGTCTTGTAAGCTACAACGATATCTGCCGCAGCCTTCTTTAGTCAGGGGTTACCTCTAAATACACATGGTTAAACCGGAAATCATTGCGCTCTCTATTTTTCTTATATCTTATGCCCTGATCGGCCTGGAAAAAATCCCCCGGCTCTATACTGCGGTTTTTGGCGCTCTCTTGCTCATCTTTTTCCGGGTCTTTACTTTTAAAGAAGCCGCCGGTTACATAGACCTGCAAACTATCGGATTTCTCTTTGGAATATTCCTGCTGATCAAGACCCTGGCCGAATCAGGGTTTTTTAACTATCTGGCTCTGAAGGTCGGGCAGAGATTAAATTACAGCCCCTTGAAAATCCTTGTTTTTTTTCCGATGCTGGCCTGGTTTCTTTCCTCTTTTATGGATTCTATTACGGTCCTTGTCTTTATGTCCGCCCTCACCTATGCCCTGAGCAAAATTCTGAAGTTTGACCCTGTTCCCGTGATTGTGGCAGAAGTATGCCTGGCCAACATCGGCGGCTCCGGAACGTTAATGGGCGACCCGCCCAACATAATCCTGGGTGCCATGTTCAACCTTGGCTTTACTAAATTTATCACCCACAACGGCCCGATAAGTTTTTTGGCTTCGTTGAGCGCCCTGCTCGTAATCTACCTGATGAACCGGAAGAAGTTCACCCTGTTCAACGAAACCCTGAAAAAAGAAGAGTTGAAGAAACTTTCCCCGGAAGCGGCCATTACGGATAAACCGCTTCTTAAGATTGGCTTGTGGGGGCTGGGCGCCACCGTTTTTTTGCTGGTAGGCCGGGACTTTCTCCACAAAATCCTGCCCATGGAACTGGCTTTAACCTCTTTACTCCCGGCCTTTACAATCTTAACCTTAAGGGGCAGACACCCCAGGTTAAAAGATATTATTTATAAGATTGACCTGGAGACCATCCTGTTTTTTATCGGACTCTTTGTAATTGTAGGAAGCCTGGAGAAGACCGGACTGATACAGAAAGTAGGTCAATCTTTGTTTGGTCTTGCCCGGCGGCCCTACGGGCTGATATCTCTTATCTTCTGGGGCGGGGTCTCTTCCAGCGCGTTCGTTGACAACGTGCCGATGGCAATGTCATTCGGCTACCTAATCCGGTCGTTACACGCCCTCTCCGCTTTTCCCATTAGAATATTGGTCTGGACGGCGAGCCTCGGCCTGGATATTGGCGGGAACCTTACTCCAATTGGCGCCAGCGCCAATATTGTGGCTTATTCCTTTTTGCGAAAGGAGGGCGTACGCCTGAACTGGTATGTCTGGTTTTTATATTCCTTTTTGCCTACGATATCCGCCTTAATCGTCTGCCATCTTCTTCTTCTGCTAAAATATAAGGTCGGTTTTTACTGATTAAAACGATACCCTATCCGTTTCATCCCGACAGCACCCTGGCGGTTGTTGCTGTCTTAAGAGTACGGCTAAAAACGGAAAAAGCCCGGTTATACCTTAGTTCATGCGCTCCATCAAATATTTCCAGGTAAATCCTGGCTTCAGGATTAATTTCCGTGATGCGGCGATAAAGATTCAAACTGTGGGTAAAGGGAACCGCTAAATCATGCTTGCCGTGCGCAATATAAACACGCGCCCGGGCTATCCGGTCCGCATAACTGATTGGCGAACGTCGCAAGTATTCCGCTTTTCTTTCCGGCGAATTCGGCGGTCCGCCGCAGCAGGCCTCCGTGTGCGGCGCATAATTCCGGTTCTCGCTGTGCCAGGCAACCAGATCGGTAATTGAACAGGAAGCATAAACTAAGGCCCAAATCTCCGGCCGGTAGCCGGCCATCATCAGGGACATCTGCCCGCCGCCGCTGCCGCCCAGCAAAAATATTCTGGCTTTGTTGATACAGCCGTATTGGCCGACATAGTCCACCGCATCAACGATGTCCTGCATCGCCTGCGGAGAAGCGCAGGCCTCTGGGGCGCGGGGATTGGAGCTTAAATTCGGGCCGCGGAATTCCGGAAGAAGAAGATGGCAACCGAGTTCCTTGGCCCGGGGCGCCACCGATTCAACCTGGTTCCAACGATCAGAACTCCAGGTATGCAAGCAGACGATCAATGGTGCGGGATTTCTGGAATCCGCCCGCATAAAAAGGGACGGCTCTTCCGAACCGTCCAGGGAAGAAGTAATCCGTAGTTCTTCCGGAATGTTTTTCATGCCCGCCTCTTTTCGAAAAACGCGGTATTGTTAAAAATATTGTCCATTTTTAATGACCGCCTCCGGGCCGCCGGCGCTAAAGTTTACGCACCCTGAAGGGTGCGGCTACCTGTTTTCCTTCCAATCTATCCCTTTCACTACGATGTAGGCGATGACCGAACCAACTATCCCGCCGGCGTGACAGACAAGGATGGGCGTACCCACCATGCCAAAAAGGAGAAAACTGAAGGGGAACTTTCCAGTAATCGTTTCATAGGCCACTATCAGGAGCAGGAACAAAAAAACAGCCGCCCCGATTGTTTTATCGATTTTGTCTTTCTTTGCGCGGAAAACCATCTCCAGCGCCCCGAGCGCGGCTATCCCGTAGGTAATACCGGACAAACCGCGCAGACCAACCTCCGGAACCAGGGGCGAAAACCATATTCCGGCCAGCAGACTGCCGGCGCCGGCCAGAATAACATAAAAGAGGCGGTAGAAGATTCGTTTCTCATCCAGGGACAGATATACCAGGAAAAAAGGCAGACTGTCTAAAAAAAGGTGATACCAGGTAACGTGGGCGAACAAGCCGGTAAAGACCCGCCACCATTCCCCCTGCTTTACGAGAGCGGGATAAAATGCCCAGCGGGTGGTCTTTCCGCCAAAAAAGAGTGGGTAATTTGTGAACAGAAGCAAGCCTACCAGAAGCCAGAAATCCCAACAGCGGTAAAACGGCTTGTTTCTAATCAACTGCCCTCCGGTCAAGGTTTATCCCTGTCTCTGCTTGCCGGAAAAATTATAGCATTAAGAAAAATCACCGTCAATCAACATCGCCGCCGATAATTGCTAGTGCCGTGCGCTAACGGTTATAATAAAGGAGGTGGTGATTGAGGCGATAAAATAATGAGATTGCCACGCTGAAAAACGCTCATAATGACAGATAATTTGATCTGGCAGGAGAAAACAGTGGTCTTTTTAGACCTGGAGACGACCGGGCTTACCGCGGGCCGGGACCGGATTATCGAGTTCGGCGCCCTGAAGACAAAAGGCCGGAAAGAGACGGCCGTATTTGAAGCCCTGGTCAAACCCGGCATACCCATTCCGTCCTTCGTTACCCGGCTCACCGGCATTACCGAAGCGGAAGTTTCAGAAAAGGGCCGCGAATTGCAGCCGGCCCTCAATGAACTGCAGAAATTCATCGGTGATTGTCCGCTCATCGGCCACAACCTTGATTTTGACCTCTCATTCCTAAAATCCGCCGGTCTTGATTTGCCGAACCAGACCCTGGATACCGCAATCCTGACCGCCTTAATCCTGCCGGTTGAAAAACATTACAGCCTCAGGGTCCTGGCCCAAAAATTTTTTAATGAAACAGAAACGCACCGCGGCCTCTCTGACGCCCGGCAAACCTTTAAACTTTTCTGGGCGGTCATCGACCGGATAGAACCGGGAGACCGCCTGTTGCTGGAAAATATGGCGCGGCTCCTGAACGGGGCAGAACCGCTGCTCTCGGAATTATTTCAAGAACTATCAACGCGAAATTTAAGTCGTAAAGCGCAAAATATAAAACCAAAAGAAGAAAATGATTGGAGAAAAAAAGCGGAGCCGGAAGAATTAACCGTACCGGTGGAGAAAGAGGAGATAACCCGCCTTTTAAAAAAAGACGGGTTCCTGACTAAACTGACCAACTACGAACACCGGCCCCAGCAATTAGAGATGGCGAAACTGGTCTGCGCCGCCTTTAATGATTCCGCAAAGTTAGTGGTGGAAACGCCGACCGGCGTAGGAAAGACCCTGGCTTACCTGGTTCCGGCCATCATCTTTGCAACGGCAAACCGCCGGCACGTGGTAATATCAACCAACACCAAAAATCTTCAAACCCAAATCTGGGAAAAAGAACTCCCGTTCCTGAAAGAAAACCTGCCCGGTTTAAAATGGCGCGCCAGCCGGCTGCTGGGAAAGGAAAATTATTTCTGCCAGCGCCGGTTCCACAATATCTACGAAAAAAACCCGGGGTTATTCCCCAAAGATGAAACAGCGCTCGCCTACCTGGTCTCCTTCCGCCATAAAAGCCGGGAAGGTATCCTGGAAGAGACCTCCTCTTTTATGCAGTTGCGGTTCCCCGACCTGAAGAACTGGCTGGATGAAATGAGGGGAAACGCCAAGACCTGCCTTAACCGCGCCTGCCCTTTTTACCGAAGTTGTTTTTATCAAAAAGCGCGGATAGCCGCGGAAAATTCCGACCTCATCGTCTCCAATCATGCCCTGACCCTCTCGCCGCCGGCCTGGTTTCCGGAATTCAAACACCTTGTCCTGGACGAAGCCCAGAACATTGAGGACGCCGCTTCGGAAAGTTACAGCCGGGGCGTGGAAGGCGACCAGGCAATCGGAATCCTATTGGCGCTCAGCGCTTTCCTGTCAGGAGAAAAGAGCCGCAACCGTGCTTCCGCGGAAATCAGGAAAATGATGCCGGAAGTCAGAAGGTTGTGGCAGCAATTTTCCAGCGGGATGGTCCGGCTGATGCCGGAATACGGAACGATAAATATTAACGACTTAAAGAGAGATAACCGCTGGCCGGAAATTGAACTTGCCCGGCAAAATTTTCAGATATCCTGGCAGGAATTAGAGACGCAGTTCGGAAAAATCAGCGCTGGCCGGATTGACGAACCGACCGACGAATCAGCCGAACAAAAACTGGCGCTGGCCGGACTCCAATTGGAACTCACAAACCTCAAAGAAGATCTGGCGTTTGTCTTCAGCCCGCAGGAGAACTACGTTGCCTTTTCCCGCCGGAAAGATGCACCGCGGAACGCCCAGACCCGCCAAACCGAAACGTGGTTGGCCCGGGCGATGCCAATAGAAGTTGACGTTTTTTTACGCGAACGCCTCTTCGCCGGCCTGAAAACCCTGGTTTGCACCTCAGCCACCCTGACCGTATCCGGAAAATTTGACTTTTTCCTGAACCGAATTGGCCTGGCCGGACTGCCGTCGGCCATAACCGCCCGGATCGATTCGCCTTTTGACTTTTCCAACCAGTCCATCCTGGCCATTCCCGGAAATTTCCAGCGCTACGACTATCACGACCATCCGGGTATCTTTGTTTCCGCGCTGGCCGAAGGCATAAAAAGAACGGCCCTGGCCCTGGGCGGAAAAGAACTGGCGCTCTTTTCGGCGCGTTCCCGGATGGAAGATGTTTACGGGAAGATAAAAGAAGACCTGGAAAAAAACGGGGTGGCGCTACTGTGCCAGAATATAGACGGCTACCGTAATTTCCTGGTGGAAACGCTGAAAGGAGCAAGCGGGGATATGCTGCTGTTCGGCTCCAAAAGTTTTCAGGAAGGCGTGGATATTTCGGGCTTAAAGGCGGTGCTGATTGAAAAGATGCCTTTTCCGAGCCGCTCCGACCCTCTGGTGGAAGCGCGGCAGAAAGCGGTTCTCAAAAAAGGCGGCCGGCCCTTTCAAGATTATATACTGCCGCTGGCAATCATCGGCCTGCGCCAGTCGTTCGGACGGCTTATCCGGAATAAATCAGACCGGGGCGCGGTAATAATCTTTGACCCGCGCATCCTGAGCGACTATCCGGAGGTACTGGATTCTTTACCGGAATGTTCGATGGTGATTGAAGACACGCCGGCCTTTTACCAAAAATTAGCGGCTGCCTGCAAACAGTTATAAAAGTTGTTCTTTGCCGGTGTTAACCGAATTTTCCAACGCTTCTAAAATCGCCTGGACTTCTACGCTCTCTTCCAACGAAACCGGCGGGTCGGCACCCTGGAAAAACTCCACAATCTTTTTCAGTAAATCGGTGTAGAGTCGGGAAACATCTATCTGCAGGAACTTCACCGCCTTATCGTTAAGCCCCATCACCGCGTAATGCCAAACACCTTCATTAAGCTGGACGGTCGCCCTCCGGCCGTCACCGTATTCAATAATTCCGGAAACTCCCATTGGGTCCCGGCGGCCGAAAACCTTTTTGGCGCCCAAACCCATCACGGCTTGTACCATCTCCACGGTGTGGATTCCGTACCAGATGATAGAACTGCCGGCCGGCGCCAGACCTAACGGCCCAAGGGCGCCGCCGATTTTCGGTTGGGGAATTTCCCGGGACAATTTAATAACCTGGGGCGCAAAACGCAGGGAAGATGCGCTGAATATTTTTACTTTATTTTCCCGGGCAAGCCGGAAAATATCCTGCGCATTTCTAAGGTTATCGGCCGGCGGCTTGTCCAGAAAAATCGGTTTGCCGGCATCCATTATTTTCTTACAATAATCCAAGTGCAAAGAAGGGTCGTTAATCTCCAGCATGATAACATCAACCCCACTTAAAACGTCTTCCGGAACACCTGTTACTTTTACTCCCCACTCCTCCATTTGGTTCTGTCTTTTATCCTGGTCCGGCTCGGCCTGAAAAGGTGAGGGAAAGCGCAGACAACTAACCACTTTCATGCCCTCAACCTTCTGGTCCGAAGGGCAGCCCGGCGCCTGCAAACGCCGCGTAAATTCAATGGTGTGACTGGAATCCAACCCAATAATTCCTGCCTTCAACTCTTTCATCTCTATTTTCCTCCTCCGTATATTTTTGGCGACCATGAAAAGATCGCGCTACATATCGCGGTTTTCGGGAAAATCCTCTAAGGAATTAAGGATAAGATACGGTCTGGCGGCTTCGATCTCTTCTCTGGTGGAAGAACCGGTGGCCACGATTACTGTCTTGACGCCGGCCGCCGCTCCGGTCTGCGCATCAATGTCCATATCACCCACGTAAACCGCCTCTGCCCGGGAAATCTGAAAATAGTCCAGGAGTGCTATCAGAATATCCGGCGCCGGCTTGGGTTCCGGCACCTCTTCCCCGGTCAGGACCCGGTCAAAATAGGACTCAAGGCCTAAAATCTTTATCAAGAGAACCGCTGTCTCTTTGGGCCGGTTGGAAGCCACCGCCAGAATCCTGCCTTTTGTCCGGAGATTTTGCAAAAGAGCGAGCGCACCGGGCAGTAAAGAAATTTTGCCGGCCAGGTTTCCCTTGTGATGTTCCCGGTATATCTGCCGGGCTTCAAGTATTTTCTCTTCCGGAAGAAATTCTTTTAACAGACCGTCGTTTCCTGTCCCTACCGCCCGGATAATTTTCTCCGGTTCTGCTTCCGGATGATTCAGCCGCCGGAGTGTGTAATTCATACTCTCCACAATAGCCGGATATGCGTTAATCAGGGTACCATCCAGGTCAAAAATGAATAGTTTTTTGGTCATTTTATGATATTTTACCCTAAAAATGCCGTCTTTAGCAAAAATTTGCCACCTTTTTGACAAAAATCGGTCTAAAATAGTATAATTTTTCTAAGTTGGGTAGGTGGCGGAGCGGCCAATCGCACCAGACTGTAAATCTGGCGACCGGAAGGTCTTCGGAGGTTCAAATCCTCCCCTGCCCACTTCGTCTCTGACCTCGAAGGGGAGGATTTGAAGAGAACGAAGTCAGGAACTGCGACGAATAGGCAGCAGTTCCAGTGAGTGGCCGACCCGAGGCGTAGTGGGAGCCGAGCGGCGCCAAATCCGTCCTCCCCTGCCCACTTGTAAGATTTCCTGAAAAGAATAAACATAAACTATGCCGAAGACAGAACTGAAGGTGCTGGAGGGCTGCCGGCGGCAGCTGCGGATTGAGGTTGAACCGGAGACCGTAAAGAAGACCTATCAGGAAGTAATCCGGGGCGCGGAAAAAGCCGCGCAAATTCCCGGATTCCGGCCCGGTAAGGCGCCCCGGGAAATAATCAAAGAAAGGTACCGGGATGTTATCAACAAAGAAATTATGGAAAAATTAATCCCGGAAACCTACCAGAAGGCGCTTGAAGCGCAGGAACTTAAACCGGTCTGCGAACCGGAAATAACCGAACTGGATCTGACCGAGGAACGACTTGTTTATACCGCTACTTTTGACATCGCCCCGGTGGTGGAATTGGAGTCCTACGGCGGCCTCTCACTGGAAAAGAAAGAGACGCAGATTACCGAAGAAGAGGTCAATCGGGTACTGGAAGAAGTCCTGGCCCACAATCCGAAACTTCAGATAGAAGCGCGCGATTTGAAAGCGCGTGAGAATATAAAAAACAGTTTGCGCCAGCGCCTGGAGTACCAGGCCCAGGCGATAGCCGGCCGGGAAGAAGACGACCGGATAGTGGCGCAACTCCTGAGCCGTTCCAAATTTGCGGCGCCGGAGAGCCTGGTAACCGAAAGAGCGGTTGAACTTCTGCACCGGGAATTGGGAAATACGCCGGACATCAAGACCAAGAGCGAGGCGGAACAGAAAAAAATCGCCGCGGAGCTTTTTGAAAAGATAAAGCCCCGGGCCGAAAAAGAAGTAAAGGCATCCTTCGTCCTGGCCGAAGTTGCCGAACGGGAAAAAGTGGAAGTCAGCGAGGAAGACGCCGACAAGCGAATTGAAATCCTGGCAAAGGTGGCCGGCAAAGAAAGAGAAGAGTTTACGGCTAACATCAGCGCAGAACAACGTGCAGAGTTGAAGGGTCAAATCCGCATCGAAAGAACCCTGGCCCTTTTAAAAAAACGCTCCCTGCTGATTAATAAACCGCGAATCATAAAAGCGTAAAAATAATCGGACGCAGATATACGCCGAAACAGCCGGATAACGCTAAAAAAGAATACCACGGAAGACGGAAGTTTGGAAGTACAAAAAGAAACACCTTTAATCAAAGTTTTTGGTGTTTCCGTGGTAAAAATTCTTTATCTGCTGGAATCTGCGTCCAAGCGGAGGTTGATATGCTGGTTCCTTTTGTAATTGAAAAGACGCCGACCGGGGAACGTTCATACGACATCTATTCCCGTCTCTTAAAGGACCGGATTATCTTTATCGGCACCCAGATTGACGACCAGGTAGCCAACCTGGTGGTCGCCCAAATGCTCTTTTTAAAAAGCGAAGGCGCCCAAAAGGATATCCACCTTTACATTAATAGTCCGGGCGGCGAGATAACCGCAGGGCTGGCAATCTACGACACGATGCAGTTTGTCGGATGCGGTGTTGCCACCTACTGTCTGGGACAAGCCAGCAGCATGGCGGCCATCCTTTTGACCGGAGGAACCAAGGGGAAAAGATTCATTCTTCCCAACGGCCGGGTACTCATCCACCAGCCCTGGGGCGGCTTCCAGGGTGATGTCTCGGCAACATCCATCCATACCAGGGAAATGCTTCGGCTGCACGACCGGGTAAATAAAATCCTTTCCCTCCATACCGGTAAATCAATGCGCCGGATTATCACAGATACCGACCGGGATTTCTATATGTCTGCGGAAGCTGCGGTTGTGTATGGAATTTGCGATGCTGTTTTGACTAAACAAAAAAACGGTTAATAAAGAAACCTCAGCGCCTCTTAAATGCTCTAAGTTAACATTGTCATCCTGAGTGTATACGAGAAGGATCTATCTTTAACAACGAGATTCTTCGCTATCGCTCAGAATGACACAGAGGAACTATATATGGCGAAATTACTGCGAAAAAATAATTCCGAAAAGAATCAAAAGAACGTGCCGGAGAGCGCAGAAATTAAATTGCGGAAAGTAATGCCGGCCATTCCCCTGAGGGATATCATAATCTTCCCCGGGATGGTAACGCCCCTTTTGATCGGCCGACAGAAGACTGTCAATGCGGTAGAAGAGGCGCAGAGTCTGGACAACCTGGTAATCCTGGTTTTCCAGAAGAATGCCGAGATTGAGGAACCGGCTGAATCAGACCTTTTCCCGGTTGCAATTCTGGCCCGGATTCTTCAGGTAATGCGCCAGTCAAACGGCCAGATGAAACTGTTGGTTGAATCTCTCTTCCGGGTAAAAGTGACTCAGGTCCAATCGGAAAATCGTTTCTTTGCCGTTTCGGTTGAACCCATGGTCAGCGTCCGGGAACGGGGCACCGAAGAAGAAGCCCTGGTTCGCCTCCTGGTAGAAGCCCTGGAAAAGTATCTCCAGGTAAATCCAATTCTGCCCCGGGAGGTACTGGGCAGCATCTTTTCCGCAGACGAACCGGAAAAACTGAGCGACATGGTGGCCGGATACCTGCCTCTGAAAAAAGAGGATAAGGCGCAAATTCTGGATATCAAAGAAATTACCCCGCGACTGCGGCTCATTCTGAAAATACTGAACAAGGAGATTGAAGTTCTGGAGGTCCAGAAGCAAATTCAGGGAGAGGTCTTCAAGAAGATTGAAAAGAACCAGCGGGACTACATCCTGCAGGAACAGATGAAGACCATCCAGCAGGAATTGGGCAAGGAGACGGAGACCTCGGAGGTTAAAGCCCTGCAGGAAAAGATTGAAGCCGCCCACATGCCGGAACCGGTCAAGAAGAAAGCCCAGGAGGAATTGGACCGCTTTTCCAAGATGATGAACCTCTCTCCGGAAGCCACGGTTATCCGAAACTACCTGGACTGGCTGATCAGCCTTCCCTGGCAGAAGAGTACCGCGGACAACCTTGACATTAAACGCGCCGAGAAAATTTTAAACGAGGACCATTACGGACTCCAAAAACCAAAAGAACGCATCCTGGAATACCTGGCGGTACGAAAAAGAAATGCCAAACTTAAAGGCCCGATTATCTGTTTCGTCGGACCGCCCGGAAGCGGAAAAACTTCCCTGGGTAAATCAATCGCCCGCGCCCTGGACCGGCAGTTCACCAGAATTTCACTGGGGGGCGTCCACGATGAAGCAGAAATCCGCGGCCACCGAAAGACTTACATCGGTTCCCTGCCGGGACGCATTATCCAGTCCCTGCGTAAGGCCGGCGTGAAAAACCCGGTTTTTTTGCTGGATGAAGTGGACAAGATCGGGTCGGACTTCCGCGGAGACCCTTCCTCCGCACTCCTGGAAGTATTGGACCCGGAACAGAATAACACGTTCAACGATCATTACCTGGAGGTTGATTTTGACCTGTCGCAAGTCCTGTTCATAACCACTGCCAATAACGAAGCGACGATACCGCCTCCGTTGCTGGACCGGATGGAAATTATCAACCTGCCCGGCTACACCACTTCCGAAAAAATGGAAATTGCCAAAAAATTTCTGGTGCCTAAAGAAACAATCGCCAACGGTTTACAACCGGAAGAAGTTGCCTTTTCAGACGAGTCAATCAACGAAATTGTCAAGTCATACACCCGTGAAGCCGGGGTGAGAAACCTGCAGCGTCAGATTGCCACCGTTTGCCGGAAAGTGGTCAAGGAAAAAGAACTTGACGGCAAAAAGATGGAAGACCGCACCAAAATTAATAAGAAGCGGGTGGCAAAATACCTCGGCGTTCCCCAGTACTGGAACGAGGGTTCCGATTTATCCGCCAAGGTCGGTGTGGTAACCGGCCTCGCCTGGACCGAATACGGCGGGGATGTTCTTTTCACCGAAGTAAGCGCCTTAAAAGGCCGGGGCAACCTGATTATTACCGGGCGGCTCGGCGAGGTTATGAAAGAGTCCTGCCGAATTGCCTTGAGTCTGGTGCGCCTGCACGGTGAGGAGTTGAAACTTGACCAGGAATTTTACCGCCGGAATGATTTGCACATCCATATCCCTTCCGGAGCAGTACCCAAGGACGGACCCTCCGCCGGCATCACCATCGCCACGGCTCTGGCTTCCTGCCTGACTCAAAGACCCGTTCCCGGCAACCTGGCGATGACCGGTGAAATTACCCTGCGGGGCAAGGTTATGCCCATCGGCGGCCTGCGGGTAAAACTATTGGCGGTGGGTCGGGCAAACATCAAAAGAGTGCTCATTCCCAAAGACAACCAGCGGGAACTTGCGGAAATTCCGAAAGAAGAATTGTCCGGACTGGAAATCATCCCGGTGGAGAACATTTCAGAAGTATTCCGGTTAATATTTCCATAGGAGCTGCGGGGCTGCCCCTTAAACCGCTCATAACATGAATGCGGAGGAAATTTTTGTTTTCGCCGTAATTTCCGTCCTGCTTCTTACCGGACTCTTTCTTTTCTTCCGCAGTATCCTGCACATTCTGCCGAAAGTCGTCTGGATTACCGGCACACCAACCTCCCCGATTCGCTCCCTGGCTATCGGTCTGGTTGAAATAACCGGCAAAGTAAAAAACAGGGAAACAATCATCAGCCCGGCAACCGGCCTGGAATGCTGTCTCACCAAATACAAACTCCAGGAACTCAGGGTTACCCATACGCGCAACGGCCGGACTATTTCCTGGCACACCATTAACTCTGCTTTTCTTTATACCCCTTTCTATCTTCAGGACAAAGAAGGCGCCCGAATCTTAATCAATCCGAAAGATGCGGAACTTCACCTGCCGTGCGAAACCTACTACCCGAATACCGGTCTTCCGGCCAACGCAGTCGGCTCCATCCGTTACCTGGAACAAGCCATCTACTCCAATAGCTTACTTTACATCCTGGGCGAAGCAAAGAAGAAAGCCCGCTTCGCCGACCTGAGAGACGAGGTAAACACCAACCTGGCAATCCTGCGCGGGGACCCGGAAAAGATGGCCGCCCTGGACGAAAACAAAGACGGTCAGATAGACACCGTCGAATGGGAGAAAGCGGTACGAAACGTCGAATCACGCGTAACCGAGGAAACGATTACCGCCGCCCAGAACCCGCTTGACACCATAGTAATCGCCAAACCCTCGCTCAAAAGACCGTTCATCATCTCCACCCACAGCGAAAAAGAGGTCGTCAGCCGTTTGCGGTGGAAAGGATATTTTACCCTGGTCTTCGGGCTTGCTCTTGTCTTTTTCAACCTGGCCGGCATCCTGGGCTTTTTCTTCAACCAGCCGCCTCTTGGCAAAAATTATTATAAGATGATAAAATTGATTATAGAAAGTACGGTAAGATAAAGAACATCCTATAAAGGTCAAGTTGTCAAAGAACGGCAGAAAAACAGATCCTTGAAAATCCGGTAACTTACAAAGAAACAGGAATCGCCTGGTGGAAGTGACGCAGAGCGGTCGGCGCCACAAAGACCCGCTCCGGCCG
>JBDRQI010000008.1:0-16873 GCA_043826355.1 Candidatus Omnitrophota bacterium
CTCGTCTGGACGAAGTCTGGCCGACCTGACCGGCTGCGTCTCTCATCGCTTGTATAGTATAACTATGCAATCTTCTTCGCTCCTTGTCTCGCTCCAAAATCATCTCTGGCAAATAGACAGTTTTATTGTTTAGCAACCCCTCAATAAATTATAATGCAGACGGGGAGAAACCGTCAATACTCAACAACAAAACAGTATGTTCCCAGCTCTGTCCCGGCATCCCGCGCAAACCCGCACAAGCCAGCAAATCTAAAAAATTATTTTGCTTCCGCGTCGGGAATTTGTTTGGTTAGTTCCAAAATGTCCGCTGCCGGTATGATTACGGTTAACCCTGCTCCTTCCGGGGTATCCAAGCTGCCCGATATCATATCCGGCGCTGACATGACGGGTGACGTATTCGGAATCTGCACCACCGTTATACCGAGAATCTTTCCGTCCAGGTTAAACACCGGCGTGCCTACCGGGTTATCACGCTGGTTGCCGGGTAGATAAAACTTTCTTGGTTTTTCAACCACGGACTTGACTCGGTCTAAAATGGCGGTGGGTTTTCGACCGTAATATTCTTTAGGCAATAAGTTTATAATAACTACCGGGTCCAAAGTATTGACACTGCCGGACTGGGAAAGGTCAAGGGCGAAAACAGAGGCGCCAAGTTTTTTGGTCGGCCGAAGAAAAGCCAAATCGAGGTCTTTATCCCGCAGCACAACCTTTACCGGCACCTCTTTGCCGTCAGGCATAATCACGCTGGCATTTAACAACTCGACGTTAAATGTGATGTCCACATTTTCCCCTCCGGATTTTGCAAGAAAATTTTTCATTATTTTCTCTAAAACTTCGCCGGGATTAACCATAGCGGCAGAGGTAACCGCCAGACCGGAGGGATTGATAACCGTTGCGGTTGAGACCGCTTCAATCTCTTTATTGTACTGTTCTTTTCCGCCCGCCGTCATCCGGACTTTAGCCACCGTTTTCAGACTCACCACGCCGTTCTGATACTGCTCTAAAATCTTTCTTCCGGCGACGCTATTTTCGTCCGCTTTGGCATAAGACCGAGCCAGAGAAAACAATAAAATAAAAATCGCAATAACCCGCCATATCTTTCGCAATCCCGCAACTCTTTTTATTCTCCGCATTTTCCTCCTTCGCCCGCCGAAGCATGGATGCCTAAACGGCAAAGCCGCTTCTCCAAGGCGTCCGCATTGCGAAGGCGGACTTGGTGTTTACCACTCGGGTTCCATTTCCAGGTATAAATTATGGATACCTCGTTTGACCAAAAATATCATTCGTTTCGGCTTGTCCGCTGCCGCTTTTTTCAGAATCTGTTGGAGCAATCCTACGTTGTTGATAGTCTGGCCGTCTATCCGGAGGATTATATCCCCGACGGACATTTTCCCCAGGGCTACCCAGCTGCCTTGTTCCACCGTCTCGACCAGAACTCCGCTTTCATCCTTAATGTTTCCTTTGACCTGGTCAACTAATGCCATATCGCGCGCGGTAAATCCAAAGTCTTTATCGGTATATCTTTTCATCTCGCGGGGCAGTTTTGGAGCAAACGGTAATTCGATTTTCACTTTCTTTTCTTCTTTGCCCCGCAACATGGTCAGTTCCACTTCGGCGCCCGCCTTATATTGACGAATGAGAGCCGGCAAAACTTCGGAATCTTCCGGATTTGAAGCGGCGATCCGGTCACCGTTGAGACTGCTGATAATGTCGCCGGGTTTCAGCCCGGCTTTCTCCGCGGCGCTTTCCGGGTAGACGTAGGTAATTATCACGCCGGTTAAATCCGGAACGCCCAACTGTTCCGCGATATCCCTGGTTAATACTTTCGCGTCGATTGGCAGCCAGGATTTTTTTGCTTCCAACCCTTTATCTTCCGATTCCTGCACTCCCAGTTTTACGACCGTAATGTATTGTTGGTTTTCTCTGGCAAATTCTACCAGGACCGGCAGGGGGTCCTTCCGGTCTTTCATAAGGTTTTCGGTCAGTTTTACCAGTTCTTCCGTATTTTTAACCGCGGTATTGGCTACCCTGGTAATGACGTCGTTTCTGATTATCGGCGGTTCGGCCTTATCGCAGGGACCTCCCGGCCGGCCGTTTTTTACCAGTACGCCGTCTTTACTTTCTCGTTTTAGTTTTTTAGAAGTCAGCAGGGAGATGTTGCTGACACAGAGGCCCCAATCTTTCATTACTTCTTCTTTCGGTTCGGCCGGTTCCCGTTCCTGGGTAGTTATTTTTAAAACTATCTTTTTGTCGTTTCGCAATACCACCGCTTCTACTTCTTTGCCCGCCGGAATCTTGGCCACCGTTTGATTGAAGGATGGCAATTCTTCGGCAAAACGGGCGCTCACCGGTTTCTTGCTCACCTCAATCAAGATATCCCCGGTCTGAAATCCGGCTTTATCCGCCGGAGAACCTTCTATTGTCCCGCTGACCAGAATACCCTCCTCCCGGTTAAAAGATTTGAGCAGAGGTTGCACCGACAGGCCAATCCAACTCCGGCTTACTTTACCATATTTAATGATTTGGTCCGATACCTCTTTGGCCAGATTTCCGGGGATAGCGCCGCTTAACCCCAGTCTTATTTCGTTGATACCGACAATCTCTCCGTTAAGGTTCACCAGCGGACCTCCGGAATTGCCCGGATAGATGGCGGCATCGTGCCCGATCCAGGAGACCAACTCGCCGACGTTTTCTCCTTCCAGGATGAAACTTGCCCAATAGACCGGCATCACAAGATTGCGGTTGCTTACGATACCCGTCGTTACCGACTGCGAAAGTTCGTATGGGCAGCCCATCGCCAAAATCTGCTCGCCGACTTTCAGCAGCGATGAGTCGCCGAAACGGGCAAAGGGAAAAGCTCGTTGCCCCCGGGAAAGCAATTTAATGATTGCGATGTCGGTCAGGGGATCGGTGCCAACCAACTTTCCTTCAATCTCCTCTTTATTGGCGAGGGTGCAAGTGATGCGGTTCGCTTTTCCGGCGACATGGTGATTGGTTATCACATAACCGTCCCTGGCGATGATAGTGCCGCTGCCGGACTGTTCCCGGTTAATTTCTCTGCCCTCTTCGTATGTCGCCCATACGACATGAATCCTTACCAGCGCCGGCTCCACCGCTTTTATCGCTTTAGTCACGGCCTTTTCCGCCCCGGCCTGGTCTTCCGCTCCGACAATATTTCCCTGGAAGCAGGACAAACAAACGGTCATAAAACATAGCAGAACCAGATAATGGATGGCCCGGGATAACAATTTAACGGAATTATTTTTAATTGGCTTCATGCACTCCTTTGCGGATAATTATGGTTAGCGATGATATTTCTATCGTCCAAATTATACTTCTTCTGTTTTCTGAGGTCAACTCAACGAAACTCCGCGGAGTGCCGGCTTTCCTGCCGGAAACACAGCGCGGCGAATATGGAGCGCTGCGTAACAATATCGGGGATTTTACCAGTAGATGAAGCGGGTGAAGAGTTCCTGGTCCTCCGGCGAGAGTTTACTAACGTCTCGGACAATGTAACGGTTTTCAAAAATATCAAACAATACCTTGCCTTCCCTGCCGTAGTTCTGGGCGCGGTCACCCCGCCAGTGCATCTCAAACTGCCTGGGGCCGTGGTCAGTCCCAACGTCAAACATCAGCAGGTTGTAACGAAGTTCAATCTTAAAAATTCTTAAAATTTCAAATTCAAAATAATAGTTCGCGAGGCTGGCGGCGATTAAGCGGCGGACCTCGGCCGGAAATTCGGACGGGTCGCGGATAACACCGATTTCCCGCTCTTCCCCGCCGGTATCGATATAACGCAATGAAACATACTGATGCGGACAGGTGACCGGAAAACAGAGCACGGCAAAGACTCCCCGATAATCAAGGTCCTCTTTTCCCGGTCCGGATTTCAGGACCACGTAGAGGAAATTATCAAAACCCATAATTATTTCCGTCTGGTCCAGGGCCAAGAAATTAACGCCCACGCCTTCAATTTTAAGGGTCTCCGGTATTTTTTTTGGTTCCATATCAATCCAACTCCAAACTGGCCAGTTCGGTTTGAATCTTGACCAGTTTATAATAAACACCCTGCCGCTTCATCAATTCTTCGTGGGTGCCGAATTCAACCAGCCGGCCGGAATCAATGGCGTAGATGCGGTCGGCATCCTTCAACGTGGAAAGCCGGTGCGCGATAGATATGACTGTCCGGCCTTTACCGATAATTCTCAGCGCCCGCTGGATTTCCTGCTCGTTCTCCGTATCCACGTTGGAAGTGGCTTCGTCCAAAATTAAAATCCGGGGATTAAACAAGAGCGCCCGCGCAATTGAGACTCTCTGCTTTTCGCCTCCGGAAAGACCGGCGCCCCGCTCACCTAACTGGGTATCGTAACCTTCCGGAAATTTCATGATAAAATCGTGACAGTTTGCGGCCCGGGAGGCGTTAAGAATATCTTCCCAGGTGGCGCCGGGCATTCCGTAGGCGATGTTATCTTTAATTGAACCCCGGAAAAGAAAAGGCTCCTGGAGAACCAGGCCGATATGCTGCAAAATTTCCGGCCGCTTGAAACGCCGCACCGGAATATCGTCAATCTTAATTTCACCCCGCTGAATTTCGTAAAAACGGCAGAGCAAATTAACGAGTGTAGTCTTACCCGAACCGCTCCGGCCCACGATGCCTATTTTCTCGCCGGCTTCAATCTTCAGCGAGATACCCTTAACAACCGGATTATACGGGTCGTAGCCGAACCAGACGTCATTAATCTCAATCGCGCCGGAAATATGCGGGCAGGAGATAGCGTCCGGGTCGTCCTGAACTTCGGACGGCATATCCAAAATTTCAAAGATGCGCTGGCTGGCCGTAGCAAACTGAGTCACCCAGTTGGAGAACATTGCCAGGCTTCCCAACGGGGCATAGAACATTGTGATATAGCCCAAAAATGCCATCAGCGTTCCCAGGCTTAGATGGCCGTTAAGCACGTCGCGGCCGCCCACGAACCAGACGATTAGGCCGCCCATCCCGAAAACGTAAGCCATCAAAGGTGAAAAAACACCCACTTTAGTATCCACTTTGATGCGCGTTTCGCGAACGTAATCAGCCGCCTTGAAAAAACGCTTGGTTTCCCGTTTCTCCTGTCCGAAGACCTTCACCAGCCGGATACCGGAAAGAACTCCGTTGAGCATGGAGCCGAGTTTGGAGTTACTGTCCCAGTACTTGTAATAATTGGGGTAGATGCGTTTCCAGAAAAACATGGTACCGATAAAAACAAACGGGATGGGAATAAGGACCAGAATCGCCAGTTTGGCGTTCATGGAAAAGAGCATAACACCGATGGCGATTGTCAAAAATACGTTCACCAGGAATCCCTGGGTTACCTGAATCACAAAACCGTGCATAACTTCCACGTCACTGGTGATACGGCTCATCAGGTGGCCCACCGAAACCCGGTCATAGTACGCCACCGACATCTCCTGCAGTTTCTGAAAGAGCCGTTTACGGATGTCGTTGGTGACGCCGGTTCCGACCTTGGGCGCCAGCCGGTTAATAATAATATCGATGCCGCGGCGCAGAAGTGAGGCTCCGGCCAGCGCAGCCACCAGAAAGAGAAGCCAGTCAGCGTGCTGACGGGTCGTCAAAACATCATCAACCAAAACTTTAGTAAGACGGGGCGGCAGCATGTCCAGGGCAATTCCAACCATCATTAGGAGGAAAAGTCCCAGCATTGTCCAGCGGTAGGGCGCCAGCATGGAAAACATCCGGTTAAACGCGGCTTTATGCTGAATGCAGCGGCGGCAGGGAGCACCAACTCTCGGCAGGATTAAGCCGCACCGGGAACAGAAGTTAGGGTCCGGAGCAAAGAGGGCTTCTTTCTGAATTGGCAGTCTATCTTTCAAACGCTTTAACTGCATCAGGACGCGTTGAAATCGTTCCCGGTTTTCGTTGGTGAAGCGGACCAGTTCTGCGGGTGTAGTTTTCAGAAAAAAGCGCAAGGAAGTAGAACCGATTGAGGGATGAATATCAAAATCGGTAATTGCTTTGTAATCGTAAGGACCCTTCACCGGCATTTCCGAAACCGCCGGTACGACAACGAGGTGGCTCTCCGTTGCTAATAGCCAGACAGGCAGGATACGGCCGAGCGAGTCAAGGTCTGCTTCGGCAGCCAACAAAATCGGCTCGCCGTGAAGAACGACATCCTCCAACCGTTCCCGGATGAGTTTGGGGATAGAATCGGTTGAAGCCAGAATTAAAGGAATTGGCGCAGCAACCCCCGAAGGTTCTTTCATCTATTATCCGTAAGAATCACGACATCTGCAAAAGAACCGGGCACCAGGTGCAAACGGCTCTTTTCAACCAGCACCTTAACCGGCACATAGGTAACCTGACCCTGCTGACCTTGAATCCGGGCGTAAGTTCCTACCTGGACCACCCTTCCTTCTCCGCCGCCGGAAAAGCGCTGGGAAAAACTGCGGGGATAGATTAACGCCTTCTGACCAATTTGTATCCTGGGTAAATCAGCTGTCGAAACCTTAACCATCAGGACTATTTCCCGGTCAGGCGCAAGAGTAAAGATAAGGTCTCCGTTCTTTACGTGTTCACCGGTCTCCTTGTCCCGCCTGATAATCTGGCCATCCCGGGGCGCAACGATAACCAGACGGCCGGCCTGGTCACTGGCAATTCGGAGCATCGCTCTTTTTTGGAAATGTTCCGATTGCCTCTGGCCAAGCGTATTTTTCTCAAGCGTAATCTCCCTTTCCGTGGATTCAATATCACTCAATAATTGCTGCTCTTTAATGTTCCGCTGGTTTTGAAGCGTTTTCTGTTGCGCTTTGGCTATGGCGGTGTTGGCCCGCGCCACTTCCATCCTGGTCACCACATCTTCATATTCAACCTGGCTGATCGCCTCCTGCCGGTACAGGTTGCGCGCTCTTTCTTCGTCTTTAACCGCCTGTTTGTATTCGGCCTCGGCAGCCAGAATTTTTTCCTGGGCCGCCTGAATTTCCGATTCGTCCTTCCGGAAAATATCCGCCTCCTGACGCAACCGACCCAGCTTATCGGAAAGCATGGCTACTCTTTCCCGCGCCTTTTCCGGTTCCTTCTGAAGACCGGCAAGGTCAAACTTTTCCGTCTCCACATCCTGGTAAGACCCGGCGTTGTCCGGCCTGATTTTGGCAAGCAGTTCGCCTTCCTTCACCATTTGCCCTTCTACAACCGACAGTAATTCCACGGTACCCTCGACCGGTGCGTTAATGTACTCAATATCACGGGGTTCTACCGTGCCGACAGCTTTAACCCGGTTCGTAAAACGAAAAGACAGCGCGATAATAATCACGATTCCGACCAGAATCCAGAGCAGTGAAAAAAGCGTCTTTCGTCCGTGGCGGTCCCACCAGGTGGTCTGCTTAACCTCTGCCCCCGCTTTTTCGCCGCGCGTGGAACTGGCTCCGTCAACCGACCAGTCCGGTTCTCCGTCGTCCTTTTCTTCCTGCCACTTAAATTTTGCGCACATGGTAATGGGCTCCTTAAAAGAGGGAGGGGCATATCCCCTTTCCAGATATTTGGAAAGGGGATATGCCCCTCTATACCTTTATCTTTTCGGTCAAAATTGTTTCGAATTCCCGGATTAAAGAGGACTCGTAGGCGCCGGCGTAGGCGCCGGATAAAAAACGATTACCGGACTCGTCAAAAAACCGCTTCCAGGATAAAGATTCCCGGCCCGGATTGATGGGAAAAAACAGACCGTTAAACGCTTTTACCGCCTTCAAATCCCCGGGCGCGTCGCCGACCATCAAGACCCGGTCCGCCGGATATTCAGCGACGCAAAAAACCTGCAACTGTTCCTGTTTGCTGCCGAATTCCTGACCGGCAATTGAAACCACCGTCTGCTCCAAACCTGATTCCCGCCACTCGGTAATCAAGGTCTCGGTAGGCGTCGCCGATACCACGACCAAATCGGACGCCTCATGCATCTTTTCCAGACTTTCCCGAACAAACGGAAAAGGCGGAATTCTCCGGCACCGCTCCGCTATGCGCTTGTTGACCGACCGGCTCCAATCCAGAACATCCTTTAGTTCCGGGTGCTCCGCCGTATATTCAACCAGCGCTTCGTTGCTGGTCGGAAGACCGGACTCGAGAAAATCACCCAGGTCTTCAGTCAATCGGATGGCCACGCCCTTTTCTCTTACTGAAGGCATCTTACGAAGATAATCAAAAACCATTTTCAAAGCGAAAAAACGGTTGGTCCCGCGGTGGACGGAATAGAGATTGACCCACTCCGCAACCAGCCGCACCTCTTTTTCGATCTTCCAGAGACCCCATTGGTCCATCACCGCCGGATGGATGCACTCTTTCTGCTTAATTTCCATCGTCGGAAAGACCGAACCGTCCGAATCCACCGCCACCAAAAATTCTTTTTTCCTCTTAAAATTCATCCCCAGCACGGTATTTTGTAAGCGAAAGTGTCTGGTAGATGAAACTTAGCGTAGAGATGGATACAAGACAAGCAAAATGAAGCGATGAGTAGCCGGGGATCGCCTGCAGTATAGGCGAGAACACGGCACGGGTTCCCTTTCCAAAGCTCTGGAAAGGGGACTCGTCGCTGAATTGCGTAGTCTTGTCCAACTCGTAGCTCGTTTCGCTCACCAGACACTTTCGCTTATTCTATTCTTTCTTATTAACCCACTTGTGCGCCGGGTCCTCGTACACGCGCATCTCTCGCTTCAACCCGGCAAGCGCCCACAAATAATAGATTTCGTAACCGGCCGCAGCTACCACCGGATGATATCCCTTGGGAATAGACACTAAATCGTTATGACGAATCACCATCGGCTGATCTATGCTTCCGTCTTCGGTATAAATGCGCATCAAACCAAAACCGTTTTCCGGCTGAAACCGGAAAAAATAAATCTCTTCCAAAAGACTTTCTTCCGGCATCCGGTCCCGGTCGTGCTTGTGCGGCGGATAACTGCTCCAGTTTCCGGTTTCACCAACCGTTTCTCCGGCGATTAATCGGGCCGCAGAACTTTTGATACCGACCACATCACTGACAAAACGGCTGAAATTAGGACCGCCTCTCTTCTCCGGCCGGACTTTTTCTTCCTTGATAACATACGAAGGCAGAACTTGCGAAACCGGCGACCGGAATACGGCTGCCTCCAGAGCTGTCTCCGCGGTAACGGAAAAAAAAGTTCCGGAACCAAAATAGGCGCCTTCCGGTTTTCCGCTGAAGACATCTTGACGTAAACCCAGGGTTTCGGCCGGCAAACCGGCGATTTCCAACCGGGTCCGGCCGGAAAGAATAGTCAAAATCCCTTCTTTATTTTCCAGTTTTTCCCCATATTTTTCGCCCGGATTGAGAACTATAATATCCAGTTCCAAAAAAGAAAGGCCCATCGCGCCGCTTGCTAACACCCGGTTAACTCCTTGCTGCAACAGGCATCTTTTTTGCAGATCCATTAACCCTCCAAAATAACCTCTTTCTTTAAGAGAAGTTTATCTCTTTTTCAACACTCCGCACTCCGCGAAGTAGTATTAAGTCCTTCACTTAAGCGAGGGCTGTTTGGTGAACAGAACTTAGCGCAGAGACGGAAACAAAACAAGCAGTACGAGGGTATGAGTAGCCGTGGCTCATACGAAGCAGCATTGAGAACACGGCGAGGCTCGTACCCGAGTTGCGTAGTTTTGTCCGTCTCGCAACTCGTTCAGCGAACCAAGCACCCGGGCGCTTTATCCTGTTATATCCATTACGATCTTAAACTGGTCCGAAGGCAGACTGGTATCCGAAATCAGGTTGATCCTGTTTTTGTAAGTGCGTTCCGGGAAGATCAGGTTGAAGTTCTTGGTCAGGTACTCCCCGAAATGCGGGGAAACTCTGAGATTTATCTTCTTTCGGGAATAAAGTCCCAGGAGACCGCGGGTTGGCTTAAACTCCGACTGAAGACTCCGCCGCAGTTGGGCCGCCACCGTTTCATCGGAAGTAACCACGCCTCTCCCGGCGCAAACCGGGCAGTCATCAGCCAGATAGTCCCGCAGACTTTCGCGCATCCGCTGCCGAGTCATCTCCACCAGGCCAAACTTGGAGAACCGGAGCACCTTGATTCTGGCCTTGTCCGGCTCCAGCGCCTTTTCAAAAACCGCCTGAACCTGTTTACGGTCCTGGGGCTGATCCATATCGATAAAATCAACCACGATTAACCCGCCCAGGTTGCGAAGCCGTAACTGCCAGGCAATCTCTTCGGCGGCTAAAAGGTTGGTGCGCAGAACCATGCTGCGGTAATCATTACCGGAAGTCCGGCCGCTGTTGACGTCAACGGCGCAAAGCGCTTCGGTCTCCTCAATGATAATGTAACCGCCGCCGCCCAGAGCAACCTTGCGGCTCAAAATCTTGTTAATCCCTTCTTCCACGCCGGTTTGGATAAAAAGCGGAGTTTTGCCCTGGTGCAAATGAACTTTCCGCGCATCAACGCCAAAAAGGGCGAGCGTACGCCGGCAGGATTTAAGAAGCGGAATAGAATCAACCAGAATTTCTTCCACCTCTGGTGCATATCGGTCACGCAGAATCCGACCGCTGAGATCGGTTTCGGAATAAAGACGGACCGGACCGGTTTTTTCCTTAAAACCCGATGAAATTTTTCCCCAGGCCGAAAGCAGGCGGCATATCTCCAGCCGAAGTGTCTTTTCCCGACAACCCAGGGCCGAAGTCCGGATGATAAAACCGAAATTTTCCGGTATGTCTGAAGCGGCTATTTTGGAAAGGCGGTCCCGTTCAGACTGTTCCGTAATGCGCTTAGATACCCCCCGGCGCTGCTGCTGAGGCAGAAGCACTAGCAGGTAACCGGCCAGGGAGATGTTGTTGGCGGTAATCTTGGGACCTTTAGTACCGATGGCATCCTTAACCACCTGAACTAAAACCTGATCTCCGGGCTTAAGTTTAAGACGTCGGACGGAATGCCTCTTTCCGTCTTTCGGTTCTTCAGCGGCGTCTTCCCCGTAAAGCGAATCATCCGCCACGTCGGTCAACGGTAGGAATGCTTCCCGGGCTTCTCCGGTATTCAGAAAAGCGGCGTTCAAGCTGGGCAGAACCCGAATTACCTTTCCCTTGTAAATATTGCCGGTGAGGCTCAGGCGGTTAGTCCGTTCCACCTCGAAATACTGCAGACGGCCGGCAGCCAAAATGGCGGCCCGCGTTTCAAACCCAACACTGTCAATTATTATTTTACTCATAATTTTACCCATAGTCTTTATACCGAATCCCAATCCGGGTGACTTTCAATAATTTAACCTCCTCCAGGGAAAGGTTAAACTCCCGGCTCAAATATTCCCATAGTTTCGGACTCCGTCCGTTTTCCACCGACAGCTTCACTATCTTATCCTCAACCCGGTAGGAAAGCCCGGAAGTCCGGTGAAATAACGACCCTTTCTCCTGACAAGGCAGCACCGAAACAAGCGTAATCCCTTCCGGCAACGCGGCGGCCAGACGTTCCGCCGCCTCCGGAATCGGCAGCGGGTCAAGCATCTCCAATACCAGGTCTTCCCCCTCACTTTCGCAGCCCACCGGAAGCGGATAACCCATTTCAATCTTTTCCTTCGGCGAAAAACCGGCGCTGATTGCCACCGGAAGCCGGGCGCGCCGCACCGCCCGTCTCCAGAACCGCTCGGTATCAAGATGAGAGACAAAGCGCAGCGACCCTTTCTTTTGGTACCGAATCAACAATTTCATAACCGCCAGTTATTGTGTTATTGAACAATTATTGATTTGTGGTGTAAATCTCCTCAATATTATGAAACACGCCTCCGTAGCCGGTCGGCCGGAGATTGCCAAACCGGTTCCGCACCGCATAGAGAGCCGCCGGATTGACCAGGTAAATAACCGGAACTTCCTCGGATACTATCATCTGCCAGCGGTCGTATAAAACCTTTCTTTTAGCATTGTCCAGTTCGCAGGCCGCCTTTTCAAAGATGTCGTCAATCTCCTTTTCCCAGGCGGTATCCGGTATCTTTTGCCTGGGGTTCCACAGGTGGAGTTGGCCGGAAGAATGCCAGACGTTCCGACCGCTGTGGGGCTCAATTCCTCCGGTCAGGCCAAGAATAACTGCTTCCCAGTCATAACTGGAAACCATCCGATTGACCAGATTGTTGAAATCCACCGGTGAAAAGCGTACCTTGATGCCCAGTTTGTCCAGGTCATCCATGATGAGGATTGCCGTCTGAACCCGCTCGCCGGTGTCGCCGTTGGTAAGCAGGGTAAACTCCACCCGATGTCCGTTTGCGTCATAGAGAATTCCGTCGCGGTATTGAAAACCGGCATCTTTCAACAGGCGCCGGCTCTCTTCCGAATTACGCGGATATTCCTTGACTTTTGGATTATAAAAATAACCGCCGCTGCGGTTCATCGGCCCCCACTGGGGATAAGCCAACCCGGCGTAAACATTACGGGTCATGCTTTCCCGGTCCAAACCATAAGAAATTGCCTGACGGAAGGAGCGGTTCCGGAACCAGGCCAATTTGTACGCGGGAATCGGCGCCTTAGGGTTTTGGTTAAAAGCGAGAAAATTTTCACCTAAAGCCGGACCGGTGTTGTAAATGGTGAAATCACGTTTCGCCTCCTGAGGCTTAAGTAGTTTATAGTCCTGACCGCGCACCGAAATTGAATCGATCTCCCCCTGAAGAAAACGCAGCAGGGCCGCATTCTGGTCCGGTACAATCAGAATAACAATACGTTTGAGATAGGGTAAAGAGCGGCCTGTTTTATCCTTTTTATAATAATAAGGATTGGAGGCCAAAACCACTTTTTCGCCGATGCGGTATTCGGAAAGAATAAAAGGTCCGGTGCCGATTATTTCCGGCGCAGGCGTATCTACACCCCAGGCGGTGTTGAACCGGCCGGCCTGCAGCGCCGGCCGGAGCCGGTGGGCAGGTAAAATATCCTGGCCCAGCTGGCGCAGAAACGGCGCAAACGGCGCCGGCAGCGTGAAACGCACCCCGCCTTCCGCCACTTCTTCAACCTTGATCTTCTGACCGGAAACCATAAAAATATCCCGGCTGCTGGTCGGAATATCCGGATTATAAATCAGGTCGCGGAAGGTAAAAATTACATCACCGGCGGTGACAGGTTTGCCGTCAGACCAAAAGACTTTACGCAGTTTAAAATCCCAGGCACGTCCGGAACCGCTGACTCTCCAACTCTCGGCCAGACCCGGCTCTACTTCCGTGGTAACACCGTTAGTACGGGTTAACCCTTCGAAAAGAAAACCGGTAATGGCGGTGGAACTGGTCTCCTTGGCCAGAATGGTATTAAAGGTCTTGGGGTCATTGGTCGTCGCCAGGACAAGAGTATCCTTCTTCGGGTTGGAAATTGAGGCGGATCCACAACCTGAGAGCAGTACAAAAAGGAAACCAAAAAAAACAATCTTTTTTGCTGAATTAAAAATCATAAAAGGCCGAACCGGCCGAAGTTTATTGTTAAACGCTTGAGTCGGGCAATGAACCGGCGGCTTTGCGGGCGCTCTGAAAAACTTTGCCTTCGGTCTTAATCGCCGGCGCAATAGTTATTTCCACCAACTGCATTTCCCGCAGTGATTGACAACCCAGACTGCCCATTGACGTCCGGAGCGCGCCGACCAGGTTCTGGCTTCCGTCATCAACCCGGGCCGGCCCCAAAAGAATCTCTTTCAGGGTTCCGGTAATTCCAACGCTGACCCTGGTACCCCTGGGCAAATTTTCATCAGAGGTTGCCATGCCCCAGTGGAAACCTTTGCCCGGCGCTTCTTCCGCCCGGGCGAAGATTGAACCAATCATAACCGCATCGGCTCCGGAAGCAATCGCCTTGCAGATGTCGCCGCTTCCGGTCATTCCGCCATCGGTGATAATCGGCACGTAACGTCCGCACATCTTATGGTAAAAATCCCGGGCCGCAGCGCAGTCGCAGGTTGCGGTAACCTGGGGAACGCCGATACCCAGAACTTCCCGGGTGGTGCAGGCGGCGCCCGGTCCGATGCCCACCAGGATACCGCCGGCGCCGGTTTCCATCAATTGAAGCGCCACGTCGTACGTAACGCAGTTGCCCAGAATAACCGGGATGCGCATCTTGCGGCAGAAGGCCTTCAGGTCCAAGGGTTGGTAACGGTTGGATATGTGGGTGACGCTGGATACGGTTGATTGGACGACAAAAATGTCCGCGCCGGCCGCCTCGGCCAGAGCGCCGTAGCATTCCGCCTTTTGCGGAATAGCGGAAACCGCACAGATGACGCCGGCCTTTTTAATCTCTTTTATCCGCCTGGTAATCAGTTCTTTCTTAACCGGTTCCCGATAGCAGGATTGAATCAGTGCCGTTGCTTCATTCTGGCGCGCCTTGATAATTTTTTCCTTAACCTGGTCCGGGTTTTCATACCGCGTCTGGATGCCTTCCAGATTCAAAACCGCCAAGCCTCCCAACTTACCCATCTCTACTGCCAGACGCACGTCTACCACACCGTCCATTGCGGCGGCAATAACCGGATGGTTAAACCGGTAACCGGCAAAAGTCCAGGAGGTATCCACCTCAACCGGGTCAATCGTTTTGATACCCGGCGCCAAAGCAATTTCATCAAATCCGTAACAACGCCGGGCTTTACGGCCCCGTCCAATCCACATTCCCATAGATTCTCCGTTAAAAAATTGTCGTTACGAGCATTTTATGCCCAGATTTTTTTAAAATAATCCACCGCTCGTTTCAATCCGGATTCAAAATCAACCCCGGGCTGATAACCCAGTATTTTTTGCGCCCGGGAAATATCGGCGAGTGTGCGCGGCACATCGCCGGCCCGCGGCGGTTTAAAAAGAGGTTCCAGTTTCGTCCCCAAAATTCCATTCAGCGCGGCAACCAGTTCCAGAATTGAGTTCTCATTCCCGCAGCCGACGTTAAAAACAAGACCGGCCGCCCCGGTGGTTTTAACAGCCAGGAGAGTAGCATCCACCACGTTTGCCACGTAGGTAAAATCACGGGATTGTTTCCCGTCACCGTGTACCGGAGGCCGTTCTCCCTTCAGCATGCAATTGATGAATTTGGGGATTACCACCGCATATTCGTCCTCAAGACTCTGGCGCTCACCGAAAACATTGAAATAACGCAGTGAAGCAACCGGCAAACCGAAATTTTTGGTAAAGATGCAACCGTAGTATTCGCCGGCCAGCTTGGAAAGCGCGTATGGTGAAATCAAAGCGGGCAGGTTTGTTTCCTGCTGCGGAAAGATGGTTGCCTCACCATAAATAGAACTGGAAGAAGCAAAAGCAACCTGTTTTACTCCGGCTGCTTTAGCCGCATAAAGAACGTTCAGTATACCGTCAATATTAACGCGGTTGTAGGAATACGGGTCATTCAGAGATTTCGGAACAGAACGCAAAGCCGCCTCGTGAATCACGTAATCCATTCCGGCACAAGCCTCTTTACAGGCCTTGCGGTTGCAAATATCCTCTTCCAAAATTTCTAAACCGGGTCCGGTAATACCGGCCAGGTTCTCTTTTTTGCCGCTGCTGAAGTTATCCAGTATTCGCACACTGTGCCCCTCTTCTCTGAGCCGAGTCACGATGTGACTTCCGATAAAACCGGCTCCACCGGTTACCAGATATTTAGCCATACTTGAAATTATTTTACTACAAAACGGGGATTAAAATCAAAAGAAGCCGGCGCCATCCGGAATGGAACAAATATAAGTCTTCGCCCGGCCGCCGAATTCCTGCCGGTAGGCATCTTCCAACCCCTGAGCAAAAATCCCGGCCTTGTCCGTTAAGACCAGATTAACGGTCGCCCCGCCCCAACCGGCCCCGGACAGTTTAGATCCAATAATACCGGGCAGACGATAAGCGCATTCCACCAAAAAATCAAGCTCCGGAACGGAATTTTCAAACAGGTCCCGGGAACTCTGGTGCGAAAGGCGCATCAATCTACCCAGTTCCAATAATTCGCCCTTTTTAAGTAAATCTCTTCCGGCTTTTACCCTTTCATCTTCAAAAACAACGTGCTCGGCCCGTTTCCGGATAGACCCGTCGAGAATCTGCGGAGCGAAACGCTGAAAACCAGCAGCCGTCACGTCGCGCAGGGCAGTAACACTGTTAATCTTTGCCTGAAAAAATTCCAGCGCCTGTTGACACTCCCGGCGGCGCTGATTGTATTCGGAAGAAATAAGGCTCCTTCTTTTTCCGGAATCGCAAATCACCAGGGATACGCTGGCCGGAAGCGGAATTATTTCGTACGAAAGGTCCCGGCAGTCAAGAAAAAGAAAAGCGCCTTTTTGGCCGAACCCGCTGGAAAACTGGTCCAGGATTCCGCAGTCAACCCCCACAAATTCGTTCTCGGCCTTTCGGCATAACTTGACCAGTTCCAGCCGGGATATTTCAAAACCGAACAAACCCTGGAGAAAGAAAGCGAAGGACAATTCCAGGGCGGCGGAACTGCTTAAGCCCACCCCGAACGGAATAGCACTGGATATTTCCGCGCTAAAACCTCCGAGTCCCTGCCCGGCTCTCTGCAGTTGCTGAATAACCCCTTTCGGATAATCGGCCCAGATGTGGTCTGCGTCTTTCTGTAGCGAATTAATCTGAAACTCCACCCTGTCTTTCAGGTCACGGGAATAGACGGAACATTTGTTTCCGGAGCTTTTTTCGCCGGTAACGGTTGTCTGAAGACCCACGGTGGACAGCAGGACGTAACCCTCGTTATAATCGGTGTGGTTACCCAGAATCTCCACCCGTCCAGGCGCTTTAGCGGTAATCATAATGGAGAATCACTGCTGTCCGGTTATGGATCGAATAATAGCAATTGATTCGAAGTATCAGTGTTTACAGATATTTGGGAATCTTGTTGCGAAAGCAAGTACTGGAGCGGTTCTTTCTCGAATTGACTGAGGCTTAAAATCTGTAGAA
>JBDRQI010000009.1:0-72624 GCA_043826355.1 Candidatus Omnitrophota bacterium
AAAAACGAAAGGGGGTGAAACAACTATTATGAAGAACAAAAAAGGTTTTACCTTAATCGAGCTCTTGGTCGTTATTGCCATTATCGCCATCTTAGCGGCGATGCTACTCCCGGCATTAGCAAGAGCGAGAGAACAGGCAAGACGGGCAAACTGCATCAGCAACCTGAAACAGCTGGGTCTGGCGTGCCACATGTATGCGCAGGACTACAGCGAATCTTTCCCGGATTACAACGGAACGGCAGTGCAGGACATAAATACGCTGTGTGGTTCGTATGCGGCCGCCGCGAAGTTATTTGTTTGCCCCAGTTCCAACGACTCGGTAGCCACGGGTGCGCTTACGGCATCATCAGGGCTGGCTTATACTAACTTCTCCTACGCGTATGCCCTGAACCTTACCGAACAGACCGCACCGGACAGCTGTCTGCTGGTTGACCAGTCACCCGTCCTCTCTGGGCTCTCAGACGCTAAGAATAGTATCTGGAGTCAGCCTTTGGTGTCCCTTAACAACCACGGCACCGACGGCGTCAACGCGCTCTTTGTTGACGGCCACGTGGAATGGGTAACCGCGGCTAACCTTACCGCGAAAATCCCGAACCAAAATTACCCCGCCTACACGTCTACCGGCCAGCTCAGAAACGCGGGCAGGACGTAGTGGGTAACAGCTGGCTTAACGCGCAACTAAGACTAAGGATTTATAGAGAAAGGCGGGTCCTTTCGCAAGAAAGGTTACCCGCCTTTCTTTTTGTATCCCCTGAACCTTGACCTCCCGCCCTCAAACCTTATATAATACCCTTGTCCCGCAACAAAAAATATCCTATGTTTGAACTATTCCATTACGGCGAACTCCTGAAGAACCTGGTCGTCAAGGACCTGAAACTGACCTACAAGAACTCTTTCCTCGGTTTCTTCTGGTCGCTGCTGAACCCGCTTCTTCGGACTTTCATTTTTTACTTTGTCTTTACCAAAATCTTCCGCATCGGCATAGAGCATTATGTTATCTATCTTCTCTCCGGCATCCTCGCCTGGATGTTCTTCGCCAACTCCCTAAATTTCGCCACCAGGTCCATCGTTGACAACAGCGCTTTAATCAAAAAAGTTTACTTCCCACGGGAAATCTACCCCGTCTCCTCCACGCTGGCCCAATTGATTAACTTCGCCCTGGCCCTGATTATCCTTTTCCTGTGGGTCTTCTTCTCTAAGATTGACATGGGTCTGTCTCTCATCTATCTGCCCCTCATAATCGTCCTGCAACTCATCTTTACCATTGGTGTGGGTCTTCTCTTTGCCACCATTTACGTTTTTGTCCGCGACCTGGGACACCTCCTGGAGCTTATCTTAATGGCCTGGATGTATATGACCCCTATCTTCTACAATGTTGATATGGTTCCAGAAAGGTTCCGACAAATATACCTGCTCAACCCGATGGCGGCCCTGCTTTCCTTTTACCGGGATATCATTCTCTATAATCACTGCCCCGGATTGAAACTTTTAGCCGTTACCTTTCTGACGTCATTGTTTACGTTGATTATCGGTTGGTTAATCTTTAATCACTACTCCAAACGCTTCGCCGAAGAAATATAGTATTTGTAGGGGTCGGATTCATCCGACCCGCGTATTATCGGTAGGACAGGCGTCCCGCCTGTCATGTATTTAGTAGTGCGAGGCTTCAGCCTCGCCAATCTGTGTCATTCTGAGCGTTAGCGAAGAATCTCGTATTTAACAAGGAATTCCTATGACCGTCGTTGAAGTCCAGAACCTGTCCAAAAAATTCCGCCTCTACCACGAGCGGACCCATTCCTTAAAGGAACGGCTCCTGCGCACCGGCCGGAACGTTTATGAAGAGTTCTGGGCGCTGAAGGACGTCAGTTTCGGAGTGAACAAGGGCGAATCGCTGGGGGTCATCGGCGCCAACGGTTCCGGGAAGAGCACCCTCCTTAAGATAATCTCAAAGATTTACTATGCCACCGAAGGCTCCGTGAAGACAAACGGCAAGGTGGTGGCCCTCCTGGAATTGGGCTCCGGTTTCCAGCCTGACCTTACCGGCCGGGAAAATATCTACCTCAACGGCTCCATCCTCCAATTAACTAAAGAACAGCTTAACCGGAAGTTTGACGAAATCGTGCAATTTTCCGAACTGGAGAAGTTTATTGATATACCCCTGCGCAACTATTCTTCCGGAATGCAGGTGCGGCTTGGTTTTTCGGTGGCGATTAATGTCAACGCCGACATCCTGCTGATTGACGAAGTCCTGGCAATCGGCGACGAGTCCTTCCAGCGCAAGAGCGGCAACAAGATTTTTGAATTCCTGAAAGACGGAAAGACGGTTATCTTTGTTTCCCACAACCTTGAAGCGGTAAAGAAACTCTGTACCCGCGCCATCTGGCTGAATAAAGGAAAGATAGCAATTGAGGGCAACACTGAAGAAGTGGTGAATGCCTATCTGGCAACAGTAAAATAGTTACCGGATACAACGGAAATTAAGTAAAAATACAGCTAAACTTTACGGATAGTATGCTAAACAGAAAAAAAGAAATTGCTCTAGAAAGAATACATTCCATTCTTCTTGTCCGCACCCATATTGTTTCTGTTCAGGATGCAATCAAGATCGTTGTTAATTTAAAAAAACATTTTCCTTGTGCCAAAATTGTCTTTGCTGGAAATGCTAAAAACCTAATAGCTGCTGAAATTTCTTCCCTGCGTAATTCTTTTTATATTGATGATCTTTTAATATATAACGACGATAAAACTGGGAAGGTTCAATATATACAACAGATAAGGGGGGCAAAATTTAACATGGTTGTAATTCCTTTTATTCCCCAGCCCCGCGGTTTTTACCGAAAGACAAAAATACTTGCTTTGGTAAGTGGAACTCGGAACATTCTTTTGTATGACATGGGTACAGATAAACTATTTAAAATGGAAAATGTTAAAAACATGATTAAAAATGTAACAATAAATCTGTTCTCACAAATATTAAGAAGGAATCAGATAGGAAAAAAGGCCTTTAAAAATTCGATAGTCATGTTGTTGAGATTTTCAAAAAACGAATGGCATGATTTCCGCACTCTTTTCATCAGGGAAAAGAACTTAAAGAATTTATATAATGTATATTGGAAAAATTATTTCTCCTTTTCTTCTAGTTTCGAAGAACATTGTAGGGTAGATTGGTGTTTAGATTCGGGCTTATCTTTTAATTCAGCATTAGAAATAGGAGTTGGAAATGGAGACGGACTTATTAAATTACTTAAAGCGGGTAAAAAAGCCCGAGGCATAGAATATTCTCATTACTTATTTGAAAATTTATTAAAGTATAAATTTCCCAATGGAGAAGTTTTAGAAGGAGACATAGCCAATTTACCATTTCGAGATAACAGCTTTGATATGGTATGTTCTTTTGATGTTTTAGAACACCTGCCAAAACGTAAAGTTGAGTTGGCAATAAAAGAAATTTATAGAGTTACTAATAAATATTTTTATGGTAGCATATCGGAAAAAATAGATTTCAACAAAAAGTTTCATTTAACAGTTAAACCATATAAATGGTGGCGTAATAAATTCTTAGCCGTTGGATTTAAAGATGTTGAAACCGACAGAATGGGATTGCACGCTTACGAAAAGTAGTACTTAATAGATCTTAGTTGTATAAAAATAATTGCGATGAATATTCTATTTTATATTGAACCGATGATAGAAAGGGAAAAGCCTTTCCTTAAGATAGCTTGGTGGGTTTTTTCTTATAAATTAATGAAGGCTCTGAAAAAGGACATTTCAGCAGATTATAACTTCTGTGTTATAGCGAATGAGCCAACTATTTCAAAAATTCCGCCAGAAAACGAACCCCAGAAATACAATATTATTCCTGTGACTCAAGAAGAATTGTTATCGCCTTTTAATTTAGACTATTTTACAGCTAGTATGGCCTGGTATAATGAAATTTATACCCAGAGCCAAATAGAACAAACTGCATCTTTAATGAAGCGTAAATTAGGAAATTTTGTACCGCAAATTATCATTACTTTTTCCCCTGTCCCTTTTTTAAAAAGGCTCTTCCCCGAATCCTTAATATTTTTTATGGAATACGGTATTTTTTCTAGGCGGCCCTATCCCGAAACTTTTTATCTTGACCCACTGGGAAACTTTAAGAATTCTTTCATCATGAAGTATAAGGAGCAAATTGGAAATCAAACCATATCGAAGGAGCAAAGGCAATTTATTCAAAGGGTCAAAGCAAAATATATACCATTTCTTGCATCAAGAGACCCATTTACAAATTTGGCAAAAGAAAAATTGAAAGGATTTAAAAAATCTCTTCTTGTACCTCTTGAATCCTCGAGATTTTATGGTTTTGACGGCAACTGCCAATTCACCTCTCAGTTTCAGTATGTATTATATGTTTTAAGCCGTATTCCACGCGACATCGGCGTTATTTTCACAGCGCACCCTGAATGGCCAATTTTAAATCGCGAGGTCGTTTCATATCTAACCGCAACCTATCAAAATTTTATCTATGATGAAATTTTTGAACACTATTATTCCCCTTCCCAGTATTTAATAAGACATGTAGATGGTGTTGTTACCGTATCATCGTCTGTAGGTCTTCAAACCCTCCTATTCGAGAAAAAACTTATAGTTTTGGGTCAGTCGCATTTAAACGTGATGTCCGACGCTTATTCGTTGGATAATATAGAGGATGTCCTGAATAGCCCAGGCGGAGACAAAACGCACATCTTTTATTGGCTGCTAAATCATTATTATATTCTTGATAAATATATTTTTTCGCCGGTTTGGCTTGGAGGTTTTCTGCATAAATCTTTAAAAAAGACAAAAAACGGAATCGGGTTTGACTTTTTCGATCCCATTCATAACGATGAGAAAAAATATTTTGATGATTTAACCACTGCGTGCCAGGAAGATATTCCCCACATAAATTGGACATTTACCCTTGATCGGACTATGGATATGCTTAGACAAAAAGAACAAGAGGTCCAGCAGAAGGAACAGGCGATTCAGCAGAAAGAACAAGTAATTCAGCAGAAAGAACAGGTAATTCAGCAGAAAGAACAGGTAATTCAACAATTGCTTTCTTCGCCGTCCTGGAAGATAACCGCGCCTTTGCGGTGGCTAAAGCATAAAATCATTCTTATAGGAATCAGGACGAAACAGGGGGCAACTTGGGGAAAAGACGGAAGTTAAGGTCGAAAGAAATAAAATCTATTCTTTTAATCAGAGCTCATGCTATTTTCATAGAAGATATATTAAAAGAAATTAAGATGTTTAAAGAACAATTTCCATTTGCTGAAATTACATTTACTGCGAACAAAGAAAACCTGACATATGGTGAGGTTTCCGCTTTAAAATCTTCCCCTGAAATTTCTGAAGTAATAGTATATGATAAAAGAAAAATCTCTTTATTCAGATATATCCATCTCTTACAAAAAAAAAGGTTTGATATTTCCTTGGTTCTCTCTTCTTCTGATGCACCACAAACCATTAAAACAACGCTGGTTTCCTTAATGAGCAAAGCAAAATGGAAAGCATTTTATGACATAGACAGAAACAAAATGAAAGAGGGATTGTTGCTTCCTTTAGCAAAAAACAAGTTCCGAAAAATAATTATGTTGATGTTTATGTTGATAATTATGAGCTTAATCACTTTACTTTTGCCCATCATTTTTTTGGGCGTTTATGTTTTTATATTTCCTTTTTTACGCAAGTGTAGAAAACATGTTTGATAACTTAGATTGGGAGAAAAGAGAAAAAACTGATGTTTCGGTAGTCATAATTGCCCGCAATTGCGAGGATTATTTATTAAAATCATTACCAATTATACCTAATCAAAAAACAAGTTTTTCTTGTGAAATTATAGGAATTTGCACTAAATCTCAAGACCGCACCTTAGAAGTATTTAATCGCTATTGTACTAAAACCATTGAGATTTCAAGCAAGGAATTTCATCATGCTAAAACAAGAAATTTGGGGGTGAGAACAAGTAAAGGCGAATTTATTGTTTTTCTTACGGGAGATGCCATTCCTGCGAATGAACATTGGTTGCAGAATTTAGTCGCACCATTAATAAAAGATGAAGAAATAGCAGCCGCGTATAGCAAGCAAATTCCTTACCCAGATACTCCTCCTTGGGAAAAACGAGATATTTTAGGCGGCGTTAATGCTGGTTTATCTTACAAGAAAAGAAAAGTTGATTTTTCAAATTTAGAGCAAGTTAAGGATTATAAAAATAACATCGGAAGGTATATTATGTTTTCAAACGTCAGCGCTGTATATCGGGGCGCCCTCATCAGAAAACATCCTTTTAATGAAAGTATACCAGCAGTAGAGGACCAGGAATGGTGTAAAAGAATAATAGAGTTAGGTTACGCTACTCTTTTTGTTCCTAACTCAGTAGTTATTCACTCGCATAATCATTCTCTTAATCAGGTTTATTTTTGTCATTATAGATATGGGAAGGCTTTTGCAAAATTTCTCAACTGTAGTACAATGTTAGACAGCCAGAACATTTGGAAAATATTTAAAATGTGGACGTATGAAATAACAGAAGACTTACGTTTTGTATGGGGGGGGAACACTTCTTGTATAAAAAAGATATTCTGGGCTTTTGCATCTCCTTTTTATAGAATTGTTAAAATATTAGCATATAGAGAAGGATTGACGGAATACAGGGAGAATAAATGATTCTTTCGGTAATTATTCGCTGTAAAGATGAACAGAAATTTATTGGTTCCGTTTTAGAAAAAGTTTTCCAACAAGATTTTGGCCATCCCTTTGAAGTTATAATAATAGATTCGGGCAGTAAAGACAGAACACTAGAAATAGTGAAAGAATATCCAATACGATGTTACAAAATTCAACCTCAGAGTTTTACTTTTGGATATGCACTTAATTATGGCGCTCGGAAAGCACAAGGGGAACACTTAGTGTTCTTATCTGCTCACTGTATTCCAACAGATAAAGAATGGTTATCTAATTTAATTAAATCCTTGCAAGAAAACGAAGAAATAGCAGCTACTTTTGGAAGACAGGAACCGATAAGGGAATTAAACCCATTTGAAGAAATTGGACTATTTTACGACTTTCCAACCAGTCCTTTCCTACACCCTAAACCAATTTTTTCTAATGCAAATTGTGCTATCAGGAAAATAGTGTGGGAAAAACATCCTTTTGATGAAATTATTCCTTTCGCGGAAGATAAACTATGGGCGGAAAATTTACCTCCTCATTTCAAAATTAAGTATGTATTTGAAGCCAGTGTTTACCATTCTCATTCTCTATATCTCAAATATTGGGCAAAACGTTTTTTTTGTGACGGTTGTGCGGAAAAATATATATCCCGATTTTGGAAATCTCAAAAAAAAGAGCAGAAAAACGCTACATCTTCTTTATGTGAAGAATTATGGGTGAATCTAAACTACTTGTTAAACCACCATTATTACAAGCATATTTTTTATCTTCCAGTCTTTATTATTTTAAAAAAAATATCTTACCAAGCTGGTTTTAATTTAAAGATTTCGGAAAAGATGGTGGCGCCAAAAGTGATAAAATGGTGAATATATGAAGATTATTCTGATCGGCGCCGGCGGACAGCTGGGAAGTGATTTAATGAAAGTCCTGGCGGAAGAAGAGTTGATTCCATTAAGACATCTGGACGCAGATATCACCGATTTTGAGCGGTTGAAGGAGTTGGTTTGCCGGCACAAACCAGATGTAGTGATTGACACCGCTGCCTATCACAAGGTAGACGAATGCGAGCGGAATCCCCAGAAAACTTTTGAAGTAAATGCGCTTGGGACGAGAAACGTTGCTTTGGCGTGCAAGGAAACCGGCAGCCGGATGGTTTTTATCAGCACGGATTATGTCTTCAACGGTCGGAAGGGGGCGCCGTACGTGGAAACGGATATTCCCGACCCGATAAATGTTTACGGAATTTCCAAATTGGCCGGAGAGTGTTTTGTAAGGAATTTGTTGGATGAATACTTCATTGTTCGGACATCCGGCCTCTTTGGAGTTGCCGGTAGCAGTGGCAAGGGCGGCAACTTCATCGAAACGATGCTGAGATTGGCTGGCGCCAACAAGGAAATTAAAGTTGTGGGTGACCAGATAATGTCACCCACTTACACCTTAGAATTGGCCAAAAAAATCTGCGAATTAATAAAGACCGAAGAGTTTGGTCTCTATCATATAACCAATAACGGAGAATGTTCCTGGTATGATTTCGCGGGAAAAATATTCGAGTTGTCAGGAGTAGAGACGAACCTCAAAAGAACAACTACCAAAGAATTCGGGGCTCCGGCGTCAAGGCCGCCATACTCTGTTCTCGGGAACGGAAATTTGCAAAGACTCGGTCTGGACGACATGAAAGCCTGGGATGAGGCGTTAAAGGCTTACCTGCAGGAAAGAAAACGAAGACACGTAACAAAAATACAGAAATAGCCGGGGAGGACAAGATGATTGAAGGGGTAAAGGTGATGGAATTGACCGCCCGCATGGATGACCGGGGTTATTTAATCGAAATTCTGCGCGCGACGGATGGGTTTTTCACAAAATTCGGCCAGGTCTACATTGTCGGTGATATGGCCAGGGGCACGGTGAGGGCTTTTCACAAACATAATGTATTATGGGATTTCTTTTTTATCAGCCACGGTTCCGCCAAATTTAACCTGTATGACGACCGGCCCGACAGCCGGACACATAAAGAGTTGACAACTGTGAGTGTCGGAGATAGGAACCCGTCTCTTGTTGTTGTCCCGCCGGGTGTTTTTCACGGCTGGATGGCGCTGGAAGACGATACGCAACTTATCAGCATCGCCAGCGAAGTCTATAACCGGGAAAACCCCGACGAAGTCAGGGTTCCCCCGGATTCCTTTGGGTGCGTCTGGGAGGTAAAGGGAAAATGATACTTATCACGGGAGGGGCCGGCTATGTTGGCTCGGTTCTGACACGGAAGCTTTTAGAGCTTGGGGAACGCGTGAGAATATTCGACAAGTTCTATTTTGGCGAAGAAAGCCTTTGGGATGTACGAAACAAGGTTGAAATCATAAAAGGAGATATCCGGGAGTTTGATCCAAAGGCGCTGAATGGCGTTACCGCGGTTGTGCATCTGGCCGCTCTTTCCACCGACCCCCAGGCGGAATATAACCCCGAGGCGACTCTTCAGATCAATACGGTGGCAACGGAGAATCTGGCTTCCATGGTCAAAAAACGAAAGATAGGGAGGTTTATTTTTGCCTCGTCGGCGTCGGTATATTATACAACCACCCGGGAAGAAATTGCCACAATTAAGAACGAACAAATGTCGGTTTTCCCCACCGTCCCGTACGCCAAATCAAAATATGTGGCCGAACAAAAATTATTGCGCATGACCGGCGACGGATTTTGTCCGGTTATTTTGAGAAAAGGCACTATTTTCGGGGTGTCTCCCCGGATGAGGTATGACCTGGTCGTAAATACGTTTGTGCGGGATGCTTTTTCCGGGGGCAGACTTTACGTCAATGCCGGTGGGGAGGCTTTTCGGCCGTTGGTCCACATAAACGATGCCGTGGAGGCATATATCGCCCTTCTTCTTGCCTCCGAAGAAAAAGTCCGGGGCGAAGTTTTTAATCTTGTTCATAAAAATTATTGGGTTTTATCTTTGGCGCACTGGGTCAAGTATGTCTTAAGGGAAAAGAAACAGATTGAAGTTGATGTTTCCTATCAGGGACAAGACGGCGTGAGGAGTTATTATGTTTCCGGGGAAAAAATGTCCAAAACCATGGGATTCTGCCCGGCTGTCGGAATAAACAAGGGTGTCCTCGAACTCTGGGAAAGATTGGAAAAAAACGAACTTGCCGATTTCCAAAATGAGAAGTATTACAATATAAAACAGATGGAGAAGTTGATTGCAGAGAAAAAAATAGGCAGAGAACTTTGACGAATAGATTCGCGCCACCCTACTCCTTCCATAAGATTAAGGCAGGCAAGGATACGGAATGTTTTGCATCCAACACCTCTTGAATTCAGGGGAGGACTGTTTTGCCGGGACAGGCCGATGATTAGAATTGGCTATTACACCGAGACAAATTTCTACGGCGGGGGCGAATTATATTTGAAATATCTGCTTGACGGTTTGAAGCGTGATAAATACAGCCCCACCCTTTTTTGCCCCCGGCAGTTTCCTCTGGACAAGGTATTTCCCGACAAGACGAACCCCGGATTTAAGATGCGCCGTATCGACGAGGCGATTCGTAGGAACGTATTTTCGAAAATACTGTGTTTGCGGGGAATCTTCGGGAGGGAAACGGTTGATTTAATGCATTTTAACAGCAGCGACTGCAAAGCGGCGGTTATTGCCGCCAGGTTTGCCGGGATACCAATCCTGATTGCCACCTACCATGGGTTGCCTTTTCCGCAAAAGAGAAAACCGACCATTATAAAAAGGCTAAAAGAGTTTATCGGTTTTCTTTTTCTGAACAGGATAATCTCCATTTCCCAAACCGCGCAAAAAGAGTGGAGCAGATTCTTAAAGGTGGGAAAGGGAAAATTCCGGATTATTTACAACGGGATAGGACCAGTGGGATTTGCCGGCAGTCCTGGCCCCGGAACCATCCGGGGCCTGAAAACAGGCCTGGGGTTGAAGGAAGACGACCTGATTGTCGGCATTAACGCCCGGCTTGACCCTATGAAAGGACACCAATGTCTTATAGAAGCGGCGCCGTTGATAAGAAAAGAAGTCCCATCCGTTAAGTTCTTGATTGCCGGAGAAGGCAGTCTGTTGAATGAGTTGCAGACATTGGCAAAAAATAAAGGTCTGCAGGAGATGTTTCTTTTCCTGGGTTTCCGCGAAGACATTACCCAGGTGACATCCATTTATGATGTGACGGTATTCCCTTCAATATATTACGAGAATTTTAGTTTCGCGGCGCTGGAGGCGATGGCTTGCGCCAAGCCACTGGTCGTTAGCAATATCGGCGGGTTTCCGGAGATGGTTCTGGACGGCGTCACGGGTTTGGTTGTTAATCCCAGAGACAGCCAAGCCCTGGCGGAGGCAATAATAACGCTTCTTAAGGATCCGGCAAAAAGAATTAAAATGGGAATTATGGGGCGGAAGCGGGTTGAGGAATTATTTACGAAAGAAAAGATGGTCAGGGAGACTTGCGAGGTATATGATTCCTTATGGAACCGAAGATTGCCGTAATCCACGGAGACCTGAACGTATCGGGTGGGAGCGAGGCGTTGTGTTTTCGTATTATTGAGACCTTAAAGGATGATTACCGGATAACCTTAATTACCGATAGAACGGTAAACATCCGGAAGGCAAACGCACTGTTTGGAACCAACCTGAAAGATAATGATTTTAAAGTTAAGGTTTCTCTACTGCCGTTTATTCTGAATACGCTCTCAAAATCCAGATTTATCAAATGGAGATGGGCTTTATTACAAAAATCAGCAAAAAGGGCGAGTGACAGTTATGACCTTCTATTTTCCGCCTCCAATGAGGCCGATTTCGGCAGACGGGGAATACAGTATCTCCATTTTCCAAAGGCGGTGGATGAATTGCATCTGAGAAAAACCGGTGAACTCTCCGATGACCTTGCCCGGGGCAGTTCGGTTTTTTCCAGGCTATATCTCTGGATTTACCGCCGGCGGCTTCGCCCAGATTATGAAAATGTAAGAATTAACAGGACGCTCTGCAATTCTGAATTTACTCAGACCGTTTTCGGAAATTTTTACAAGGCGGAATGCGAAGTGGTTTATCCGCCCATAACAGACCTTTCCGCCTATGCCCGACCCTGGCCTGAAAGGGAAGATGGGTTTGTCTGCGCGGGAAGGATTGAGCCGGCAAAGAATGTTGTCCGGACCGTGAGAATATTGAAAAAATTGAAGGAGTTGGGGTTAAACTTGCATCTGCATATATTGGGAAAACCATGGGACAGAGCCTACGCAAAAAAGGTTGCGGCAGAATGCAGAGGTACCGATTTCCTGCTTTACGAGGGTGAGGTCAGTCGGGAAGAATTGAATAAATTGATGGGTAGCCATAAATATTTTATTCACGGCTACGATTTTGAGCATTTTGGAATGGCATCAGCAGAAGCGGTGTCAGCCGGGTGCATTCCCTTCGTTCCAAATTCAGGCGGCCAGGTGGAAATTATCGGCAAAAATCCGTTGCTTTGCTATTCGGACGAATATGACGCGGTGGAAAAGATTGATAGAGTATGCCGGGATGCCGGGTTACAAGAAAATATCAGAGAAGATTTGAAATCGGTCCTTCCCAATTTTTCCTCAGATAATTTTCGGCGCCGAATAAAAGAAATAGTCCGGGAGGAGTTACGGAGGAAGGCGTGAAGATGGATTTGGTTATATTCCCGTTTCAGGACTGGAAGAAGAATGAGATTGAAGGATTCAGGGAAAGGGACAGCCACTTAATCCAGCATTTTGACCGTGATGAACGGGTGGGAAAAATAATGGTTGTGGACCGGCCTATCTCTCTGCCGGAAATGGCGCTGAAAAGAAGGTTCTGGCGAATCAAAAACGGCCGGGTGGTGAAGAAAGGGCGTTTTTATACCCTCAGCCAGGTTACCGCCAAGATATTCGTGCTGGACACGTTTTCCGGAGATATTTTACGGCCTCTTGTTATGCGGCGCGACTGGTGGGACTTTGTCCTGCGGCACCGCAAAATTCTGAAGATAATCCGGGAAGCTGAGGATTCACTCCAGATGAAGAACGTCGTTTTTTTCTGCTGCGGTCCCCTGTCGACCGGCCCGGTTGGGCAGCTTGGCGAGAAGCTTTTCGTTTTTGACGCCAATGACAACTGGCTGCAGCACCCCAGGATACAGGACAAAAGGGGGTTTGTTGCCGGGGGCTATCAATTTGTCAAGGATAAGGCGGATTTGATTTTCACCAATTCGGCGGGACTGAAGGACTTTTTCGGCGATGCCAAAACAAGCCGCGTTGATTGGATTCCGATGGGTGTGGACCCGGAATTTTTCCGGGTGTCTCCGGAAGATATACCGGAAGATGTCAAGAAAGTCCGCCGCCCAATTGTGTGTTATAACGGCCGGTTTGCCAAAAGAGTCAACATCGACCTTTTTTTGTATCTTCTTGAAACGCTGCCGCAGGTGAATTTTGTGTTTATCGGACAGTTTCTGGATAAAAATTGGGCCCGGCCGCTCTTTAAATTTCCAAATTTTCATTACCTGGGAAACAAGCATTATTCAATTTATCCAAAGTACCTGGCGGCTTTCGACGTTTGCATCCTTCCGCACTACGTTCCGCCGGATGAGCCGGATAGTGTTTTAGTTAAGGAAGAACTTGTCGCGCACGATAATAAGGGCAGGGTCACCCGTTTTCAAGACCCGATAAAGTTGTACGAATACCTGGCCGCGGGGAAGCCGGTGGTTACCACCCCGATTGCCGGCGTGGATGTCTTCAAAGAACAGATTACCATCGCCGGGACGAAAGAGGAGTTCCGCGACGGAATCTTCTACTGGCTGAAAAGGACGGCGGAAGAACCGGATTTGCCGGAGAGGTTGAGGGCCGCCATTACCCCGGAACATCTCTGGAGCACCAAGGCCAAAAAGATGCTGGATGCGGTGGAAGCGCTTCTCCGGGAAAAGGGGATATGAAGATACAATTTGTCTTTGCGCCGACCCGGGAACGGGCGCGGCTTGGAGAGTTGAGCGAGGGGAGAACTCCAGCTCTTTCTCTATTGTATCTGGCGGCGTATTTGAGAAAGAGCTGGAAGGGCACCGAATTAAAGATGCGGTTTGAAGACGGGCTCCTGCTCGGAATGGAAAAGACGCTTCTGCGAATAAAAGAATTCCGCCCTGACCTCCTGGCGGTCTCTTTCTATACGCCGCAGGCAGAAGGCGCCTACGAACTCATCAACAACGTAAAGAGCGCCTTGCCGGAGACGTTCGTGGCGGCCGGCGGAGTACACGCCACCGCTTTGCCTGAAGAGGTATTTGAACGTTCCCGGCCGGACGCGGTGGTTATCGGGGAGGGCGAGGAGACCTTCAGTGAACTGGTTGGTTTACTCGGGTCGAAAGGGAGGCTGGCCAGGGAGGATTTACGGAGAATACCAGGGATTGCTTTTGCTGAAGACGGGCAGATGGAGAAGACCTTGCCCCGCCCATTCATCCGGGACCTGGATTCAATCCCGTTCCCGGCTTACGACCTGATAGATTTGAAAGATTACAAAGGTTGGTATCTGAACAAGGGAGGGTTGGAAGCGCCGCTCTTCTCGGCCCGCGGCTGTCCCTACTGGTGCACTTTTTGTTCCAACGTTATCTGGAAGGCGGGCCGGCCAACGGTACGGCTGCGCTCCCCGAAGAATATAGCGGATGAGATTGAGTGGCTGGTAAAGGAATGCGGCGTCAACGAAATATACGACTGTTCCGACGAATTCAACAACAACATCCACAATGCGCTGGCCATCTGCCGGGAAATCAGGCGGCGTAACCTGAAGGTGCGGTGGAAAACCTCGCTCCGGGCAGACCGGCTTCCGGAAGAACTGGTAAAAGAGATGGCGCCGGCCGGCTGCTGGTATGCGCTGATTGGCATTGAGAGCGGAAACGAAAGGACGCTTGAGGGCATCAATAAAAAGATTGAACTGTCCGAGGTGGAGACAAGTTGCAAACTTCTCAAAAAATACGGCATCAAGGTCCAGGGCCTTTTTATGCTTTACAATGTCTGGGAAAAGGACGGAAGGTTGGAATACGAGACGACAGCGGAGGTGAGAAAGACGCTTGATTACGCTTACCGACTGGTGAAAAACCGGCTCCTGGATTATGTCGGCTGGTCGATAACCGTGCCTTACCCGGGTAGTAAATTATATGATATTGCCCAGAAATACGACCTTATCCGGCCGGAATACCGGGGGAAGTGGGAGGATTGGCTGAAGAAGGATTCTTACGTCCTTTCCCTGCCCGGCATCTCCATCTCCGAACAGGTTCATTTGAAGACAATCGGTTCCATCCTGCGCGCAAAACTTATCTTGCGGCAGGGGGAATTTAACCTTAAGGACATTCCCTGGCTTGTAAAAAAGGGAATCAAGATTCTGGCAAATGAATTGAAAACGAGGTAATGGATTCCCGACTATTACCGCGGGAATAACAGATAAAAATATGAAGATTGGGATTGTCGGGACCAGGGGCATACCGGCCCGGTACGGCGGGTTTGAGACCTGCGCGGAGGAACTGGCAAAGGGGCTGGCGGCCGGGGGGCATAAGGTTTATGTTGCCTGCCGGCGGCACATGTATCCGGAAGTCTGGCCGGGAAAAGCGAGATTCTTCGCTCCGCTCAGAATGACACCGTTTTGTCACCCTGAGCAGGGCGAAGGGTCTATATTTTTATTCTTCCCGCCGTCCCTGCCCGGCAAGGCGACCGATACCTTTTCCCATACGTTTTTCGGCGTTCTTTACCTGCTCCTTTTCCGACCGGTGGATACGATTCTGGTCTTCAACGTTGCCAACAGCCCCCTTATCCTGTTTCTGCGCATTCTGGGCAAGAAGGCGGCGCTCAATACCGACGGATTGGAATGGAGGCGCGGAAAATGGGGTCCGGCGGCCCGCGCCTATTTCCGGTTTTGCGAACTGGTTGCCTGTCTTTCCGGCGCTACGCTGATTTCCGATTCCAGGGCGATTGGAGATTATTACCGGAGGAAGTACGGAAAGAGGACGGTCTTTATACCGTACGGGGCGCGGGTCACCCCCACGCTACCTCCCCCGCCAGGGGGGAGGGATTATGGGGATGACATACTCCGGGAATACGGGTTGGAGAAAGACAGGTACCTGTTGGTGGTGGGGCGGCTGGAACCGGAGAATAACGCAGATTTGATTACCAGGGCGTTTCAGAGGGTCAGCACCGATAAGTTGCTGGTGATTATAGGTGAAACCAATTGGAAGAGCTCTTATCGCCGGCAACTGAAGAAAATAGACGACCGCCGGGTACGTTTCCTGGGCGCAATTTACCGGCCCGGACACCTGAACCGACTCCTTGAGGGTTGCTATTTTTATATCCACGGTCACGAGGTCGGCGGCACCAACCCGGCGCTTCTGCAGGCAATGGGTTCCGGCAGTTGCGTCCTGGCGCTGGACACTATTTTCAACGCGGAGGTAGTTGAAAAAACAGGACTGCTCTTTGCCAAAGATGCCGGGGCGCTGGCCGGTAAGATGCAATATTTACTGGTTAATCCGGAAGTGGTAAGATATTATCGGGAAGCAGGCCCGAAGAGGATAAGGGAATTTTATCCGTGGGAAAAGGTGATAACGGGGTACGAAAGATTATTCTTGTAACGGCCGATGAAACGAAGAATAGCGTTTTCGCTGTTTATTGATGCGGGAATTATTTTCGGTTCGTTTTTGCTGGCGTATTATATGCGTTTTTACGGCGGCATCTTTCCGGAGCGGGTTGCGCCGCCTTTGTCCATTTACGCCAAGATTGCCGGTTTCTTTGCGGTCGGCTGGGTCATCATCCTGAAGGCGTTCGGACTTTACCGGCATGATGATTTTCCGGAATTACTCATCGTTAACCTGCGGCTCATCCAGGGAACGTTCTGGGCGACCGTGTTTTTGTTGAGCGGAACGTTCTTTTACCGGGGGGTGGAATTTTCGCGGCTGGTGGTTGGACTCGCTATCTCTTTCAGTTTCACTTTCCTTTATCTTTTCCGCCTGGTCTTCCTGCGCTCCGGTTTTTTCATCGGGAAACCGGCCGGGCTTCTGATGCTGGCAAATCCGGCGACCGGGGAGCGATTAAAAGAACGTTTGGACCGCCACAAAATCCACTGCCGGATACTGGGTTTTCTGGACCCGGCCGGGGGGGGAATTTTGGCCGGATTAGAGAGATACCTTGACTCCGGCGAACTGACCGGTATCATCTGCGCGGAAAAACTGCCGGACCAGATAATCTCCGGCTTATTGAACTGCACCAAAGAAAAAGGAGTTAAGGTCTTCTTCCTGCCGGAGAATTACGAGGTTTCCTGCAGTACCGCTTCTTTTGATTCGCTGGCCGGCCTGCCTCTGCTGACCTTTCCCGAAACTGCGCTGGAAAGGTTCGGTAACCGTTTGATTAAAAGGACGCTGGATGTTTTTTTGAGCGCTATCCTGATAATTGTTTTTTCCCCGTTTTTCCTGGTTATTTCCCTCCTGGTGAAAATGACTTCAGCCGGGCCCGTATTTTTCAGGCAGGAGCGTGCCGGTTACGCCGGAAAAACGTTTCGCATCATCAAGTTCCGCACGATGCTCCAAGGTGCCGGCGGCGCGACCTGGACCGGTAAGGATGACAGCCGGCTTACCCGGATAGGCGGCGCGCTGCGTCATTTTAATCTGGATGAACTGCCCCAGTTTTTTGATGTTTTTGCCGGCCGGATGAGCCTGGTGGGACCGCGGCCGATTGCCCTGGCAGATTTACCGTACTTCCAGGGGCCGAATTTTGAATACCGCCTGAAGGTTAAACCCGGGCTGACCGGCTGGGCGCAGATTCACGGCCTGCGCGGGGGACACCTGATGCCTGAGGAACGTTTGGCTTACGACTTCTTTTATATAGAAAACTGGAGCATCTGGCTGGATATGGTGATTTTGCTGGCTACGCCCCTGTCATTCAGAAATGCATACTAATAAGAAGGTTTTGGCCGGGTTGGTTATCCTGATGCCTTTGATTTTCTGGACCGTTCTTTTCGAAGGTTACACATTGCCTAAATGGTTTTTGTGGCAGTGGGGAATGCTCTTTATTTTTTTGGGTGAGGTTGTTTGGCGACAACGGGATTGCTTCGCAAAACACGCTCGCAATGATAATAAATTAATTGTTCCGGTCTTTGTCTATCCCTGGTTTGTTTTCTTCTTTTTCAGCCTCCTTTCCCTGGGCGTAGCGGTCAATCTTCAATTAGGACTGCGGACTATCGCCGACCTTTTTTTGGGGTTCAGCCTCTTTCTGTTTATTTCCAACCGGTGGAAAGATTTTGAAATAAAAACCCTGATTCCTTTCCTGATTCTGCCTGCCTTACCGGTGGCGGTTTACGGAATATTTCAGGCGTTCGGCCACGATTTCATTTCTCTGCCCGGGCCTTTTCAAGGCGCTGTCTCCACGTTCGGGCACCGAAATTTTGTGGCCGAGTATGAGTTGATGATGATGCCATTGCTGTTGTACGGCGGGTTTTTTTACACCGCCCCCCTCACCCCGCCTCTCCCCAAAAGGGGGAGGAATTATAAAATTAGATTGGTGCGAGGCTTTAGCCTCGTCAGCCTACCGGTTGTCTATACCCACTTCATCATGACCCATACGCGCGGGTCGTATTTCGCCTTGATTGCAACGCTGTTGTTCATGGCGGGGTTTACCGCGGCATTGCCGGGGCAAAAGGCAAAGCGATGGTTTGCGGGCACAGCCGCCCTGCTCCTGTTATTGACCGGATTTTTCTTAGTACGTAATTATAATCTGCCCGGAGAGCAGGTGATAGGAAAAAGGGGCGTTGAGATTAAACAGAAAAGTTTAGCAGAAACAACCGGCGCGGAAATGCAGGAGAGGGTCGAGATTCCTTCCTCCCTGCGCAGCCGGATGCTAATCTGGCAGGCAACGCTTGCGGTATTCCGCAAGCACCCGGTTGCCGGGGTCGGCACCGGAAATCTCAACGAAGTTCTCCCGCCGTACTATCCAAAAGAATTACTCAAGAGTTTTCAGGGCAGAATGGATGCCGGAACCAGCCATAATGAATACCTGCAAGTTTTAGCGGAGACCGGAATATTGGGCGGTGTTTCCTTCCTGGCTTTCCTGGTATTGCTACTATTTTTTGCCGTAAAGGCCAGTTGGCGGGCGGCTAAGGAAAGGGCAGAATTCCTGCCATTTTTCCTGGCAGCGGGTATTCTGGGAATTTTAGTGGTCTCTTTTATTTCGTCACCCCTGCGGAGACCGGTAACCCTCTTTTTTTTCTGGCTCTTTATTGGTTTCTTGGCGGTCTTCGAAAAAGAAAAAGGACGGTTTTTTATTTTAAACCGCAAAATACAGGAGGGAGTGCTGATAGGGTTTATCGCTGTCCTGGGTGTATCCGCTTATGGTTTCGGCTGGCGGCCGATTCGAGCCGATTTTTACGGACAAAAAAGTTTTGCTGTTTACCGCGCCGGAAACTGGCAACAAGCGATTGCGTATGTAGAAAAAGCGTTGAGTTTTCAGCCGCAAAGCCGTAACTTGCTTACCATTGCCGGTAATACATACCTGAATGCCGGATATTTTGAAGAGGCTATCTATAATTACGGTAAAATTATTATTTACCACCCCTACTGGCCGCGGGGATATGGAAACATGGGCCTGGTTCTGGCGCAGGCCGGGTTCTTTGCGGATGCGGAAAAATACTTGAAATATTCTCTCCGGCTGGACGATTACCAGCCGCTGGTGCACAATACGCTGGGTGCGGTCTATTTACAACAGGGGAAGCGTGCGGAAGCGAAGGGGGAATTTTTGAAGGCGATTGCTCTTGACCCGACATTTTCTTTCCCGAGGTTAAATCTGCAGGAAATGGAGAATTAATTGCTGATTCGCCTAAAAACCCCCTCTCTTTTAACCGGAACAAAAACGGTTGGTTTAAGGCCGCAAGCGTTGTTCTGTCAGTTGTCCGGCTCAGGCAAGAATTTACGCAGCGCCGGGTTAAGCGGATAGCCTAACTTTTCCATCTTCCGGATATCTTTTCGAGCCCGTTGGTATTCGCCCAAAACAATCAGGGTTGCGGCCCGGTTATTATATGCCTCACCGTATAAAGGGTCTATTTTCAGCGCCTGGTTATAATCGGAAAATGCCGCCGGGTACATTTCCTTGTGGCGGTAGGCGTTGCCGCGGTTAAAATAAGCCTCGGCAAAACGAGGGTTATATTTGATGGTCAGGCTGTATTCGGCAATGGCTCGGTCGTACTCCCCTTTCTGGAAAAATATCCGCCCCCGGTTGAAATACGCGTCTGCGTCGTAAGGATTGAACTCTACGGCCCGCAACCAATCGGCAAGCGCCCGGTCGTATTCTCCCTTTTTTTCATAGGAAAATCCCCGGTTAGAATAGGCGTCGGGAGGGTAGGGATAAAACTCTATCGCCCACGTATAATCGGCGATGGCCAGATCATATTCAGCCATGTAATGATACACGACTGCCCTGCTGCAATAAGGAACGCCGCTGGTTGGGTTAAGCTTTATCGCCTGATTGCAGTCCGCAAGGGCTTGCGCATACTGGCCTGACCGTGAATAGGCCAATCCCCTGCTGCTCCAGGGCCTCGCCTTATTCGGCGATTTTTTCACCACGTCGTTCCACAGGGTTATTTCATCTTTCCAGACCTGGTTACGGGCATAGGTCATTACGGAATAGCAGGCGACTATCACCAGCAGGACGAGAGACATCAACTTCAGTTTCTTGTCTCCGAACAGGTAATAGAAGATAATCAACAAAAACAGGCAGTAGCCAACCATCGGCAGGTAAAGACGATGCTCAAAAATGACGTCCCTGATGGGAAGGATGCTGGATTCCGGAACGAGAACCAGGAAGAACCAGAAGATGCTGAAGGAAAGCAGCCGGTGTTTCCGAAACAGGATGACGGCGGCCGCCAGAATCAGCAAAATGAAGACAAGACTGGCTAAAGCGGGCGTTTGCCATAGCGTTTGAACAATCGGATAGTCATAATCAAAATTTTGATTTACAGGCACCAGCAGAAGCCGCAGGTAGGTAACGATAACCCGGAACTGGGTTAAAAGATACTGAACCGGGGTGATGGCTGTCAAACCGGACCGGGCCTCTTTTAGAACCCGTACTTCCGATATGCGGCCCGAACCGGTTAGATAAAAAACCACCATGAAAATCACCAGAACGAAGAAAAAAGGCGCAAGCCGCTTGATTCCACCCCCGCCTCGTACGCCCCCTTTCCAGAGCTTTGGAAAGGGCACCCCTCCCCCTTGAGGGGGAGGGTAAGGGTGGGAGGGGACATTCCAAAAGAAAAAAACCTCGCAGAGCAAGAGCATAAACGGCAGGGTAACGGCCGACTCTTTGGTAAAGAGCGCGGCAACCGCCGCCAAAACCGAACCAATATAAACAGAGTCATTGCGAAAGAGCGGCAGCGACCGCGGCAATCCCGCCCTTGCAAAACGGGTCTGGTTTAGCCTCGCCTTCAGATAGAGACAGACGGAAAGCAGGTAAAAAAAAGCCGCCAGCGAAGCGGTGCGCTGGATGATGTAGGTTACTGCCTGGGTCTGGATGGGATGGGCCACGAACATCAAGCCGGCCAGCAGGGAGATTAATTTGGCGTGCCGGGCAACCGGCGAATCTTTGACCGCCGGAACGGATAAGAGCAGGAGCGCAAGCCAGGAGACGAGCATCGCGGCGCCCAGGTGGACGGCCAGGTTAAATACATGGTAGCCGGGAAGCGACAACCGGTGAAAATGATAATTTAACGCAAGGGAGAGATAAGTAAAGAAACGAGTGGGGAAAAAATTCCAGACGGCTTTCAGGTTCCAGAGGTTGCGGATGGCGGAGTTGGCAATAATGTTATGCCCATCGTCAAGATGGAATGCGGCGTGAAACGTGTTGGAATAGATTGCCAACCCCAGGAGAAAAAAGATGATAATTTTAAAAATATCACCGCGCTGTATTAGAATTTTTTGTTTCATTATGCTCCGCTTCCAACAACGCTAACTTTTGCGCCAGACTCTTTACCTGAACTGTCAGTTGAGAAATTTTGAGAGAATAATGGAGACACAAAAGTATCACGAAGAGCAGTCCGAAGAAAAAAAGGGTGTTGACCGGTGTGACAATGCCGATTAGCCGGGTCAACCTGACCAAAAGGTTAAACTTCACAACCACAATGAGCAGGACAAAACCGGTCAAGAGCCATAAAAAAGAGTATTCTTCCTTAAGTTTTCCCCGGCGCACCAATTCTATGATGCCGGACAACATGACAAAACTGATAATTATCGCGATTAATTCCAATCTGGGCGCCATGCGGACCCCCTTTAATATTAACGAACCGGTCTTTTTCTTAACAGGGTTACGAAGATGGAAAGCATAATTTTGAAAATATAACTCAGCGGCCCCAGCCCCCGGTGCTGCGACCGTCCGCCTGTCCTGGGATTCATATTCACCGGAATCTCCTTCATGCTGAATCCCGCCCGGTGCAGCACCAGCAGAAAATCTGCGTCCGGGTAATCAAAAGAATATAAATCCTGGATGCAAAATTCCAATACCGCCCTCCTGATTGCCCGGTAACCCGAGGTTGGGTCGGTCAACCGTTGGCCGGTAAGGACCGAGGCCAGGCAGGCAAAAAAACGGATTCCCGCCAAACGGGTCACCGAACCTTCGTAGCGCTCTTCGGAAAGAAAACGGGAACCGATTATCAAGTCTCTGCCGGATGTCTGGATTGACTGAAGAAAAAAAGGCAGGAACGATGGGTCGTGCTGGCCGTCTCCGTCCAGCTGAATCAGATACTGATAATCATGGCTCACCGCAAATTTATATCCGGTCTGGAGCGCGGCCCCGACCCCCAGATTAAAAGGCAGTCCAACAACCCTGGCCCCTGCTTTTCGACTCACTTCTGCGGTACGGTCTCCCGAACCGTCGTCCACCACCAAAATATCGGCCTCCGGCAGGTACTTCCCGACCCCTTCTATAACCGCGGCTATCCGCTCGGATTCGTTAAAAGCAGGGATAAGCACCAGTATCTTTTCCTTTGCCATAATTTGCGCCACGTCTGTTTTTATTATATCATAGAATGAGGCGGATTAAATACATTTTGGCAAGGCCCGGTACCGTTGAATAAAAATGGCTAAAGTGCTGTTATTGTCACCCCTGTACGTCGATTTATACGGCAACCTGCAAAAAGCCGCCGGCCGGTATTTCCCTTTGGGCATAGGGTATGTCGCCTCCTACCTCCGCAAGTACGGAAACCACGAGGTCCGAATGTATGAACCGGAAGCGCAACGGTTAAATCACGCCGATATCGTAAAGATAATTAAAACTTTTGCACCGGACGTAATCGGCATTACCTGTACTACGCCTAATTTTGCAAGGGCGATTGAACTGGCAAAAATATGTAAAATCAACTCCGGGGCAAAAGTCGTACTCGGAGGGGTTCATGTTTCTGCAATTCCTGAGTTCATAATGGAAAGGTACCCGGACCTGATTGACTGCGCGGTGGCAGGAGAAGGCGAAATTACCATGCTGGAACTGGTCAATACCTACCAGGCCAATTCCAGCACAGAAACCATAAAAGGAATAGTTTATCTAAAAAACGGAAGAGCAATCCGCAACGAAAACCGGCCTTTCATTGAAGACCTGGACTCAATCCCATTCCCTTCGCGGGACCTGATTCCCCAAGCCCTTTTCACACCCAACAGGCATAATGCCCGCTATCGAAATTGTGCGACTATTCTCACCAGCCGGGGTTGTCCGTTCAACTGCAGTTTTTGCGCTTCAAGGCTGGTTTCGGGCAAGAAGTACCGCACCCATTCGGCAGAATACGTTTTGGAAGAGATGGAGATGCTTAAAAAAAACTACAAAATTCGGCAGCTGTTGATTACCGACGACACTTTTACCATCGACCGGAACCGGCTGGAAGAGATATGCCGAGGTATGATTGACCGGAAACTGCGCCTCGCCTGGTTCTGTTTCAGCCAAACCGGCGCGGTAAACCGGGGATTGCTTAAATTGATGAAAAAAGCAGGTTGTTACAATATTGGGTTCGGAATAGAATCGTCGGACGAGGCAATTTTAAAGAAAATGGGAAAAAATATCCTTCCCGCAAAAGCAAAGGAGACTGTCCGGATTGCCAGCGGCCTTGGGTTGAAAACGCAGACCTTCTACATTATCGGTTCGCCGGGAGAAACAAAGGAGCAGATGAATAACACCATAAAATTCTCCAGAGAGGTGGGGTCAACCCTGGTATTCTACAACATGCTGATTCCCTTTCCCGGCACCAGGGAATTCAATTACTTCTTTTCCGAAACTCCCCTGGAAGATATAAACTGGGAAAAGTTTGTAGCGATAGGCGAACACTGCGTGTTAAAAAACGCCGGGGTTTCCGCAAAGGAAATAGAGCAAATTATCGGAAAGGCAAATTTTTCCTACTATACGCACCCCAAAAGACTTTTTAATGTTGCCTTCCACATCAGGACTTTTTACGAACTTTCCAATTACCTGCGGGGTGGGATTGCTTTATTGAGACAGACCTGCAAGTGGTCTAATTAGATTTTTTCTTATTACGGTGGTGCGGCAACGCGGACCGGGGCTGCGGCATCGGAACCTGCTAAGAATTGCCGGGTCAGAAAGCGTTAAATAAAGTAAAAGAGCGCGGTGATTACGAAGTCGGCGACGATAACCATAAAGAGCGAGATTACCACCGCCAGGGTTGTGGCCCGGCCCACCCCTTTAGCCCCGCCTTCGGCAAAAAACCCCTCCCGGCTGGAAACGACTACGATAATTGCTCCAAAGATAAGCGCTTTCAAAAGACCGATCATGATATCTTTAATGAAGACGAAACGGAAGGCCTGGAAGAAGAAGAGGCTGGTATTGAGGTTCAGGGTGGTCGTACCGATTACGTAGCCGCCCAGGATTTGCAGGGTGACGGCCATTACGGTTAAAACCGGCAGCATCAAGCATCCGGCCGCGAATTTAGGCACGACCAGGTACTCAACCGGGTCAACCGCCAGGGTATTCAGGGCGTCAATCTGCTCGGTAATCTTCATCGTGCCGATTTCCGCCGCAATGGCAGAGCCCACCCGGCCGGAGATGAGAAATGCCACCAGAATCGGGCCCAACTCCCGGACCGCCGATAGCGTAACGATGGTACTGACGTAAATTTCCCCGCCGGTCAGTTTTAAGGGGGTGGCCGACTGCATCGCAACGACCATTCCGAAGAAAAAAGAGAGCAGGGCGACGATCCAGAAGGAGCGGTTACCGAAAATATCGCATTCCTGCAGGAATGGAACCAGCCGGAGCCGGCCGGTCAGAAGGGCGGTTATTACTTTTATCAGTATCAGCGCCAGCGAACCGATGAAATGGATAAAAGCGAGAAGCCGATGGCCCAGCGTGTCAACGAAGCCGCGTTTTACTCTTTCCATGGGGATTTCCCATTCCCGACAGACCCCCGCTTACTACTTGCGGGGGCAGGCACATGCGGAAATGACAAATAATATTAAGGCAATTCAGCGAAGAGCATCCGGCCGGTGGCGGTTTGAATCGTGTTGGCGATGACCACCTCCAGCGATTCCCCGATGTGCTTGCGTCCGCCTTCCACGACAACCATCGTGCCGTCTTCAAGGTAACCGATGCCCTGGTCGGGTTCTTTGCCTTCTTTTATGATTTTAATCAGGATATGTTCGTCCTGAACATACCGGGGTTTCAGGATAGTGGAAAGGCTGTTGAGGTTAAGCACTTTGATGTTCTGAACTTCGGCAATTTTGGCCAGGTTGTAATCGTTGGTCAGGATGCGGGATTCGGAGGTTCGGGCCAGGTGAATCAGTTTGGCATCTACCCCGGAGATATTCGGAAAATCAATATCTTCAATGATGATTTTAACTTCCGGGTCGCGGCGCAACCGGTTGAGCATCTCAAGCCCCCGTCGGCCCCGCTGCCGTTTAAGGTCATCGGAAGAATCGGCGATCGTCTGCAGTTCCTTAATGATAAAACTGGGAACGACCAGCCGGTAATCCATGAATCCGGTATGGGATAAATCCAGCAATCGTCCGTCAATAATTACGTTGCTGTCCAGGAGCAACGGCGGTATCTTCTCGGCTTCACCCACGATCCCGGAAAGCAGGCTCAATTTGCCGGTATACCGCAAGGCGATAGTTATACCAAGATAGGAAAAGAGATAGTAAAGAAAAAAGCGTACGTAGTACTGGATTTCAATCCGCGGCGGGATTAGGAGAATCATCTCAAAGAGAAGCCGCGCTGAAACCAGGCCGATAATCATACCAAGTGCGCCCAGAAAAATGCGCCGCGCCGGTATCTTCTCCATCATTATTTCCAGGAGAATGATGGTCCCGGCGCCGGCCAAGCCGAACAAGGCGCCGGAAAAAGCCTCACTCGGCGGCGCCACATAATAGCCGGTTATCAATGCGAAAATAAAGAAAAAAAGACGAATGATAAGTAAACCCATAAATCACCTCCCAATTTTAAAAAATATAGCACCGTCAAAAATTAACCGCGAAAACCCTGCCACGAAAACACAGAGGGGTAGCCGCAGAGCGAAACTCTAACCTGAAAGATGCAAAGCTATCGCTTTGCCGCTATATAATTATTCCGTGCTTCCGTGGTATATTTTAGTATTTAATTTTTATGAACCCGGTCGTAATAATCGCCAGGGTTTTGCCCGGATATCGGAAATTAAACCTTTTACCTCGTTATAAAGTTCATCGCTGGTCAGGAATTTCCCGGCGCTGCCCCGTCCGGTTTTGATGTTCAGGGAAAGGTCCTTGATGCTTTCGGATGCTTCGGCAAACTGACCGGCTGACCTTTCCAGGTCTGTCAGTGATTTATCCAGTTTGCGGTAGAGATCGCCGGAAGAGATTAAGAGCCCCAGGGTGCTGTCATCGCTCTGAAACTTGCCCATTACTTCCGACATCTGTTGGGAAACGTTTGCCAGGCCGGCAGAAGCAATCTGAAAATTAAAGAGGGCCTGGACCAGCGCCGGCTTGGTCTGCTCCACGACGCCCTGGGCGGAAGAGAGCAATTCCTGCGCCTTAATTGAGGCTAATTGCAAATCCGTCGCCGCCGCCTGGATACCGGAGAGAGTTTTGCTTCCCTGCGCGGACATGCTTTTAAGTTGGTCCAGGGTGGCGTAAAGCTCTTCCTTGAACTTTGGGTCTCCAAATAACTTATCCACCGAAGAGACCATTCGCTGGATATTTCGGCCCAGGTCTTCGCCCATCGCCAGCAGGCGGTCTATGGGAAGCGGTTCGGTACCGACCATTACTTCGTTAGGTTGAATCAGCGGGGTGTCGGTAAACGAAGTGGGGAGTATCTCCACGTACTTTTCTCCGATTAATCCGAAGCTGCGGATAAAAACCTGGGAATGGCGGCCGAGTTTAACCGAGCGGTCAAGGTGCAGGGTTACAAAGACGCGGGGAGTTTCGGAATAGTCAACGATGACTTTTTTGACTTCGCCTACCCGTACACCGCTCACCTGAACCGGAGAACCCCGGTCAACGCCGGCTACGTATTTAAAGACGGCTTTCACCTCATAACCACCCTTCCGGAACGAAAATTGCCCCTTAACGACGGCAAAGATGAGGATAAGCAAAATCGCCAGCATTGCGAAGAACCCAACCCGCAGTTCCAGCGTTAGTCTCTTCATCCTGTTAAACCTCCCTTTTAGGAGTTGTTAAACCCCTAAGGCGGAAAAAATCCCGGACAGTCTTGTTCTGGCTTTCCTTAATTTCCGAAGTAGTTCCGAATCCGACCACTTTACCTTCGGAAAGCACGCCGATGCGGTTAGCCACCCGGAAGGTCAGGTGGCGGTCGTGAGTAACCATCAGCGCCGTGGTGCCCAGTTTTTTCTGGATATCCAGCATTAGTTCTTCAATGCTTTCGGCGGTCAGCGGGTCCAGGCCGGCGGTTGGTTCATCATAGCAAATGGTTTTCGGTTCAAAGATAAGAGTTCTCGCCAGCGCCACCCGTTTCTTCATCCCGCCGCTTAACTCATCCACCTGCAAATCTTCCGTGCCTTTCAGGTCGACCAGACCCAGACTATGGGTTACCTTTTTACGAATCTCCTCGACCGGCAGGTCGGTATGCTCCAGGAGGTAAAAACCGATATTTTCCCAGACCGGCATAGAATCAAAAAGAGCGTTGCCCTGGAAGACCATGCCTATTTCCCGACGGATATCGTTCCAGTTCTTCGGGGAGAACCCGGCGATGTCTCTGCCGTTGATGAATATCTTTCCGCCGGTCGGCGTAAGCAGGCCGACAATGTTTTTTAAAAGAACCGTCTTGCCGGAACCGCTGATTCCGGCGATTATTGTTGTTTCGCCTTCGTCAACCCAAAAATTAACTCCGTTCAAAACCGGCGTATTGCCAAAACCGGCAAAAAGGTCCTGGACATCAATCGCTCTCATTTTTTTAGGGTATTACCGCAGCAAATTTTACCACAAAATCATACCAGATTCAACCAAAGGCCGAATATCCGGGCTTCAAACATCAGACAAAAATTTTTAAACTTAAAGTTTGACGTTCGGAGTCTGGCGTTTTATTCTAAATTGGCGTGGTTCTTCCGAATTTGAGTCTCCGCAATCTTTAACCGGTTCTTAAGAACCAGGCAGACGCTGTCGCAGAAGAGAAGCAGGCTTTGTTCAAAGAGCGAAGCCATTAACTGGCGGGAAGGCAAAACACTGGGTATAACTATCATTAAGTCAGCCATCTTTTTCAGGGAAGGGGAAGGAGAAGCGGTTATGAAAACCACGTCTGCTTTGTATCTTCCGGCTAACTTCACAATGTTTATCACGCCGCTGGTCTTTCCGGAGCCGGAGGCAGCCACCAGGAGGTCATTCTTTCCGATGGCCGGAGTCACAATTTCGCCGACCACATAACACTCTTTTCCCAGATGCCGCAGCCTTTTGGCAAAAGCCTGGAGCATTAGCATGCTTCTGCCTGCACCGATAACGAAGACTCGGCGGGATTCCAGGAGCCGGTCCAGAAATTCTCCCGACTCTTTTTCGCTGATATTGTTCAGAGATTTGTTTAATTCCTGCAGCACGACCTTTCGGATTTTATTAAATTCCATTTGATGTTTTTGTGCAGGGGCTCAATTCATCGAGCCCCTGCGTTTTATCCCCACTTGGCTCCTTCGTCCAGCATCGCCAGGTAATTTTCCACCGGGATGTAGTTTGCCACCGAGTTCCCGGTTCCCAGGGCATAGCCGCCGCCCGGCATGCACTCATCAAGGATTTTCCGGACGTAGGTACGCAGGTCTGCTTCGTTGAAAATACAGAGTTTATTTACGTCCACCCCGCCCAGGACCGCAATCCGGTTTCCGTGCTTCCGCTTGAACTCGGCCACCGGCACGATAGTGTCTTCAAAGGAGTGCTTGCCATCTATCCTCACGTCGGTGATAAGGTCTTCCATAATCGTTTCCAGGTTGCCGCAACTATGGAGGACATAGAGCAGGTTATTTTCGTGAGCGAGTTGCGCCAATTTTTTGTGCCAGGGAAGGATATACTTTCTTAAAACGTTCGGCGAAACCAGGGTTGCGGTTTTGAAGCCCATATCGTCGCCCTGGACGAAACCGATTAAATTATTCAGCCCGAGCGCCTTCTGATAACAGGCGTAAATCAGCCCTCCCACCCTGTCCGTTACCGCTGCGATGAGTTCCGGGTTATCGTAGATGAGATAACCCAGCGTCTCCAGTCCGAAGAGACTGTTGGCGATGACTTCGAAAATTCCCTGGGAAAAAGTGGCAAAGATACCCATTCCTTCCGGCAGGTTTTGGGCGATAAACTCAAAAGGCCAAAGGTTAAAATTATCCAGGGAAGGCCAGGGAAATTTTTCAAAATCCTCCCAGGAAGTTATTGCGCCCTTACCCTCTTCCACCCACTTTCTGGTTCCACGCGAGAGACCGGCGGTATCATCGGCGCTCCGGTTCTTTGAGGCAAAAGACAAAGAGGCGGAAAAACGGAAATCGGCGGTGAGCCGAAGGTAATCATAGCCCAGCCGGTGCCAGCAGCGGATGTTGTTCTTCAGGGACTTTTCCTGGGTTTCCCGGTCTTTCGCTTCGGCCGGTTCAACCCACTTGCCGCCGAAGAGGTTTTCCGTGAAGTACCTGACTATTTCCCGGTCAATGTGCAATTCAAATAAAGGCACCCGGGACGGAACTTTTTGCCTTAAAATGATTTTTTTAAACTCCTCCCTGTCCGGTTGCGGCTTCCTTAGTTCTATCATAACAGATATTTTATCACACGAAGGATGTTTCCCGAAAAACTAACCGCTCCATTGAAAAAAAGTGTATAATAAGGATTACCAAACAATAAAAACATGAATAACTTTCTGCCTACCACGCCGGAAGAAGTCCGGGAACGAAACTGGGACGCGGTTGATGTTTTGCTTGTGTCCGGGGATGCCTACGTGGACCACCCGGCCTTTGGCGCCGCCTTAATCGGAAGAGTACTGGAAGCGGCCGGTTACCGGGTAGCCATCCTGGCCCAGCCGGACTGGCACTCCAAAGAACCCTTTCTCGCTTTCGGCCGACCGCGCCTTTTTGTCGGAATTACCGCCGGGTGCCTGGATTCCATGATGGCCCACTACACGGCCAGCGGCAACCGGCGAAAGGTGGACGCCTACTCGCCCGGGGGCGCAATTGATTTGCGTCCGAACCGCGCCGCCATCGTGTACGCTAACCGCGTCCGGGAGGCATTTCCGGGCATACCCATCGTCCTGGGCGGAATTGAAGCATCACTACGAAGGCTGGCACACTATGATTACTGGTCAGACCAGGTGCGGCGGTCAATCCTGCTGGATAGCCGGGCGGACTGGATTGCCTACGGAATGGCGGAACAAGCAGTCATTGAAATTGCCCGGCGTCTTGCCGCCGGTGAACCGGCCGCAACAATACACGACCTGGCCGGTACCCTCTGGATAACCTCAAACCCCTCCGAACTGCCGGAGGGACACCTGATGCTGCCTTCCGAAGAAGAGACGATAGCGGATAAAAAAGTATTTACCGAATCATTCGGCCTCTGGTACTTAAACCAGAACCCCACCATTCCAGGAAGTCTTCAAGACTTTCGTTCCGGCCGGCCGATTGTCCAACCTTCCGCCAAAAGGTTCCTGGTCCAGATGCCCCCGGCTTTACCGCTGACAACCGCGGAACTGGACCGCATCTACAGCCTGCCTTTTGCGCGGGCAAGCCACCCGATTTATAAACGAATGTCCGGCGTGCCGGCGCTTGCTTCCGTTGAAACCTCAATTACCAGCCACCGTGGCTGCGGCGGCGGGTGCGCCTTCTGCACCCTGGCCAGCCACCAGGGCCGGATTGTGCAGAACCGGTCGTTGGACTCCATCCAGGAAGAGATGAAAAGAATCTCCCGGATGGACAATTTTCGCGGCACAATCAGCGATGTCGGCGGACCAACGGCAAACATGTACGGCGCTTCGTGCCGGCGCCCTTCCGGAGCGTGTAACCGCAACAGTTGCCTTTATCCAAAAATTTGCTCTTTCTTTAAATTTAACGGCGCCAAACACCTGGAAGCGCTCGCCTCCGGCCGAAAAATAAGGGCCGTAAAACACGTTTTTGCAAGTACCGGCATCCGGCACGACCTGGCGCTGGCCGACCCGTGCCGGGAATACCTTCCGGAATTATGCCGGCACCACGTCAGCGGACACCTGAAGGTCGCACCGGAACATATCAGCCGTCCGGTACTGGAAAAGATGCATAAACCGGACAACGAAACGTTCCAGATTTTCCGGGATAGTTTTAAGAAATCGGCCCGGCAGGCCGGAAAAGAACTCTACCTGGTGCCTTATTTTATGTCCGGCCATCCCGGCTGCCAGGTGGAACATATGCGGGCTTTAAGGGAATATGTCCGGGGTTTCGGCCACTTCCTGGAACAGGTGCAGGACTTCACGCCTCTGCCGATGACCCTTTCCGGCTGTATGTATTGGACCGGGGTGGACCCCTTAACAGGCGCAGAGGTCTATTCGGCCAAAGGAAAGGAAAAAACGCTCCAGCGGATGCTTCTCCAGCCAAACGACCGGCGACACCCCCCCACCTCACCTCCCCCACCAGGGGGGAGGAAAAAGGAGAAACGGGGGACCACCAAGAAGTTTGCGCGGCTGGAAAAATTAAAAACCAAATACAAAGCAAAGCGCAGAGTTACCGGCATCAAGAAGAAATAGATTATGAAAAAGGGGTTTACTTTAGTTGAACTTTTAGTCGTAATTGCGATTATCGCAATTCTCGCCGCCCTGCTTCTTCCCGCTTTTTCCCGCGCGCGGGAAAAAGGCAGACAGGCTGTTTGCATAAACAATTTAAAACAACTGTACCTGGCCCTGGAACTATACGCAAACGCTTATAATGAAACCTATCCTCGCGCGGCCGGTACTATTGCTTGGGACGAGGTGGATGTTGACGACGGAACGTACGGATGGATGCAGCAGATTTTTCCTTATGTGCAAAATAAAAAAATTTACAAGTGCCCCTCGGATAGAGATTCAGAATACAGTTATTTTCTCGGCGCCCGGGCCGCATACGTTGCAACCGGCGACCGCGCAAACATTCAGAGAAAGAGCATTCTCTATTCGAGCGCTTACGTTTTAGCGGGCGATACCATCGGGTGGAACTTTACCGACTGCGATAAAGATGATTACTCGCAAAATTGTGTGGGCGGACCGGCCAACGGCACTCCGTATGAGGATTGGAGGGTGCATACCGAAGGTCAAAATATCCTCTTTGCCGACGGACACTGCAAATGGTATAAAGAGTATACCCCCTCGGAAATGACGTTCCGCTATGACAGCATGCATAGTTGGTAAGAGACGCAGAGAATAACATTAGGTACTTGACGCAATAGACACATAGGAATAAAATGAGGATAAATAAAGCAGGGAATCAGTCTAAAATATTTCTTTTTGATGGGCAAAACGGAGGATTCCAAACAATGACTGGCTGGGGGGCGTGGCCGGAGTACTTGACTTTGAAAACTAAGATACCGAAACACAACGATTGGGCGGTAAAAATGAGATGGCTAACCTTATTATCGTTTATAGTTCTATTGGTGGGAAAAAATCCACAACAAGCTGCGGCGAAAACATCTGTTTTTACCGCTGATTTCGAAGGCAACAACAGCTACAAGATTGATACGCCGATACACGGCCAAAAAGAGTGGACCTCTCTCCCGGCAAACGATCCGAATATTCTCATTCGCGGTTCGTCTTACGGCGGAGGCTGGAATAGTCATGGCCAGTATCTGGTCGTAAACGGACGGGACCGTTTTGCCATTTTACCTGAGCTTAATACCGCAGCTTCCGGAAGCGTCAAAATCAGTTTGGACGTGCGGCCGGGTGATGCCGTCAAAGATGAAAGCAGCTGGGCCGCTCTGCTATATATCTATGATAATTACGGCTTGGGCATCGTCAGCGTAAAATTTCAAGGGTCAGACGTTCCCAACACCGGACCGATTCAAGTGACAGATGGCGGTAATGACCATTACATTAATTCCGGGTTTACCTGGAAATATGTGGATAACAATTCACAGCATCATATTGATTTGGTAATTTATCAAACGCCCTTCGAAACATCCTTCGACGAACACGCTTGGGAGTTGAGCGTCGATGGCGGAAAACCGATTCTGGGAAGTTGGGGTGGTTTTTTTGGTTCGAAGGTTGGGTCGGGAACGGTGGAAAAAATTTCGCTTCGCGGCGGAGCCAACAATGCCCCCGGTGGTTTGGTCGCCTACGACAACCTCATCGTGGAGAAGGTTACGAAAGAGATTCCGGAAAACCTGTTGTCTTCGGTAAATCCGGAAATTTCATTTGCCAGAGTATCCCGGTTAATGGACTCGGCTTATTATAACTCAGGAACAAGAGTGGATATTGCCCGGTTTGACCTGGAAGAACTCTCCCGGCAGGGAAAACCGGCTCCTTTCGAAATCATACGGAAAACCGTTGCTGCTGACAAAGCCCTGCGCCAACAGTGGTTAGATTTGGAAGCGAAGCGTAAGTCCATTGATGCTGAAATTCGTCTTATACCCACAACTAAAAGCGCTCATCGGTTAAGAATTGAAAATTTGAGCGCGGGAACTTCCGGAGAATCGGAGTGGTTTGGATTGCGCTATGCTGCCCTTCTTTTGCCGAACGGCGATAAAGTAAAAATTGAGGCGTCAAAGTTTAATGGAGGCGCCTACAATGCAGGTTATTCGTACCAATGCGAGTTTTCGCCGGCCGCTTTTGTATATGGTCAACGTTCCAGAACGCATACCATGCAAGCAGGATTTGATCTGCCGGCTCAGGCCGGTCTGGGAACCGTTTTGCTAATATCAGGAATTGACGACGACAAACCCGGCCAGACGCCAATCCGCATTCTTTTGGACGGCGTAACGCTCTTCGAAGGTAAAAATGATTTTGCGGAAGTTGGCTGGTCTGAAAAAAGCTACCCCATACCTGTCCGGGTGTGGCAGGCAGGCCCGCCGTCAGGAATACAGGAAGAGGTGTTTCCCCGGCTGACGGAATGGAAAAGGGATGTCAAGACGTTTGAGAAATGGAGCCGGGAACAGGCCGATAACATTGATACCATAACACAGCCTCTCCGCCGAAAACTGGTTTGGAAAAAACGAGATTTTGCCCAGGACTGGTGGAGGCATGGATTTATGCGGGGAATCTGTTTTGAATCTGACGCATCATCCCCGCCGAATGAAAGGGGCCGGCCCTGGTTTGCCGACAATTTTGAGTATGTAGTAAAAGCTTTTGACTCGGCCCGGGTAAATATGGTCTATACTTATTTCCCTTCAGGTAGTCCCGATTTCTTTGCCTTTAGGTTAGAAAACGAAAAAATTGGCACCCCGATGGTTAAGTCCACCTTTGACCTGTCACCAAGCAAGCCCGTTGCCCGGGGCGGAAAAGAGCTTGGTTACTTTTTGGACGCCCAGACCGCTGCGCGTGACTTGGCAGAGAACTATATTCAAAAACAGAGTCCGGGAGAAACAACTCTTCGCGGCATTGCCTTAGACGAGCCCATTATTCCGAATGATAATGCGGAAATTGATGAGAAATTAGCCAAGGTTCCCGAAGTTCTACAAGCCTGGTATGCCTATTTGAATACGAGAAAAAGCAGGCTGGGCAAAACAGGCATAGATAATCTTTCCCAGCCGAAACCGGTCTTGAAAGTAGAGACTGATGCGGACCGGGTATTATGGATGGAATGGCAGTATTTTAAAATGGATTTTTTCACCGATTTTTATGCTGAGTTATTTCACCGACTGGAGGATAAAGGTCAATTGCTTTTTATACTCGTTCAAGATTTTCTTCGGCAAAACCCGCAAGCCGCAGCTTATCCATATTATGGAGCCAAACTTCCTATCATTGCGACCGACCTTTATAATAATGCCTGGGTGCGCGAGGCTTATGTTATGGATCTTTTGCGCTCAGTTTCCAAAGGCAAGGCTATTCTGGTCCCCGGGTCGGGATATTCCGCTCACACGCCTGACCGCTTCCATCGCACTCTGGCCAACAGCATGCTCAGGGCCGACGGGGTGCTTCAATGGATTCATTGCTACGCTTCGAAATATCGCGCTCGTATGTTTTTTGCTAAACCCTACATGAAAGACAACCGGGGCCGGGAAGCGCTTGACAACTGGGACCCGGAATACTGGGAAATTCAAAAATCGGTATTTCAGGACATGGAAAAGGCTGAGCCATATCTGAGTGATACTCAACCAACAGCCAAGGTCGCCGTCCTGTACAGCATGCGGTCGGTTATCGCAGAAAGCGCCACTACCGGATATTGGGGTTGCATTATCGATTCCAGCTGTTGTATGGTTTACAACGCGCTAATCAATTGGCACCGCTCGATTGAGGCCTGCATGGTCGAGGGACTTACACCCGAAAAACTCAAGCGATATCGGGTGTTGTTCCTTATCAATGCCCCGACGCTTACTTTGGAAGAATGCGCTTTGTTGAGGAATTGGATAAGCGATGGAGGCACACTGGTTGTTGGCGGCGAAACGTCTTTGCAGGATGAGTGGGGGCGAGCACAACCTGATTATGCGCTGGCTGATGTTTTCGGACTGCATTTTGCGGGGAGGAAAAAGGGGGAGTCTTTGTTTTCAACCGAATCCTTAGTTGATAAGGGCAAGTACAACGTTGAGTATGATACAAACCTTAGCTACGCAAAAGTTGTTCCGGAAAGGGCTGCTGTCTTGGCCACCTGGGGAAACGGTGATCCGGCCCTGTTGGTTAATCCTGTAGGCCGTGGCCGTGTCTATTTTATAACTGCCTGCCGGCCGGATGTTTATTCGGTTACCAGCAAAGTCAAGAGCGGTTTATATCCCGAAAGCCGGCCCGGTTTTCCGTTGTTGTTCCGCGAAATCGCATCAAGATATTCGGGAGAAATGCCGGTTGATATCTTGGGGGCGCCAACGGACCTGGAGGTCAATGTCCGGCAAAAGGGAAAAACATTGATTATACATATGCTCGACTGGCAGGAAGACAGAACCGTAAATGATTTGCGTCTAAAATGCAATCTTCCCGGTAACTGGAAATTGTTCTATCCGATGGTTGGCCGTTCGGGCGAGACAGTCAAAATGGGAGAAGAAATTTCTCTTGGTCCCGTACGCATTCATGAAATGGTCGTTCTGGAACAGACAGATACGAACCCAAAAAAATAGTAGTTCAAACAAGTTGCAGTATTTATCGAGATGAAACTCACCGGACCGGAAAAGAGACTGTTTGAAGCGTTATGCCGGATGGAAATTATTGACTGCCACGAGCACATTCGTCCGGAAAAGACACGGCTGGCGTTAGACGTGGACATCTTCACCCTTTTTTCTCATTATACCCACCAGGATTTATTAAGGGCGGGCATGAAAGAAAGCGCGTACGCAAGTCTTTTCAACGCGGAAACGCCTCTGGAAAAGCGGTGGAAGATGTTCGCGCCCTATTGGAAAAAAATTCGTTATACCTCCTTTGCAAAATCAGTTATTCTAACCGTTGAGAAATTCTTCGGTTTCAGCGATATTACGGAAAAAAATTACCGGAAAATTTCCGAATTGATTAAAGCCGGAAATAAACCGGGGCTTTACCAAAGAATCCTGCGGAAGGCCTGCAAAATAAGAACCGCCCTTACCCAGTTTGACGGAACAAATACCGGAACAACCCTGCTCACGCCGGTTATGCCGTTGTTTTATGAAATAGGCGAACGGAAAGATATCTCCGGGCCGGCATTTGCTCCCGGCGCCACCATCAAATCCCTGGACGGATATCTGGACGCCGGACGAAAACATATCTTAAAGATTAAAGCGGAAGGAACCGTAGGTTTGAAAATGGCGTCATCTTCCTGCGGTACGCCGGACCGTAAGGAAGCAGAAGCAACGTTTAAAAAACTGATGGCTGGAACCATGAAAACTCTTCATGCGGCCAACTGGCCGTTTCTCTTGAATTCCAATCCGTTGAAAGATTACGTTGTGGACGAAACCATTAAATTCGCCGGAGAGCAGGACCTGGTCGTCGCGGTTCACACCGGCTACTGGGGTGACTTCCGGAGTTTGGACCCGCTCCACATGATACCGATTCTGATACGGCACCCTGACGTCCGGTTTGACATCTATCACGTCGGCTACCCCTGGGTTCGGGAAACGCTGATGCTGGGCAAAGGCTTCTCCAACGTCTGGCTTAACTTCTGCTGGACTCACATAATTTCGCAAAGGTTTGCCGTCGCTGCCCTGGACGAAGCGATTGACCTTCTCCCCACCAACAAAATTCTTGCTTTCGGCGGTGATTACGGCACGCCGGTGGAAAAGGTCTACGGGCACCTGACCATGGCGCGGGAAGATATCGCAAAGGTTCTAGCCAGGAGGGTCCAGGAAAGGCAAATGAGCGAAGACCAGGCAATCGATTTGGCCCATAAGTGGTTATGGGATAACCCCAGAGAGCTCTACCAATTAAAACTTACGCACTAATATATGTTCCTAAGCTAATCGGAAATGACGTTCCGGTATGACAGCATGCATAGTTGGTAAGAGACGCAGAAAACAACATTATTGCAAGCGTCCAATAAAAAAAGCCCCAAACCATTAAAAAATGGCCGGGGCTTTCTTTATTAACCCGTCATTTGACAAATTGTTCCGTAGCCAAGCCACACGGCCTATTAGTACCGGTTGGCTCAATTCCTTGCGGAACTTACACCTCCGGCCTATCTACAAGTAATCTTCTTGAGGCCTTTAGTCTTTCAATCTTGCGACTGAGAGAGGGAGATCTCATCTTGGGGTCGGCTTCGCACTTAGATGCTTTCAGCGCTTATCCGGTCCGAACATGGCTACCCAGCGATTGCTCCTGTCGGAACAACTGGAACACCAGTGGTTCGTCCATCCCGGTCCTCTCGTACTAGGGACAGCTCCCCTTCAAATCTCCAACGCCCGCAACAGATAGAGACCGAACTGTCTTGCGACGTTCTAAACCCAGCTCACGTACCGCTTTAATGGGCGAACAGACCAACCCTTGGGACCTGCTTCAGCCCCAGGATGCGGTGAGCCGACATCGCACGTTTGTCCATCGTTTCCGATGGCGTAGACTATATCTTCACCTTGGTGAATCTCGTATTTCACCGAAGGGCCGGCGTGTGATAGCAACCACAAATTTTTTCAGGAAATTGCTATCTCATCCTTTCGGAATCAGTCGTTACGGGGTCAAAACGGAAATTTATATTGGAACAGCGGTAATGTGTGAGGAAAAACAATTTCTTTGAATAAAGAAACGCTTTCTACGGCGATTCTTATTCTGAGATAACTCTTGTCTCGATTCAAAGTTGATTTTATCCCCCACTGCTCTCCCAAGAAGTTCATCAGCCTTTCTTGTGAAGTAACGTTGAATTCTTGAGAATTCAAGTACAACGCCCTATAACTTTTGCATCCGTCATCCATAAACCACACCGCGAGCATCAAAGGGTCCAACACCAGCATTTCAGGTATAATCTTATGTCTGCCGTCATAAAAACGATTGTAAATCGTTGTTAATTCCGGCAAGCTGCGTGTCGTAAACCGGTAAGCAATTCTTTTACCGTTTCCTTTTCTTGCTTTTGGCGGGGTTATCACAAGATTTGCCAAATGACGATGCTTCCAGTCAACATAGAACTTCTGCTTTATCGAGTGATTGATTTCCAAAAGGGCGTTGACTTTGCACCGCATCGCTCCATCTCCGAGTAAACTACCAATAATGATGGAACGTTGTATTTCCGTCAGACTTCCCACGGTATTACCCTCGGACCTGCACTTTGCAGCCGTTAGGGCTTCACCGTTATAAGCCGATGCTTGCAATGACATTTCTGCCATTTCACCCCACTTTTTTGAGGTGCCAAACCACGTCGTCGATATGAACTCTTGGACGTGATAAGCCTGTTATCCCCAGAGTACCTTTTATTCGATGAGCGATGGCCCTTCCATACAGAACCACCGGATCACTAAGCCCGGCTTTCGCCTCTGCTCGAGATGTCTCTCTCGCAGTCAAGCCACCTTATGCCTTTACACTCAACAGCCGATTGCCAACCGGCCTGAGGTGACTTTTGGGCGCCTCCGTTACTCTTTAGGCAATAATGTTCGCCCGGTCAGGGGAATTTTATAACTCATTTCCGGAAGGAGATTGAGACCGATCAGTTTCACGAATTCTGTTAGAGAATGACCCGATACGCAAATCTGGTAACCTTCTCTTTGCTTCCTGGGTTTTGCGTCAAGGCCAAACTTCTCTTGCAGTAATCGTGACAATCTTTCTACTTCTTCCCGCTGGTAGCATTGAGTATTAAATATTACCGCGCGGGACTGACGCCATTTGAGACTGCCGTCATCCATAAACCAGTAAGTTAGTGACTTCGGTGTAAGCCATCGTTTGATGGATTGGGGCACACGCTTCCTGCCATCTTGGTAAAACTGATGGCCGTAAAAGCGTAAAGCGCCGTGACTGTAAGTTTGAAAACCTATCATTTCGCACAAGGTGCCGTTAGTCGCAGCATGTAGTCTTGTTTTCGGCGGTGTGCGTACCCACTTTTGAAATATGCGGTAGAGGTGTTCGACATAAAAACGGTGTGCCGCTTTATGTTCCACCTTCAACCGGTAAGTTTTACCCTTATCCTGGGTTTCTAAGTGGGCATCGCCCAGAAGCATACCAACCAAAACTTCGCGTTGATTTCTGGTTAGTTTGAGCGATTTCTTATAGGTTTCAATCTCTCTGGAATGCATCCCTTTCTCCGTTAAGACCGAGCGTCCGCATAATACGGACTCTGTCTCGCGGCAGAGTTCAGACTATATCATCGACCTTTTTTAAAGGCCGCCTGGCGTATAGTCGTTGAGGGGTCCTGAAAAACAAGGACTTCCCTGCTGATTGTCCGCACTCGTCAGATTTTCACTCTTTTTTGTATATTAAAGAGTACTGCAAGATACACCGGACTTCCCAGCATATAGCCAGATTTACCCCTGACGTTGCCATCAGGGCGCCCCACTAAATTGAGGCAACCGCCCCAGTCAAACTGCCCGCCTGCCACTGTCCCTTTCCTGGATTCACAGGAAGAGGTTAGAATTTCAAAAGAATAAGGGTGGTATTTCACCGTTGGCTCCATCCCGGCTGGCGCCGGGACTTCAAAGCCTCCCACCTATCCTACACATATTATTTTAAAACCCAATGACAAGTTACAGTTAAGGTTCCGGGGTCTTTTCGTCTTGTTGCGGGTAAACCGCGTCTTCACGGTTATCACAAATTCACCGGGTTTCTCGTTGAGACAGCGCTCCTGTCGTTACACCATTCGTGCAGGTCGGAACTCACCCGACAAGGAATTTCGCTACCTTAGGACCGTTCGTTTATGTTACACGTTTACACGTGTGGCTTTTAAGCCCTCCATATCGCTATGGAGTTCGGACTATATCATTAGCTAAAAGAATAGGCGGCTTTAATTCATTCTTTCAGTTATTCGGCGTGTAGTCTCTGAGGATTCCCAACCATTTTTGGCTGGGCCTTTCCTGCTGATTGTCTGCACTCATCAGATTTTCACTCTTTTGCAGGCGGGTTCCCTTTCCAACGCTCTGGAAAGGGGTCGGATTTATCCGACCCGCGGGCTCGATGAATCGAGCCCCTACATCAAAGTACTGTGAGATACGACAGACTTTCCAGCATATAGCCGAATTTATTAACGTAACTACAACGGTTTGATTATAGTTACGGCCGCCGTTTACCGGGGCTTCAGATCAGAGCTTCGGCTTGCGCCTAACCCCTCACGTTAACCTTCCGGCACCGGGCAGGTGTCAGTCCCTATACATCATCTTGCGACTTAGCAGGGACCTGTGTTTTTATTAAACAGTCGCAGGAGCCATTTCACTGCGGCCTTTTCGTTTCAAGTTTACACTAAAAACTACTCAGGCACCCCTTATTCCGAAGTTACGGGGCAATTTTGCCGAGTTCCTTAACGAGAATTATCCCGAGCGCCTTAGCATGTTCTGCCAGTCTACCTGTGTCGGTTTGCGGTACGGTTGCCATAACGACTCGCTTAGAGGCTTTTCTTGGCAGTTTGACTCGACCAGTGTCCCGCATCCGTGGACTTGGGCACCATTCGCCGTCAAGAGTTGTCCCTTGCGGGACAGTCCTCCGGATTTACCTGGAGAACCGCTCCCAACCGGCTTAGACCGCAATACAATAAGCGGATGGTCTATCTTACTGCTTCCCCTCATCACTGATAACGCCGTTACGGCAGGGCCGGAATATTAACCGGCTGTGCATCATCTACGCCTTTCGGCCTCGACTTAGCCACCGCCTAACCCTGGGCGGATTGACCTTCCCCAGGAAACCTTAGACTTTCGGCGTCCCGAGTTTCCATCGGGATTTTCGCTACTTATGCTGACATACTCGCTTCCCATACCTCCACCTGTCCTCACGGTCAGGCTTCGCAGGCATAGGGAATGCTCCCCTACCAATATTGTTCTTAATGAACAATAGTCCGCGACTTCGGTAACAAGCTTGAGCCCCGTTGAATTTTAGGCGCGCATTCACACCCTTGCGGGTATTCGGCCAGTGAGCTATTACGCTTTCTTTAAAGGATGGCTGCTTCTAAGCCAACCTCCTGGCTGTCTGGGTGAACACACTTCCTTTACCACTTAGCTTGTATTTTGGGACCTTAGTCGGCGGTCTGGGCTGTTTCCCTTTCGACAACGAAGCTTAGCCCCCGCTGTCTGACTCCCCCGGTACAGAAAAACGGTATTCGGAGTTTGGTTGGAATAGGAAGGGTGGTGCCCTTCCGCATCCATCCAGTAGCTCTACCCCCGTTCTCTAATTCCGGAAGGCTAGCCCTAAAGCTATTTCGGGGAGAACCAGCTATCGCCGAGTTTGATTAGCCTTTCACTCCAACCCTCAGTTCATCCGAGTTGTTTTCAACCAACACCGGTTCGGACCTCCATCCCGTATTACCAGGACTTCATCCTGACCAAGGGTAGATCACCCGGCTTCGGGTCTACGCTACGCAACTGGACGCCCGATTAGGACTCGCTTTCGCTGCGGCTCCGCCGCTTAAAACGGCTTAACCTTGCTGCGCATCGTAACTCGCCAGCTCATTCTTCAATAGGCACGCGGTGAGGCGTTTCCCGAAGTCTTGCGACTTTGGGACATAGCCCTCCCGCTGGTTGTAAGTGTTTGGTTTCAGGTTCTATTTCACTCCCCTTCCGGGGTTCTTTTCGCCTTTCCCTCGCGGTACTAGTTCACTATCGGTCGAAAGCACATATTTAGCCTTTGCCCATGGTCGGGCTGGATTCACGCGAACCTTCTCGGATTCCGCGTTACTCGGGAAAGAAGCTCACCGAGCCGTCAGTTTTTCGCCTACAGGACTATTACCTTCTCTGGTCAGACTTTCCAGTCTGTTTGGCTAAACTTTCGGTTTGTAACTCGGCGGCCGGGCTGGACCCCGTCCCAACTTCCTCCCACAACCCCTAACAAACAACGTCGTCCAGACTATTACGCCTGTTAGGTTTAGGCTCATCCCTGTTCGCTCGCCGCTACTGGGGGAATCACTTCGTTTTCTCTTCCTCAGGATACTGAGATGGTTCAATTCTCCTGGTTCGCCTTCCTGCCCTATGTATTCAGACAGGAATCTGAAGGGTTTGCCTTCAGGGGTTGCCCCATTCGGAAATCCCCGGATCAAAGTCTGTTAACGACTCCCCGGGGCTTATCGCAGTTAGCCACGTCCTTCATCGCTGGCTTTCGCCAAGGCATCCACCAAACACCCTTAATTGCTTGGCTACAGATCAAATTGTCAAAGAACCGGTTTTCCTATAGGTGTTTCCATTTTGCAAACAAATATTATACCCCTGCTCTTTTTTCTTGTCAAATTTCTTGTTTCTTGTCAGATATACCGGGCATACCGGGCAAGATACCCGGACAATTGTACCATAATTGACGCCAGCCGGTTCCCAACCTATAATAATCTAAGTATGAAAACAGGTAAATTGAAACAAATAATGGAAACCGCGTGTGCGCAGGGAATCGTGATACCGGCTTTCAATATCGCCTACCTGCCCATGGCCAAAGCGGTCTGCGACGGGTTGGCAGAAACAGATGCCTTCGGAATGCTGGAAGTTGCCCGCCCGGACGTGGAAAAGTTCGGCGCGGAAAGTTTTGCCGCAGTCGCCGCCGAATATCGGCAATGGGCAGACCCCGACATTGTCAGTCTCCACCTGGACCACATCCCGGTAATCGATGAAGACCGCTTGCCGGTGGACTGGAAACGCCTGATTAAAGAAGGGATATCTAACCGGTATCATTCTGTTATGATTGACGGCTCCCGGCTCTCCCTGGAAGAAAATATTGAGGTTACCGCCGAAGTAGTCCGGATGGCGCACCCGGCCGGTATTCTGGTAGAAGCAGAATTGGGCGCGGTCCTGGGGCACGAAACCGGCCCCATGCCGCCTTACGAAGAGATGTTTGAGAAGAAGCTCGGCTTCACCAAACCGGAAGAGGCGGACCGTTTCGTGAAGGAGACCGGCGTGGACCTGCTTTCGGTCTCCTGCGGTTCAATCCACGGCGCCATATCCGGCATCGCCAGGGACCAGGCAAAGATACGGGCGAAGATTGACATCCAGCACCTCAAGAAGTTGCGTGAGGCAGCCGGCATCCCCCTGGTACTGCACGGCGGTTCCGGCATTCAGAAATCCTGCGTACTGGAGGCGGTCAAGAACGGCATCACCAAGATTAATATCGGAACGGAAATCAGGCAGGCCTACGAACAGGCGATGGCAAAATCCAACAACACCGTAAAAACCGGCCAGGCAGCCGTAACGGAAAAGGTAAAAGAACTCGTTACTGATAGTTACGGCATCAAAGGTTCGGCTTCCCGGCTCGTAAAATAACCCTTCAGAACCGGGGGAATAAATTTCCAAAAGTGTTTGGCCTGTATATTTGACCGGAGAACGGCTGCCATTATAAAATACCACTTAATATGCTGGACATAAGATTTATCCGGGAAAACAGCCGGGCCGTGGAAAAAGCGGCCAGGGACAAAGGCGCAGACGTTGATGTTGCCGCCATCCTGGCGCTGGATGAAGAACGGCGCTCAATCCTTTCCGAAACAGGACAGCTCAGGCATCAGCGCAATGAAGCCAGCGAACATATCAGTCAATTGAAAAAAGAGGGCAGGGACGCCGCCGAATTGATTGTTGAAATGCGGAGCGTAGCCGACCGGATAAAAGAACTGGAAGAAAGGCTGAGGAAAAAAGAGGCGGAACTGGAACAAGCCCTGAGTTTTGTACCCAATGTTCCGGCAACAGACGTGCCGGAAGGAAAGGACGCGGATGAAAATGTAGAAGTGAAGGCGTGGGGCAAAAAACTTGTTCCGGATTTTCCGCTCCTGCCCCACCACGAACTGGCCGAAAAGTTGGGCCTGATTAATTTTAAGGCGGCCGGCCGGATGTCCGGCAGTTTCTTCGTGCTCTATACCGGCTGGGGCGCCCGTCTGGAAAGAGCGCTGATAAACTTTATGCTTGACCGGCACCGGAAAGAAGGTTACCTTGAAGTGTCGCCTCCCTTCTTGGTCAACCGCCGCAGCATGTACAATACCGGCCAGTTGCCGAAGCTGGAAAAGGATATGTACCGGGTGGAGAGCGAGGACCTCTTCCTCATCCCCACCGCTGAAGTTCCGGTAACCAACATTCACCAGGATGAACTCTTCCGCGAAACGGACCTGCCGGTCTATTACACCGCCTATACGCCCTGTTTCCGCCTGGAAGCCGGCGCTTACGGCAAGGACACCAAAGGACTGCTGCGCGTCCACCAGTTTGACAAGGTGGAAATGGTCAAGTTCTGCCGGGCAGAAGATTCTTACGATGAACTGGAAAAACTGCTGGCGGACGCGGAAGGCGTTTTGCAAGCCTTAGGCTTACATTACCGCGTGATGCTGCTCTGCACCGGAGAGTTGTCTTTTTCTGGGGCCAAATGTTACGATATCGAAGCATGGGCTCCGGCGCAAGAACGATACCTGGAGGTCTCCTCCTGCAGTAATTTTGAAGATTTTCAGGCGAGGCGCGGCAATATCCGCTACCGGACGAAGAAAGGCGAAGTTCGTTTCGTGCACACCCTCAACGGTTCCGGCGTTGCCCTGGCGCGGACCGTTGCCTGTATTTTGGAAACCTGCCAGCAGAAAGACGGTACTGTTGTTGTGCCGGAAGTATTAAGGCCCTACCTGGATAATACCGCGGTCATTTCCTGATTTCCACTGTCATTCTGAACGGTTTATGTCATTCTGAACGAAGTGAAGAATCTCATCCTTAAAAACGAGATCCTTCGCGAAACCGGCTCAGGATGACACCGTTCACAACTCAGGATGCCACCATCTCTAATTCCCCAACAATTCCAGCACTTTTGCGGCCACCTTTTCGGTCTCTGCCAAAACCTTCCGATTCTGGTTACAAACGGCTTCACTTACGCTGGAAAGAACAAGGTCGTTCAATGACCAGAGTCGGATATAATTTTCAGCAACAAGTTTTTCAAACGCCCGGTCAAAGACTATGCGTTTTTGATGCTTTCGCTCCACCTTCAGCACCACGGTCGGTTTTCCGGAACTGGCTGACTCGGAAACCATGTTGATGCTGTCCTCGGTCGCAATTATCAGGTCGGCTGCGGCCAGAAATTCAGCCACCGGATTGGCAAAATCCTGCCCGTAAAGAATAAGGTTAAATCTCTTCGGATCGCCGCCCAGCAATTTTTGGAAAACAGTTTCCACTTTACGATTGGTCCGGCGGCTGGTCGTCAGGTAAATTCTGGCCGGGAGTTTTTCGGAAATCTCTGTCAGACGCCGGGAAAGTTCTTCGGCCCACCATTCGGAAATCCGGTAGTTCTTATCGTCCCCGCCGACGAGAACTGCGATTTTAAGATCTCCCCCTTCCCGCACCCCTCCCGCCAGGGGAGGAACAGGTGGGGGGGTAGGAATTATCCGGTTGGGGGCGCCCATGATAAGCATCAGGTTTTTCGCAGCACTAACCTTCGGATATCGCGCCAGGTCATGTTCCGGCAGTACGAGCAGGTCAAAACGCCGCAGACAGAGAAAGCCAGGGTAAAGAACCTGAAAACTTCTGGCAGAATTACAGCGGCTTAACAAAATATTAATCGGAGCCAACCTTGAGCCGGCGGAGATTACGGCCGCGGGCTTGGAAAAAAGACAGGAGGGAACGATGCGGGCGAAGTGCCGGAGCAGGAAACGAACCTTAAAAAGAGGCGTTACGCTCACCAGGTTTGCAGTAAGAAGCAGGGTGGTGCGACAAGGAAAAGAAAGGGGAGGAACCGCAACCCGCTCTATCTCTGCCCCCGGCAACCTTTCCGCTATTCCGAGCGCCTGGTTTAAGTTGCCGCGGTTGCCGTCATCCAGAACCAAGATTTTCATTCAGGCTGGAAATAATCTGCGTTATCTGCCCATCCTCCATCTTAACTTTAACCTCCAGGACAATTGCCCGGCCAATATAATCTTCGGTTTCAGGATAAGAACCGCCGACCAATTCCTGATTCGCCCGGTAGTGCCAGTAATTGAGCGTAGCCGGAATAACTCCGGCTTTCAACAAGTCCTCTTTAGCCTTGTCGGCCCGGGCCTGGTTTGGCGCCAGAATCGCCAGAAAAGTAGCCGCATCTTCCGGGTCGTTAAAACGGCGGAAGACAAATCCGGCCGGAAGTTTCAAGCCATCTTTAATGCGGGAGCGGTTGCGGCGCAGACTTTCCAACATCCCGGGAAGTCTTTCCGTTTGCGCCAGGCCGAAAGCAGATAGAATTTCCGAAAGGCGGAAGTTAACGCCGCCGCCTTCTTTCGGTTCCCTGCCCCGGGGCAGGCTGAGGTTATGTACGTGGCCGTGGTCGTGAAAACGGTCTGCTTTCCGGTAAAGTTCCGCGTCGTTGGTTGCAACCATTCCGCCCTCGCTGCATGTTAAAAGTTTCGCGGAGTCAAAACTGAAGGCGGATATCTGGCCCAGCGTACCAACGAATTTACCTTTATATCTGGCGCCGACCGCCTGGCAGGCGTCTTCAACCATAAAAAGGTTGTGTTTCCGGGCGATGACCCCGATTTCGTCCATCGCGGCCGCCGAACCCATCATGTGCACCGGCATAATCGCCTTGGTTTTGGCCGTAATCGCTTCTTCAATCTTAGCCGGATTGATGTTAAAAGAATCGTCTATTTCAACCAGGACCGGTTGTGCGCCCGACTCAATCACCGCCTCCAGGGTAGCGACAAAGGTGTAAGCCGGAACGATTACTTCATCCCCGGCCTTAATGCCCAACGCCGCCAGGGCAGTCCGCAGGGCTGCGGTTCCGGAAGAGACCGCCAGGCCGTATCCGGCGCCGATAAATTCCCGGAACATCTTCTCAAAGCGATACGCGTAAGAAGCGGTCGCTTCCTGCTCGTTGAAAGCGTAACGAAAAATTTTCTTTTTGCGGATTACATCCAGAACCAGTTCTTCTTCCCGGCTTCCTACCGTCTCAATTCCGCCCATAGAAATTTCCCCCTAAATTTACGAAAAACGCCAGAATGCCCCGCCTTGTGGGCGGGGTTCCTCACTGTTTGCTTTTAGCCGACAGCGATTTCCCGGTAGACTTCCAAAGTTTTTTCAACCATTTGCTTAACGCTAAATTTTGCGGAAGCCCATTTTCGGCCATCTTCCCCCATGCATTTTCTGAGGTTTTGATTTTGTATCAGTCTTTCGATTGGTTCAATGAAGGCTGACGGCTCCGGTTTAACCAGAAAACCGGTCTTACCGTCAAGCACAACTTCCCGGGAAGCCCCAAAAGAAGAAACAACCACGGGAATTCCGCACAATTGAGATTCCACAATTACCCTTCCAAAACCTTCGGGTTGCGTAAAAGGTGCGGCATAGATGTCAATTTTTCGGTAAAATTCCTCCTTGCAGGGGTTCGCTATAATAGTAACACTCCCCGTAAGACCTTTTACTTCAATCATCTTTTTAAGTTTTCCTATAAAATTTCCCGATCCGGTGCCGGGAAGACCGAGTCCTATCAAACCCTCGACCGACGGAAATTTTTTCTTGAGAATATTAACTATCTCGATAAAACATTCAAATCCTTTCCCCCGGCCGCAACGACTAAGCATTCCAACTCTGACAACATCACCGTGTTCTTCTTTAATAAAATGACCCACAAAAACGCCGTTATGAACAACCCTGACCCGATCGCCGGCTCCAAAATATTTGCGCGCATATTCGGCAAGAGCATGGCTGACTGAGATCACTTTTTCGCCTTTACCCATGATCTTGCTGGGCCAATGACGGTTGTAATAACTATGAAAACTCGTGATAAAATGCGTACCTGGCAAGCCACAGGACGCGTAATAGCCGACCCAAGCCGGTATTCTGCTTCGTGCATGGACTATATCAGGTCTAATTCTGAAAAAAATTGTTCGCGCTCGTAATAGCGAGTATGCCAAAGCAGCCGGATTTTTTTTGTGCAATGGAATTAAGACAATCTTTACTCCCCGCCTCCTAAGGGTTGCAAGTAATTTTCCACCTGCAGTGAAAACAAGGACGGTATTGCCGGCATCACTTAATCCTTGGGCTAAATCAAAAGTTCCCTGCTCGACACCACCGACATCCATTTCCGGAACCATCAAAACTATCTTCATTTTTTACAAATGAAATAAAGGCGATTCATCATTCCGCGGGTTACAATTTGGGTGCTGTGTTTTTCGACAAACAAAACCGCGCTATCCTTAAAAATTTGCTTTTGATATTTATAAAATATATTTAAGCGCGCCTATCAAATCCGGTGAAATGTGGTCCGGCTTTATCTTCCAACCCTCAGTCTCTTTCGCCAGAACAGTCTGCCCGGACAGGACCAGGATAGTTACCATTCCAAATTGATGGCCGGTAATGATGTCAGTGCCAGAGTCACCCACAAAATAGGCAGCACTCTTTTCCAGGTTGAGGCGTAGTTCGGAGATCGCTTTCGTCACCAGTCCGGTGCCGGGTTTACGGCAAAGACAGGCTTCGGCAGGGGTGTGCGGACAATAGAAAGAGGCATCAATCCTGCCTCCGGAAACAGCAACCGCTTCCGTCATCCTGCGGTCAATTTCCTTCAGGTTTTCCGCGGAGTAGATGCCTTTATTGACGCCTGACTGATTGGAGATGATAATAACCGTTGCCCCTGCCTGGTTAAGCAGTTTCAGCGCTTCCCTGGCCCCGGGCAGAAATTGAAACTCTTCCCAGCTCTTGGTATAATCGTGGGCGAAATACCGGCAGATAACCCCGTCCCGGTCCAGAAAAACAAGCGGGCTTAGTCTTGCTTTTACCGCTTTGTCCACTGGTAACCCCGCCGTGCGCTCTTCCGGCCGTATTTCTTCCGTTCTTTCATCCGGGGGTCCCGGGTCAGAAGCTCTTCCTCGCGCAAAACGCTGCGCAAGTCACCGTTTAGCTTTACCAGGCCGCGGCTGATTGCCAACCGCACCGCCTCCGCCTGGCTGGCCTTCCCGCCGCCGGTAACTCTCGCCTTGATATCGAACTTCTCGGCGCAGTCGCCTTTGACCAGCGGCCTCTTCAAATCTGCCTGGACGAAACCATCCGGGAAATAAGCCTCTAACGGTTTTTGGTTAACGATAATCTTGCCGCTGCCGTCAAAAAAGCGCACCACCGCCTTGCTCGTTTTACGGCCGCCGCTGGCTACAATCAAATTTTCCATAATCCTTTTAGATTACTACAAACTGCCCCTAAAAGTCAAAGGCCCGGAGCGGGGTAATTTTGTGGTATAATTAAAAATTATGGAAAGCATTACTATCTTCTACCCGATGTACAACGAGGAAGCCTGTCTGAAAAGGGCGGTGGAAGCCGCCAGAGAGGTGGGCGACCTGATGTCCGCGGAAGGTGAAATATCTGACTACGAAATCCTGCTTGTTGATGACGCCTCAACCGATTCCACCGGAAAACTGGCGGATGAACTTTCCGCAAAAGACCGCCGGGTCAAGGTGGTTCACCACCGGACCAACTGCGGCCTGGGCGGCTCCATGAAGTCCGGGTTTGCCAACGCCGGGATGGACGTCATCCTCTATTCCGATGCCGACCTGCCGTTTGACATGATGGAGTTGAGGAAGGCGTACCGGCTGATGCGTTACTACGAAGCCGACCTGGTCTCCGCCTTCCGGTTTGACCGCACCGGCGAGGGCCGGCGCCGGCTCATCTATTCCAATATTTACAACGCGCTCATCAAAACCTTTTTCCGCCTGCGGGTGAAGGACGTCAACTTTTCGTTTAAATTGGTACGCCGGGCTATCTTCAAAGAGATAACCCTTAAGTCCGAAGGCAGTTTTATCGATGCGGAACTCCTGGTTAAAACCAGCCGGTACGGTTTTAAAATCATCCAGTTCGGGACCGACTATTTTCCGCGCAGCCGCGGGGTTTCCCGGCTTTCCAGCTGGGGCGTAATCCTCAAAATACTCAGGGAGATGTTCCGGTTGCGCCGGGAAATAAGAGCGATTGTGCCCACCGTCAAAAGAAAATGAGCCGTTTTTTGATCGTCAACGCCGATGATTTCGGCTTGTGCGCGGAAATAACAACCGGCATCATCAAGGCACACACCGACGGAATCGTAACCGCCGCTTCCATCGCCGCCAACGGAAGATATTTGAAAGAAGGGATAGCGCTCTTAAAAAATACCGGGCTTGACCCCGGCGTCCATCTCACCCTGGTGGGCAAAGAAAAGCCGGTTTCCGGACCAATCAGCGGGCTGGTGGATGCTGAAGGATACTTTCTGGCAAACTACCGAAAGGTCATAGCCAGAATTCTATCCGGCCGGTTTGACGAAACAGCCCTTAGAAAAGAACTCTTCAGCCAGGTTGGACTCATCCGGAATTACGGCATAAACCCAACCCACCTGGACAGCCACCAACACCTGCATCTTTTACCGGCCGTCCGCAATATCGCCTTAGAGATAGCCAAAAAATTCAACCTAAAATGGATCCGCCTGCCCTCAGCCAATCCGGCCGGATTTCAGGAAATAGGCCTGAACCTTCTAAGCCGGTCGCTGAAATCACGCGCGCAGCAACAGAAACTGCGTTTCACCGATTCTTTTCTCGGGTTTCAGGAAAGGGGAAGAATAAATGAAGAACGGCTCGCGCTGATGTTACGGCGCCTCAAATCCGGCCTGACTGAATTGATGGTCCACCCGGGCCACGATGCTTCCGGCAAATATGACTGGGGCTATCACTGGAAAGATGAATTCCAGGCGCTGACTTCGGAGAGAATAAAAGGGATAATCAAGGAACAGGGGATAACACTTACCAATTTCGTGGGAAATTAGGGGAAATTAGGGACAGCCCCCATATTTCCTTACGGCAACTACAGATGACAGACATAGGAAATATGGGGGCTGTCCCTAATTTCCCTACCATTATGAAAGAGCGGAAAATAACTTTACTTGCCCTCGCCATAATCCTCGGTTTCCTGGTCTTCCGCATCTTTTACATCGCAACGACCGGGTATGACCTTTCCGATGACGAGGCCTATTTCTGGGACTGGTCCCGCCATCCGGCGCTCAGTTATTACGACCAGGGGCCGATGGTCGCCTGGATTATCCGGTTATTCACCCACTTCCTGTCCCTCTCGCCGTTTTCCGTAAGAATCGGCGCCCCCATCTTTATGGCCCTGACCGGCCTGGTCATCTATCTTCTGGCCAAAGATATAATGAAATCTTCCGGTCTGGCGCTAATCGTCCTGCTTCTCTTTCACCTTACCCCGCTGGGGGCGGCCGGCGGTATCATTATGACTTATTACGCCCCCCAGGTCTTCTTTATGGCGCTGGTTGCCTTATTCCTGTGGCAGATAGTCAAAAGCGGAGAGGGGCGGTGGTGGTACCCGCTCGGCGTCTGCCTGGGCCTGGGCCTGCTTTCCCATCATATGTTCTTCTTCTTCACGGCCGAAGTGGGCCTCTTTCTTCTCCTTTCTCCCAAAAACCGGCGCTGGCTTAAGAGGAAAGAACCCTATCTGTCGCTCCTGCTGATGCTGCTGACCGCCAGCCCCCTGATTATCTGGAACCTCAGTCATAATATGGTGATGTTCCGGCACGCCCTGGGAATGATGTCCAAGCCGCAGCATATTGCCCGGCCGCTGAATGAGCTTATGCAATACATCGGCGGTCAGGCCGGTGTCCAGACCCCGCTTTTTTTTCTGGCGGTTCTCTGGGGATTATGCGTCAGCGGATATCGGGGCCTGAAATTCAAGATACCCCTCACCCGTCCCTCTCCCCCAGGGGGAGAGGATAAAGGTGAGGGGTATCTGTTTCTCTTCTGCCTTTCGGCGCCGGTGCTTTTATTCATTGCGCTCTTAAGCCTGGGCGGCCGCAGCGAAGCAAACTGGCCGGCCGCCGGTTACATTACCGGCGCAATCGCCGCCGTTTACGTTCTGGCAGAAAGATACCGGACCGGAAAGAAACCGGCCCGGATTATCATCACGGCATCACTGGCGCTGACCCTGGTCCTCGGTATCCTGGCTACGGCTGTCGCTTATTATCCGGCCTTCACATATAAAATCGGCATCAGGATAACGCCGGAGAACGACCCGGCAAACCGGCTCTACGGCTGGAAAGCGCTGGGTAAAGAGGTCTCTGAAGTTTTAAAAGATATGCCGGCCGGAACTTTTGTGGCGGCCAGCGGGTACGGCCAGGCCGCGGAACTGGCTTTTTACGTGGCGGGGAATCCGGAAGTTTTCGCGCTGCCGGCCGGAAGGCGTTTCAGCCAGTATGATTTCTGGAACAAAAATATGGATGTGGCCGGTAAGGATGCAGTCTTTGCCGATTACCGGCCGATGACCGAAGGGGCAAAAAAATTATTCCTCAAGGTTAAACCGGAAAGCTGCCTGATTATCCGCGACCGGCACAGCGGCCTTACCCGGCGCACATTTTATATCTACCGCTGCTACGATTACCGGCCCCCGACCGAGAACCTGTTCAAATTTTGATGCGCATTATCTGTCATTCTGAGCGATAGCGAAGAATCCCGTTGTTAAATACGAGATCCTTCGCAAAACCGGCTCAGGATGACACTGCTTAGTCATACCCGAACTTCCGGACAAACCAGGTCTTGACCCCCTGGACCATAAACAGGTAGGTAATAACAATCAGGAAAAGGATGGCGAAATACGAGGCAGGCGGCGTCACAAAACCGAAAAATTTAGCGACCGGGGAAAGTGCGATAATCATGCCGATAGAAACAATCAGGATGGAGGTCAGGATTAAAAACCGGCTCGGCCGGCTCTCCAGGAAAGGAACCTTGCCGGTCCGGATGACGTGAATAACCAGGGTTTGGGTACAGAGCGATTCAATGAACCACCCGGTCTGGAAAAGCGGCGCAGAAGCGCGAAATACGAACAACATAATACCAAAGGTCAAAAAATCAAAGACGGAACTGATGGGTCCGATAATGACCATAAATTTTTTGATGGCGCTGACGTTCCAGGGCCTGGGTTTCAGAAGATAGTCCTTGTCAATGTTGTCGGTCGGAATGGCAAGCTGGGAAAGGTCGTAAAGAAAGTTGTTGAGCAATATCTGGATGGGCAACATCGGCAAAAACGGCAAAAAGAGACTGCCGCCGGTCATGCTGAACATATTACCGAAATTGGAACTGGACCCCATCTTAACGTACTTAACGATGTTGCCGAAAGTCTTTCTGCCCTCAACCACACCGTCTTCCAGCACCATCAAACTCTTTTTCAAAAGAATAATATCGGCTGATTCCTTGGCAATATCAACGGAATTGTTTACCGAGATGCCGACGTCGGATGCCTTCAGCGCCGGAGCGTCGTTGATGCCGTCGCCCAGGTAGCCGACAATCCGTTTGTTGTCCCTCAGGGCGTTAATTATACGCTCCTTCTGTAAGGGTGAAAGCCGGGCAAAAACGCCGGTGGTCTCAACTAGTTCCCGCAACTCTTTAGGGCTGAGGGTGTCCAAACAATCACCGGTCACCAGGTTGGTTACGTCAAGTCCGACGTCGCTGCAAATCTTCCGGGTAACCAGTTCGTTATCGCCGGTCAGGACCTTCAGCTCAACACCCAAATTCTTCAGAGCCCGGATTGCGTCTTTCGCCGTAGATTTCGGCGGGTCAAGGAACGCGACGTAACCCTTTAAAATCAGGTCTTTTTCGTCGTCCCGGGCATAGGCCTCTTTTTTAGCCTCAATGTCTTTGTAGGCAATCGCCAGAACCCGGTATCCCTCCGCGCTTAAACTGTCGTACTCTTCCTTCAGGTCGGAAAGGATTAAGTCTTCAATGTCAAACAATTCACCGTCCAGCTCATACCGGGAACACCGCTTGAAAATCTCTTCCGGAGCGCCCTTGGAAATCAATTTATCCTTGCCGTCCATCTCCACGACCACCGACATTATTCTCCGGGAAAAATCAAACGGTATTTCGTCCACTTTCTTAAACTGTTTAACCGGCAGTTTTGCGTACTTTAGGATGGCGCGGTCCAGCAGGTTCTTCAGCCCGGTCTGGTAGAAACTATTTAGATAGGCATATCTTAAAACGTCCTCATCCTCCTGCCTGATTACGTCGCAGTGCTTTTCCAGCACAATTTTATCCAGGGTGAGGGTGCCGGTCTTATCGGTACAGAGCACATCCATCGCGCCGAAATTCTGAATGGAGTTAAGGCGCTTGACGATGACCTGTTTTTTGGCCATAACAATGGCGCCCCGGGAAAGGTTAATGGCCACAATCATCGGGAGCATCTGCGGGGCAAGGCCGACCGCCACACCTAAAGAAAAGAGCAGCGCCTCAATCCAATTACCGCGGCGCATGGCATTGATGGCGAAAATAAACATTACCATAAAGAACATGGCACGGAGCATCAGCCAGGTAAAGCCCCGCATGCCCTTTTCAAAACCGGTTTCCGTGCGCATCGCGGCAATCCGCCTGGAGAGTTCACCGAACCGGGTGGAAATGCCGGTCTTGATGACAACGCCGAGCGCGGTTCCGCTCACGACGCTGGAACCCATAAAAGCGATATTACTGAATTCGGAAGTAGTATTGCCTGCAGGTTGGACTGGCGTGGGGACTTTCTCAATCGGAAATGACTCTCCGGTCAGGGAGGCCTGGTTGATAAAAAGGTCCTTGCCGGAAATAATGCGCATATCTGCCGGCATCATATCTCCGGCGGATAAATCCACAATGTCCCCGGGCACAATCTCCCGAATCTTTATTTCGCGGAGTCGGCCGTTCCGGTAAACGGTGGCGGTGGCGCGAACCATTTCGCTCAGTTTCTCCGCCTCTTTCCCGGCGCGGTGCTCCTGGGCAAAGGAAAGAAAAACGCTCATGGCGGCCATCAGAAAAACCAGGACAGCGCTGATTTTTTCTCCGAAGAAAAGCGAAAATGATGCGATGATAAGCAGCACGACAACCAGCGGATTAATAAACTTGGAGAGTATCTGGACGATTACCGTCCTCTTCTTTTTCCGGGCGGGCTCATTATAACCGTATTCCTCCAGCCGGCTTTCAACTTCTCTTTCGGAGAGACCTTTTAAAGAAGTATTGAACTTCCTTAAAATTTCCTCCGGCGAAGAACTGAGGTATTCCGGGTCCGAAATCGGCGTCTTTTGTCCGTTATTAACCATAGGGCTGAAAGTTTGAGAAAAAAATCTTGAAGTATATGTTATCATATTAATAAAGTATTCCAGAAATTGACACGGGATTCTTCACTGCGTTCAGAATGACAAATCCGTGTCATACCCGCGGATAGTTGGCGGGTATCCAAAAATTTTCTTTATTTACTCGCTCGGCAACTACAATTAACAGCATGATTAAAAAAACGCGTTTATCCTTAAAATTAAAAAGGGTTATCCTCGCTGCCTCCGTTCTGGTTCTGACCGCCGGCTCCGTTTACCTGCATTTTGACCGGACCGGCAACTTCCGCATCGTCAGCCCGGGCCGGGTTTACCGGTCCGGGCAGTTGACGGAAAAACAACTGGAGGAATACGCCGGGAAATACGGCCTCAAGAGCATTCTGAACCTCCGGGGAAAAAACGAGCGCGCCGACTGGTGGAAAAAAGAGGTTGCCGTAGCCGACCGGCTGGGTCTGAAACATTACGACCTTGGGCTGTCGTCTCGCAAAGAACCCACCGAACAAGAGTTACAGGAATTAATCGCCGTTCTGCAGGAAGCGCCGAAACCGCTCTTGATACATTGTTTCGGAGGCGCGGACCGCAGCGGCCTGGCTTCCGCCATCTACCTTTGCCGGTTTGAAGGGTACCCCTACGAAAAGGCGCGGAAACAACTATCTTTTATCTATGGTCACAGCACTTTGTTATATCCAGACAAAAAAGCGATGGACCGGGCCTTCGCCAATTTTTGCGTAAGATAAAACAATGCATGTCATTCTGAGTGAAACGAAGAATCCCGTCCTTAACTGCGCGATCCTTCGCAACTACGGCTCAGGATGACAGAGTGTTTAACGGCTCAGGATGACAGAATTGCCATATGGAAAGAACGATTGAGGTACGGGTAATTCCCCGGGCCGGACGGAACGAGGTAAAAGAAGATGGAGAACAGTTGAGGGTGTACCTGACCGCGCCGGCGGAAGAGAACCGGGCCAACCAGGCGCTGATTAAGATCCTGGCAGAATATTGGGGGGTCAAAAAATCTATGGTTACCATCAAAAAAGGGCTGCGCAGCCGGCAGAAAGTAATTAAGGTAATCACCCTCCTAACGCTGATTCTGTTGCGGACCTCTTTCTCTTCCGCCGCGGAACTTCCTCAGCGCCGGATTTCTGAATTTCACCCGGACAACGGATTCACCCTGCTCGCAGAGGAGGTCTCCGGCAGTCAACTGGCAAACTTTTCCCTGTTAATAAAGACCGGGTCAACCACCGAAGGCACCCTGATGGGAAGCGGGGTTACCCATCTTCTGGAACACCTTATCTTTAAAGGAAAGGAAACGGAACGGCTGTCCGCGGTGGTGGAGAATAACGGCGGTTACACCAACGCCTATACCACGCATGATTATACGCTCTTTACGGCCACCGTGCCCGCCGAAAGTTGGCGGGAAATAATGCCGGCGCTCCTGCGTTCAATCTTTCAGCCGGACTTCACCCCGGAAGATTTCAGCAAAGAACGGGAGGTTGTCCTCAGGGAGATAAGCCGCAACGAAGACCAGCCCGGTTATCAGGCCAGCCGCAACCTCTGGAATGCCGCATTCCTGGTCCATCCCTACCGTTTTCCAATCGGTGGTTATCCGGCGGTTCTTTCGGAAATAACCTACGCGGACTTAAAAGCATACCACCGCGCCTCTTATGCGCCGGGAAACGCAATACTGTCGGTAGCCGGGCCGGTTCCGGCGGAGGAACTCAAAAAAATCTGCGTTGAATCTCTGTTTGAATACAAGGCACAACCGGCATACCTCCCGACGGTTCCAGCCGAACCGGCGCAAATAAGTTCCCGGGAAAGAATGACCGAGTTCCCAACTCAACTAACTTACCTTTATTTCGGCTATCACATTGGCAGCCTGGCAGATAAGGACACCGTTGCGCTGGACATTCTGGCCGATATCCTGGGCAGAGGAAAAACCTCGCGGCTTTACCGGGCGCTGATTGAAAAGAAACTGGCTTATTCGGTGGGCAGCACCGCCTATACGCCAAAAGACCCGGGGCTCTTTATCGTTACCGCAGTCTGCCTTCCGGAAAAAACGGAGGAGGTTAAAGAAGTTATCCGAAAAGAGATTAAAAAAATCGGTTCCGGCATCTCCCGAAAGGAGTTGGCGGAAACGCAAAAAGGGATACGAAGTTCCCTCCTTTTTGGCCTGGAAACGGTTGAGGGCAGGGCATCCGACCTTGCCGTCAACTATTTTTTGACCGGAAATCCGCTCTATTCCCAAGCATATCTGGCAGAGATAAACCGGGTAAAAGAAACGGATGTAAAGATGGCCGCGCAAAAATACCTGCGTGAGGAAAATCTTACTTTTTCAGCGGTCGAACCAGCCGCCGCTCCAGCCACCCCCTCAATTCAAAATATCCTCCCCTCTCGCGCCAAAGGCGCACTCGCCTCTGGCGAGGACGGGGGAGGCGAGGCGGGGGTGAAAGGCACTCCGGCAATAAAGCTGGAACATTTAAAAAACGGCATCCCTCTTTTAATAAAAGAAGAACGCAATTTGCCGATTGTCTCTATTTCGGTCTTTCTGAAAGGCGGACTCCTTTTTGAGGAAAAAGAGACCGCCGGACTCTTCCCCATCCTTTCAGAACTCCTGATTTCCGGCACAAAGGGAAAAGATAGCCGGCAGATCGCAGGCATCGTAAATTCCTGGGGCGGGTCCCTGGCGCCCTACAGCGGTAACAACAGTTTCGGCCTTACTTTAAACATGCCCTCGGAATCCTGGGAAAACGGCCTGAAACTCCTGGCCGAGATATTACAGGAATCAACTTTTCCGGAAAAAGAACTGGACCGGCTCAAAGATGAGGCGTTGGGGGGCATCATCAGCCGGGAAGAAGACTCAATGGCGAGAGCGGATGAAATTCTCCGGCAGTCCGTCTTCGGCAGCCATCCATACGGGCTGCCGGAAGGCGGGACCAGGGAAAGCGTCCGGCGCATCGACCAGTCCGTCCTCCGGAAAACCTTCCAAAAATTTCTGGCCAGCAATAACCTGGTCATCACCGTTTTCGGAGACATCAACGAAAAAAAGGTAAGCGCGGAAGCAAACCGGCTCTTCGCCAAGATGGGTCCGGCGGAAATCGTTTCGCCGGGACCGGCTTCAACAAAAACCTTAACAGCGCTAACCAAAAAGGAAACGACTGAAAAGAAGGAGGCGGCTATCCTGATAGGATTCACCGGCGTCTCGGTTGCTTCGGAAGAAAGACCGCAACTTAACCTTTTAGCCGGCCTGCTCAACAGCCAGGAAGGCATCCTTTTCCAACGGCTGCGCGAAACAGAACCCCTGGTTTACAGCAGCGGCCTCGGCTATTTTCTGGGTCTGGAACCGGGCCTGCTTTACTTCTACGCACAATGCCAGCCGGAGAAGACGGCCCGGGTCCGGGAGGTGATAGAAGAAGTCATCGACCAATTAAAGAAACAGGCAATCAGCCCGGCGGAATTGGAAAGGGTGCGCGCCCGGGTCCTGGGAGGAGAAAAGATCGGCCGGCAGACCCTTTCCAGCCAGGCGCAGGAAGCCGGCCTTTCCCAGCTTTACGGACTGGGGTATGACTTTCCCGCACAACTGGCGGAGCGGACAATGAAAGTTACGCCGGCCGGTCTGCAAAATTTTGCGCAAAGATATTTCCCGCCGGAGAAAAAAGTAGTCGTTGTCATCAGCCCGTAAATACAGTGTCATTCTAAAACATTATGTCATTCTGAGCGATAGCGAAGAATCTCATTCTTAAATGCGAGATCCTTCGCAAACACGGCTCAGGATGACAAATATTGCAATGAAACCGCAAAGCGTCTACGCTTTATTAAAGCAGATTCCCCGGGGCAGGGTTACAACCTACGGCGCCATCGCCCGCGTCTTAAAAGAGCCGAAAGCCGTCCGACGGGTCGGTCAAATCCTGAAACAGAATCCCCGACCGATAAAAATGCCCTGCCACCGGGTCGTCCGCTCCGATGGCAAAGTCGGCGGATACTGCGGAAGCAGTCCGGCCGATATCAAGAAAAAGATAACGCTCCTTAAATCCGAAGGGATTGAATTCAAAAACGGAAAAGAGGTGCGCGTCTTTCCGTTGCGCCGTTTCCTCTACACCGGCTTATTGTCTGCATTTCTTTTGCTTACAGCCCATTTTTCTTCCGCCGAAGAGACCGTTCCGGCAAAGATTAACCCGGGAATTCTACCCCTGGCGGGCGAACCAACAACCTATACGGTGCAGGAAGGCGATTTTCTTTTTCTTGTTGCGCGCCGTTATGGCATCGGTTACCCCGCAATTGTCCGGGCCAACCGGATTATTGACCCGAACAAAATTTTTATAAACCAAAAACTCATCCTTCCCAAAGAGGCGATCGTCCCAAAAGTTGTCAGCCAGGGCATCATCATTAACCTTCCCGAATACCGGCTATACCTTTTCAGCGGAGGAACGTTAACGGGAATATACCCGGTGGCAATCGGCCTGCCGACCTGGCAGACGCCAACCGGTGAATTCACGGTTTTCAACAAGGTAAAAGACCCGGCCTGGTATATGCCCCCGGAGATAGCCAGGAGAGAGAACGTGGAAAGGGAGATAATCCCGGCCGGTCCCAACAATCCCCTGGGCGACCGCTGGATTGGAACCTCAATCAAGCATACCGGTATTCACGGCACCAACCAGCCGATGTCAATCGGTAAATCATTAAGCCACGGATGTATCCGCCTGTACCCGGAGGACATCCAGAAGGTCTTTGATGCGGTGGGTGTGGGCGACCCGGGCGAATTTCTTTACGAACCGGTCAAAATCACTGTCCATAATCGGGAAATAATCATTGAAGTACATCCCGATATTTACAGCCTGATACCCGACACGGAAAAATTGGCCAGAGAAAAAATAGGGAAACTTAACCTGTCGGAAAAGATTGACTCGGAAAAATTAGAGAGAGCAATTAAAAATTCATCCGGGGTCCCGGTACGAATCAATCTGGACTAACCGCGCGTTGACGGCGGGATAACGGAAAAGATATAATTTAGGAAGTTATCGGGGGATTAGCTCAGTTGGGAGAGCGCTTGCATGGCATGCAAGAGGTCGAGGGTTCGACTCCCTTATCCTCCACTTCGGTTCGAATGGAGTCGATGGGAGCGAAGTCAGGCAAAGCGACTGATTAAGGAGCGTTGCCAGCGGGTGGCCGACCCGAGGCGAAGTGAAAGCCGAGGGCGCCGACTCCCTTATCCTCCACCACTCGGATTATCTTTTTTGACACACGCGCTGCGTGTCAGGCAAAACCTACGCAACGAGGAGACGAGACTCGCCGTGTTCTCGCCAAGAAAAATGGCGAGCCACGGCTACTCATCTCCTCGTAATGCTTGTTTTGCACTGCCCCTACGCGAAGTGTGACAAAAGAGATAATCCTCGCTCAATTTTTTCCCTATAATTATGAAGGTGTATCTGGCGTTTCTGGCGGCGCTGGCGCTGGCTTTCCTCCTTTTAATGCACAACATCCGGGGCCTGCGCACCGAAAAGGTGCTTAAAGAAGGGGCGGTCTGGCAGGAGGTGCACATCGTTTGGGACTGGAATAAGATGGCCGCCTGGGGCAAAGAAAACTGGCCCTTTCAAAAACTGAAGCAGGAACAAAAAGAGAAAAAATGAAATTCGGCCTTCACATCTCCATCGCCGGAAAGATTTACGAGGCGGTTGACCGCGCCGCCGCTCTCTCCTGCGACACCTTCCAGATATTTTCACGCAACCCCAGGGGCTGGACGGCTAAAGTTCTGGAAGAACCGGAAACAGCGGAATTCCGTCAAAGGCGTACAAATTCAGGGATTGCGCCGGTTGCGGTCCATATCCCGTACCTGATAAACCTCGGCTCGCCGGAAGAAACTCTCTACCAAAAATCTATCCGGGCTTATACTGAAGACATCCGGCGGGCAGACCTCCTGGGCGCCGAATACTTTGTCACCCACCTGGGCAGCCACCGGGGAAAAGGGGAGGGGTTCGGATTAAAAAGGATTGCGGACGGGCTGCAAACAGCCCTTTCCGAAACCGGACCGAAGCTAAAGGTCTTGCTTGAAAATACCGCGGGCAGCGGAGACAGTTTAGGCCATTCCCCGGAACAAATCGCCCGTATCCTGGAGATGGTTCCGGAAGAGAAGCGCCTGGGGCTCTGCCTGGATACCGCCCACGCCTACGGAGCCGGTTACGACATATCTGACGCAGAAAAGTTGAACGCCTTCCTGGAAAAGATTGAACGGCTTCTGGGAAAGACGCGGCTTTGCCTTATTCACGCCAATGACTCCAAAGCGGCCTTAGGCAGCCGGGTTGACCGCCACGATGACATCGGCGCGGGACAGATCGGGCTGGACGGTTTCCGGATAATCGTTAATCACCCTAAGTTAAAAGCGATACCTTTCATCCTGGAAACACCCAAAAAAGACCCGGATGAGGACGCAAGAAATTTGAAAACAATAAGGTCACTGGTAAAATGAAATACGAACCAACGGAAATTGAAAAGAAATGGCAGGGGTTCTGGGAGGAAAAGAAGGTCTTTCTCACCCGGCCTGAAGGCAGGAAGAACTACATCCTGGAGATGTTCCCCTACACCAGCGCCCAGATTCACATGGGCCACGTGCGCAACTACACCATCGGCGATGTTATCGCCCGGCAGAAGATGATGACCGGTTATTCCCTCCTGCACCCCATCGGCTACGACTCTTTCGGGATGCCGGCGGAGAATGCGGCCATCAAGCAGAAGATTCACCCGGCCGACTGGACCTACCGGAATGCGGAAACCATCCGGCGCCAGTTAAAACTCCTGGGCCTCTCCTACGATTGGAACCGGGAGGTCATCACCTGCGCCCCGGATTACTACCGCTGGAACCAGTACTTTTTTTTGAAACTGCTGGAAAAAGACCTCGCCTACCGCAAAAAATCCATCGCCAACTGGTGCCGTTCCTGCAAAACAATCCTGGCCAACGAACAGGTCATCAACGGAAAATGCTGGCGCTGTTCCAGCGAGGTGATTCAGAAAGAACTGGAGCAGTGGTTCTTCCGCATCACCGCCTACGCGGAGGAACTTCTGGACAATTCCGGACTTACCGGGTGGCCGGAACGGGTGAAGATAATGCAGGCGAACTGGATCGGCAAGAGCATTGGCGTGGAAATATTCTTCCCGGTTCCGGACCTGAAACAGACCCTCTCGGTCTTTACCACCCGGGCCGACACTATCTTTGGCGCCACCTACGTGGTCCTTTCGCCGGACCATCCGCTGGTAACGGAAATTACAGCGGTCTCAAAAAATAAACCGGAAATAGAATCATTCCTGGAGCGGAGCCGGAAAGCCAGAGACCCGGAAGAGATGGTCAAGGAAGGGGTCTTTACCGGAATCAAGGCGCGCAACCCGGTCAACAACGAAGAGATACCGCTCTTCCTGGCGAATTACGTTTTAGCCGGATACGGAACCGGCGCCATCATGGCGGTTCCGGCTCACGACAGCCGTGATTTTGAATTCGCCAAATTATATAAACTCCCTGTCCGGGAAGTGATCCGTCCGCCGGATTCTCCATCCAACAACCCAATTTGTAGGGGCTCGATTCATCGAGCCCGCGGGTCGGATGAATCCGACCCCTACATTGACGATGTGACACTGCACTCCGCCTACGAAGAACCCGGAGTCCTGGTTAACTCCGGCAACTTCAGCAGCCTGCCGAGCGAAGAAGCCAAAGAGAAGATTGCCGATTGGATGGAAAAAACCGGTATCGGAAAAAAGACCATCCACTACCGGCTGCGTGACTGGTGCATCTCCCGCCAGCGCTACTGGGGCACGCCCATTCCAATCATCTACTGCGAAAAATGCGGGATTGTCCCGGTTCCGGAATCAGAACTGCCCCTTATTCTGCCCAAAAACGTTGTCATTACCGGCACCGGCGGTTCGCCGTTGGATATAGCATCGTTCGCTGATTGTGCCTGTCCGAAGTGCCGGGGGAACGGCCGAAGGGAGACCGATACGATGGACACCTTCGTGGACTCCTCCTGGTATTTCCTGCGGTATGCCTCCGGAGATTGGAAAGATAAACCGTTTGACTCCAAAGAAGTAAATTTTTGGATGCCGGTAGACCAGTATATCGGCGGCATTGAACACGCCATCCTCCATCTTCTTTACAGCCGCTTCTTCGTAAAGACCCTGCGCGACCTGGGCCTGGTCGCTTTCCACGAACCGTTCACCAACCTGCTCTGCCAGGGCATGGTCATCAAGGACGGCGCCAAGATGTCCAAGTCCAAAGGGAACGTGGTTGACCCGGAAGCGATGATTAAAAGATACGGAGCGGACACCATCCGGCTCTTCATCCTCTTTGCCGCCCCGCCGGAAATGGACCTGGAATGGAGTGACCACGGCATGGAGGGCTGCTGGCGCTTCCTGAACCGGGTGTGGAACCTGGCGGAAAACTGTAGGGGCGCCATTCATGGCGCCCGCGGGTCGGATGAATCCGACCCCTACGTTAATCTCTCAAAAGTGGAAAAGGAATTCATCCGCCGCCAGCACCAAACCATCAAAAGTGTCACTGAAGACGCGGTCAACCGTTTCCAGTTCAATACCGCCATTGCGCGCCTAATGGAATTCAGCAACTATCTTTCCGCCGCAGCGGATAAGAACGATATCTCCGGAGCCAACCTCTCCGAAGGACTGACGACCATCGCGCTCCTGTTGGCGCCCTTCTGCCCCCATTTCTCCGAAGAACTCTGGGAAAAACTGGGGGGCAAACCCTCAATCTTTTCCCAAAAATGGCCTGATTACAACCCGGAATTTCTGGTTGAAACCGAAAATGAAATAATAATCCAGGTCAACGGAAAGGTGCGCGGGCGCCTGAAAATAACAGCCGGCGCCGCAGAGGAAGAAGTTAAATCCCGGGCGTGTTCCGACCCGAAAGTTGCCGCGCTCCTGGCCGGCAAAGAGGTTAAAAAAGTAATCGTGGTCCCCGGTAAATTAGTGAACATCGTAATAATATAAGTAAGTTGTCAAATGCGCCGTCCCTGCAGAAACGGCAGGTTCGGCAACTGCAGACTCCCTGCCATACGCCGAAGAGGCGAAGAGAGTACAATTGCTGGCAGGGTTGTCATTCCCGCGGATAGTTAGCGGGAATCCAAACCGAAAATTAATGGACCCGACCCTCCTCTTTCTGCTGGCCGCGCTGGTCATCATGCTCCTGGCCCGGCCCCTGGCCAGAATCCTGCGGCTGCCGGTCATATCAGTTTATCTCCTGAGCGGGCTTCTTCTCGGCCCGAGCGGCCTTAACCTGTTCCGGGATATTAAAACACTCCGTTATTTTTACTACCTCGGCCTCATACTCCTGCTGTTTTCAATGGGGCTTAAGATAAAACGACCCCAGTTTCAAAAGAACCGGCGCTCCATCCTGAGCGTCCTTATTATCAACGGACTGGCAGTCGGAATAATCATGGGGCTGATGCTTTTCGCCCTGCCTCTAAGTCAGGCCGGCCCGGGTCTATGGCTGGCCCTTTTCGCCGGTTCCATACTCCTTTCCTCCTCCCTGGAGATAGTGGCGCCGTTTCTGCACGAACTATCCTACCGGGGTTCCCGCCACATGCGCGCTTTTGTCTCCAGCCTGGTCAGCGGAACCCTGGCGCAGGAGATAACCAGCATCTTTTTAATCTCCCTGCTCATCTTTTTTTTCAAAAAAACCGACCTTGTCTTTTCCCTGCTTATGGGAAGCGGGGTTGCCGCCTTCGTACTGATACTGCTCTACGGACTGCCGTTCTTTGCCCGCAAGGCGGTCAGCCATCCCCGAGCCAGAATGGTTTCACCGGAAGACCAGAGCCGCCTCCTTATCGTCGTAATTTTGGTAATCGTCTGGCTGGCTTCCGCTCTGAAGATCCAGGTTATCATCGCCGCGTTTCTGGCCGGTATCGCCCTGGCCAATATGCGGCTGGACCGCCGGGTTCTCCAGAATATCGATTTCCTCTCTTCGGGTATATTTATCCCTATCTTCTTCCTGATGGTGGGCGTGGAAGCAAATCTTCGGCTTATCCGTTCCGGGCGCAACTGGGTTTATCTTGCCCTCATGCTGCTCACCCTGGTGTCCGCAAAAGTTATCTCCGGCTATCTTATCGCTAAAAAAGAGAGGTTCGGCACCAGGGAATCTTTTGGTTTCGGCTTTGCCACCACGCCGCAGCTTTCCGGCACTTTAGCCACTGCGATTGCCGGATATGAAGCCGGCATTCTACCCCGGGATTTCCTCGGTTTTATTATTCTCATATCCCTGGCGACTACCTTTGCCGGACCGATCGTAAGCCGGTTATTCCTGTCTCCCGGGTACCGGCGCCAGGAAGGTTACCGTGACCTTGAAGATTATCTTAACCTTGATTTCCAACCCCTGAAGATAGACGAATCGCTCTTCTCCATCATGACCCATATCCGGGGCCTGGAAATTTCCGTCTATCCGGCGGTGGATAAGAAAGGCATCTACCGGGGCGTACTGCACCTCTCCGAACTGCGCGACCTGATTCTCAGCGAGGAACTGGACCACCTGGTCATCGCCGCAGACCTGCTCTCGACAGATATACCGGTACTCTACCGCGACGAACCGGTGGAAAAGGCGATTGAGGTTTTCCGGGGGTGCAGTTGTTATGCTGTTCCGGTTCTGGAAGCGACCGAGGAAGGCGATGTTTATACCGGCCTCATCCTCTTGAAAGACATCCTGCCGGACCTGCCGGTGAGGTCAAACACCTGATGTTTAAAAATAAAGAACGCTGATGGAAACGGGAATTCTAAAATTGGCTGAAGCGGAAATTAAATACAGCTTGCTGAAAAACAGCAAACATAACTGGCTGCAGTTCTGGTATGCGATTATTCCGGAAAAACCGGAACAGATTGCAGACCAGGTAAAAACCATAAAACAAGCCGAGTCCGAACTTTATAAATTTTTTAAAATTGAACCTGAAACCTCTGTTACAAAACGATTCTTTTCCAGTGACCTGACAAATCATTACCGCGAGTTTATTAAATATAAAGAAAAACAACCGTCCGATTTCTTTATGTCTTTAACCGAACAGCCCCCGGCTTCCGGCGTAAAAGCAGCCTTGCTGGGTGTTTGCCTGAGCAACGTTAAAGCCAACAGCAAATTCCGGAATGGTAAATTTTTCCGTTTTGATACAACCTCGGGAACCAGGCACATCTTTGCCGAACATATTGTAGATTCCGAAGCCGGCGAAAACTCAGATTCGGAAAAACAGACAAAAAAAATATTCCGTTTTTTGAAAGATAAACTTTCAGATTTTAATACTTCTATTGAAGAAAGTGTTTTACGAACCTGGATTTATCTTCCGCATATTGATGCCGATTATCCGGGAATGGTCAAAGCCAGAAAAAAATTTTTTGATTCGATAAACTTGACAAAAGATACCCGTTATATTGCCAGTACCGGCATCCAGGGAGGAAGCGGCGGCCGGTTTACGCGCGTATTTATGGACGCATACGCCGCCACAGGCATCAACAATGAAAAAATTCGCTACATCCAGGCCCCGGAACATTTAAGCCCGGCCCATCTTTATGGAGTTACCTTTGAAAGGGCAACTGCGGCAGAATCAGGAAAGACCGACTTTCTTTTTATTTCCGGAACAGCCAGTATCGATAAGAACGGACGGGTCGTGCACCCCGGGGACGTAACCAGGCAAACAGAACATACTTTACGAAATATCTCCGCCCTGCTCGATGCCGCCGGTTTTGCAAAAGAAGACCTTTCCAACCTTATCGTTTACCTCAGAGATGCGGCGGATTATGGTTTCATAAAACCGCAAATTAACCGATACGCCGGAAATTTGCCGGCCGTATACGTTAAAGCCCCGGCCTGCAGGCCGGAATGGCTTATCGAAATTGAAGCGAACGCCGCCAGACTTACCGCATAAATACAACAAAAACCCTTGCTGCCCTGTTACTTGATTTCGCTAAATAATTCCACTGTCATCCTGAGCAATTAATACTCTGTCCCCTGAACAATTAATACTCTGTCATCCTGAGCTGCGGTTGCGAAGGATCCAATCCTTTAACTGCGGAATTCTTCGTTTCACTCAGAATGACAGAAACCGCTCAAGGATGATACCCAAAGCGCAAAAATTCGTGTTATAAAGTACTACCAGTCCGTCTCGGTTGCGGTCAGCATGTGATTTGAGTTCGGGTGGTTGTAGAAAGGAGTTAGAATTGCTTCCGCCTTGCCGCTGGCCACGTCAACCGCCTGAAACGATTTCGTGGTCTGGGCAAATATCTTCTCTCCATCAATTGAAGGGGAAATGGCGCCGGTGATACATAAAACATTCCGGTAACGGGCCTTTAAACCGGCCGGGTGGTCCACTCTGATTTTTTTAATATATTTCATGCTGTTCGCGTCCGCGATAAAGATATGGTTCGGGAACCCGATTCCCGCCAGAATTTTTCGGCCGCGATGATTAAAAACGTGAAAGGTGGGAACCCGGAAAAATTCGGGTTCGGTAAAAACGCCCAATTCTACAGGACCGTCTGCTGTTAAGCGGTATTTGTATACCGACGCCGGACCGCGAAAATTGAGGGTGAACCCGCCTTTCCTTAAAACTTTCAAAACACTCCCGTGCGTGTAGTTGAAATTGTGGTTTGAAAAATAAACGATGTCGGGTTCATCCGGGTCGAACTGCGCGTGAGCCGCGGTCATAAAACGGGGGATAATCCAATGCTTTTTATTCTTTAAATCCACCGCCAGCGCTCTGGATGGAATTAACTTGCCGTTCCGGCCGGTGTACATGCCCAACTCACAAATAACGCAATATTGCCGGGTTTGGTTGACGGCAATGTCGTGTACGTAGTCGGCAAACTCCCCGGACCAGATATTTTTGGTCTTGCCGGTCCTGTTTTCGCGCTTGGCTATCCGGCAGAACACCTTCCGCTCCGGCGCCACAATCCTTTTCAGGGAATCCTTCAAAGAATAGGACAGATAATATAGTTCGTCCGTCCGTTCATCGTAAAATTGCTGGGAACCCAAAACACAGTCGTCTTTGCTTTCCTCGATAAGGTTATACCTTACCCGGCGGTCTTTACAATCAACATCCAGAAATCCGAAATAAGACCACAAATTTATCAAAAAATGGCCGTTCTGAACACGGGTAACCGTGTGCGGGATTGTCATGAGCATCATCTGTTCCAAAACATTAAAATTGTAGTGGTACCTCCGGAACAGAAATTTTAATTTGGCAAGATAATTATAAGTTCTATAATCCGCCTTAATGAACCTCGTTAATCCCGGTTGAATAATATCTTTATGGTTTATGGTGACGCGCAGCCCTTTCCGGGTCTTAAAATTGAAAAAGTAGTAAGCGTGAACGCCGTATTTAAAAAAAGGCGTGCTTTTAATCGTGGGGATTATTAAAGAGGACTCCCCGGTTATCCCGGCCGGCAAAGAAAATTCTCTGAATTTTGCGCGTATCTTTTGGCTAACCATTTTGATGTTTCCAGTATCCCGGAACTATCTTCCATTCCGCGCCCAACTCATATTCATGCGCCACCGGAGAAAATGAGTGCCTTCCGCTGTTTGGATAGTTTGTCAGTTCACCGAAATATATTTGGTTGTTTACCAGGTACAGGTCAACGCGAATGAAGTCAAAAGGCGTTCCTAAAAATTCGGCCAGGCCGGTCATGGAATCAAGTTGCGCCGGCTTTTCCACATAAACGGCCGTCTTCGCCCACCTCCCTTTTCCTTTGATGTTCAGATAGTCCCATTCCGGTCCATACCAGCCGACGCTTGTTTCCGCAAACCTTTCGTAGACAACCTGGACCTCCCGGCATTTCCCGTGGAAGACCAGGAATTTATAGTCGGCCGGAATCTTCCCGTTCTCATCGCGCAGCAGTTTCTCAACCACTATCTTCCTTTTTATCTTCTGATAGGCCCATTCGTGGTTTTTCAGGCCGTATGGTTTGGCCAGCCATTTTCGGCATTGAGCCACAATCCGTTTCCGGTCAACCGGCTTATTTTTTTCCACGATTATAATCCATCCCGAACCATGGTTTGCCTTGACAATATACTCTTCCGGAAGGTCGTCAAAAGGGATGGTTTCCGGGCGGTCGGTCACGTAGAGCAGGGGGATTAATATCTTTTCCGCTTCCCGCTTTCCCATGACATCTTTCAGGTACTGCCGCACCCGGTACTTGTCGGAAACAACAGGAAGGAGCGGGTTGCGGTCATAAATCTTCTTCCAGACCACCTTTTCGCTGTAACTCCGGGGGTTCTTCAGGTTAAGTTCAAAACCCCTTGTTCTCCTGAAAATCCTCTTTTCCCGGCGGTAACCGGTCAACTTTTCCCGCAGAGCAAAGAATGTTCCGTCCAGATAATCCCACCAGGAAAGCGGTTTGGCCATATCTATTCGAAAACAATAAAAAAGGGCTGCCCGTTTTTATGGCGGGCAGCCCTTTTTCTTTACACTCCCGACCGGATTAGAACTTCACGCCAAAACCGACGCTCAACCTGAGGTCGCCGACATCAACATCTTCCCCGTAAAACTCAATGCTGGCAGCGTTGTAGCCCACTTCAAACTGCATGTAGGCGTTGTCCTTGATGAACTGCTTGATGCCTACCTGGCCGCCGTACAAGAAATTTCCGTCGCTCACTTCAAAATACTCGGTCCAGAAATATCCGAGGGTGAGGCCGATGTACGGCACGGTGTTGCTTTCGGTGTTGAAGTGGAAATTGGGCCGCACCTGCAAGCCCATCTGCTGAAGGGTCGCCGAACCTCCTTCATCAATCGTTATCGAATGGCCGGCAAGGCCAAATTCCAACTGGAAACTGTCGGTAACAAACCGGCCCACGTTCAAAGCGGCCGCAAACGTTGACACGTCTAAACCGCCGGTTTCCCCGTCGTACGTAGTAAAGTTATACGAAAGGGTGCCCATCGCGGTTCCGTCTCCGGCCTTGACCGCCGCCGAGGCGGCACCGGAAATACCCGCCACCGCAAAACAAACCGCCAAACACATCACCAATATTCTCTTCACTTTGCGCCTCCTTTTTTATTATCCAACAAAAAACATTCACTATAATTAAATCACACACCCCGCAACCTTGTCAACTTTCAATCGTTCTTAAATCGTTGTATAATAAATTGATAAACTAGAGAATGTAACATTAATCTCCATGCGCATAAAATTATTACGCCAACTCGAAAAATGGTTTTCCAACCGGTGCATCCCTGATAAAGTGTATCTTACACGGAAGTACAGGGAAAGGATGGGGAAACGCCTGAACCTGCAAGACCCCCGGGCCTTTACCGAGAAACTCCAATGGCTAAAGTTAAATTGGCGCAAAGATATCCTCATCCGGTGTACGGACAAGTACGAAGTGCGCAAGCTTGTGGCAGAGCGGGTCGGCCCGGAGATATTAAAAGAGTTATACGGCGTTTACGACAGGTTGGAAGATATTGATATCAGCCAATTTCCGGACGCTTTTGTTTTAAAAATCAATCACGGAAGCGGTCAAAATGTTTTTTGCAGAAATAAGTCGGATTTTGACTGGAAACGCTCTTCCGGTTTATTAAAAAAACATTTGAAATCAAACCGCTATTACCCCCACAGGGAGTGGGGATACAAAAATATCGTTCCCCGCATTATTTGTGAAGAACACTTAACGAAAAACGGGGAAGATATGTATGAATATCAGTTCTATTGCTACGATGGCCTTTCACGCCTGGTCCAGATTCGTCAAAACAAGGCAGGTGAAATACGGGTAAGCATGTTCGATCTTGACCTGAACCTTCTGGAAGGAAACAAGAATTTAAAACCTTTATCCGCGCCTGTTACAAAACCCGCGCAATTTGAAAAAATGATTGAATACGCCTCCAAATTATCCCGGGGGTTTTTGTTTGTCCGGGTAGACCTATTTCACGTAAATAACCGGGTCTATTTCGGAGAGATGACCTTCTATCCGGCAAGCGGACTATTTCCGATTGACCCGGAATCGACCGACATTCTTATGGGTTCTTACCTGAACCTTCCAAGATGAGAATCGCATTTCTAACCCCGGGTTTTGTAACCGAGGAAGAGATTTCCGGCGGCCTGGTAAATTATCTCTACCAGACCTGCTTATCCTTAATTAAACTCGGTCACCAGCCGGTCGTCATCACCGCTTCAAAAAAGAACGGGGTTGTCTTCCATAACGGCATTGAGGTGCACCGGGTCAAGGTTAAAAATTATCTCCTTTCGTTCCTGGATATTATCATCCTGCGCCAGTTCACCCGGTCGCTTGCCTATCTTTACCAGAGCCGGAAACTCAACCGGGAAGCGATGAAGGCGCACCGGAAAGACCCTTTTGCCGTTATTCAGTGCGCAAGTTCCCTGGCCGTCGGCCTGTTTCGTCCTGAAGAAGTACCAACGGTGGTAAGGATATCAAGCCACCCGGGGCTCTGGCGAAAAGCAAAAGGAAAAACCTACTTCCACCTGGACCAAAGAATCGCTTGCGGTTTGGAAATAAGGGCCGCCGCAAGGGCTGACGCCATCTTTGCTCCCAGCCGAATCATCGCCGACATCATCCGGAAAGAAACCGGCAAGCCGGTAACGGTAATTGAAACACCGGTCAGCGCCGAAATTTCCGAAACGGACGACCGGCTCTACCGGGATTTACTTGCCGGCCGGGACTATCTGTTCTTTTTTGGGTCTCTGGACCGTCGGAAAGGAGTTGATGTAATCGCCGAAATACTCTTTGAACTGCTGGAGAAATACCCGAAACTGCTCTTTGTCTTTATCGGTCAGGACAGCGGTTACCAAAAAAGGATAATGATGAGCGGGTACCTGCGCCAAAAAGCCGGGCCACATCAAAAAAGAGTCCTTTGCCCGGGAAGGGTGACCCGCGAACAACTCTACCCGGTGCTGGATAACGCCCTG
>JBDRQI010000010.1:0-6048 GCA_043826355.1 Candidatus Omnitrophota bacterium
TGCTTCGGCGGCTGCCGGTGAACCCTAGAGGCCGGCCAGCGCTTTTTCTTGTTCTGTTATTTCGGCTAAGGCGTTTTCCCCGCCGCTTAGCGTTTGGTTGAATTCTGCCTTCGCCGCAACTGACTCTTCCGCTCTCGCCGCGCTGACAATTAAAAACGACCAGAGACTGAACGCTGCCAAGATACCCCACAAAATCTTTTTCTTCATTGTTATTCCTCCTCAAAAGTTGAATCGTAGATTATTGAACTCATCCAACATGGCCATAAAATTATCGTATTTGGTCCCGTAGGCGATGGAATGGCTTGGACCCAAAATAAATCCGCCGCCGGGCGCGCATTCTTCCATCGTTCTTCTGACACTTTTGCGCACAGTTTCAGGTGTTCCGGAAATTAATTCTTCTACCGGAATTCCGCCCCAGAACACTAACTTATTGCCAAATTCACGCTTCAAATCTCCAACCCGCATCGCCGAAATGTTCTGAATCGACTGATAGACCTGTACCCCGGCGTCTGCAAATTGGTCTAATAACTTTCTGGTATTTCCGCAACTGTGGAAGAGAATCTGGGTATTCAAACCAAAAACCTTTTTAATATTATCTATTCTGTTTTTTAAACCGGGATAACAGAATTCACGCCACAACGCAGGTGAAATCAGGGGTCCCTGGGTATCGCAAAAATCAAATTCAATAAAAACACCGCTAATGCCAGGCCGGAGATAATATTTATCTGCCAGATTTTGACTTTCGGCGGTATAGCGTATGGCTGCTCTGACCAGATCGGGATTATTCAGATAGGCTACGAGACCGTTTTCCTGACCTCCTAAATATACCATTGGGCTTACCCCGGCGCTCATTCCGGCAATATAGCGCTCCTTGCCTAATTGTTCCACCAAATAATCATAAACCTCCAGGCTGGTAAGGTCAGGCGGATTATCCGGCGGCTGGTCCTTAAAATCTTCCGGAGTCCATCTTTTCTCTGAAGCGGTAGGGTCCTGGACGCAGACAATTTCGTTGGAAATTTTTGAAAGCTTGAATATCCGGCCTTCTTTATCCTCCCAGCATTCGTCAGAAATCTTCTTTGGCGGCTGGGGTGTATAATTTTTCGGTGGAACAGTACATGCCTCTTTCCAGGTTATTAAATCGCACAAGTCTATCTTCCGGTAAAATTCAACGATATCACGTTTCATCGTCTCTACTACTTCATCCCGCCTGCCTTCCCAGAAAGCGATCTGGGTTGCTGCATTATTTTTGACAAAAGTAGGCCTTCCTAAAACACGGGAAATAGTATCGCAGTCCACTAAATAGAAACCAAGCGGCACCGCATCAATATCTTTCCGCCCGATACAGGCGCAAACACGTTCTTTACTGTTCATATCTTAAACTGGGGCAGGAATTCTTTGGAATTGGCCAGTAATTCATCAAGCATCGCACCCGCCCTCTCCGGAGGGATCGCCGTCGGGTCCAGGCTGAGAGCCTGAAGGGCCGTCTCTTTACTGCCTCTGGCGCCTGCATCTACTACCAGTTCCTGCCAGGCGATGATTCTTTCCAGGAGGCTTTTGAGCACCAAGGGCGCCTCACCGGTGTAGATAGCCCTGATACCGCAAGAATCAGTAACTCCTTCTAATTCTAAGACGGCAGTGCCCGGAAGGTTTGGAACCGCACCTTTATTGGGGATATTAACAATATGGATATGCCGTCTTCCGGTGGCAAGCGCACCGATTAAGGAAGCCAGCGCTTCAACACCGGGCTTTTCCGGAAGGACTGCCTCATTCAGAAACTTCCGGTACTCTTTCATGACCATTTCTCTGGTCGTGGGCTTTTCTTTTTTCCTGCTTCTTTTGCCACCCAATCCGGCCAAGGCGTACATTCCGGTAACGTCTTTTCCGTGGTGGCTTTCCGCAAGTTTATACGGTAAATGAGCCCCATCCTTTACCTGGGCCAGAAAGGGATAGAACTCAACGATGTGGCTATCGTCGGGATAGACAATCTGATATCCGTAGATTTGAGATAACTTTGCGTGCAGGAGGTTGCTTTCCGGAGGCTTGCGTGAAGCCATCTTTTTCTTAAGTTCCGGGTAGAGGTCTTTCCCTTGACGATAGATTCGGGTAAACCAGTAATAGTGGTTTGTTCCAATCCAGACCGTATCCAGTTCCTGCGGTAGAACCTTCAGGATTTCTGCGGCGTATTTTATCCCCCCCTGCACACCATGGCAGATGCCGATGGCATCTTTAAGTGTTGCGTATTTGTTCACGGCCCGGCAGAGGATAGCCATCGGATTGGCGTGGTTTATGAATGTGGCGCCGGGCGCTCGCCTCTCCATTTCGCGGCAGATATTAAGATAGACGGGAATGGTCCGGAAGGCAGCCATCATTGCTGCCGGTCCGCAGGTATCGCCCACAACCTGGAATATGCCGTATTTAGCAGAAATACAAAGGTCATTGGTGTGGACATTAGAAAGAGAATAACCGCCTCCCTTTCCGCCGGCGCCGCCAATATTAGCAATGGCAAAGTCCGCGCCGTCTACTGCTTTAGAAAGGCTATCCGCAGCGTATATTTTTAATTTAATTCCTGCTTTGTCGGAGAGTCTCCGGCCGCATTTTGCCATCAGTTGGGCTCTTTCCAGGTCAATGTCATAAAGAGCAATCTCACTTTCTCTAAGTTCTTCTGCTGTCACTAAATCCGCCAGAGTATCCCTGAAAAAAACTGAACCTCCCCCTAAACAGACTATTTTTTTATTAGCCATATGAGTTATTCCTTTACCGTAATTTCTGCCAGACTTTAATCAGTGTTTTTACGTTGTTCCAGGTATTCTCGGAATTATCGGTGACATTATCCACCGGCGAAAGGATGAAACCTTCCGGGCCGAGGATAGCCATTGCTTTTTCTACCGCTTCCCGCACTTTTTCTCTATCGCCTCTTTCCACGGTGAGAAATCCGTTAACCCCGCCCCAGAGACAAATCCTGCGGTTCAGCCTTTCTTTCAGCTTCGCAATTTCCGTTCCTTTTCCCTGAATAGGGTCTACGCCAATGAGCGCATCAAAACCCAGCGTCAAGAAATCATCCAGCAGCGGCATTACTCCGGAGGTCATAATGTATCCAAACTTCGCTCCTGCCTGATGAGTGAGTTTTATCTCTTTCTCAAGAATGGGAAACATAAATCTATGATAAAGAGCCGGGGACCAGAGTTCGGTACCTTCATACCAGGCACGCCGGGTTAACAGGTCTATTTCTTCCGCCAGGTACACTTCCATTCTTTCCATATTCCAGGCAGATATCATTTGCAGGAGTTCCGCGATTACTTCCGGGTTATCCAGGGCAAGGATAAGGGATTTTTCTGCCCCGCAGAGCCACATGAGAGCATCCGCTCCCATCGTTCCGCCCTCCCTGTCAATTCCTTTCTCCGGACAAGTGCTCTGCCATCCTCCCGAAACCAAAAGGCCTTTTTTCCCGGCAAGTTTTTTCAGTCTTTTGCTTTTATTTCTAAAATTGGCGATATCCTCAGGCGTTGGTTTGCCAAAAAGGAATTTCAAGCTTTTTAAATCTTCTTTTTCCTCTACGAGAAATTTTTCGGAGCGGGGAGCAAGATAATCGTTAAAAAGGGGAACATTATCTTCGTAGGGCCAGTCCTCGGTCTTCTTTACGATAGCGGTGAGGGTTCCTTGCGATGTGATGTATTCCTTGTGGAGCAGAGCTCTTCCTTCTTTTACTTCCTTCCATTCTTTAACCTTTACCTCAGGATGAAAACGAAAAGGAAGTTCCGGCAATTCCACCTTTACGTCTAAACCCAATTCTGCCTGTTTCTCGATAAATTCGAATTGGTCTCTGCACGTTTTTTGGAGAGCCGTAAAGATCATGAAACTGCACGGAGTGTAATCAGCTTTCTTATTTTCCAAAGCCGAAAGCATCCTTTCCCGCGAACTAAAGTTCTTTTTCATTTTTTATCTTCAGCTCCACCAATATTTCGGAATTGACCGCAATCGCGTTCCTTATCTTAATTTTAAGATATAAGCAATTATTTCAAGACGGATGAGGTCAGGGCTTTTATCTTTGACATCAAGATTTTTCAAGTACTCTTCCGCCTCCCGGGCAATCTCTGTCTTAGCCCCGCTTTTCTTTGTCTCCTCAATCAGCAGTTTCAACGTAGTGCCGTAGCGGATATCATCCATCGCTTCCCGGTAGCCCTCCCAGGCAATCGTGTCGATTACTCCGTTTACGGTGGGGTAGACAAAACTGTAGTTCTTTCCAGAAACAGTGAAATCGTTCCAGGGACCATAACCATGAATATAGGCCCAGGTGGCAGCGCCATCGTACTCTGCTTTCCAGAGCAGAAAACCATAGTTCTTCCGGAAAAGCGCCGGATTTTCCGGTCCGGCCTGGGGGTTGGCGTAACACCAAATTTTACGACCAACTGAATGCCATTTGTCCGCTTCTTTCGGTTCTCCGCAGGAGACAAATACATCCTGGTATATTGTCGGTCCCTCCAGTTCAAAGTTACCCTGTTTATTGCCGTTTATACCAGGACGATATCCGGCCGAAAAGACCTTGCCGCCCGCTTCCTGTATTGCCTCCCACGCAGGAAACTGGGCTGTTACCTCTGCGTCTCTGGCTTCATCCTGACCGTAGAAATAGACCTCCGGAATCCCGTAAGATTTGCAAAAGTCCATTACCTTTTTAACGCGTATTTTTAACGCCGCCAATTTTGCATCCGGGACGGGAAGCCCTGTTCCCTTAGCAAAGTTACACCCCAGAACCGTTTGTAAATCCGCTCCCATAAAATAGAGCGCCTGTTTGCCCATTCCCACTTCATTCCAGATGTCCAGGTATTCCCCAAAAAATTCTGAATAATTTGGATCTCCATAGGATTGGTAGACAGTAGGGCTGGTTACTCCGTGGGCAAGCATATTCTTCAGTTCCGATTTTAATTGTTCTTTGCTTTTCCAAATTCCGGAAACAGTTCCCTTCGGGTAATTATACGGGGAGCTGAGACTGAGACGGGAGGCGTAGTAAATGGAGCTGGTGAATTCCAGGCTTGAGTCATAGTAGGTTTTGGGAGAGGCGAGCTTAAAGGGCAGAATCCGCAATTTCAAAGTAATGGCGCCCAGGGATTTTTCTCCGGAGGAGAGGTTGATGGAGCCGGTATAGACCCCATCCTTGGCATCTTCCGGAACCTTCACCGTAACCCAGAACTGCTTGTTCTCGTGGGCCGGGATATTGACCGGTAAGAGCACCGGACTGTCCTTGACCGGAAACTCGTCTATTGTGCGCCATTCTTGGACTTCATTAGGGTTGCTTATCCAGATATCTTTTTCTCCTTCCGCGGAGACTGATTTAAGATAATTTTCTTTCTTTTCAATATCAACCTTCACCAGCGTATCATCGTTCAGCAAAAGTTCCGGAACAATAACTTTTGTTCCTGCTTCAAATGAACCACTATTCCAGTTTATCCCGGTTTGATACCAGCACTTAACCACTTTAAGGTCTATGCTGGAGGATGGGATGGTTCCCGGAGCGCCTTCCAAGTCGCTTGCGGTCAGCATCAGGTTCTTCAGGTTATCTTTGGGGTTGAGCACAAAGCTGGCCGGTTCGTATTCGCCCGGGGTGGCCACTATCTTAATTTCGTTGGCAACTTCACCCGGCACAAAGGGGTCAAAGGGCAACACCCTGGCACCGGAAACGGGTGAAACGATATAAGTAATCAACCCGGGTCCGCTGATAAGGGCTTCCAGGCGGCTGATGCCGTCTTTTATCTGTCCCGCAATGAGGTCTCCCTCCTCCTCTTCTTTGATTCTGAGAGAACCCCTGCTTTTGGCGTTTTTAATGATTGTCTGCAGCGCATAAAAATTTATCTTCCTTTCCAGCTCTTTCTTCATTGCTTCGGCGGCTGCCGGTGAACCATAGAGGCCGGCCAGCGCTTTTTCTTTTTCTGTTATTTCGGCTAAGGCTTTTTCCCAGCCGCTTATCTTTTGGTTGAATTCTGCCTTCGCCGCAACTGACTCTTCCGCTCTCGCCGCGCTGACAATTAAAAACGACCAGAGACTGAACGCTGCCAA
>JBDRQI010000011.1:0-109516 GCA_043826355.1 Candidatus Omnitrophota bacterium
CGGCGCGGCGCACAGAAATAGAGAATCATTTCTGTGGAACAAAACAACTTAAACCAAAACTGCCGTCGCTTCGCTCCGATTCAAAACAGGGGGGTGGCTCCTTTCACCGGAATCAGTGGCTCCTTTGAGCGGAATACGCAAGTGCGACTTTAATCCGAGATATTTTTTAGTATAATTTCCCGCAACGCTTTGCGTATCAACGGATTCCGCATTTTTGAAAAAAATTTACCGCTTAGTCGGTAAATCTCGAAATTTAGCGCAATTTCCGTCACACTTCTGTCACACATCAATAAAAACGATTATCTAGTCGGGTTGGTTTAAAACGCGGAAATCATTGTGGGACAATGAGTTACGATAGTGCCGGAGGGGGGACTTGAACCCCCATGAGGTTGCCCTCACCGGATTTTGAGTTCAAACATTTCAATTTTACCACGAGATTTTTTCTTGGGTCAATCTCCAGAAGACCATTGCGTATCAACCGTCTTGTCATTGCGAGCGCAGTCTGCGTGGCAATCCCACCCTTCTCCAATTTTCGCACTTCACGTCATACCTGCGTCATACTTTTTCACGGCTCCGACTTTACTGGAAATCGTTGTCCAACAACGGATTTGGAAGGAGAATAGACGTAACAGGGTGATTTTTAGGAAACAAACCTCCAGAAATAACCTTTCCTCATTTACTGGTGTTAAGCAGTCCAGCCTAATGCCTAAACCTTATTTGCTTGTTAGGGGACTTGACTTATTTTTTACTTTATGCTAATCTTTTACCAAATCGTAAAAATGTCCTAAATAGTAAAAATTGCTATGGAAAAAATATCTGAACAAGAGATTATCAGGTCTCTGCCCACGAGGCTCAAGGAGCTTCTTCCGGACATAAAGATTAAGAAGGTTGCTCTTGAATCCCTATCTGGCAGGAGTTTTTGTGATGCCGTTGTTAAGGTCTGGGTCGGCAACTCCTCTAAACTATTGTGTTTTGAAGTAAAGTCAAAGGGTGAACCGCTATACCTTTATCAGGCCATAGGACAACTCAACCAGTCGCCGGAAGTCAAAAAAGGTGCTTATCCTGTTGTAATTACGCCTTTCATTTCGGAACAAGGACGAAAGGTTTGTAAAGATGCCGGTTTTGGATACATCGACCTAATCGGAAACGTCTTTTTAAAGTTCGGATCGGTTTACGTCGAAAAGACTTCTAACGACAAACCTTATCCCCAGGCAGTTACTTCCACAAACCTTTTTGCCCGGAAATCTTCACGGATACTCAGGGTAATGCTGGAAAATCCGAAAAAATCGTGGAATTTTTCAACTCTTTCCAAAGAAGCAAGCGTAAACATTCGCCGAGCCTTTGAAATAATCAAATTTCTTAATGAGAAAGATTTTATTGATAAACAAAGAGGCGCTATAAAATTGACAAAACCAGGCGATTTGCTCAACTACTGGTCGGAAAATTACGATTTTCAAAAGAACAAAATCAACACTTATTTTTCTTTTACCCGTACGTTTGAGGAATTCAAGAAAAATCTTGCCGGAATATCAAAAAAAAGAGATTTTCAGTACGCGCTGACTCTCCACAGCGGCGCCAGTCTCGTGGCTCCGTTTGTAAGGTTTTCGGATACTCACCTGTATGTTCAAGGCGACCCGGAAAAATGGGCGGAGTCTTTAGCTCTGAAGCCGGTGGAATCTGGTGGTACCATAAACCTGATAACTTCTTATGACGAGGGCGTATTCTATCGTAAGCAGGAGGTTGATGGGGTTTTTGTGGTCTGCAATACCCAGCTCTACCTTGATTTAATAAAGTATCCGGCCAGAGGAAGCGAACAGGCGGAGTTCTTGAGAAAGCAGAAGATGGGATTTTAGGAGGATTATGCCAGAAAGAGCAGGTTTAGATTATCATCCGGCAATAACCGGCGCTTCTAAATCGGTCTTGTTGGAGGTAATGACGATTTTAAAAACATATCGTGATTCTCTCGTATTGATAGGCGGATGGGTACCTTATTTTCTGCTGGAGAAGAATCGACCGGCCGGAAGTGATTTTAACCACATCGGTTCAATCGACATTGACCTGGTGATTAATCCCGCGACGATTAATGAAGAAGTCTATGCAACAATGGCCCAGATGCTCTTGAGCAAAGGCTATCGACCCTCAAAAGAGATACTTTATCAATTCGAAAAGACAGTAAGGTCCGAGATTGACAAAAAAGAGTATACGATCAAAATTGATTTTCTCTGTCCTTTGGCTGATAAAGCGGTTCCTGGAAGCACAAAACACAGGCACCGCCTGATTCAGTCCGGATTAAAAGCAAGAAATCTGAGGGGCGCAGAAGTATCTTTCATCTCGAACCAAAAAATAGAACTTTCCGGCACGTTGCCGAACAATGGTCGAACAACGCTTGAATTTAAAATGGTTTCTCTGGCGGGTTTCATGGCGTTGAAGGGGATTGCCTTCGGAGACAGATACAAAGAAAAAGACGCTTACGATATTTATGTACTCTGCGATTATTATAAAGAAGGACCAACCTCGGTGGCAAAGGAGATAAAAAACTTGAGGGATAATCCAATTGTCAGAGAGGGATTGCTTGCCGTCAAGGAACGATTTCGCGCAATCGATGCCGAAGGCCCTTATTGGGTAGCTAATTTTATGGCGTCAACCGATTCTGCTGAAAAAGAAAGAATACGGCAACGCTCCTTTATGATCGTCAACGAAACCATTCAAAAAATCGGGATATGAACCCTCCTAAATTATTTTGGTAATAAATACCGGCAGATATGTGGGAATCTTACAAAGAAATTGTTTGGTCGTACCCAAGGATTTCTTTGTCCGAAGAACGATGTTTAATCTTAAAAGCCCAAAAAGGCTCAAAGAAAAGTAAGGATGAGATTGTTCTTCGCCACATCGGTTTCTTAATCTTTAGAATCCACCGGAAAGTATTTCCCGAGTTACTTCGGCGATTTGGAGAGGATTTGCTCGAAGAAGCCATCCTGATTGTTTACAAGAAAGTTGAAAGTTATGACCTTTACTACCGCGATAAGCAAGGAAATCCCAATCCCGTTAAATTCGTTTCCTACATCTGGAAGCGAATAGACGGTTTTGTAATCGATTATTTAAGGAAAGAAATGAACGAACCCACCGTGCCGTATAACGAGAATTGATTTGAGGGTTTAAATTTCAAATGAATAACGGCGAGATGAAAGAAGGAGCGCCTGCTGAAACTATCGAGGTCCTCAAAGATAGGTTGAGGAAACTCGACATAGAAAAAGAACGGCTTATTTTTGAATTAAATAATTTACAGGGAAAGTCGGAACCTTCAAATTCTGTTGGTATTCGAAGTTACAGTATCGGAATCAAGGAAGGAGACGATACCGCATTTATTCCCGACTGTAATTTGAAATTATTCCGTAGCCTCTTCCGGGGGAGAGACGATGTTTACGCGCGGCTCTGGATAAGCAAGACAACACAGCGAAAGGGCTATAGTCCAGTTTGCAAAAACGAGTGGGTTAAAGGACTTTGTCAAAAGCCGGCGGTTAAGTGCACCGACTGCGTCAATAGAGAATTTAACCCTTTGACCGATGAGGTTATTGGTAAACATTTATTCGGAAAACAAATTATAGGAATTTATCCTATGTTGCTGGATGGAACCTGTTATTTCCTGGCAATTGATTTCGATGGAAAAGGATGGGTCGATAATGTTTCCGCCTTTCGAAAGACGTGTGAAGAAAGAGACATTCCCGTAACAATAGAACGGTCATCATCAGGAAACGGGGCGCACGCCTGGTTCTTTTTTGACGAAGCCATACCCGCAAAAACAGCCCGAGAAATGGGAAGTTTTCTGCTTACGGAAACAATGTCCCGCCATTATCGCCTTGGCATGGAAAGTTACGACCGACTCTTTCCCAACCAGGATAGTTTACCCAAGGGAGGCCTAGGCAATTTAATCGCCCTGCCATTCCAAAAAGCAGCCGTTGTTCGTGGCAACACTCTTTTTATAGATGAGCGTTGCGAACCCTATCCCGACCAATGGGATTTTTTGAGCAAGGCAACTAAAACGCCAAGTATTCAAGTGGAGAAATTGGTAGCGGAAGCTAAAGCAACTGGACGAATTATCGGGGTAAAGGTAGATTTCGAAGATGAGACCGAAAAACAGCAGCCGTGGTTAAAATTACCTTCGGGTAAAATGAGAGGTGAACCTGTTATAGGAAATTTACCTGATTCTCTCGAAGTAGTTTTTGCAGACAAATTATATATGAGAACCGATGCCTTACCTTCTCCTTTTTTGAATCAGGTGAAGCGTTTGGCCGCATTTCAAAACCCCGAGTTCTACAAGAGACAGAACATGCGTTTGTCTACGTCTTTTGTACCCCGGGTAATCTGTTGCGCAGAACTTCTCGAAAACTATTTGACTTTGCCAAGGGGTTGTTTTGAATCTTTGCTTTCTTTGGCAAAGAAACATGGTATAACTATAAATATCAAGGATGAGCGAACAACAGGAAAGAAAGTAAATTTTAAGTTTTACGGAAAACTGGAGGAAAAACAGAAAGAAACCGTCTCGGAAATGCTAAAAAATGACATAGGGGTTTTAGTTGCACCTTCGGGTTCCGGTAAGACAGTCCTGGCCATTAATTTGATTACCGAAAGAAAAAGAAATGCCTTGGTCCTGGTCCACCGCAAACCTCTTGTTGAACAGTGGCGAATGCAATTGGCGTCTTTTCTCAGTCTTGATTTAAACGAAATTGGTCAGATTGGCGGCGGTAAGGATAAAGCGAATGGAATTCTTGATGTAGCCATGATTCAAAGTTTGCAGAGAAAAGGCACGGTTACTGATGAAATAGAGAATTACGGTTTTATTATCGTTGACGAATGTCATCACATTCCGGCCGTCTCTTTTGAACGGGCGCTCGGAAAGACTAAGGCCAAATACATATTGGGGCTTACGGCAACCCCGTATCGAAAAGATGGACATCAGCCCATTATTCATATGCAATGCGGTCCAATTCGTCACAAGATGAGCTTCGGAGATGCAGAAGAACAGGTTTTCCAATATAACGTGGTTGTCAGAAAAACAGGATTTGTCTGCGAATGGAGCAAGGATGACAGCATTCATAAACTCTGGCCGCCTCTAATAAATAATACGGAAAGGAACGAAAGAATAGTTCATGATATTATGGAAGTAATCCAAGAGCGTAGATTTCCTCTCATTTTAACCGAGCGAAGGGAACATCTAAGCATTTTGTCCGGTATGCTTCAAAATAAAATCGAGCATTTGATTATTCTTCATGGCGGCATCAAACCGACAGAACGTAAGAAATTGTTGGAAGAGTTGTCGAACTGCCCTTTTGATAAAAGCAAGGCGATTCTGGCAACCGGAACTTATCTTGGGGAAGGTTTTGACGACCCGCGGTTGGATACGCTTTTTTTGACCATGCCTATTTCTTTTAAGGGCCGGTTAATTCAGTATGCGGGCAGACTTCACCGGAAGCACCCTCAAAAGAAAGATGTGCGCATATACGATTATGTCGACGAGGAAGTGTCTGTCCTTTGGAGTATGTTTCAAAAGAGATTAAAAACCTATAAACTTCTGGGGTATAACATTAACACGAACGAGGAGATTCAAGCGTTACTTTAGAAGTATTTTTCTATCTTTACAGCGGATATTTTGTCCGGTGAGTTTTTTTCGTGAAATGAGGGATATTTAGTAGGTGAATTATCTGGAATGCTTTGTGTATCAAAGGGTTCCGCGTTTTTATGAGAACCATCATTTCTCAAAACTTGAACGAACTTTCTGTCATACTTTTGGCAGAAATAGGGGTGATTTTTTTCTCTGCAAAAACTGTGGAAACCGTTGCGGGACAACAGTGCCGGAGGGGGGACTTGAACCCCCATGAGGTTGCCCTCACCGGATTTTGAGTCCGGCGCGTCTGCCATTCCACCACTCCGGCGTAACTTGCTAAAATATTATTAATCAATCGTTTCGTTTCCACTATTTAGGCCGAAATTGGAACTGCTTATTTTTTCCCCAATGTATGACAGGCGTATGACGAAAATCGCCCTGAGTTTATATTTTATCACACAAGCGATAAATTTTTGTAGAAGCGTGAAATCCGTTGGTATGCAAAGCGTTTCAACCGGAAGAGATTCTCATCGTGAAACCGATGGGCGAATTGGAAGCGGTTAAATCATCCTGGCCTTTTGCCCGGAAGGTTCATTTCGAAGTAATCTCAGAGTAGCCGGTAACGTAAAGATAATGTAAGGTAACTGAAGTAAACAAGAGGCCCCTATTCACTGTTTTGGGTAGGGCCCTTATTTATTGTTCGGTTGTACCGGGCGCCGACCAGGCGCAGCGGAAACCGTAGTTGATGGCTTTGAACGACGGCGGGTCCCAGTTGCGAAATGCAGAGCGGCAGTATCCGGCGGAGCTGTACCAGCCGCCCCCGCGCAGCACGCGGCCCGGACCGCCGGATGGTCCGTTAGGATTATTCGTGGGGCTGCTCTTGTAGTAGTTCTCGTTGTACCAGTCGTTGCACCACTCCCAGACAGTTCCGTGCATGTCGTAGATGCCAAAAGCGTTTGGTTTTTTGGTACCGACCGGGTGGGTCTGCTTATTGGAGTTGACGGAGTACCAGGCGTAATCACCAAGGTTTGTTCCGCTATTACCAAAACAGTACTTGGTGGTTGAACCGGCCCGGCACGCCTTCTCCCACTCTGCCTCGGTGGGCAGGCGTTTTCCGTAGTGGTTGGCGTAGGCAACCGCATCGTTCCAGGAGACTTTGACTATGGGGTGGTTATCCTGCCAGCCCCAGGCAGGCTCGGAAGGCATACTTCTTCCGGTCTCCTGGCAGAACTTGCGGTACTGGGCCACGGTTACCTTATATTTGTCTATGTAGTAGGCATCAAGAAAAACTTTGTGCTGGGGGTGTTCCCAGCGAAGGTCCGCATCCCCGGAAGTGGAACCCATCAAGAATTCCCCGGCCGGAACCAGGACCATGGGGGCGCCGTTTTTACCGGTTATTTCTTCTTGTCTGTCTGCTGAAGCGGTTGCTAAATCCAGAATAAAGATTACCGACAGAATTAAAACCAGTGACACTAATTTGTCTTTTAGGTTTTTCCTGATAAGAAATCCTGTCATATCCCCCCTTTGGGTTAATTGTGTATTATCAAAAACCAATCACAAACCCTGCCACAGAAACACTGAAAAAGATTTAATGTAGAATACTCTAAAGTGAAGTCCCCCCTCAAAAAAACTGAATAATCCCAATTAGGTGTATTTTAACATATCAGAACAGCCAGGGGGAGACAATGCGAAAAACGCACGATGCGGCCCTGAAGGCAAAGTCGCCCTGGAAACGCTGAAGGGCGAAAAGACAATCGCGCAGTTAAGCAGCCAGTTTGAAATCCGTCCCAACCAGGTCTGGGCGACGGATATTACCTACATTCGGATGAATCCCGGCTGGCTTTATCTGGTGGCGGTTATGGACTGGTACAGCCGCTACGTAATCAGCTGGTCTCTTTCCAACAGCCTGGATATTTTCTTCTGTCTTGAGGCATTGGAGCAGGCTTTAACAAAGAAAAGACCGGAAATTTTCAATTCCGACCAGGGAAGCCAGTTCACCGGCCGGGAGTTCACCGCTACCCTGATGCAACACGGCATTACCATCAGCATGGACGGCAAGAGCAGGACTTTTGACAATATCTTTGTGAAAAGACTCTGACGGACGGTTAAATACGAAGTCGTGAGACCTCGCAACGAACCCTTGCGGGAAGTTTATCTGCACGACTACCAGAGTGTTCGGGAAGCCCGGGAGCAATTAGGCGGTTATTTCCGGTTCTACAACGAGGAACGGTTTCATTCTTCTTTGGGGAAACAGGCCGCCGGCGGAAGTATATTTTGGGCAGAAGGCAAATTGACAGGAAAACCGGGAGGTGATTTAATAGAGGTTGCCGGCGCGCAAAAAAATCGCGCGCTGCGGAACTACTTTTTACACCTTAAATACCACTGATTTCTGTCTAGTCCAGGGGGGGGAACCCCAAAGGAAGCAAAAATGTTTAGTCTGATATTCTTTTAGTAACAACTTAAAGGTATTTTACAGGATATTGTATCTTATGTATAAATATGTATCACCTAAAATATACTACACATATTATGAAAAATATCAAGAGCAAGGCGGAGGGAGGTGAAATATAATTTGCAGAATGAAGTTTTTGGCGATAATGGGCCTGAATGGACCTGGCGGTTTTTGCGGCCCTGGCTTGGAAAGCGCCCGTGGGCGCAGATGGTTTTTTCTACATTACCGGTTCTCCGAAAATTGAATAGGAAATTAAACTGTGGGAAAAAGGAGAGGAAAATGTATCTGAAACGTCTGGCCGCGGGTTTTGCAGGACTGTTTTTTCTTTTCTTTACCGTTCAGTCCATTGTGGGAATGGCATCAAGACAAACCGACCAACAGAAAGCAGAAGAGCAGCAACAGGAGATTGAGAAATGGCAAAAGGAAGGCTGGTGGATTCCGCCCGATTTGAGCGAAGCGGAAAAGAAGGAATGGAATAACGGCCGGCCGCCCGGCTGGAGCGAAGGGGAAAAGAAAGGGTGGCGCGGGGGTAATATGCCTCCCGGACTCGCCAAGAAACAGAATCCTCCCCAGTGGGGCACCTGGACAAAAGACCAGCAGAACAAATGGGGGGACTCCCTGAACAGGATTCAGGACCTCATTCGCAACAAGGCGGATAAGACCGCCGGGGAGACCATGGTCTATTCGGTTGAATCAGCCGCCAGAAGAGGCGTCCCAACCCAGCCGCTGGAAACGGTGACAAATCAATTTTTGAGAAGAAATTTAAGCGCAACCGAATACGAACAGGTAACCAGGGCCATGGCATACGGCGTGGGCAAGAATACTGATTTCCCGGGGCTGGCCAATTTTGTGAACAACAGGATAAAACAGGGTGCGCGGGGAAACGATTTGGCGATCCAGATTTACAAAGAGATTGCCAACCGTTCCGCGCGGTAAGGTAAATAGTTAAGATAGAGAACGTTCACGTTTACCAGGGAGGTGTGTATGAAAGGATTGGTGGTGGTAGCGATTGCGTGTGTATTGTTAAGTGGTTGCGCGACCTGGGAAGGCCTGACGCCGAGTACCAAGGCAGGTGCCGGGATAGGCGCGGTATCCGGCGGTATCCTGGGCGCCCTGATTGACTCCAAACAGCCCTGGAGAGGGGCTATTATCGGTGCCGCAGCCGGTGCCGCAGCCGGCGGTTGGATCGGCAGCACAACCGACAAGGAGGTTTCTACGCCGGTCGTAGATTCCAACGCCGCCGTCATCAATCAGGCGGCTCTTGAGGCAGCCAAGCAAAATGCTACGGTAAGTTACTCGCGGACGACGGAAAGCGGAATCAAAGAAGAGGTTGTTGCCACGCCGATATCCCGAAGCGGGAACATCCGGACCGTAAATATCAAGTATTACCAGAACGGTAAACTAATCTCTTCCGAGACCAGGGAAGTATCAATTACCTGATTAGAACGTGAGTATCAACCGTGCAAACTAAGGAGGAAACAAAGATGAAAAAGATGAATTGGGTTCTTTTGCCGGTAGTTGTTTTTGCATTTTCACTGCTGGCCGGATGCGCCACCGGTCCCGAACGCGCCGGTAAAGATTTGTCCTGGTGGGGCCAGTCCGGGGCGCAGGATGCGCCGGTAATGGACGCGGACACAACGGAAGAGACGTCAAACCCGACCGCAACGGCGCTCAAGGAAGGTTCCTGGTGGATGCCGGACCAATCAGCCGAAGGTATAGAAGATAATACCCAGTGGGGAAACAGGGGTTATGTTTACGTAGCCGAAACCACGGCTCCCCCGGAACCCCCGGCTCCCGCACCCGTCCCGAAAGCAGCGGCGCCAAAGCCGGTAGAGAAGATTGTCGAGAAGCAGGTGATTGTGGAAAAGATAGTGGAAAAGCCGGTCGACCGGATTGTTGAAAAGGTTGTTGAGAAAACAGTATACGTAGACAAGATAGTGGAAAAACAGGTCTATGTCAACGTCCAGGACGTCTATTTTGACTATGACAGTTCAGCGTTAGGGCCTTTCAACCGGGGAATCCTGGACCAGAACGCGAAGGTATTCAAGGAATACCCGAACCTGAAGGCGATATTACTTGGCTACGCCTCGCCTGAGGGCACCGATGAGTATAACCTGAAACTGTCCGAACGCCGGGCCGTCGCAGTCAAGGATTACCTGGTCAGGGCGGGCATCCCGGAAGAGATTCTCATCGTGAAACCGATGGGCGAATTGGAAGCGGTTAAATCATCCTGGCCTTTTGCCCGGAAGGTTCATTTCGAAGTAATCTCCGAGTAGGATAACAGGACGGAATAAGGGCCCTATCCGCCCTTTAGGTAGGGCCCTTATGTAGCGTGAAGAAAAAAGCGGGGAAAAGGAGGGGCTGTGTCAGGAATATTAGGGCTTATCTTGCTGGTTCTGAATATTATCGCCATTGTTGATGTCCTGAAAAGCTCTATGGATACCGGCAAAAAGGTGTTGTGGATTATCCTGATACTCGTTTTGCCTGTTATCGGTATGGTGCTCTATTTCTTGATTGGCAAGAAGTGACGCGCTCTAATTTTGAGCACTTCTTTTAAGGTCTGCCATTCCACCACTCCGGCGTTGACTACCGAAACGATAAATTGTAACATAGTGCTTTACTTCAGATGGAGGAAGAATGACAAGCCGGGAACGAATTAAGGCAGTTCTGGAGCACCGGGAAGCGGACCGGGTGCCCGTTCAGGATAGTCCCTGGGGGGCTACGGTCAGCCGCTGGCACCGGGAAGGACTTCCGGAGGAGATACCCGTTGAAGAGTATTTTGGTTACGAACTTATTCAGTTGGGCGCAGACCTTTCCGCCCGGTTTCCGATCCAAATTTTAGAGAAGAACGAAAATTACATTTTGACTACCACGCCGGACGGCGGGAAAGCAAAAAATTTCCGGGACTATTCCACCACCCCGGAAGTTGTTGATACGCAGGTTAAGACAAAAGAAGACTGGTTTAATTTTAAACCCCGTCTGCAATCGGATTATAAGCGGATAGACTGGGCAACCACGCATAACCGCTACCACCAGATGAGGGCGGGCGGGAAATTTATCTGTTTCAGCGCAGCCGTTGGTTATGACCGCTGCCAGGGTTTTATGAACAGCGAGCGGCTGCTTATTCTGATGGCCGAAGACCCGAATACCGCCCGGGACATGTTTGAAACCGTGGGCAAACTTGCGGTTGATACCTGCCGGATGCTTCTCAAGGAGGGTTATGAATTTGACGGCGCCTTCTTCTACAACGATATGGGCTATAAAAATAGTTCTCTTTTTTCACCCAAGATGTATCGGGAATTAATCTTTCCGATTGACAAATACATCTTAGGTTTCTGTCACGAAAACGGTATGAAGACGCTTCTCCATTCCTGCGGAAACGTAAAACCATTGGTTCCTTTTTTGATTGAGGCCGGCCTGGACTGCCTCGAGCCCCTGGAGGTCAAGGCCGGGATGGACCTGATTGAATTGAAAAAGATTTACGGCAACCAACTCGCTTTCATGGGCGGCATTGACGTGCGTAAAATGGTTGGCGCGGCCGCAGACCCAACTGCGATTGAAGAGGAGATTAAAACCAAGTTTGAATCCGCCAAGAAAGGCGGAGGTTATATCTACCACTCGGACCATTCGGTGCCGAAAAACGTCAGTTTTCAGGACTATCAGAAGGTGATGGAGTTGGTCGGTAAATACGGGAACTATTAACCGCGGAGGGCCTATGAAGCTGGGTGTGTTGATGACGCTTTTCAGCGATAAGAAATTCGAAGAGGCGCTCGATTACGTAAAAGAAGTCGGCTGCGAGGCGGTGGAGATTGGCGCCGCCAACTACGCCAAAAGTCCTCATTGCGATCCGGATGAACTTCTGGCCAGCCCGGCTAAACTCCGGAAATTCAAAGAAACGGTTGCGGAGCACGGTCTGGTTATCTCGGCGCTTTCCTGTCACGGCAATCCCCTGCATCCGGATAAGAGCGTTGCTGAATCTCACGTCGCCGGACAGCACAAAACGATTATGCTGGCGGAAGCGTTGGGATTAAAAACAATCAATACCTTTTCCGGCTGTCCGGGCGGCGGACCAAAGGACCTGACGCCCAACTGGGTAACCTGTCCCTGGCCGGATGATTTCAGCAAGACGGTTGCCTGGCAGTGGGAGGAAAAAGTTATTCCTTTTTGGGGAAAGGAGGTAAAATTTGCGGCCGACCATGGTATAACCCGGGTTGCGCTGGAGATGCACCCCGGTTTTGTGGTCTATAATCCGGAAACCCTTTTGAATTTAAGAAAATCAGTCGGGAAAATAATCGGCGCCAATTTTGACCCAAGCCATCTTTTTTGGCAGGGCATAGACCCGGTACAGGCCGTACGTAAGCTTGGCAAGGCAATTTACCACGTTCACGCCAAGGATTGCCGGGTTGATTCGGTTAACACTTCAGTCAATGGTGTTCTGGATACCAAGCATTATTCCGACGAGGCAAACCGCAGCTGGATCTTCCGGACGGTAGGTTACGGTCATCCTCAAGATTTTTGGAAAGACCTGGTCGGCGCTTTACGTTTGGTAGGCTACGACGGAGTCATTTCCATTGAACACGAGGACAGCCTTCTTTCCGGACGCGAAGGATTTCTTAAAGCAGTAACCTTCCTGAAAGAGGTTATTTTTTCGGAACCCCGAGGCGCTATCTGGTGGGCGTAAAATCCCTGTTATTGCGAGGAGCGAAGCGCCGCGGCAATCGCAAACCTAAGAACGAGATTGCTTTGCCGAACACGCCCGCAATGACATCCTTAACAGGTCTTTTCCAGGCGTTTAATCTCGTTGATTCGACGCAGGTGACGGCCGCCGGCAAACGGCGTATTCAGGAAGGTTAAAACTATTTCCCAGGCGAGGTCCGGTCCCAGAATCCGGCCACCCAGGCAGAGGACGTTGGCGTTATTGTGGCAACGGGTTAATTTTACGGAAAAAAGTTCGTTGCAGGGCACGGCGCGAATTCCTTTAACCTTATTGGCCATGATGGCCATCCCCAGGCCGGTTCCGCAAAACAGGATGGCGCAATCAGCCTTTTTGGCAATAACCGCTTCGGCGCCGGCCAGGCCGAACTCCGGATAATCCACTCGCTTTTCGGAGTCGGTACCGAAATCCAGAACTTCATAACCTTCTTTGATTAATTTTTCTTTGATTTCAATCTTAAGGGCAAATCCCGCGTGGTCGCTGGCGATGGCAATCTTCATAATACCCCCGTTTGGTTGGCGAGGCTGAAAGCCTCATACTACATTATAAGCTGGGTTCCCGCTTAATACATGCGGGAATGACGAGCATTAGGTTCTGATAATTACCGGCTGAGCGCCGGTGAAATCGTATACAACCGAGGCTTTGCCCGGGATTTCACCGCCGTCAACAACCAAATCTACTTCGGTCAGAAGTTTTTCAGAGATTCGAGAAATACAACCGGCTGGTTCTTCTCCGGAGAGATTAGCGCTGGTTCCGGCGATGGCTTGTCCGACCCGGCGGATTACTTCTCTTAAAAAGGGGTGGTTTGGGATGCGCAGGGCAACCGTTCCGTTCCGGCAGACCCAGGGCGGTAACTCTTTTTTGGCATTTAAGACCAGGGTGGTTGCGCCGGGCCAGAATTCAGCGGCTGCCTCCCGGGCGGTTGGTGAAAAATAAGCCAGAGAGAGGGCTTCGTCAAGGTCTGCTACTAAAATGGGTAAGGGCTTGCCTGGTTGCCGGTTCTTAATTTTAAATATTTTTCTGAGCACTTCCTCCTCAAGGATGCAGCCTAAACCATAAACAGTGTCGGTGGGGAAGATGGCTACTTTTTTGTCCCGGAAGGCTTGCGCCAGTTTTTCGGCGGCAGCCCGGTTTGTTGTTTTTAAGGTCGGCACGCTTTAATTATAATTTCTTTCCGTACTTTTTGACAAGTTAGGCGGTTTTGGGATAAAATTTAACACTCTGGTTGCGTCAAGATTTAATAAAAGATGCACCGCAGAGGTCGCAGAGACCGCCGAGAAATATAATATAGAGTTAAGAAAAAAACTTAAAGAAATAACGATTAATAATCTTCAGTAATTCTCTGCGTGTTGTGTTCCGCGTACTCTGCGGTTAAATATTGACAATGCTTTTAATTAAACGGAGATTAAAAATGGAAAGATACTGGTATCTGATTGATGCGGAAGGCAAGGTCCTGGGACGGATAGCGACCAGGATTGCTACCCTGTTGATGGGAAAAGGAAAGCCGGAATACCGGCCCCACCTGGATTGCGGTGATTTTGTGGTGGTGATTAATGCCGAGAAGGTAAAAGTGACCGGCAATAAGATGGAGGATAAGATTTACCGCAAGCATTCCGGTTACCTCGGCGGATTGAAAGAGATTAAACTGAAGAATTTACTGGCAAAGAAACCGGAAAGGGTCATCGAGTTTGCAGTTAAGGGAATGCTGCCCAAAAACCGGCTGGCCGAAAATCTTTTTAAAAAATTAAAAGTTTATTCCGGTTCCGAACATCCCTACGCATCCCAGAACCCAACGGTGTTAACGTAGTCGCCACAAATAATGCGCGGATTCCCGCTTACCACATGCGGGAGTGACAAAGGAATTGGAGGTAGAAATGGCTAAAATTTATATTATTGACGTAACCAACCGGGACGGGGTCCAGACATCGCGACTGGCTCTGGCGAAACTCCAGAAGACGCTCATCAACATCTTTCTGAGCAAGATGGGTGTTTTTCAGAGTGAAATGGGTTTTCCGACTACCCGCCACGAAATCAATTATTTGAAAGCAAACCTTTCTCTGGTTAAAAAAGGCGTTTTGGCGCCGATGGTTATTTCCGGTTGGATGCGCGCTATTAAACAGGACGTAGAAGATGCCCTGAAGAACGTTCCGATCGAAAACATCAATATCTCCATCTCCACGTCCGACCAGATGATTCAGGGAAAGTTTATGGGCAAGGTTACGCGTCAGGATGTCATCAAAAAGATGGTTGAGGCCTTAAAAACCGCCAAATCCGGAGATGTAAAAACGGTTGGCGTAAACGCCGAGGATGCTTCCCGGACTGACCTTGAATACCTGATTGATTTTGGCAATGCGGCCAAAGAAAATGGCGCGGCCCGCCTTCGTTACTGTGATACGCTGGGTTATGACAGCCCTTTCAGCATTTATGACCGGATTGCCTACGTTGCCGAAAAGGTACAGATTCCGATTGAACTTCATTGTCACAATGACCTGGGGCTGGCGGTTGCGGTCAGTATTTCCGGCGCAAAAGCCGCGGTAGATGCCGGTGTTGACGCTTATATCAATACAACCGTTAACGGTTTGGGAGAGCGTTGCGGGAATGCTGATTTAGTTTCGGTAATTCTGGCTCTCAAAAAAGCCGCCGGTTTTTCCGACAAGTATCAATTGGATGACGCGGTTGATTTAACGATGGCCTGGAAACTGACAAAATACGCCTCCTATGCTTTTGGGATTCCGATTCCGATTAACCAGGTTGGAGTCGGCGCCAATGCGTTTGCCCATGAGTCCGGTATTCACGTTGACGGCGCGCTCAAGGATTCCCGTAATTATGAACTGTACCATTACGAAGAACTGGGCCGGGGGGAACCGGAAGTGATTGAAACCGGCCGGATGATTACCGTTGGTGAATACAGCGGAATTAAGGGCTTCCGTAATGTTTACGGGAAGATGGAAATTGAGTTTAAGGACGAGGAAGAGGCGCGGCGTATTCTGGACCTGGTCCGCTACGCCAACGTCCATACCCAGAAGCCTCTGGTGGAAGATGAACTCAGATTTATCGCCGCGTACCCGGAAGAGGCAACCTTGCTGATGACGATGTCTCCGTAACCACAGTGAACCGTAAATGGTAAATAGTGAACAGTAAAAAATTTTTAAAAACTAAGGTGGATACCATTCACAATTCACGATTAACCATTTTTATGGGACAGACGATTGCGGAAAAAATATTAAGCGCCAAAAGCGGCCGGAAGGTTTTTGCCGGAGAACTTTGCCTGGCGGAAGTTGATTTTGCTTTTGCGCAGGACGGCACTGCGCCGCTGGCGATTGAAGCGTTTCAAAAGATGTCCGGTAAAGCGGTGTCAAGTCCGGACCGGACCGCTTTTTTTATAGACCACAGTGCGCCCAGTCCGAACCTGGGTGTTTCCAACCTGCATCAGATGATGCGGCGTTTTGCTGCGGAAAAGGGCATCCGGTTTTACGAAGCCGGAACCGGCGTTTGCCATATTCTAATTTCGGAAGAAGGATTTGTGAAATGCGGCGCGTTGATCGTCGGCGCCGACAGTCATACGCCGACCAGCGGCGCCCTGAACGCTTTTGCCACCGGCGTTGGTTCCACTGACCTGGCCGCAACCATTATCAGCGGCAAGTTATGGTTCAAGGTGCCGGAGACGATTCGCATTCAACTTTCCGGTAGACTGCCGGAAGGAACTTACGCCAAGGATGCGGCGCTTTTTTTAATTAAAAGTCTTACCGCCAGCGGAGGCAATTATAAAAGCCTGGAGCCGTTCGGCCCGGTTGTGGATGAACTTTCCGTAGACGGTCGTTTTACGATTGCCAACCTGGCGATGGAGGCCGGCGCCAAAGCGTGTATTTTTAGAGCCGACGAAAAGACCTTTCAGTGGCTGGGTGCGCACGGTCTTTCCCGGGACGAATGCCGGCCGGTCTCTTCTGACCCGGACGCAGCGTTTGCCGGAATTTCCTTTGATCTTTCGGAACTGCCTCCCCAGATTGCGGTTCCGCATAAGGTTGACAACGTTTGTCCGGTTGGGGATAAGGCGGGTTTGAAAATCAACCAGGCTTTTATCGGTACGTGCACCAATGGCCGGCTGGAGGATTTGCGGATAGCCGACCGTGTCATCGGAAACCGGAAAGTTAATTCGGCATGCCGGTTGATTGTTGCGCCGGGCAGCCGGCGGATTCTGCTTGAGGCGATAGGAGAGGGTATAATCCCGCGTTTGGTGGCTGCAGGCGCCATCCTGGTTACGCCCGGTTGCGGGCCGTGCGTGGGAACCCATAACGGTGTTCCGGCTGACGGAGAGGTTGTCATTTCCACCGCCAACCGTAATTTTTTGGGACGGATGGGTAACCCTAAATCGGAAATATACCTGGCTTCGCCGGCTACGGTTGCCGCCAGCGCAATAGCCGGTGAGATAATTGAAGCTAGTATACAGTAAACAGTAGACGCATATACCGGGGAAAGAGTGAAAGCGAATACATTCGAGGATTTAGAAGTTTGGAGAAAAGCTCACCAATTAGCTTTGGATATTTATAAATATACGAAAAATTTTCCGCGAGAAGAACAGTTTGGACTAATTTCCCAAATGAGACGGGCAGTCGTGTCTGTACCTGCCAACATAACCGAAGGATTTAAAAAACGAAAGAAAAATGATAAAATAAATTATTATAATATTGCTCAAGCATCGTTAGAAGAATTGCGATATTAGCTGATACTTTCAAAAAATCTAAATTATTTACCTGAAAACAACGAATTGAATTTGCGCATAGATGAAACAGCAAAAATGTTGCATTTTTTAATTCTTTCTATCAAAGACAGAAATTAATCTTTTCCCTGTATGCTGTCTACAGTATACCGTCTACTAATCTTATGAATGGTTCTCAAATTCTGGTTGAGGCTTTAAAAAAAGAGGGGATAAAACACCTTTTCGGGATACCCGGCGGGAGTATTATTCATTTTTTTGATATGCTTTACCAACAGAAAGAGATAGAATTAATTCTTACCAGGCACGAGCAGGCAGCCGCCCACATGGCCGATGGTTACGCCCGGGCGACCGGTAAGGTTGGGGTTTGCGTGGCAACCAGCGGGCCCGGCGCCACCAACCTGGTTACCGGACTTGCCACCGCCTACATGGACTCTATCCCGATAGTTGCAATTACCGGTCAGGTTGCTACGGGGCTTATTGGTAACGATGCGTTTCAGGAAGTCGATACCACCGGTATTACCAGGCCGATTACCAAAAACAATTACCTGGTGAAGGATGTGCGCGAATTGGCCAAGACCATAAAAGAAGCATTTTACGTGGCTGTTTCCGGTCGCCCCGGACCGGTATTAATCGATTTTCCCAGCGATATTCAAAGAGCGGAGACTGATTTTGTTTACCCGCATAAAGTGGAGATAAAGAGTTACCGGCCGAAAACAGAAGGTCATTCAATGCAGATTAAGAAAGCGGTGGAACTTATTTTGTCTGCGAAACGGCCGATAATTTACGCCGGGGGCGGTGTGATGCTCGGCAAAGCCAGCCAGGAATTGACTGAATTTGCGCACAAGACCGGCATACCGGTAATCCTCACCCTGATGGGATTGGGTTCTTTCCCGGCCGACGACCCTCTCTTTACCGGTATGCCGGGAATGCACGGGCCAAAATACGCCAACTACAGCGTTGTGAAATCTGACTTGATTATTTCAATAGGAACGCGTTTTTCTGACCGGGTGACCGGAAAGCTGGAATCGTTCAAAGCAAACACCAAATTCATTCATATCGATATTGACCCTTCTTCTATTAGCAAGATAGTTCCGACAGACGTACCGATTGTGGGCGACGTCAAGAATGTTTTAAACGAATTGATGCCTTTGGTTAAGGCGGTAAATTGCCGTGAATGGCGGGAGAAGATCGCGGGCTGGAAGAAAGAGCACCCGCTTGCCTACCGGAAAAATGACGGGAAGCTAAGGCCCCAATTTATTATTGAAGAGATTAACCGGGTTACCGAGGGCAAAGCGATAATCGCCACGGAAGTGGGCCAGCACCAGATGTGGGTTGCCCAGTTTTACCGTTTTAACCATCCCAATTCCTTGATTACTTCCGGCGGTCTGGGAACGATGGGTTTCGGTTTTCCGGCTGCCATCGGAGCAAAATTTGGGTGTCCCGACCACGTTGTTTTCGATATTGCCGGAGACGGCAGTTTTCAGATGAACATCCAGGAATTGACCACCGCGGTAATCAACCGCATTCCAGTTAAGGTGGCAATTCTTAATAATTGCTACCTGGGTATGGTGAGGCAGTGGCAGGAACTTTTTTACAACAAGCGTTATTCCGGAACCCACCTTGGCTCCTGTCCTGATTTCGCCCGGATTGCCGAGGCGTTCGGCGCTAAAGGAAGACGGGTAACCCGCCCGGAAGAAGTGGAGGGGGCGCTGAGAGAATCTTTAAAGGAAACAGAACTTCCTTTTGTGATGGATTTCCGAATTGAACAGGAGGAGAACGTCTTCCCGATGGTTCCAGCCGGCGCTTCCCTGGACGAAATGATTAGCGGTTTAGCGTAAAAAATTATGGAAGAGCATATTATCAGTTTAACGGTTGAAGACCGCTTCGGTATGCTGGCCAGGATTGCCGGCCTCTTTTCGGCCCGCGGCTACAACATTAACAGCCTGGTTGTGGCAACGACAGAAGATCCTTCGGTGAGCCGTTTGGTGCTTACGGTTTCCGGAGACCAGCCGATTATCGAGCAGATAGTCAAGCAGTTAAACAAGCTGATAGGCGTAATCAAGACCATTGATTTGAGCGAAGGCAAGTATTTGGAGCGGGAACTGCTTTTGGTTAAAGTAGAGAACAACCCCCAGAAGCGTTCCGAAGTTTTGAAATTGGTAGAACTTTACCGGGGCATGGTGATAGATGTTACCTCAAAACACCTGATGGTTGAAGCGATGGGCGAAAGCCACCAGATTGACGGGCTTTTGGTCGCATTGCGACCCTACGGCGTAAAAGAGGTTGTTCGTACCGGCAAGATGGCAATCTCCCGGGAATAATAGCGCTCTTAAAGAAAGAGAAATACATATTACAACGCACGCAGTGCGACCCTTGCAGGGTCGCCAGTTTTCAATGACGGAGGAACAAAAGATGGCAAAGATTTATTATGATGAAGATGCTGATTTGAAAGACCTGAAAGGCAAGAAAGTGGCAATCGTGGGTTACGGGATTCAAGGCAGGGCTCATAGTCTTAACCTGCGTGATTCCAAGGTAGAGGTTGTAATTGCCGAACTGCCCGGTACACCCAATTACGCCAAGGCGGTAGAAGACGGTTTCAAGCCGGTTTCCGCCCGGGAAGCTGCTTCAGCCGCGGATATTATCATGATGCTGGTTCAGGATAATTTCCAGCCTGATGTTTACAAATCCGATATTTTGCCGGTGCTTAAAACCGGTAAGACGCTGGGTTTTGCCCACGGATTTTCCATCGTGTTTAACCAGATTGTGCCGCCCAAGGATGTTGATGTGATAATGGTTGCGCCCAAAGGTCCCGGCGGACTGGTGCGTGATATGTTTATCCAGGGTAAGGGCGTGCCCTGCCTGGTGGCGGTGGAGCAGGAATATACCGGTAATGCACTTAAAGTTGCGTTGGCGTATATTAAAGCCCTCGGCGGAAGCAAGGCCGGCATCATTGAGACCACTTTCAAGGAAGAGACGGAGACCGACCTTTTTGGGGAGCAGGCAGTGTTGTGCGGAGGCGTGTCTGCGCTGATCAAGGCCGGATTTGAAACGTTGGTTGAGGCGGGATACCAGCCGGAAATAGCCTATTACGAAACTTGCCATGAGTTGAAACTGATCGTTGATTTGATTAACGAGAGGGGCATTACTGGAATGCGCAAAGGAGTAAGTGATACCGCCGAATACGGTGATTTAACGCGGGGTCCGCGGATTATTGACGGCCGGGTGAAGGACGAGATGCGCAAAATGCTAACCGAAATTCAGAATGGTGAGTTTGCCCGGGAATGGATTCTGGAGAACAAGGTGGGACGGCCGGTTTATCACGCCCTGGTCAGGAAAGATGAAATTCATCCGCTGGAGATTGTGGGTAAGAAACTCCGCGGTATGATGGTCTGGCTGAAAAAATAAAACACACACCCCCCACCTCGCCCCAACGGGGAGATATGATAGGGGGATGAAGATGGGGGCAAAAAGTAATGCGGTTGTTTTTCGCAGTCTTAATTCCGCCTGTAATTAGTCGGGGAATAGCCGCGGAAAGAGAAAACATATCAGTGCCTTTCCTGCGCTGGGTCGCCCCGGAGAACCAGCATTTTACCCTGCGTTTTTTAGGTGAAATTGAAGAGGGGAGGGTGGCGGAATTGATTTTAAACGGCCGGGAAACCGCCTTAAAGCACCATTCGTTTTCACTCACTATCTTTGGGGCCGGTTTCTTTCCGGACGAGGAAAGACCCAGGGTATTCTGGGTTGGGACCGGCGAGGGTTCGGAAAAACTTATTGCCCTGGCCGGAGATTTATCCCTGGGTTCTGAAAACCACCTTTTTTTTCCTCATCTTACCGTAGCCCGAATTACCCCCCGCCTTTACCCTCCCCTTCAACGGGGGAGGCGGGGTGGGAGTGAAAAAAATAAATTTCAGGAACTGGAGTCCTGGAAGAACAGGAATTTCGGTTCGTTTTCGGTCAATGAATTTTGTCTTGTGGAATCATTGCTTCTGCCCGTCTGGACGAGTCGTCAGACTTCGCCGAACTTGGCGAGGTCTGGCCGACCAACCGGCGCAGTTTACCGAAAAGTTCATTCTTTTTCACTGGAGGCGTTAGATGGAAGATAAGGTGAAGGTCGGATTAGCGGAAGCAATTAAGAATATTGAAAAGGAGTTTGGCAAAGGTGCGATTATGCGACTGGGTGAACGCGTCCACGAAAAAGTTGATGCCATTCCGACCGGTTCCCTTGCTCTTGATTATGCGTTGGGCGTTGGCGGAATTCCCCGGGGCAGGGTTACGGAAATTTTTGGTCCGGAATCTTCCGGAAAGACCACCCTGGCTTTGCATATCATCGCTGAAGCCCAGAAATTAGGTGGTCAGGTTGCGTTTATAGATGCGGAACACGCCCTTGACCCGGAATATGCCCGGAAAATAGGCGTTAATATCGACGACTTGTTCCTTTCCCAGCCGGATTCCGGCGAACAGGCCCTGGAGATTGCGGACCGGCTGGTCAAGAGCAATGCCATTGACGTAATTGTGGTTGATTCGGTGGCTGCGCTTGTGCCCCGGGCCGAATTGGAAGGAGCGATGGGTGACAGCGTGATGGGTTTGCAGGCGCGGCTTATGAGCCAGGCGCTGCGCAAGATGACCGCAACTATAAACCGCAGTAAGACCGCGGTTCTCTTTATCAACCAGTTGCGCGAAAAGATAGGTGTCTTTTTCGGCAACCCGGAAACCACTCCCGGCGGCCGCGCTCTTAAATTTTACACCAGCGTCCGCATTGACATCCGGCGCATCGGTTCCATCGAGGGCGAAAAGAATGTCAAAGGCGATAAAAACATAATCGGTAACCATACGCGGGCCAAAGTAGTCAAAAATAAAGTAGCCCCTCCGTTCCGGGAAGCGCTTTTTGACATCTATTACAACCAGGGGATATCCAAAGAGGGCTCGATTATTGACATCGGAGTGGACCAAAAGGTTTTGGAAAAGAAGGGAAACTCCTTCTATTACGGCAGTCAGAACATAGGTTTAGGACGGGAGCAGGCGCGGATTTACCTGAAAGAGCATCAGGAAGTAAGGGATAAGATCGAGGCGGAATTGCGGGCTAAAATAAACCCTTAACCGAATTCTTGCATCTAATATTATAAACGTATGATTTGGGATGGTTCGGGCACGGTAAATGGTACCCCTGCACAGGAGGCAGAATGGAACGCAAAACAGTTATCTGGAGAATTGTTTTAACAGTTCTTTTTGTTGCGACAGCCGGCTTCTCGTTTTGGGGAGGTAAGGCGCTGGCTGAAAAGCAGTCCGGAAAATCGGTTGTGCCCCTTATGCTGGGTCCGGAGATTACTTCCTTGGAACAGGCATCCATCCGCGTGGCCGGGGTGGTTAGTCCGGCCGTGGTCACCATACGTACCACCCAGAAAGTGGCCGGGTCGCAGAATCCGTTCGGGGACTTTTTTAACGACCCGTTCTTCCGGAGATTTTTCGGCGACATGCAGCCGCAGGAACCAAGAGAATATTTGCGGCAGGCCCTAGGCAGCGGCGTTATCGTCTCGGAAGACGGGTATATCCTTACTAATAACCACGTGATTAAAGATGCCGCCGAAGTTAAAATTAGACTTACGGATGGCCGCGAGTTTAACGCCAAGATAGTCGGCAAGGACGAAAAGACCGATCTTGCCCTGGCAAAAATTAATGCGGGAAACCTGCCTTACGCCGTTTTCGGAGATTCTTCACAGATGAAGGTGGGTCAGTGGGTGATGGCAATCGGAAACCCGTTCGGCCTGGAAAGTACGGTTACCGTCGGTGTGGTCAGCGCAACCGGCAAACACCTGGGCATCAACCCGATTGAGAGTTTTATCCAGACAGACGCTTCTATTAACCAGGGGAATAGCGGCGGACCGTTGGTTAATCTGAAAGGCGAGGTAATTGGAATTAATACTGCCATTGTCGCCAGCGGCCAGGGAATCGGTTTTGCCATTCCCTCCAATATGGCCCGGAGCGTTTTTGAGCAGATACGGATTTCCGGTAAGGTGGTGCGCGGCTACCTGGGAATCTCGATGCAGGCGATTGACCCGGAGATGGCGCAGGAGATGGGTTTGAAACAGACCAACGGTGTTTTGATTGCCAACGTCTATCCAGATACGCCGGCGGAAAAAGCAAACCTGAAACCAGGCGACGTAATTGTAAACGTTGACAACATTCCGGTCAAAGGTCCGGATGATGTTCAAAGCAGAATCGGCAGCGCCAAACCCGGCGATGCGGTTGTGCTTCAGGTTGTTCGCAGCGGAAAGATGCTGGCACCGATATCTGTTTATCTGGCGGAGCAACCGGCGCAGATAGGTTCAGCGGCACCCCGGCCGGGAATGACTCAACCCGGAGAGGAGAAATCCTGGCGTGGAATGAAACTTGCCGATATCGCTCCCGGTATTGCAAAGGAACTGGGGCTTTCAGTCGCTTACGGCGTGCTGGTCGTTGATGTGTCCGCCTCCAGTCCGGTGGCCGGAAAACTGCCTCCGCAGAGCGTGATTTTAGAGGTGAACCAGCAGGTGATTAATAACCTTTCGGATTTTTTCCGGGTGGTTAAAGCAATTCCGGATTCAAAGTCGGCGATGGTGCGCGTATATACCGGCGGCAGATATTTTTATTTAATTATTCCCGGCAAATAAAGGTTAGCGCAAAAAAAGCTTTCGCAGGAGATTTTTGGCTTTAAAGAGCCGCGATTTTATTGTTCCTTCGTTAACCTTCAACTTTTTCGCAATTTCGCGATAGGATAATTCTTCTAAATAGCGAAGGACAATTACTTCCTGAAATAAAGCAGGAAGTCTGGCGATGCATGCCCTTATCTTTTCTCCCTTTTCTGTTTTCGCAAAAGATTCGGCCCCAGATGGCAAGCCGGGAAGAGAGATTTTTACGCCTTCGGTCAGAGAAATGGTTATTTTCCGTTTTTTTCTTAACCTTTTATGGTGGAGGTTGAAGAGGATGCGGTAGGCATAGGTATAAACCCCGCTTTTTCCCTTAAAACGCGGCAGACCACGGTAAAGCCCCAGAAAAGTTTCCTGCAGGAGGTCTTTGGCTTCTTCCCGCTCTCCGCAGAGAAAAAGGGCAACGTGGTAAAGCCGGTTTTCCAGGGAAATAATAATCTGCCCGAATGCTTCTAAATCCCCGTTTTTTGCCTCTGAAACAAGTAAATTTTCATCAGCCATCATACGTTTGTTCGTCTTACCAGTAAACAAGGGGTTTGTTAATAACCGCTGGTTTGGAGTATAATATACCATAAATATGGGGATAAAAATAATCGGTACCGGGTCGTACCTGCCTCAAAAAGTTTTGACCAACGCGGATTTAGAAAAGATGGTTGAAACTTCCGATGAGTGGATTAGCACCCGGACCGGTGTTTCCGAGCGAAGGATAGCGGCGCCGGAAGAGGCCGCATCCGACCTGGGAATACACGCTTGCCGTTTGGCTCTGGAACGGGCTAATTTTTCACCCGAAAAAATTGACGCTATAATTGCTGCAACCATCACCGGCGACTACCATTTTCCGTCAACCGCCTGCCTTATTCAGAAAGGTCTGGGCGCTTCCAATGCTTTCGCTTTTGATTTAGCCGCTGCCTGTTCCGGATTCCTTTACGGCCTGGCTTGCAGCCGCGGGCTTATTCTTTCCGGACAGTGCCGTAATGTTTTGCTGGTTGCCACCGAGACCATGAGCCGGGTGACCGACTATACCGACCGGGGCACCTGCGTTCTGCTGGGTGACGGCGCCGGAGCCGTCCTCCTGTCAGCCGACGAGAAAGACGCTGTCCTGGGCAGTTACCTGGCGTCTGACGGTAACTATACCGATTTGCTTTTTATGCCGGGCGGCGGTGGACGTTATCCGGCAAGCCACGAGACAGTGGATAAACGTCTCCACTTCATGAAAATGGAGGGGCGGGCGCTCTTTAAGGTGGCGGTGCAGTTGATGACCGAAGCCGCCCGAAAAGCCCTGGAACAGGCAAACGCAAGCCCGGGAGAAATTTCGCTGGTTATTCCGCACCAGGCAAACTTGCGCATCATTCAGGCAGTGGTCAAGAACCTTTCCATGCCCATGGAAAAAGTTTTTTTGAATATTCATAATTACGGGAATATGTCGGCGGCTTCGTTAGCGGTCGGTTTTGACGAAGCGGTTGCCGGCGGCCGGGTAAAAGCCAACGACCTGGTGCTCCTTTTCGCTTTCGGCGCCGGTCTGACCTGGGCCGCTATGGTAATAAGGTTATAAGTCACTTGACAACACTGCCGGAAGTTGCACTTTTTTCGCTTCTTCGGCTAATGGCAGGGAGTCTGTTTTTGCCGGACCTGACGTTATTGCAGGGATGAGCATTTGACAAGTACTAAATTCAGAAGATAAAATATAAAGACGAAGTTATTTTTAGTCTACAAATGAGGTGAAATGCGTTATTTAAAATTACTCGTGCTTTCGGTCTGCTTATTTTTTGCGCCGGCTTTTCTTTACGCCCAGCAGAAACATATTGTCGCCAAAGGAGAAAACCTTTACCGTATCGCCAAAAACCACAATATTTCGGTTGAAGATTTAAAACGTCTTAATAACCTTTCCGGCAATCTTATCAATACGGGGCAGAAACTGATAATCAGCAGCACCGAAGATGAAGAGAGCACGGCATCTGAAGTCGGGTCGGTCTACCACACCAAAAAGACATACCACCGGATTCGCAGCGGTGACACCTTATCCAAGATTGCCCGCAAGTATGAAATCACAATTGCGGAACTGAAGCGCTTCAACCAGAATGTTTCCGCTACCCAGCTTCAGATCAACAGCCGTCTTTTGGTTAAAGTTGACCGGGTTCGCGTACCCGAAGAAACAGAACCGAGGTTGGAGATTGCGGATAATGTGCCGGGCGAAATCGTAAAATCCAGGCTGCCTAAAGGAATTTCAGTAGATGGCGTCGCGGCCGAACTTTTGGAGAGGGCGTTTGCTTTCCTGGATGTGCCGTACCGGTTAGGTGGTTTCAATAATCTGGGGATAGATTGTTCCGGTCTGGTTAAGAGGGCTTTCGGCGCCATCGGAGTTGACCTTCCCCGGACATCCCGGACCCAGTTTTTGGAAGGTACGCCGGTTCCCATCGCGGAGATTTCACCCGGCGACCTGCTCTTTTTTGCCAGGTCGACGACCGGCCGTTCTCCGTCGCATGTGGCTATCTATCTGGGCAACGGTTTGATTCTGCACGCCAGCAGCGCTGCCCGACGCGTCATTGTTGACAGTTTTGAATCGTCCACCTACCTGAAAAGCCGCTGTCTCGGCGCCCGCCGTATTTTAACGGATTCCGAAAAATAGTAAACTGCATACTATTCATCATTTATCGTTAACCGCTTCTATATGATTGATTACGTTGATATTTTTATTTTTTCCGGTAAGGGTGGCGACGGGGCGGTTGCGTTCCGCCGTGAAAAATATGTTCCCCGCGGCGGACCTTCCGGCGGCGACGGCGGCGACGGCGGTTCGGTTACTATCCGGAGTGATGCTTCCGCAAACACCCTGATTGATTTCCGCTACCGGCACCACTTTCGCGCTCAGCCCGGCGGAAACGGGCAGAAGAACCAAAAAACAGGTTCGGATGGCGAAAACCTTATCATCATCGTTCCACCGGGAACGGTTGTTAAAACCAAGGACGGCATAATTATTGCCGATCTGGAGAAACCGGGCCAGGAAGTTATGGTGGCAAAGGGAGGTAAGGGAGGTTTTGGAAATGACCATTTCTCCACCGCAACCATGCAGACGCCCCGGTTTGCCCAAAAAGGAACCCCGGGCGAAGAAGCGCACCTTGTCCTGGAACTTAAATTAATTGCTGACGCCGGTCTGGTTGGCTATCCCAACAGTGGAAAATCAACACTGCTTTCTGTAATCTCCCGCAGTAAGCCCAAAATTGCGCCCTATCCTTTCACCACCCTGGAACCATGCCTGGGCCTGGTGCTTCTTGATAATGGCTATAGTTTTACGGCGGCGGATATCCCCGGGTTAATTGAAGGCGCCCACAAAGGGAGGGGTTTAGGCGACCGCTTTCTGCGCCACATTGAAAGGACCCGGGTTATTCTGCATATAGTTGACCTTTCCGAGCCGGACCCAATTGAGCGATATTGGAAAATTCGCGAAGAACTGGCGGGGTATGGCTGCGGCCTGGCTGAAAAAGCGGAAATTATTGTTGCCAATAAGATTGATTTGCCGAAAACGAAGGGAAATATAACTGTTTTCCAGAAAGAGATGGAGTTGATTGGCAAACAGGTCTTTCCAATTTCAGCCCTGCGCCGGGAGGGTTTAAACCCGCTGCTTTACGCAACCGCTGAAATTTTACGAAATTCAAAAACGTAGTTTTGCAGGGAGAAGCCGCGTCTTCCCGCGGGCTGAGCTTCACCAAATCCGCCCTGGCGGGCGGGGATGTAATCTTGCCCCTACATTGCAATCATGATGCTATGTTTTACCCAGCTCAAACGCTTTATGCAGGCTGCGGACCGCTTTTTGATGTTCTTTCTTACGGATAACGCAGGATATCTTAATCTCCGATGTGCTGATCATTTCAATATTAACCCCTGCCCGGCTTAAAGCGGAAAACATTCTGGCGGCCACGCCGGAATGGCTCTGCATTCCGATGCCGATGATGGAAATCTTGGCGATGTCAGAATCAACCGCGATTCCCTCTGCTTTAATCTCCTTGGCAATTTTCGCGGCAATCTGCCGGGTATTTTCCAGGTCTTCCGAGGGAACGGTAAAAGAAAGGTCGGTTTTTCCTTCCTTGCTTACGTTCTGGATAATCATATCCACGTTGATCTTCTTCGCGGCTACCGCGGTAAATATACGGGCCGCTATTCCGGGCCGGTCCGGTACAGCGAAGATGGATAGTTTGGCTTCCCGGTCGGTCCCGGTGACTGCGGAAATTAAAGGCTCTTCCAGGTTTTTTGTTCTCTTTTTCGTTTTCTCCGTAATCATCGTTCCTTCCCCTTCCCGAAAAGTTGATTTTACCAGAATAGTTACTTTGTTTTTTTGCCCGAACTCAACCGCCCGGGACTGCATTACGGCCGCCCCCGCCGATGCCATTTCCAGCGCTTCTTCATAAGATATCAGCGGAATGAGGCGGCTTTCCGGCTCTATCCTCGGGTCTGCGGTGAGGATTCCGGGTACGTCGGTATATATTTCGCAGATATCGGCTTCTAAACTCTTGGCCAGGGCAACTGCAGAGAGGTCACTGCCGCCTCTACCCAGGGTGGTTATCCGGTCATCCTCTGTTACGCCCTGAAAACCGGTTACCACCGCAACCGCACCCTTCTCCAGCGTTTCTTTTAACCGGGAAGTTTTTAAAAATTTGATTCGCGCCTTAGTGTGAGTGGTATCGGTTATTATGCCTGCTTCCCGACCGGTAAAGGTGCGGCTGGGTACGCCTATCTTTTGAAGGGCCATGGCCAGGAGACTGGCCGAAATCATCTCTCCGGTGGAAAGGAGCAGGTCCATCTCCGGTCCGCGTTCCAGATTACCCACCTGTGACGCCAGGGCAAGAAGATGGTCGGTGGTGTCGCCCATCGCCGAAACCACAACGGCAATCCGGTTCTTTCCCATCAGCCGTTTCTTAATCTTTTGCGCAACCCGGGTAATTTTTTCCGCGCTGGATAGAGATGAACCACCAAATTTCTGGACAATTATCATCATGAGCGCTGTCGGCATCTAATCAGGGCGATACCACCGATCAGCACAAACACAACGGCGTACCATTGCGTGGTGTAAAGCCCCAGAAAACCCGGCAACAGGTCGCCGCGCAGGCTGTCAACCGCCGACCTGATAAAACCGTAGAGGATAAGATACCAGGCGGTTAATTCGCCCGGCTTTGTTTCATTACGGCTGAAGGCGTAAAGGATAAGGAAGAGCGCGGCATCAGCCAGAGCGTAATATAGTTCAGTTGGATGGACGTAATAGCCCAGAAAAGGAAAATTTACGGACCAGGGGAGGTTTGATGGTTTACCGTAACAACAGCCGTTGAAAAAACAGCCGACCCGGCCGATCGCCTGGCCTAACGGAAGGTAAAGGAAGAAATTATCCAGGACCGGTCGGACGGCAATTTTTTTCCGGCGCAGATAACATATGCCGCCGGCCAGGCCGAAGAGCAGGCCGCCCTGAATCGCCAGGCCGCCCCGGCGCAGCAGAAAAATTTCCCAAAAGTGACGCTGGTAGTATGACCATTCAGCCGTGATGTGAATGAACCTGGCTCCCAGGATTCCGACCAGGATGGCCAGGAAGACAAGATTGTAAATAAGTTGTTCGGGGATACCAAGTTTTCGGCAACGGCGCAAACCCAGAAGAAAGGCAACGGTGATGCCGCCCGCCACAAAGAGGCCGTATGTATAGACCGTAAAACTTCCAATTTTAAAAAGTATCGGGTTCATTGTCTTTTTATTTTACTTCATCCCCGGTCCTTTTCGCAAAATAAAATATTGGCGATGATGAATGTGGCGCCGAGGGTCAGGGCGGCGTCAGCCAGGTTGAAGGTTGGTATACGCCAGAGCAGGATAAAATCAAAGACGCGCCCCAAAAGAAGACGGTCTGCGAGGTTTCCAAACATGCCGCCCCAGACCAGCCCGATACCTGCCGCTAAAAGGCCGTCTTTTTTTTGGCTCTTTTTCCACAAGTCAAGCGTAAGGCAGCTTACCAGATAGGACAATAAGACGGTAATAATTTTGAGATATTTAGGGTACCAGAAACCGAAGAAAAAACCGGGGTTGTAGAAAGGGGCTAATTCTAAAAAGCCGGGGATGATAACCCGGGGGCTGAAAAACTTCTCCCCCCAGAATTTTGTTGCCTGATCGCAGAAGAAAATCAATACTGACCAACGGAAGGGTGATCGCAGGGTCTGGTATGACACAATTCAAAACTCCATTTTCGCCTGACACCCGAAACAGTGTCTGGCTTGAGGTACGGCGGTCAAGCGCTTGACCTCAATCTTTGCACCGCACTTCTCGCATCTTCCGTATTTTCCTTTATCAATTCTGACAAGAGCTTCTTCCACCTCTCGCAGGGAAGTGTTTTCCTCGGTGACCAGTCCCAGGTTTAAATCCCGCTCAAAATTATCGGTGCCCAGGTCAGCCGGGTGAGTGGTAATACCGCCCAGGTCCGAATCTCTTTCGGTATTCAAAAGCCCGTTGCTTTTCAGATCGGAAAGGCTCTTCAGAATGCGCGCGTACTCTTTCTCCAGAGTTTTGCGGTATTTTTCCAGTTCTTTTTTATCCATTATGTATGTTTCAATGTTTTATAGTTGCCGGGCTTGCCTCGCGCGGCGCCGCAAATTAAATTAATTTAGAAATTTTACCATCAAAAACGGTTTCCGTCAAGAGGGAGGAGTGGAAAATATTGCGGTTTGCCTCGGGGTTGCCGGAAAATAAAATTGCCTATTTGGTAGAGGCGATTTTATTTTCCGGCAACCCCACATACCAGGCGATAGTTCTGGCCAGGCCTTCTTCGAAAGATGTGCGGGCGGTAAAACCAAACTCTTTTTTTGCCCGGGAAGTGTCAAGGCACCGGCGGGGCTGTCCGTCAGGTTTGGAATTATCCCAGCTAATTTCACCCTTAAAACCGGTCAGTTGCGCAATCAGACGTGCCAGGTCTTTAATTGAGATTTCAAAGCCGGCGCCGATATTAACTGGTTCCGGTTTATTGTATTTTTCGGCTGAGAGAATAATGGCTTCGGCGGCATCTTCCACATAAAGGAACTCGCGGGTCGGTTTGCCGGTGCCCCAGACGGTGATGAAAGGTTGAGATTTCTCGGGACTTTGTCCCTCAGAATGACACGACTTTTCTTTGGCTTCAAGGCACTTGCGAATAAGGGCTGGAATTACATGGGAGGATTCCGGGTTAAAATTATCACCGGGACCGTAGAGATTTACCGGTAACAGGTAAATGGCGTTAAATCCGTACTGTTGCCGGTAGGCCTGGGCCTGCACCAGGAGCATCTTTTTAGCCAGGCCGTATGGTGCATTTGTTTCTTCCGGATAACCGTTCCAGAGGTCTTTTTCCTGGAACGGCACCGGGGTATATTTGGGATAGGCGCAAATGGTACCGAGCGCGACAAACTTTTTCAGATTGCATTGACGTCCAATTTCCATCAATTGGGTGCCCATCATCAGGTTATCATAGCAAAAAGAACCCGGGTTTTTCAGGTTGGCGCCGATGCCGCCGACTTTTGCCGCCAGGTGAATAACAATGTCCGGTTTAGCGTCCCGATAGACCCGCTTAACCGCTTCCATCTCCACCAGGTTGTAATCCTGAATTTGGGGGATAAAGATATTTTGGCAACCCCGTTCTTTAAGTTTGTCAACCACAAAGGAACCGAGAAATCCGGCGCCGCCGGTAACCAGAACCCGCTTATTTTGCCAGAATTCAGCCATTATCCGGTTGTAACCTTGTTTTGCGTCCAGGACAGCCCTTTTTTCTCTAAAATCTTTTTTCCTTCACCGGGTGATTTCAACCCGGCCAGTTCCAGGTCACAATCAACCATTATCCGGGTAAGTTCGCGAAAGGTAACCCTGGGTTTCCAACCCAGTTCTTTTCTGGCTTTTTTGGCATCGGCCAGCAGGAAATTAACCTCGGTCGGCCGCTGGTATCTGGGGTCTATTCCCACGTACTTGCGCCAGTCAAGGTTTGCGTAACCGAAGGCCTCTTCCAGAAAATTTTTTACCGAGTGGCTTTCACCGGTGCCGATAACGTAATCTCCGGGTCTATCCTGCTGCAGAATTTGCCACATTGATTCCACGTATTCCGGGGCGTAGCCCCAGTCCCTCTTTGCCTTTAAATTTCCCAGGAAGAGTTTGTTCTGTTCTCCGGCCAGAATTTTAGCGATCGCCCTGGTTATTTTTCGGGTGACGAAGGTTTCGCCACGCCTCGGGCTTTCGTGATTGAAGAGAATGCCGTTGGCGGCAAAAATCCGGTATGCTTCCCGGTAATTTATTGCCATCCAATAGGCGTATAGTTTGGCAACGCCGTATGGGCTGCAGGGTTGGAAACCCGTTGCTTCGTTTTGCGGGGGCGGCGCCGCCCCGAACATCTCGCTGCTGCTGGCCTGATAAAACTTGGTCTTGATGCCGCTGCGCCGGATTGCATCCAGGATCCGGGTGGTTCCTAATGCAGTTATGTCTCCGGTATATTCCGGCAGGTCAAAACTCACCCTTACGTGACTCTGCGCACCCAGATGGTAAACCTCGTCGGGTTTAATATTATATAATATTTCCGTAATCTGACCGGAGTCGGAGAGGTCTCCGTAATGGAGAAAAAGCCGGACCCCGCTTAAATGGGGGTCCGCGTACAGATGGTCGATGCGACCGGTGTTAAAGGTGCTGGCGCGGCGGATGAGGCCGTGGACCCGATAATTTTTGGATAATAAAAGTTCGGCCAGGTACGAACCGTCCTGTCCGGTGATTCCGGTAATCAGCGCTTTTTTCATAAACTATATTCTCCCCGCTAAAAAAACGCGCATGTTTCACAATCCCTGCCTGTTAGTCAAAAAACGTTTCAGGGCATCCTGCCAGTCCGGCATTTGGAAATTCAGGAAATTTTCCAGGACTGAATTTCTCAACACGGAATAAGCGGGGCGCGCCGCGGCCCTCTTGAGTTCTTTGAAGCTGATTGGTTGGACCGGGTTATCCTTTCCGGCTTCCTTTAAAATGGCGACTGCAAACCCAAACCGGGAAGTGCTGCCCCGATTGGCGACGTGGTAAATTCCGTATTCGCCGTTTTTGATAATTTTAATTATACCCTGACATAAATCATTCGTCAAAGTAGGGGAACCGGTTTGGTCGTTAACAACCCGCAACTCTTTCCCTTTTTTTGCCTGGTCCAGAATAGCCGCCGGAAAATTATTGCCGTGTTTTCCGAAAAGCCAGGAAGTGCGGATGATGAAGAATTTACGGAGCAGGCCGCTGACGTAAAATTCCCCGGCTAGTTTGGAACGGCCGTAAACCTGAATCGGGTTAGCCGGGTCGTGTTCCCGGTAGGGCAATCTCTTTTTGCCGTCAAATACAAAATCAGTGGAAATATACACCAGGGGTATCTTCAAGTCGGCGCAGGCGGCAGCCACGTTAGCCGTTCCCTGGGTGTTAACCTCCAGGGCCTTTTCCGGCCATTTTTCGCAGCCATCTACATCAGTGTAGGCGGCGGTATGGATAATCAGGTCCGGCCGGATGGCGGTTATCGTTTTAACGGCATCGTTTTTTTGCGTAATCTTAAATTCCGGCAAGTCAAGGCCAACCGGGTTGAACGAAGGAGCGAGGGACGCCATCAGGTCAGTACCTAACATTCCCCGGTGTCCGGTTATCAGAATTTTTAGTTTTTTCACAAATATTCCTGTTAGTTACGGTGGGTCCGGTACCAGTCGGTGGTGACTTTCAGCCCTTCTTGAAAATTAACGACGGGTTGCCAGCCGAGGGTCTTGATTCTATCCCGGTTGACCGCGTAACGCCAGTCATGGCCAGGCCGGTCCGGCACATTTTGAATCAGGGAGAGCGGCGCATCCAGCAAAGTGAGAATTGATTTTGCTACTTCTCTATTTGTTAAATTATTCCCGGACCCGATGTTATAGGCCAGTCCTTCTTTGCCCTGGCGTAAGACCAGGTCTATCGCCCGGCAATTATCTTCCACAAAGAGCCAATCACGCTGATTTTTGCCGTTGCCGTAAAGAGGCACCGGCTTACCGGAGAGAGCCAGGGAGATGAAGAGCGGAATCAACTTTTCCGGATACTGCCTGGGTCCGTAATTATTAGTACTGCGGGTAATCAGGACCGGCAGGTGATAGGTGGTGTGATAAGCAAGGCACAGGAGGTCTGCCGCCGCCTTGCTGGCGGAATACGGGGATGAGGGCCGCAGGAACGCTTCTTCGTCGGCAGAACCTTGTGCGATACTACCGTAACATTCATCGGTTGAAATTTGGACAAAGCGGGGAATTTTTAATTTTCGGCAGGCTTCCAGCATAACACCGACCCCGAGAAAATTTGTTTGTAAGAACGGTTCCGGTCCGTTAATGCTTCGGTCAACGTGGCTTTCGGCTGCAAAATTGACCACCGCGTCGCAGCCGTCCATAATTTCAGAGACCAGTTTTTTGTCGCAGATATCACCCCGGACAAACGAATAGTTGCGGCTGTCGGCTATTTCCGCAATATTGGCCGGGTTTCCGGCGTAGGTAAGTTTATCCAGGTTGACTATGGAATCGCCCGGGTGTTTTTGCAAGACGTGGATTATGAAATTAGAGCCGATAAAACCGCAACCGCCGGTAACCAGTATTTTCATCGTTTCTTTTTGGCAACCAGGATATTCGCCATAAGCAGGGATTCAAAGGTACCGGCATCGGTCCACCATCCCTTCAGAAAGTCGAAGGTCAGTTCTCCTTTGTTCAGGTACCAGTTGTTTACGTCGGTAATCTCCATTTCGCCGCGTCCGGAAGGTTTCAGCTGGCTGATTATTTTAAAGACCTGTCGGTCGTAAAAATAGATGCCGGTGACCGCATAGTTACTTGGCGGTATTTTTGGTTTTTCAATGATTTTCACTATCTTCTCGTTGCGAATCCGGGCGCAGCCGAACCTTTCCGGATGCGGAACCTTTTTCAGGATAATCTTGGCGCCCCTTTTTTGTTTTTCGTAGGCAGCGACAAAGGGGCGGATGGAACTTTCGATGATGTTATCGCCGAGCATTACCGCCAGCTTTTCTTTGCCGGCAAAGTCCTCGGCTAGTTTCAGCGCGGCCGCGATTCCGCCTTCGCCTTCCTGGTAGGTATAGTGAATATGCTTCAAGCCGAATTCGGAACCGTTTCCCAGGAGCCGGAGAAATTCTCCGGCGTAAACGCCGCCGGTTACAATCAGTATTTCGGTTATACCCGCCTCAACCAGGGTCTGCAGAGGATAATAAACCATGGGTTTGTTGAATACCGGCAGGAGATGTTTGTTGGTGATTTTGGTTAAAGGAGCGAGGCGGCTTCCGGTTCCTCCGGCCAGGATTACGCCTTTCATCGTTCTTTGCGCTCCCAGGCGTAAGGAATTTTCCGGCTGTGCGGGTCAACCCGGAATTCATCGGGCTGCTTGTAGTGATAGGGTTTGTCGGGAACGTTGATAACCAGGGCTTCTTCCGGGCTGATGCACTTGAATCCGTGACAAACAAGGGGCGGTATCTGGATGAGGATAGGATTCTGTTCGCCGGCAAAGAATTCGTTGATTTCGCCTTTGGTGGTTGAAGACTTGCGGCTGTCGTAAAGCACAATCTTCATCATCCCCTTGACCACGGTCATATTGTCCGTTTGTTTCTTGTGGTAATGCCATCCTTTGACTACACCCGGGTAGGCGGTGGTCAGATAAACTTGTCCGAAACCGGAAAATAACGAATCGTCCCGGCGCAAAATTTCCATCACCCGGCCCCGTTCGTCCGGCAAAACCTTAAGATTTTTTACCTTTACCCCATTTATCATAGATAGCGCTCGCAATTTTTTAAGTTCAGATTAGCATATTTTCGCGTCAGGTGTCAATCTGATGATTTATGCTAAAATAGTAAGGCAATGTTTATCGGGGATTTTTTCAAGAGGAGGGTTGGAGTCAGCCGGAACGTCTTTGCGCTTGGCGTTGTCAGTTTTTTTAAATGACATTGCCTCGGAGATGCTCTATCCGGTTGTACCGATCTTCCTGACGACCACCTTGAGCGCGCCGGTTGCCGGTTTTTTATGGACGTATGTCAGTCCACAGGCGCCTTTTATTTTTGGTAGTATCATGGCATTGACTGCCTGTTTTATTTTTGTGGCATGGGGGAGACGCAAATGCTGAATAATGAAGAACGGGATTTTTTGCTCAAACTGGCGCGAAATGCCATTAAGGTTTATCTGGAAACCGGCCAAACGGAAATTATACCTGCAACGGACCCGTTGCTGAAGGAGGGCCGGGGCGCTTTCGTGACTTTGCATAAGGGGGCAGAACTGCGCGGCTGTATCGGATTCCTGGAATCCGGGAAGCCATTATACGAAACCGTGTGTGAAATGGCAGTTGAAGCGGCGGTCAATGACCCCAGGTTTCCGCCGGTTTCCCTTCTTGAACTTGCCGGTCTTCGGATTGAGATTTCAGTTCTCACCAGGCCGGTTAAAGTTTTCGGACCGGAAGCGATTGTAATGAAGCGGGATGGGGTGATTGTACGCCGGGGAAACTGTCAGGGTGTATTCCTGCCCCAGGTGGCCGAAGAAACCGGGTGGGATAAGGAAAAATTTCTATCGGTTCTTTGCGTTCATAAGGCAGGTTTGCCGGACGACGCCTGGAAAGAGAAGGATACGGAACTTTACACATTCCAAGTCGAGGTCTTTTCCGAAGAGTAGAAAACGTCCCTCACCTTTGTCTTTTCCCCGGCGGGGAGAGGGGTGGGTGAGGGGAAAGGTCGGAAAGGATAAGGGCGACGATGCGTTTGGCCGGTTCCGGGTGGGAAAGCCGCCGGCCGGCTTCCGCCATCAGATTCAATTTCGGTCGATCACCGGCCAGCGCCTTGATTTCCCGGGCGAGTTTTTCACCGCTGAGTGATGACTCTTCCCGTAAGATCGCGGCACCGCGTTCCGCCAGGCAGTTTGCGTTCAGACGCTGGTGGTCTTCGGCGGCAAACGGGTATGGTATCAGGATTGAAGGCAGGCCGAAAAAATTCAGTTCCGCAATTGTCGTTGCGCCGGCCCGGCAGATAACCAGGTCTGCGGCCGAGTAGAGCAGCCCCATTTCCGAAAAGAAACTTTTTACATAATTCTGGAAATTTTTTCTTTTGTACGCGACAATCACCCCGGTAAGGTCATTGGCTCCGGTGAGATGTATGAATTGAACTTCCCCGGGGGAAAGATAGTCAAGGCTTTCGCTGATTTTCAGATTGATGCGGTGGGCGCCCTGGCTTCCGCCCAGAACGAGAACCGTAAATTTTTGTTCGTTAATTTTAAGTTTTTGCCTCGCGGCGCCCTTTTCGTTTTTTTCCTCAAAAAGTCGCACGGGGTTTCCGAATTCCATTATTCTTTTTGTCCGGAGATAGCGGGAGCTTTCCGGAAATGAAGTAAAAACCGCGGAACTTACCCGGCTGAAAGTTCTGGTTACCTTGCCGGGCAGGAGATTTTGTTCGCAGAAATAGAGAGGTATGCGAAGGAGCGCGGCAATGGATGCCGGTGCGGCGCAGGCGTATCCGCCCATTCCGATTACCGCCGCCGGACGGAACCGCAATAAACAGGCGGCCGCCGAAAAAAAAGCCCGGCCGGCCTTAAAAGGAAAAAAAATAAACCCGGTTTTTTTTTCCGGCAGCCGGACAACGGATATCTCCCGGAAAGGTACGCCGGCTTTGTAAAATTCAACCCGGAGCATGGCGGTGGTTCTGCCGATTACCAGGATTGTAACGCCGGCAGATTTGAATTTTTGGGCGAGCGCCAGCGCTGGAAAAAGGTGTCCGCCGGTCCCGCCGGCCGCAATTATTATCCTCATATCCGGAAGTCCTCCGGCGGTAATCGGCGGGTGATATTGACCAGGAGACCGGCCGCAAAGAGAGTGCAGAGCAGGGAACTTCCTCCGTAACTGATAAAAGGCAGAGTGGCTCCCTTGGTGGGCAGAAGGCCTATGACCACACCGACATTGAGGATGATTTGTAATCCGATTAGACCGGTTATGCCTGCGGCCAGAATGGATTGAAAGCGGTCAGTGCTGCGTTTTGCCGTCTGGATGCCCCAATGGATTAGAAAAAAGAAAAGCGCGATAAAGAACACGGAACCAAAGAGACCCAATTCTTCGGCGATGTTGGCAAAGATGAAATCGGTGTGTGCTTCCGGCAGGTAAAAAAGCTTCTGGCGTCCCTGGCCCAGGCCGACACCGAAAAGCCCGCCGTTCCCGACGCCGAGAAACGATTGGAGTATCTGGTAATCCCTTCCGGTCGGGTCGGTCCCGGGATGCAGAAAAGAAAGTATTCGTGTCCAGCGGTACGGTTCTTTCCAGATAGCCAGGCCGGCCCCAACCATTAGTGTTAGTGCCATAATACCTAAATATTTCAGCGGCGCACCGGCTATAAAGTAGAGCAGAATTACAACTCCGGCTATGATCACTACGGTTCCGAGGTCCTGTCCCAGGTAGATTAAAACCATCATCAGCCCGATTAACAGACCGGGCGGCATAAACGAGAGAAGGGGGTTTTGGATTTTACTGTTTTTCCGGTCCAGGAAATCGGCAAGATAGATTAAAATCGCAATTTTGGCGAATTCCGAGGGCTGAAAAGAGAACTGTCCGATTCCCAACCATCGCCTGGCTCCGTTAATTTCTTTACCGAAAATTAAGACTGCGGCCAGGAGAATCAAGGCGGCCAATAGTATTGAACGGGAAAAGCGGCGCAGGTTTTCCATCGGAATTCTTTGCGCAAAGAGAAAGGCGATAAAACCGAGCGCCGCAAAGAGAATTTCCTTTTTCAGAAAGTAGTAGGGGCTGCCGTGTTTTAAGGCGAAAGTTGTATTGGCCACTACTACCACGCCCAGACCGGTCAGCGCAAGGACAAGAGCGGTCAGTTTACGATAGAGTGGCCAGGACGGCTTTCTTAAAAATATCTCCCCGTTCGCCATAACTTTTAAACATATCAAAACTGGAGCAGGCCGGTGACAGAAGGACAATGTCACCCGCCGCGGCCAGCGAGTTAGCCGCCCGGACGCATTCCGGCAGGGTTTTCATTTTTTTGATCAAGCATAATCCGTGCAGTTCCGTTGCGATACGGTCGGTTGCTTCACCGAACAGAATCAGTGCTTTTACTTTCTTTCTTATCTCCGGTTTCAAGGGGAGGTAGGAACCCCCTTTGTCTTTGCCGCCCAGAATGATGATGAGGCGTTTTTCTTCTTCGGGGAAAGCCTGTAATGCCCGCCGGGTTGAGTCAACGTTGGTGGCTTTGGAGTCGTCAATATATTTTACACCATTATTCTCTGCAATCAGTTCCAGCCGGTGGCCCAGGGGCCGGAAATTCCTGATGCCTTTTGCCATTGAGTTTGGTCCGGCTCCAAAAAGATGGGCCGCTGCGCAAACCGCAAGCATATTTTCATGGTTGTGTCCGCCCCACAGCCGGCTTTCCGGGAATTCCAGGAGCGGTTTGCCGTCCGGCCGGAAAATAGTCTTCCCGTCCGTAAAAAACTTTCTGTCCGGGTCCCGGCGGCTGTAGTAGTAAACCCGCGCTCTTATTTTCCGGGCTATTTTTCGGCAAATCGGGTCGTCATAATTTATAACCGCAGTATCTTCCGGGCCCTGGTTTTCAAACAGGCGTGCTTTGGCGGCAAAGTAAGATTCGAAATTCGGGTAACGGTCCAGGTGGTCTGCGGTAACGTTAAGAAGAATTGCAATCTTCGGTCGGAATTTTTCAATCCATTCCAATTGGAAACTGCTTACTTCCAGTACGACCGCATCTTTTTGGGTCAGTTTTTCCACGATTGAAATAAACGGAGTTCCGATATTGCCGGCCAGAGAAACTTTTTTACCCGCGGCTTTCAGAATGTCAAAAAGGAGAGTGACCGCGGTGCTTTTGCCGTTGGTGCCGGTAACAGTCAGGATTGGAACCGGACAGAAACGATAAGCCAATTCCATTTCGCTCCAGACCGGCACCTTGTTTTTTAACGCAGACTGCAAGGGCAGGGTTTCCGGCGCTACGCCCGGGCTGGTTACCACCAGGTCAACGGAGGAAATGAATTTCCCGGAGTGACGACCCAACTCTACTTCAATGCCGTATGCTTCCAAAATCTTTTTCTTTTCTTTCAGTTCCGGACCATCAGCCGCTTCGGTCAGCCGTACCAGCGCGCCTTTTTTCTGCAGGAAGAGGGCGCTGGTCTCTCCGCTCCTGCCCAGGCCTACCACCAGAACCTTTTTTCCAGTAAGGTTAATCATATGGATGTCATTCTGAGTGAAACGAAGAATCCCTTTTTTAACTACCAGACCCTTCGCGCCGCTTAGGGTGACAGATTTTTTGTTTAGAATTTGTATTCGGCGGTATAGGTAATAGTGCTCTCGCCGTCTTTTTCCACCGGTAGATTAAATTCCAGGGTAAAGGCGTCTTTCTTTTCATATTTGTGGCTGGATTGAATAATGTTCCAGTCCCCCCACTGGTGCTCCACCACTTTGACGGCAATCGGCTCTTTTTTGTGGTTCCGCAGGGTGATTTCGTAGGTGTCCCAATAGAGGTTGGCGGTGACCATTTTGTGGTTTGTGATTTTTCGTTCTCCGACGACATCAAAGGCGTTGCCCAGGAAAAGTGATATTTTTTCGTCCTTGGGGGTGTGGTCAATCTGGTCTTCGCCGATAAACTGAAGGGTGTCGTCGGAATCCGCTTTGTAAACCTTTATTTTCCCCTTGGGCAGCGGGATGCCCAGTCCGTTCTTTTCGCTGTTCTTAAAGTCCAGTTTCACTTCTACCTTTTTGTTGTAAGGCTGGTCTTTCCAGCTGTCATAATAATACCAGCGGTAGAGGGCGCCGTCATAGGTATAAATTTTCTCCACCGGAACCCTTGGCGCGGCAAAGAGCGCAATCTGCTTGGTCTGGTTGTTTTTCAGGTCGGTCTTTCGCTGCAGGGTGTAAAGGTGGTATTCAAAGAATGATTTTTCTTCAAACTGGGCTGCGGCTGCCATGGATTTTTCCGCACGCAGTATAACGTCTCTCTGAACGGCAGGTTGCTCGGTTACCCGGTGCACATCTCCGGCGATCAGTTTCAAGCCGGCGTTTTCGTACCCGGCGCCGGAGTTGTTGTTGATTGTCACCCAGGCGTTCAGGGAAATATTTTTATCGTCTTTGGCAACGCTGGCAACGTAATCCGCGCGCCAGGTCATTCCGTTGGTCAGGTAACCCAACTCCACCAGGTGCCGGCCGCTCTTGGCGTTGGCCAGGGACCAGACCAGGGTCGGCTTGGTAATCAGTCCCTCCGGCAGCTGGGGAAACTCAAGGTTTCTGATATTTTCCCGGTTGACCATGAAGACCGGTCCCTTCTCTTTATCTTTTACCAGAACCAGCTGGTTGGAGTCGTAGCTGGACAGGAAGCCCTGGTAAAAGCTGCTGTCCTGGGTAAGAATCTTTATCTCATTATCGATATATTTTCGGAGCAGTTTATCCGCGTTAACCAGGTCATATTCAAAGTTCTGTTCCAGGATGGAGCATTCGGCCGGAGCGGTCAGGGACTTAAAGTGGACGCTGGTAGCGTCAATCTGGGAGGCGATATCGGAAAACCGCACCTGGTTCATGCCTTCCTTCAGGTTTAGAAACCGGAGGTCGCGCACCAGCGCAAAGTTCTGGTTGTAGATGGTGAGACCGACCTCTTTTCTTTCCATCTCCTGTCCGAAAGCAACGCTGCTGTCGAACAACACAAAACAGATTCCCAAAACCAACATTATCCTTTTCATCTTTGCCTCCTGGAACCGTGTGCTAATTAAAAAGATTATGGACAGAATCAATGAATGCTTCGATGTTCTTCTTTGGCGTTCCGGGAAGTATTGTCGCATCGGCTTGTCCAAAGATGTGTCTTCTTTCCCTTGTTGCCAGGTTAAGATTTTTAACATACTCCGCTATTTCAGCAGGAATTCCATCCTTTAAAGTTTGCAACGGAATATTTCCTTTACTTATAACCGTTTTAGAAAGAAACGAGAGCGTTTTTTTGAGGTCGGTTATATTTCCGCATGGGGGTGTGGAGCATCCTTCGTAGATATCCGGTTTGAGACGGTCCATTATGCCTGATTCTATTATATCCCTGGAATAGCCGCACATGTGATAAAGTGAATACGCTTTGTTCCGCCTAATCCTATCTGTTATTTGTGACACATAAGGAATAATTGCTTCCTCGAATATCCAGGGTGAAAGTAGCTCAAGGCCCGCAGACCCCATTGAGAATACTTTGATGCCAAGAGATGATAAGAAATCGATCAGCTTAAGATATACATCCAGGATACCGTCCATGCTTTCACGGTATCTCTTTTGGAAATCATAGTAAAATAAAGACATATTTTTGTATTCAATCAGATAGTAAGATTCAAACGGGATAAGTAATGTAGCCGCAGGCAGGCGTCCGATTTGGTTAACTTTTTCGATACGTGGTTTTAATATTGATTCTAACCTCTTGAAATTTAAAGAAATCATACGGGTGTAATAGTCAATCAGGCCAAAATCTTCTTCTCCTTTGACCGGCCCTTCAAGCTGTTGGTCGATGAGGCCGCGCCGGGTCCCAATAATTCTTTCTGCCTTTTTCTTGTCCCCGAAAGCAATCTCTTCTTTGTAAAATTTTTCGGAGCCGTTATCTTTTACGAGTTTTTTATCCCAGCGAAGTTCCGGTATAATTTTCTCAAAAGAACTAAAACATGAAATCCATGAATCTGTTTTAAAATTATTATGAAAATTAACTATGTCTTCAAAGGTCACCCGGTATGTTTCCTTTGAAAAAAATTCACCCACATAAGATGACGGGTCGATGATTACAAACTCATTTTTCTTATACCCGCCCTCCAGAAACATAACAAACTTTTCGATTCTTTCCATATCTCCTTCGTAAGGCCGCCGGGTCTGCCAAAATACACCTATCGGGACTGTTGTTTGCGAAATTTAGACACCGCAATTGCCAAAAAGTTCCCTACTGTTTTCTAATCATTTTGAAAATTACCGTTGGTTTTGCGGTCACAACCTGGAACTGATAAAGCGGCAGTGGCGGATTTTTACGCGTCAAAGAAGTTTCTTCACACACAATAATCATTTCATCCTTGTTTTCTTCCGCTTTGGTAATGGTATATTCCAATTTGTCATCCTGGCTGATGATTACAACCACCATTTTGCTGTTAAAATCCACCTCCGGTAAAAACGCCGTGATGTTCCGGCCGGCGTTTTGCAAACGCCAGATATTTGCCCACTCTTTTTCATTTCTGATGATGGTGTGGGGCGGTGGAGTCCGACGCGAAAATTCGGCCTCCAGGAAACTTAATGTCTTTCCGGAAATAGTGGATTGTCTCGTTGACGCCGTCCTGTTTTTAGGCGCGCCCGGCGGCGCGACTAATCTGTTTTGAAGAGTTGGTTTTGGGTAAAAGACGATGAACAGGATTAAAATCAAAACAGCGCTTCCCAGACCGTAGGAAATATGCCTGAGACGGTATCGCGGGCCGGTCTTTCGCGCCACCATTTTTTTTGCCGCCTTCAATATCCCGGCTTCAAAATTATCCGGAGGTTTTACCGGATCAGTTTCGGCCAGGATTTTTTGGACGGTTTTCATCTCCTGGAAAATTTTCCGGCATTCAGCGCAATCTTTCAGGTGTTTTTGAAGATTTTCCTCGACGCTTGGAAGCAGGAGGTTGTCCAACCGGGCGGAAAAAAATTCGCTGTTTTCATGATAGTCCTGAGCAATGTTTATCGGATTCTTCAGGTCCGAGAGAATATTTGCATACAGTTGTTTTCTGGCTTGAGCCAAACGCGATTTAACCGCGAGGTAGCGGCATTTTAAAATACAGGCGATTTCCAAATATGATTTACCCTCCGTATCCTTGAGTACAATGATAAAGTTATCGGGCGGTGCCAGACCGGCGAGCCCTTTTTGGATCAGCTGAAATTGTTCTTTCTTTCCGATTTCATTCAGAGTAATTAGCTGGTTAGCCGCAACTGCCTCAGAGCCAGTCGGAACTGAATGACGGAACGGACGCGCCGGATACCTTGTTCGGCGCCTGGACCTGTTTTTCCAGACGTCAAAAGTGGCGTGGCAGAGAAAGATATAAATCTGAAAACTGTTTTCAAAACGACGGTAATTTTTCAGAGTTTTCAGAAATGCCGCCCGGGTGAGCTCTTCTGCCTCTTCTCTGTCCTGGCATAAATGATAAGCCAGGTTGAAGATGTTGCTGCCTTCCTGGTGAACGGCTGCCTCCAGAAACCAGTACGGGTCAACGTCAAAATTTCTATTTTTTCTAATCATGACGTTAAGAAAAATTTGTTATACACTCCCGCCTTATTCCCCTTTTTTGGTTTCATGATCTGAGACTAATTTTCGTCCGCCCGCAGTCAAAATTTCTCTTTAAGAACAAATTCGGCAACTGTAGATATAAGTATAGCATAAAAATGCTGGCGGGAAAAAGATTTTTTATTCTAATTTCTTGCTTCTGCCGGCTGTCTGCTGTAAAATATTGCGGTAGATGGAAAAAAAAAGAACCGGATTGATTGCCTGCGAAATTTTTTTCCGCGAGATTGCCTATTTTGCAGCCCGGGGGCCGCAGGTGATTGACGCGGTCTTTTTACCTAAGGGTCTGCACGATTTAGGCGGGGACAAGATGCGGGAAACCATTCAGGCGGAAATAGACAAGATGCAGGAGAAGGATTATACACGCATTATCCTGGGTTATGCGCTCTGCAATAACGGTATCGTCGGATTAACCGGGAGGCGTTTTTCCCTGGTTGCCCCCAGGGCACATGATTGCATTGCCGTATTTATGGGTTCCCGGGAACGATACCAGGACTATTTCTTTGCCAATACCGGGACCTATTTTCACACCACAGGCTGGCTGGAAAGAGGTACGCCGGAAGGGGGCGGGGTAACCACTAAATACTTTGATTCTCAGTTGGGGCCAATGAATCTGCGGCAGAGCCTGGAAGATCTTATCGCTAAATACGGAGAGGAGAACGGATTTTACCTCCACCAGATACTGGACCCGGAGAAGAACTATCACAAGATTTTATACATTACCTTGCCTTTACCGGGATTGCCGGATTACCGTGACCTTTCTCGGGAAACAGCACAAGATAAAGGTTGGGAATGGGAGGAGATGACCGGAGACAGCAGTTTTTTGAAACAACTGATTGAAGGTCCTTACCCGGAGAGGGATTTTCTGGTGGCGAAACCGGGGCAAAGGATTGTAGCGACCAACGGCGAAAAAATTATCGGGTCTGTTTCAATAAAAACCTGATGGCCGGTGGTATCTTTTCCAATAAGTCTTCGGCCAGAAGAGACGGTTCGCTTTTCTCCCGGCTTGCCAGGTCCCCGGCCAGACCGTGCAGGTAAACTCCCAGCGAAGCAGCGGAAAAGGCCGGCAGTCCCTGAACCAACAGCCCGGCGATGAGCCCGGCCAGTACGTCACCGCTTCCGGCAGTCGCCAGGCCCGGGTTTCCGGTAAAATTGAGATATAGAGAACCATCCGGTGAGGCCACCACCGTCTGATACCCTTTTAGGACCGTAATGGTGTTGTATTTCCGGCTGAAACGCAAGGCGGTTTCCTTTCGCGATTTTTGTATTTTTTCAATCTTCAGTCCGGTCAGTCCGGCCATTTCACCGGGGTGAGGCGTCATGATTACCGGCGCTTTTACTCCTCTTAAAATCTCCGGTTTTCCTCTTAATGCGTTAAGCCCGTCAGCATCCATAACAATCGGTTTTTCCAATCCGTTAAGCAATTTGGCAATAAATCCGGGAATTGATTTTTTGTGTCCCAAACCCGGTCCAACCAGCAGGCCGTCGGTTTTGGGGATAAAGCCCTGAATCAGAGGTAAACTTTGCGGGGAGAGGACATTTTCCTTTTCCGGAAGGGGCAAAAACATTAATTCTATGAAGCGGCTGGCCAAAATGGGATAGAGACCGGCGCCAATCGCTAATGTAACCAGGCCGGCGCCGGAGCGCAGAGCCGAAGTTGCAGCCAGTCCGGCGGCTCCGGTCATTCCCGGAGAACCGGCAACCACCAATAAATGTCCGAACTTACCTTTGTGGGCATCTCTTGGCCGCTTGCGCAGAATTTCAACCCCATCCATGATTTATAGTTTTTCTATCAAGCAAAAAGCGATGGCGTAGTCTCCGGAATGAGAGAGGGAAACGGATGCGCAGAAACCATTTTCTTTCAGGGTTTTTCCGGCTGTTCCGGAAAAACGGAAATAGGGTTGGCCGCCCGGGCTGTTAAGTACTTCTATTTCCCGCCAGCGTATTCCCCCCCGGTTTTCCCGCTGTAACGCTTTTAAAAACGATTCCTTGGCGGCAAACTTACCGCTGTAATGGACTGCCGGGGTACGCTTCTTTTCGCAAATTTGCTGTTCCGCTTCGGTAAAGATGTGGTCTTTAATCCGTCCGCCGAAACGCTTCAGCGTTCCGGACATGTGGACGATTGAAACGATGTCAACGCCGATTCCGGAAACCATAGGGGCTGTTAAAGAATAAAATGAACCCCTTAAGCGGTTTGAATTGAAATCAACTTCCGGCCGCGTCTGTTTTCAAACGTAACCTTTCCGGCTGAAAGGGCAAAGATGGTGAAATCGGTGCCCATTTTGGTATGCGAGCCAGGTTTGAAATGGCTGCCCCGCTGGCGTACGATTATCTCGCCGGCCGAGACAACCTGTCCGCCGTAACGTTTGACGCCCAGGCGCCTGCCGGCGCTGTCGCGTCCATTTTTAACTGACCCCCCGCCTTTTTTTGTCGCCATAGTACACTCCTTTTTTAAACAAGCAATTATGTAGTATTGTAGCGGTGCGATTTATCGCACGTATTGTAGTGTTCTGAAAGTGGGCGAGACAGGACTTGGCGCCGTTCGGCTTTCACTGCGCCTCAGGTCGGCCCCCCGCTGGTATTGCTCCTTAATCAGTCGCAATATACCTGACTTCGCTCCTTTCAAGTCCTGTCTTCAGGATGCTTAGAAGTGGGCGAGACAGGACTTGAACCTGTGGCCTTTCGGATGTAAGCCGAATGCTCTGCCAGCTGAGCTACTCGCCCCTTAATATATTTTACCCTATTTTAACGAGGCGAGCAATTCGGTGAAGAAGGATTGGATTTCGTGAAGCCGCTTTTCCGTGTCTGCCTCAAAACGCAGTACCAGCGCCGGTTGGGTATTTGAAGCGCGTACCAGGCCCCAGCCGTCCTCAAAATAGACCTTCACGCCGTCTATGTCAGATATTTTATATTTGCTGGAAATTTTTTCTTTCAGCCGTTCCACCAGGACAAACTTTTTTTCGTCCGGCACTTCCATGCGAATTTCCGGGGTGGCGTGGTATTGTTTAAGCCGCCCCAGGAGGGAGGACAGGTTTTCTTTACGCCGGGACAAGTATTGCAGGACGCGTCCGGACGCATAGATAGCGTCGTCAAATCCGTACCAGTGGTCGCCGAAATAGAGGTGACCGGAAAGTTCACCGGCTACTTTGGCGCCCACCTCATGCATCTTGTCTTCAATCAGGGAATGGCCGGTCTTCCACATCAGCGGTTTTCCGCCCAGTCGGGTAATCTCCTCCTCCAGCGCCTTACTGCACTTAACGTCAAAGACAATGGTTGCGCCCGGATTTTCAGAGATAATTTCTTCGGAAAGAAGCGCCAGTATTTTGTCTCCCCAGACCAGGTTGCCCTGCTCGTCGCAGAGCCCGATTCGGTCTCCGTCTCCGTCGATGCCGATGCCTAATTCCGCGCCGCTCTCTTTAACCTTTGCCGCCAGGTCGGCCATGTTTTTCGGCACGACCGGATCGGCCAGATGGTGGGGGAAAGTATTATCGCTGTTGCAGTAAAGCGGGATTACTTCGGCCCCCAGTCCAATCAGCGCCGGAAGGGCGACCGGGCCCGCGGTTCCGTTTCCGCAGTCCAGGACCACTTTTAGCGACCGGTCTAACTGAAAGGCCTTTTTAATTGCCGCCAGATAATCAGGCACAACTTCTATTTGTGTAAATCCCCCGTTTCCGGACGGGAATTTTCCCGATTCCATTAATTCCCGGATTTCCTGGATTTGCAGGCCGAATATGCTCTGGCGGTTAACCAGCAGTTTAAAGCCGTTATAAGCAGGAGGATTGTGGCTGGCGGTCACCATAATTCCGGCTGGCAAGGAAAGTTTATGGCTGGCGAAATAGAACGTCGGCGTTGGAACCTCTCCGAGAAAGATAACGTCGGCTCCGCTTTGCCGCAGGCCTGCCATCAAACGCTCGCTGAAGAGGGGAGAGGTGGCGCGGTTATCGTGTCCGACCAGCACCTTTTTGGCGGCGCCTTTTTTTTCAAGGTAAACGACAAATGCCTGGCCCAGGCCAAAGGCAAAATCAGCGGTCAGCTCGGTATTTGCCAGGCCGCGCAAATCATATTCCCGGAAAATTGTTTTAGGTATTTTCATTTTTTATTTAAAAAATTTGTCATTCCCGAATGTATTAATCGGGAATCTAAATCTTTTTGGTATAGATACCCGCTTATTCGCCTGGGCGTCGCCTGAGACTTCGGCGCACTCTGGCGAGGCGAAGCCTGGGCTCGTCTGGACGAAGTCTGGCCGACCTGACCGGCTATCCGCGGGTATGACAGATTTTTGTTAATGTTTCTATACTTAAAATTTCAGTACGCTGCCTGATAGATGCGCAGCAAATCCTCTTTGGTCACAGGTTTTGGCGTATTGGCGACGGGAACCGCTACTGCCCACGCTTCTTCCACCATCTTTTCAAAATCACTCTTTTGAACCTTAAAATCTGCCAGCCGTTTTTGGAAACCGATTTTCTTCTCGAAAGCGAAAAGAAATTTTATCGCCTCTTCGGCCTCTTCTTTTGCGGAACGCCCTTGAGATACTCCAAAAGCAGAAGCCAGCCGGGCCAGTTTTTCCGCCGCAAAAGGAAGAATTTCTGCTGCTACGTAAGGCAGCAGGAGTCCGTTGGCGACACCGTGGCTGATGCCGTATCTGGCGCCCAGCGGATAGGAAAGAGAATGACCGACGATTACGCCGGCGTTGGCCAGGCTGATTCCCCCCAGCAGACTGCCCAGCATGGTTTTGGTCCGCGCTTCAAGGTTTTGGCCGTCGGACACCGCCGTCGGGAGTCCGTCAACCAAGAGTGCTGCCGCCTGCAGGGAAAGCGGCTCAGTCAGCGGATTGCTGTTTTTAGACAGGAATGATTCGATTGCGTGGGTCAGCGCGTCAAGTCCGGTGGCGCGCGTCGGTTCCGCCGGCAGGCCCAGGAGTAAGACCGGGTCAAGAATGGCTGCTGCCGGAATGATATACGGACTGTTAATTCCGCCCTTGCGTCCCTGGTGAACCAGGACCGCAGTTTGGGTCAATTCGCTTCCGGTGCCGGCGGTGGTCGGTATCATAATTCCGGGTATTGCTTTACGGGTCAAAAGGTTTTGGCCCCGGTATTTTTCCGAACTGCCCGGATTGGTTATCAGCCCGGCAACCGCTTTGGCGGTATCCATGGCACTTCCGCCTCCAATACCGATGACCAGGCCCGGTTTTTCTTTCCGGGCGAAATCCGCCATTGCATCAACCGTTTGAACCGTTGGCTCTCCGGGTGTAATTTCACAGGGAATTGTTTTCCAACCCGCCAGCAGTCTTTCCACGCGGGGCCAGATTTGCGGTTTTACTGCCGGGTCCATCACTATCAGAACGTTCCCCCCGGTCAGAAAGAAACTGACTTCTTCCGGCAGGAGGTCAAACTTTCCCGTTCCGAAGATTACTTTCGGCGGTATCCGAAAAACAAAATCATTCTTCATCTTCAGGACTCCTTATGCCGGCTATTTTACCATATTTCACAAATCCGTTGTATAAAATGCATTAAATGCTTGTATTCAGCAGGGAGGCAAGGGCAACCGCCGGATTTTCCTGGCGCAAAAGGGATTCTCCGACCAGGAAGGCCGATGCTCCCCGCCGGGAAAGTTCCCGTATTTCTGTTTTGGTTTTCAGCCCGCTTTCCACTATTTTTATTTTTTCTTTTGGTATTAGGGGCAGAATACGGCGGCTGACATTAAGGTCGGTTTGGAGGGTAGCCAGATTCCGGTTATTGATTCCGATAATCTCTGCGCCGATAGAAAGGGCGTCCGCCAGCTCCGTTTCGCTGTGAATTTCTACCAGCGCTGAAAGTTTCAGGGACAGCGCCAGAGAGAAGAGTTCCTGCAGGGTCTGGCGGTTGTGGAGCGCAACAATCAATAGAACGGCGTCGGCTCCGTTGGCGCGGGCTTCGTAAATCTGATAGGGAAGCAGGATGAAATCTTTCTGGAGAATGGGTATATTTATTGATTTCCGGACAACGGCCAAGTCGGCAAGACTTCCCCGGAAGTGGTCTTTTTCGGTTAGGACCGAGATAGCGGTTGCCCCGGCTTCCTGGTAGCTTTGGGCGAGAGCGCCCGGAGAAAGTTCCGGTCGCAAAAGACCGGCTGAAGGCGAGGCGCGCTTGATTTCAGCAATGATGCGCAGTCTTTTTTTAGCGGAGAGGGCTGCGGTAAAGTTGCGCGGTTCGGGCAGACCGGCAATTTCATTTTCCAGGATGACCAGGGGCTTCTTTCGGGCTCTTTCCCTGGCGCCGGTCCTGACCCCGGCAATAATGGAACTAAGCATTAGATATTAACTATCGCTTTGATGACGCCTTCCCGATAATCGGCCACCAATTGCATTCCTTCGGCTACCCTTTCCAACGGAAAATTATGGGTAACCATATCTCTGGCGTTAATCTTGCCGGCGGCCATAAGCCGGATAACTTTTTCCGCGGCAAAAGCAGAACGCCGTACATTCAGGAGCGCCAGTTCTTTTCGTCTGGCTCCAAAACTGGGGAATTGCCAGCAATCTTCCGCTGGAATGCCTACCATTCCAACTTTTCCGGCCAGCGAAGCGGAATCGATTGCCTGGACAAGGGTCTCTTTTTGACCGGCCGCTTCAAAAGCAGAATGAACACCTCCGCCTTTAGTCAGGGCCAGGATTTCTTTTACCGGTTTTGTCTTTTCAGGGTCAAAGAGATAATCGGCTCCGATCTGTTTTGCGTAAGCGCGCCTTTCCGGTATCAGGTCAGTGGCGAAGATTGAAGCGGCGCCGGCCAGTTTAGCAAAGAAAATGATGGCCAGGCCGATCGGTCCGCATCCGAAAACCGCGACTGAATCTCCGGGGGAAACCCGGATGAGATTAACCGCATAAAGTCCGATTGCCAGGGGTTCGGAAAGCACGCCTTCTTCCAGGCTGACATTATCAGGAAGGGGGATGAAATTGGCCGCGGGCAACACCAGGAATTCCCGGAAAGCGCCGGATGTTGGCGGGGTGCCCAGAAACTGAACTTTGGTGCAGAGGTTCGGTTTGCCGGTCAGGCAAACCTCGCATTTTCCGCAGGAAATTCCCGGTTCAATCGCCACATTCTGCCCTACCGTGAAACCGGCTACGTTGGGACCTGTTTCAATAACTTCTCCGGCCGCCTCGTGACCGAGGACAAAAGGACCGGAAACGATCTGCTCGCCAATGCGTCCTTCCTTGAAATAATGGACATCAGAACCGCAGATTCCAACCTTCTTTACCCGTACCAGCAATTCGCCGTTTCGGACAATCGGCTGCGGCGCGTCTTGAATTTTAATCTGTTTTTTCCCGATTAGAAACGCTGCTTTCATGGGAATCTTTTAGACGTAGGGGTCGGATTTATCCGACCCGCGGGCCCCGAACAGGCGGTTTTTGCCTTCTACGGGGCGGGCGCGATAAATCGCGCCCCTACACTTTTCCGGAAGAGCCGAATCCGGAGTCGTTCCGTTCTGTTTCAGGAAGGGTTGATACCGTGGTTAAATCGGCTTGAAGGCAGGGCAGCAGAACCAGTTGCGCAATCCGGTCGCCGATATTGACCTGATACTCTTTTTCACCTAAATTTATCAGGACAACCATTATTTCGCCTCGGTAATTGCTGTCGATTACGCCGGCCAGGGTATGAAGACCGAATTTCAGAGCCAGCCCGCTGCGGTCTTTGATGAGGCCGACCACTCCGTCCGGAATGGCAAAATGCAAACCGGTTTTCACCGGGTAGCGCTGGCCCGGCGCCAGGGTTATTGATTCACTGGCGCGCAGGTCAAGGCCGGCATCTCCGGGCCGGTGGTAACCCGGAGTCTGAATTTCAGGGTTTTTCTTACTTATTTGGACCGGAACGGTGGCCACGGTGTGTCAGTCTTGGTTGTGGGCGGCCGGAACCAGGCCTCCCGGAACGATCGCCGCGGTTGACGGATGGCGGTCTACTGCCTTCTTCTCCGGGCGGTGGCGGCGGCAGCAGGGCTTTCCGGCTCAGGTTTACCCGGTGCTGTTCGTCCACGCCGACAATCTTAACGTTAATTATGTCTCCGATATTGACCACGTCTTCCACCCGTCCGACGTAACGATGGTCAAGCTCGGAAACGTGAACCAGTCCTTCCTGACGGGGCAGGTACTCGACCATGGCGCCAAAAGGCAGGATGCGAGTTACTTTTACATTGGAATAAACCTGCCCGATTGTCGGTTCCTCAGTCATTCCCTTGATTATGGCGGTGGCTTTTGCCCGGGACGCTTCATCCCTGGAGATGATTTGAACGCCGCCGTCGTCATTAATCTCAACGTCGGCGCCGGTCTCCTCAATTATCTTACGGATATTCTTGCCGCCCGGCCCGATAACCGCTCCGATCTTTTCCACCGGAATCTTGATGAGTGAAATCTTAGGTGCGTGTTCGGAGAGCGTGGGTCTGGGGGCTGGAAGCGTCTGGTTCATCACCTCCAGAATTTTGGTTCGGCCTTCCCGGCTCTGCAGAAAAGCCTGGCGCAGAATTTCCAGAGACAACTGAGTTGTTTTAACATCCATCTGGAGAGCGGTAATGCCTTCCGTGGTTCCGGCAATCTTCAGGTCAAGGTCGCCGTAATGGTCTTCCTCGCCGGCGATATCGGTCAGGATTGTAAAATCGTCGCCCTCCTTGATTAAGCCTAAAGCTACTCCGCCGATGGTGTTTTTCATCGGAACGCCTGCGTCCATCAAGCCCAGCGAACTGGCGCAGACAGTGGCCATGGAAGAAGAACCGTTTGACTCCAGTATGTCGGAAACTATCCGGATGGTGTAGGGAAAGTCGTCTCCGGACGGCAAGCTGTTAATCAGCGATTTTTCCGCCAGCAATCCGTGCCCGATTTCTCTCCGGCCCGGACCGCGCATCGGCCGGCATTCTCCGACACTGAAAGACGGGAAATTATAGTGGAGGAGAAAACGTTTCTTGCTCTCTTCAAGAAGGCCTTCAATCCGCTGTTCGTCACCCCAGGTTCCCAGTGTTATCAAAACAAGCGACTGGGTTTCTCCGCGGTGAAAAAGAGCGGAACCGTGGACTCGGGGAAGAAGACCCACAGCGCAGGTGATTTTTCGGACTTCGTTGGGTTTGCGTCCGTCCAGCCGGATTTTAGTTTGGTTGATCTGGTTGCGCACCCGGGCGCGAAGTTCTTTTTCAAAAACCCCTTTAATCTCTTTCTTGAGATTATCATCGGCTTCCGGAAAACCGGCCAATATTTCCTGGTGTATCTCGTCGAAAAAGACGTTGCGCTCTTTTTTCCCGGGATAGTTGCTGACCTGGCTGAACTTAGCGTCAAAGACCGCTTTAACCGCTGCGTCGCAAGTGGTTTGTTCTGGTTCCGGAAAGGCTACCTTTGGACCGGAGAAGTTTTCTTTAATAAAAGCGGCCAGTTTCTGGGCTTCGCTGAATCCCAGGGCAATTCCTTCCATAACTTTTTCTTCCGGTACGTTCTTGCCTATTCCTTCTAACATAAGCAACGATTCCGTTCCGGCAGAGATAACCAGCGTCAGTTCGCTGGCCGCGGTCTGGGTGATGGTTGGATTAACAATAAAAATGCCTTCCACCAAACTCACCCGAACTGCAGCTACCGGTCCCTGAGCCGGAAAAGGAGAGAGAGCGACGGTGGCGGAAGCGCCCAAGATCGCCAACATATCCGGGTCTACCTCCGGGTCAAACGAGTAGACGAAAGAAACAACCTGAATTTCGCGGTTGAATGTTTTCGGAAAAAGCGGCCGAACTGACCGGTCAATCAGCCGGCATGTCACCGTCTCTTTTTCGCTGTTTCGTCCTTCCCGTTTAAAAAAGCCGCCGGGGATTTTTCCGGAAGACGAGATGTGTTCCCGGTATTCCACGGTCAGCGGCAGGAAATCCCGCTGCATAGCCAGTTCGTTTCCGAAAACGGCTGAAGTAAGCACCATGGTGTCACCGGAGCGGACCATCACCGAAGCGGTGGCCTGCTGGGCGAAAGTGGTGGTATCAAAACTAATAGTACGACCTCCCAATTCAATCTCTTTTTTCATTTTTTTCCTTAATATTTAGGGGTAATATAAATTATAACCCCAGGTGTCCTCAAAGGCACAAGAATGCATTTTGTACCGATGGGGTGTTCAAATTATTCTAAATTTATTATTTTCGCAGGCCGAGTTTGGAGATGACCAATCCGTATTTGGAAGGTTCTTCTTTTTTCAGGTAATCCAGCAGGCGCCGGCGGTGACCGATCATAATGAGCAGTCCACGGCGGGAATTGCGGTCTTTCAGGTGAGACTGGAAGTGTTCCTCTAAACGGTTAATTCGGGCCGTCAGCAGGGAGATCTGAACTTCCGGGCTGCCGGTATCGACCGGGGTCCGGCGGAAAACCTGTATCGCTTCTGCTTTTTTTTCGGAGGTTAACATTTGACGGATATTATAATCTATCTTCCTTTTCGCTGTCAAATATTGTATAATACAGGCAAATGAACTATCCATTTTTTATCGCGCGGCGTTATTTCCGCCGGGGCAGGGGCGGTTACCTTTTTTTAACCAATCTCTTTGCTATTATCAGCGTAGCGGTGGGTGTGGCCAGCCTGATTCTGGTTCTGGGCGTAATGAACGGGTTTGACCGGGACCTGAAACAAAAGATAATCGGTGTTTTCCCGCCGCTGGAAATTAAAATTCCGTATGATTCTGATTTCGCCCGTATTGAAAACCGGGTCACCTCTTTTCCGGAGGTGGTTGCCGTGGCTCCGTTTTCCGAAACCCAGGCTATCTTTCGTTCCAAAGGTTTCCTGACTGCCGGGCTTCTGCGCGCGATTGACCCGGAAAGGGAAGATGCGGTTACCGGGTTTCAAAAATTCCTTATTTCCGATTCCAAAGATTCCTCCCGCCCCTCCCCCCCCAGGGGAGAGGGCCGGTCAGGCTTCGCCTCGTCAGAGTGCGCCGAAGTCTCAGGCGACGCCCAGGCGAGAAATGGTGAGGGGGAAATAAGGTGGGGGGGCGGCTTAGTCCTCGGTTCGGAACTTGCGCAAAACCTTCGGGTGGGTGTTGGGGACCAACTGGAAATAATTACCGGGTTCGGCGTAAAAACCCGCACTCTGCCGGTGGTTGGAATTTTTCGAACCGGGCTTTATCATTTTGATGTTGCCATGACGTTTGTTCCGTTATCGCTGAGCGAGGGTTTTTTTCCGACCGGCGCCCGGCCGGAAGCGTTGGGTGTAAAGATAAAAGATATTTATGCGGCGGAACTGGTATCCCAGAAAGTCACCCGGGAATTAGGGCCTTCTTTTCGCGTGGAATCCTGGATTAGCAAAAACCGGATTCTTTTTTCGGCTCTGGCGCTGGAGCGGCGTGCAATGGCAATTATTCTGATTTTGATAATTTTTGTGGCTGGTTTTAATATCGCCACCTGTCTGATGATTACCGTCTGGCGGAAGAGCAAGGAGATTGGAGTTCTCCGGTCTATGGGTGTGAGCGCTGGCGGTATCCAGGCCATTTTTTTGTGGATGGGGTTCTTGACTGCATTATGGGGAGTGGCAGTTGGTTTAGCTGTTGGCCTGTCCTTGGCTTATGTCGGAGACCATTACCAGCTGGTAAAGTTGCCGGGATATGTTTACGACCTTTCGTACCTGCCGATTAAGGTCCGGGGTTTTGATGTTATCTGGATTACGATAATCTCTTTTGCGATTGCGCTGGCGGCCTCGATCTTCCCGGCCCGGGAAGCGGCCCGGGTGGCGCCGGCAATTACGCTGCGTTCAGAGTAAAGCGCTCGGATTATCTTTTTTGCTCACACGCTGCGTGTCGGACAAGACTACGCAACTCGTAAGCGAGCCTCGCCGTGTCTTTGTCTATATTTCAGGCAAATCACGGCCACTCACTTACTCGTTTTGCTTGTCTTGTTTCCGTCACTCCGCGAAGTGTGCAAAAAAGATAACCTCGCTTAGCAGAAAAACTAAAAGACCTTTAAAACTATGGAAATAACAGCCAGAGGTTTGACGAAAATTTACTCCGACGCCGGGAACCGGGTGGTGGCGCTTGACGGGGTTGACCTGACCTTGCAATCCGGAGAAGTGGTAGTCCTCCTGGGTCCTTCCGGGTCCGGCAAGACCACTCTCTTGAACCTGCTTTCCGGGCTGGAAGTCCCCAGCGAAGGCGAGGTTTTGCTTGACGGAGAGCATCTTTCATTTCTTTCCGACCGGAAAAAATCTTTTTTACGCAACCGTTCTTTTGGTTTTATCTTTCAATTTTTTAATCTTTTGCCGGAATTTACCATTCTGGAAAATACGTTGCTGCCCTCTTTAATCGGCAAACGCGGACGGGAATTTACTTCGGTCCGGAAAGAAGCAAAAACGCTCCTGGAGGAATTAGGCCTGGGCAACCGTGCCGAAGCTCTTCCCTCCGAACTTTCCGGCGGCGAGAAACAGCGGGTGGCTATCTGCCGCGCCTTGATTAACCGGCCGGGTTTCGTCTTTGCCGATGAGCCGACCGGAAACCTTGACCGGGAAAACGCGGAAATTTGCCTTAACCTTTTTCGGCAAATGATTATCCGAAACGGCACCGGATTCATAATTGCAACCCATAACCAGGAGATTGCCGCGGCTATGGCTGCCCGTACGGTGCGTCTAAAAAGCGGCAAGGTAATTCTATAGTTGCCGAGCTTGCTCGGCGCAGTTTGTAGGGGCGCCATTCATGGCGCCCGCGGGTCGGATGAATCCGACCCCTACGTTTTGAGGAGGGGAAATGGGGTTATTGATCTGTTTGGACGGGAAACTGGTTACGGAGGAAAAAGCCGTTGTTTCGGTCTTTGACCACGGCCTTCTTTACGGAGACGGCGTATTTGAAGGAATCCGGGCTTATAACGGCCGGGTTTTTCGCCTGGAAGAACATATCCGGCGGCTTTATCGTTCGGCCGGGACCATAATGCTTCAGGTATCAATAACTCCGGAAGAGATGACCCGGAAAATCCTGGAAACTCTTAAAGCCAATAAACTTCGCGATGCCTATATCCGGGTCGTGATTACCCGGGGTAAGGGTGACCTTGGTCTTGACCCGCGTAAGTGTCCGAAATCAACATACTTCATCATCACCAATAAAATCCAGCTTTATCCTGCGGAACTATGCCGGAAAGGCATGAACATTATTACCGTGCCGACCCGGCGCAACGGTGTGGAAATGATGACTCCGGCCGTTAAATCCCTTAACTACTTAAATAACATCATGGCCAAGATTGAAGGGAATAACGCCGGAGTTTCCGAAGCGTTGATGTTGAATACGGAGGGTCTGGTGCTGGAGTGTACCGGAGACAATATCTTCCTGGTGCGCGGCAAGGAATTGGTTACGCCGCCTCTTTACCTGGGCATTCTGGAGGGGATTACCCGGGACGTGGTGATGGGGCTGGCTTCCAAAGCCGGGCTTATCAGCCGGGAACTTCCTTTTACCCGGCACGACCTTTTTAACGCCGACGAGGTATTCTTAACCGGGACCGCCGCGGAGATAGTGCCGATAAGCAAAATTGACGGCCGCAGTATCGCCGACGGCAAGCCCGGTCCCTGCACCGTAAAACTAATCAACCTTTTCCGCCGGCTCACTGAATCGGAAGGTACGCCAATTGTTTAATAGTTCCCTCTCCCCGCAAAGGAGAGGGGTGGGGAGGTAGGACAGGTGTCTCCCGCCTTCGCTAAATTTATCCGCCGTAGCTTTAGCGCAGGCGGAGCTACGGCGGGCGAAGCCCGTCTGCCATTATGGTGTCATCCTGAGCCTTTAAGAATCCGTCATCCTGAGTGAAACGAAGGATCTCGTCTTATAAAGATTAGATCCTTCACGGAGTTTACCCTTGAGCAACGCGAAGGGTTCAGGATGACAAATTACGTCAGATTCTTCGCTTGTGCTCAGAATGACAAATAGGATAAGCTTAAATCACGGGCGGTCTATTCGACGGAATGCTCCGCCCCTATTTTTTGATTAAACGTTTTCCGGTCTTCCGGTATCTAATATTTATGAACCGAACAGATTTCGAAGCCATTTTGCAGGAAAATCAGGAACGCATCTACCGCCTGGCTTTAAGAATCACCGGCGACAAGGAAGAGGCAAAAGACATAACCCAGGAAACGTTCCTGGCGGCGTACGAACATCAGGGTCGTTTTCGGCAGGAATCCAATTTTTCAACCTATATTTACCGCATCGCTCTCAACTTCGCTTTTCGGGCGCTGAAACGGAAACGCCCTTTGCAAACGCTGGAAAAGCCCGAAACGATAAGGTCAAATGACGAAAATCCGGCCCAGATTTTTCAACGGGAGGAGAAGGAAGCGGAAGTCCGGCGGTTACTGGACTCTCTGCCGGCCGGACAGAAGGCGGCCGTTCACCTCCGGCTTTATGAAAATCTGTCATTTAAAGAGGTTGCCCGGGTGCTGGGTTGCAGGCCGGCCACTGCCCGTACCCATTATTTTTTCGGCTTGCAGAATTTACGAAAGGAGATGAAGGCACGCCATGAATTGCCAAAAGTTTGAGCGATGGATAGTCCTGAGTTTGGAAGGTGAAATCACCCCCCGGCAAAAAGGCGTTTTGGAAAAGCACCTGAAGGGATGCGCCGGATGCCGGAAAGTATTGGAAGATTACCGGAACGTACGCCATCTCTTTGCCACGCTGCCGTTGGAACCGGTTCCGGTTCTGCCGGCATTCAGCCGGCCCGTGACTGAAAAAAGAAAAGGACCGCCGCTGGTCTTAAGACGAATCGTGCTGGCGCCGGCCGCGCTTGCGCTCTGCCTCCTCCTGGCAATTGGAATCATTAAATTCCGGAATGTTCCTCCCGCCATCCCGGTTTCGAACAGTTACAAAGCTGATTTGCTTGCCGGCGTATCCGAGCGTGAATTTTTTGACGTCAACTTCCCGAATTCAAGGGAGTATTACTATTTTATTGAAAATCTTTCCGTTGCAGAACAGGAAACATTCTTCAGTATCTTACAGGCAATGTAAATTACTGTGTAGGGGCGTGATTCATCGCGCCCGCGGGCCCCGTATAGGCGGCTCTTGCCTTCTACGGGGCGGGTCGGATAAATCCGACCCCTACAAAAATTTTGTCATCCCGCGTGTAGTAAGCGGAAATCTGTATCAAGGAGGTGATACGGAATGAAAAAGATAACGCTGCTTCTAATATGCGCCGTTGCATTCTGGCCGATTTTAGCCCACGGCGCGCCGGTTCAGGTGGAAGGGAAGAGCCGTCAAACCGGGTCCCAGAGAATGATGCCGGGACGCGAGATGTTCCAAAAAGACGGAAAGGCCTGGGACCGGATGGCTTCGGTACGCTTCTACAAGTTGATTGAGTTTCTTGGCCTGACAACCGAAGAGGCGAATAAATTGGCGCCGGCCATTCAAGCAAGGGATAACGGACGGAAGGACTATTTCCAGGCGCGCGATAAAGCGCTGGATAACCTGGCGGAATTGGTTGAGAAGGGAGCGTCGCAGAATGAATTAAAGAAGGCGGTGGCCGGAACCAAGGTTCTGGATGATGGATATCAGGCAAAAGAAAAGGGGTTAACCAACAAGGTTCTGGAACTCCTGCCGCCGGAAAAGCAGGCAAAATACTACCTCTTTAACCGGCACTTTACCCAGGAGATTCGTCAGGGACTTTACAATATGGCTGAACGGCGGATAAAGGAACGGAGTGAAAAAGCGAGGCCAGGCGTTCAACCACCTCGGTAACGGAAAGGTTTGTGGTGTCAAGATAGCAGGCGTCTTCTGCCTGACGCAAGGGGGCAACGGAGCGGGAACGGTCATGGTTGTCCCGCTCCGCCACCTCCTCCGCAATTTTGGTAATTGGTTGTTCAACCCCTGCCCTGGTCAGGTCTTTGCCCCGTCTTTTGGCGCGGGTCTCCAGGTTTGCATCCAGGTAAATCTTAAGCGTTGCGTTCGGAAAGACTACCGTGGTTGTATCCCTGCCTTCGGCCACCAAACTTTCCCTTTCGGCAAATTTCCGCTGTAACGGGAGGATGGCCTGTCGTACTTCCGGGGAGCGGGCGATATAAAAGGTGTTTCGCGTTACCTCCGGAGTGCGTATTTGGTCGGTTATTTCCCGGCCGTCCATAAAGACGTGCAGCCCATCCGCCTTATCCTGCAGGTCAATCCTGGTCTCCCGGGCAAGCGCGGCCAGCGCTTTCTCATCTTTCAGGTCAAGGCTTTTCTGCATGGCGTTATAGGTAATGGTGCGGTAAAGAGCGCCGGTATCCAGGTAGAAAAACCCCAGTTTCCGCGCCAGGGTTTTGGCGACCGTGCTTTTGCCGGCGCCGGCCGGCCCGTCAATCGCAATGATGTATTTCATTTCCTTGCCGTTCTTTTCCAGAATTCTCGTGGGGTTAAAATAGGAATATTCTTAAAATCCTTCAGTTTGAGTAAATGTTTATCGCCGGTTATAATAACGTCCGCCTTGTCTGCCCAAGCAGTTCCCAAAACTTTCAAATCTCCCGGGTCCTGGCAAGCGCCCGGAGAAACCCCTATCGGAACCACCACCTTTGTTCCTCTTAACAAAATATCCCGGTGGTTTTTAGTAACGTCCTCGGGCATTCCGAAATCTTCTTCCAGAGATTTAATTACTTCTTCCATAATAAACTGACTGGTTATAACCTCGTGTTCGAAAAGACAAAGGGTAAAAATCTCAAAACACAGCCCGCGCGTAGCAAAGGCGGAAATTATCACGTTTGAATCCAGTAAAACTTTCATCCGCGACGTGGCTTTATCCTTTTAAAAACATCTTCATCAGTGTAGAAACCTGCTTTTTCGGCATACGGAATAGTCTTTGCTCTCACTTCCCGAAAACGCTGCGCAACAAGATATCGCCGGATGGCTTCCCGGGCTATTTGACCTGCTTTAAGGTTGTTTTTTTTACTGACCAACTCCAGTTCGTTTCTCAGGTCTTCGGAAATCCGGATTGTAAAAGTACTCGCCATGGTTCACCTCCATAAGACAATATAACACAAATAGGTTGGAGATGTCAAGTTTGTCTGTTCTCGGGATTTAGGTGCCTGCGCCGGCCGGCCCGTCAAAAGGTAATTACGTAGTTCACTTTATGTCATTTTGAGCGGTTATTTTATGTCATTCTGAGGCCCTTCGCTCTGCTCAAGGGTAAACTCCGCCGAAGAATCTCTTCCTTGCAGTAGGACAGGCGTCCCGCCTGTCAACCAACTAAAAATCTATCTGATTTCTTACCCGCACGCACCGGTACAGCGTCACTGCTTCCGAAATGTTCTGGAGCGTATTTTTTAGCACAAGTTTAATGCCCACATAGCCCACAGGAACGCCGGTGCTGGAAATTGAGAGGTCGGTGTCATAGTAAAGAAATTCGGAAAGACGATTACCGGAAGCATCAAGACGAATTACTTCCAATTGTCTGTCTGTTGCCCAGGTGGGTTTTAAATCTACGGAACCAAAATACAACGAACCTTCTTTCAAACTATACTTGACTTCAGCAGCATCCCGACCCTGAAAAGTTAATGTGTCTGATGTAGTATCTGGGTTAAGAGCAAATGGTTGTATCCCCACCAGTCCTTTCTCCCTGTTTATCCCCGGTCCGTAAACTATCGTATTCATCAGGTAAATTCCCAGGTTTTCCGCATCCCCGCCGCTGCGCACAACTTTATGGATATTGGTTGCCCGGCCGAAGATAATCGCCAACAGGCCGAAGACAATAACCAGGATTGCGGTTGTCGTCAGCATCTCAATCAGCGTAAACCCCCTGGAATTACGATTACTGTGATTAAAATGCAGATTACGGTGATTAGGACAAAAATCAGTGTAATCTGTATCTAAAGCTTTGTAATTTTCATATTTAATCATTGTAATCATCTTTTAATAATCTCCGTAATCATGCCATATTTAACCGCCGTATCTGACAACTTTTGTTGCCGAAGTTTATTAATAATCCGACTTTATATCCTGATGCTTTCAAATAAGATAAAACCTGTGATTCAAACAGAGTAGGAATATTACCTGTTAAGGCTTTAATTTCAACCACGACTTTATCTTCTACGATCAAATCCAATCTCAATTTACCAACGTTCTGGTCGTGGAACGAGATGTTGAAACTTTTTTCAGTCTGATATTTTAATTGTTGGTCTTCTATGGCGATCTTTAAAGCATTATGATATATGCTCTCGTTAAATCCGGGGCCTAATTCACCGTGTACCTTGTAAGCACAGGCAATTATTTTTTCAGTTAAAGGATCTTTATTTTGAATCCCCGTAATCTGTATTTTACCCATTTGGCTAAATATGCCCGGGTTTTAGACCTAATCGCTGTAATCTGAACCTAATCGCTGTAATCAGACATCCGTCCAGGATGTCTAATAATACCCGTTTCTCGTCTTATACGTCACCGTCTTCAGAAGCGGCCTTCCGTTCTTAGAGACCGTAACCGTAACCTTTAAAAGGTTGTGGTCACCCGGCATTTCATCTACATTTGGGATGTTGTATTCAGCGGCAAGTATAGGGTTGCCGTCAAACGCCACAATATCTGTCGAATAAGTATAAGTAACACTTGAAATGGTTATGGAAGAATCACTGATAGTTCCGAGAGTTCCGCTGGAGCCGGTCGGCGGGAACTTTTGGTCACGCACCTGGTCTATCGCCATCTGGCTGATTGTAACCGCGTTGGAGATATCAACCGCCCGACCCCGGTTTACGGTATAGCCCATCATCTTGCTCAGGACGACCAGGGTGGCGGAAACCGCTATGGCTACCACCACTACCGCCAGCACCACCTCAATCAGCGTAAATCCGCATTTTTTGTCATTCTGAGGCGTTAGCCGAAGAATCTCGTTCGCAATACGAGACCCTTCGCAACTTCGGCTCAGGGTGACATGATGGGGTGTTATTTTCATCTCAATCTCCATCCCTGCCACGTCGGCACGTAAGCCCGGCGCCCGCCGGAAAAGCCGGAATAGATATCTTCACCCGGGTCCGCGCCGGTAAAGATGGGATTTATATAGTCCAAAAAGGTTGCGTTGTCCAAAAATATTGTGCCGTCAGCCACTAAAACGCCGTTAATATTAGCAGTACAAGTACTGATTGTTATTCCGGAACCGCCGCCAGCTGAATAGACAAGCCCATTAATATTCTGCGTGGTACCAGTAGTTTGAATTGTAATGGTTGCGCTCCCTAAACCCCATCGGTCCATGATCAGGGCGGGTACGTTATAACCGTTGGGTTGTATATTGTTGCTCCTGACACCCAGCCATATTGTGCTTTGCGCATAACAGGTTCCCTTGATGTTGGCGCCTCTTAGCGTAATACCATTTTTACCGATAACATAAACATCATGATTGGCGTCGCCGATAACACAACCGTTATCCAAAGTGTTATCCATAATAACTGGTCCTTCCGCGAAGAAGTTTGCCAGATAAGGATTTGTGTTTTCGCCGGCCTGGTTTATCCATATGGTATTATTCGCTTTGATAAGGCCGCCGTTTATCGTTATGCCGAGACCCGTCAGGTTGACATTGTTTCCTTTTACGCAGACATTGTTGCCGGATTCTATGGTAGGCGTTCCTGAAATATTTACGGTACCGGCGGCGTTGAGAAAGTTGTTGACCGTTGCCTGGTCCCGGAGCTCAACATTACCGATAACCTGCGTGTAAGCCTGAATGCTGCTGTTGTCTCGAAACTGGGCGTCTCCATTTATCTGAACATGAAAGCTGATTACGTCGCCGGTTTGAAACCAGAAGACCGGGCCATTCCAAATTTCGGCTTCAGGCAATGGTCCGGGTCCATCTGGATCGTGATATTGGGGGTATGGGCCGCTCCCGCCGCTTGGGTCGTCATAGGTATACATTATTGCTTGGGGCGGCGGTTCGTCACCGATAGATTCGAAATAAGCCCGGTTGGGTATAGGCGGTTCGGTAGTGGAAATTTTGGTCTTTGTCCAATTCCCGGTGGTTGGAAAAGTTGATGCGTTATTAAAATAAACAATATTTCCGTTAATTGTCGCACCGTTTGCGGTGAATAAGTTACAATAGACCGCGTGCTTATTGAACGCCTCGGATATTCCCTGGGTGGGTCCCTGCCTGATGTTGGTGGTGGAATTATTGCCTCTTAAGGATGTGACAAGGATACGCCGGATTCCTTTGTGGATGCCAACTGCAACCAGGGTGTCTGGGTAGGAATTATCCTGGATGCCCACGTAATACACCCCCCCTATTTCCGGCAGGCTTCCCATTATTCCAGTGGAGAGAAATTCTGAAATTGGAAAAATATCCGTGGGCAGGGTAATCAATTCGGAAGTTTCGAAAGGATTTAATGTTCCGGAAAAGGGATAATAATCCGGAGTGTTTTCATAGTTCAGCCGGTAGATGGCGTCGGCTGTTCCGGCTTCAGCCAGGTTCAGGGCGATGGCGGAATTTTTGGCGTATTCGGACTGCCGGGAAGTGGCCGCGATTACCCAGAAGAGACTGGCAACCAGCGCCAGGAGGATAAAAGAGGTCAGGAGTGCCACCACCAGCGCCATCCCGCGATTGTTGTTCATTGTTTTGACCATTCTTTGTTTGTCATCCTGAACTGTTAATGATCTGTCACCCTGAACCGATGTTGTGAAGGGTCTCGTATTAAAGGATTAGATCCTTCACGGAGTTTACCCTTGAGCAGCGCGAAGGGCTCAGAATGACAAATTACGTCAGATTCTTCACTTTGTTCAGAATGACAAACGAAAGCATTACTGTATTCCGGCGTTAAAGATGTAATAGGCGTCATCTCCTTTATCGCCGGCAGGGTTAAAATTTAGGAAATTAGATTGCGCCGCGTTATCCGGGTCGCTTCCGATACCATAATTATACTCGCCGTCTCCTCCGGCCGAAATTATGACCATGGCGCCGGTGGCTCCGGCCGGTCTTACCAAAGCATTGGTTGTCCAGAACATCCGGTAAGGCCTTTTCCAGGGGTCAAGAGGCCGGTAATTTATGTGGTTCTTGTAAGTTGTGTAAGGTCCGGTCCACAAATTCCCTAACTCTGAAGGGAAACCCGCCGAAGGGGTGTCAATGTCGTCGTTGTCTCCGTCTGTGTAAGTATTTTCAGGAGAGGGTGCGTTCTGCCACGCCCACACCTTCCCCCGCATGGTTGTGGTGATTTCATTGGTATTTTTTGCCAAATCCTCCAACCGGACATAGTAACCTATTTCGCTGTAGACCTGGGTGATTACGGTTGCCAGGTGCTGCATCTCCGAGAGGGCGCGGTTGGTCTTTGCCTGTTTCATCGCCCGCAGGACGCCGGGTATCAGGAGCCCGGCCAGGACGGTAATGATGGTGATGACCACCAAAAGTTCAATTAGGGTAAAACCGTTCCGATTACGCATTTTAGGCCTCCGATTTTTTCATGTCATTCTGAGTGAAACGAAGAATCTAATCTTTTAAAGACGAGATCCTTCGCAAGCACGGCTCAGGATGACATATTATTAACGGCTCAGGATGACATATGTTAAGATTACAACCTGCAAATAAAGAGAGCTATCAATATAAAGTATACTGCCTGAAAGCGGAAAAGTAAAATTTCCTGAGAACGGGTGGCAGCCGGTCCGAGGCGGCTTAAACGGCTGCCCAAAATCTTTCGGTCTATCCCCGCTATCATCTCCGGCTTGAAAAAGAGAGCGGTTCCCGTCGCAATCGAGAGGAGGAGCAAAATTAGACGGATAACGTTTAACGTTGGTTCCAGACTGAAGGAGAAGAAAGGGATGAAGAGGAAAAATAAAAATAATGTCGCAAGGAGTGAAAGACGGGATTGCCGTGCTCCCCCCCACTTCGCCTCCCCCGCCAGGGGGGAGGTATGACGGTTACAATGACTATGTAAAATATTCAGGGTTGCCGGGACCAAGCTTTCCGGCAACTTTTCCTCCCGGATTTCTCCGGCCAGCCTGATAATCTCTCTTTCCAGTTCGTTTGTGTCCATTCTTTTAAGGTGTGGATTCCCGATCTAAGCATTCGGGAATGACATCGTGTGTTTGGTCCTCTATACATTTAGTACCGTTTTCCGCGAAAAAGGTTCATTCAGTTGATAGATTCCCGCTTACCACACGCGGGAATGATGTTTCATTCCAGAATCTCTTTTTCTTTAGCGGACAGGAGGCGGTCTATCTCCGCGATGGAATGGTCGGTCAGTTTCTGGACTTCGTTGATGCCGTGGTGCATATCGTCCTCGGAAATCTCTTTTTCCTTCTCGGATTTTTTCAATTCTTCGTTGGCTTTATGGCGAACCTCCCGGATTTCCACGCGGCCCTGTTCCGCAATTTTGTGGGCAACCTTGACAACCTCCCTGCGGCGTTCTTCGCTTAAGGGCGGAATCGGCACCCGGACTCCGGTTGCGTCGGAAATGGGATTTAGGCCCAGGTTGGACGCAAGGATGGCTTTGGAGATTTCACCGGCCAGGGACTTATCCCAGGGCTGAACCATAATCAGGTTCGGCTGCGGTGTGGTGAGGGTGGCAACCTGGTTGAGGGGAAGGCGGGAGTTATACGCCGCAACAGTGATGCCGTCCAAAAGGCTGACGTTTGCCCGCGACGCTCGCAACGATGCGTATTCGTGCTTGATGAAATCCAGAATTTTGCGCATATTGCTTTCCGCTTTTTTTACCTTTTCTCTCATAAAATTTCCTCCACTACGTTAACGGAACCATTTGTCATTCTGAGCGGTAGCGAAGAATCTGACGTAATTTGTCATCCTGAACCCTTCGCGTTGCTCAAGGGTAAACTCCGTGAAGGATCTAATCTTTTAAGACGAGATCCTTCGTTTCACTCAGGATGACAGATTCTTAAAGGCTCAGGATGACACCATAATAACTACGAAATTAAGGTGCCGATGTCGGCGCCGCCCAGAACTTTTTTCAGGTTTCCGGTTCGGAAAAGGTTAAAGACGATGATGGGAATCTTGTTCTCCCGGCACAGGGCGATGGCGGTTGCATCCATTATGTTCAGGTCGTTCTTGAGTACTTCCCCAAAAGAAAGGCGCTGGTACCGCGTGGCTTTCTTTACCTTTTTGGGGTCAGCCGAGTAAACACCGTCCACCTTGGTTCCTTTCAGGATAATCTGGGCCCGGATTTCAATGGCGCGCAAGGCCGCCGCAGTATCGGTGGTGAAGTAAGGGCTGCCGGTCCCGCCGGCAAAGATAACCAGCCGGCCTTTTTCCAGGTGCCTAATCGCCCGGCGCCTGATGTATGGTTCCGCCAACTGCTTCATTTCCAGGGCGGTTTGAAGCCGCGTGGAAACCCCCAGTCGCTCCATGACAGATTGCAGGGCAAGGCCGTTGATGACCGTTGCCACCATTCCCATGTAATCGGCGGTTGTTTTATCGATGCCATCTTTACTTACCACCGCGCCCCGGAAAAGGTTTCCGGCGCCCACCACCACGGCCAGCTGGGCGCCCTGGCCGATTGCGGATTTCAATTCTTCGCCTAATTTTTGCAGGGGTTTTGGTTCAATCCCGAACGCGTCTTCTCCGGAAAATGCCTCGCCGGAAATCTTTACCAGTATCCGCTGATATCTATTTTTCATAGATTCCCACCGTTAAATACGGGCGACCCTAAAAGGGCCGCGCTACGTTTATGTTATGGATTCCCGCCTGATACATGCGGGAATGATATTAAGTGTTACACACAGTAATGACAAAATGCGTCACTTGATTCTGGGAAAGAGGGGAGGGGCCTCGGTTACGATTGCGCCCGGCTTCGTAAGACCCCAGGTCAACGCTTCCTTTCCAGCCGGCAGGTCCGTCAACCCCAATTGTTGGCGGATAAGCACCGCGGTGCGGGGCAGGACCGGTTCCAGATAGATGCTTAAAATACGGCTTGTTTCGGTCAGATTGTAAAGGACCGAACCGGAATTGGGGCCCTTTCGCCAGGGCGATTCCTCGTCCAGATAGTGGTTTCCGGCGCTGATAACTTCACGCAAAGTTTCCAGGAAACCGAAAAAATCAAGGCTTTCCATTTTAGGCGCCAGCGCCGGAAAAAGTTCCGCTGTTTTCCGGGCCAGAATTCCGCCGTCGCCGGGAGGCGGAACCTTGCCTCCAAAATTTGTTCGCATCAGGTGGTTGAAGCGGTGGACGAGATTTCCCAGGTCATTGGCCAAGTCGCTGTTGTATCGTTTTCGAAAAGCTTCTTCCGTAAAGTTTCCGTCCATCCCGAAAGGCACTTCTGCCAGGAGAAAATAACGGAGCGCTTCGGAACCGTATCTGCGGCAGAAATCAAACGGTTCCACCACGTTGCCTTTCGATTTACTCATCTTTTCGTTGCCGGAAAGCCACCAGCCGTGAGCAAAAACTTTCTTGGGAAGCGGCAGGTTGAGCGCCATTAGAATTGCGGGCCAGATGATGTGGTGAAAGCGGATGATATCCTTGCCGACCAGTTGAACGTCAGGCGGCCAGAAACGCTTGAAAGATTTACTCTGGTCTGCTCCGGCCGGAGAAAGCGGGTTATAGTTGACGCCGGAAAGATAGTTGAGCAGGGCGTCAAACCAGACGTAAATGGTAAGCCCGGAACCGGCAACACCCTTCGGCAGCGGCACTCCCCAGCGGCAGCGCCGGGTCAGAGAAAGGTCCGGCAGGGGGTCGGAGAGCATGTTGGTTACCTCATCGCGAATGCGTTCCGGCTGGATAAATTCCGGGTTTTTCAGAAAGTGTTCTTTAATCCTTTCCTGGTAACGGGAGAGCCGGAAGAAATAGGTTTCTTCGGATAGTTTTTCGGTGGGACGGCCGCAGTCCGCGCAGTCTATTCCTTCGGCCGGGACGAGATAACGTTCGCAGGGTACGCAGTAATGGCCTTCGTAAACGCCGGGGTAGATGTCGCCGTTGCGTTGCAGGGCGGAAAAGATTGATTGGATAGTTTTTTGGTGTTCCGTTTCGGTGGTCCGGATAAAACGGTCGAACTTAATTTCCAGCAACTTCCATAAATCAAGGTAGCGCCCAACGGTTTGGTCCACCAATTCCCCGGGGGAAAGGCCGGCCTGGTCCGCGGCCGCGGCAACCTTGCTGCCGTGTTCGTCGGCGCCGGTGAGGAAGAAGACCTCTTTTCCCAGAAATCTTTCCCACCGGGCCAGGACATCGGCTGCCACCGTGGTGTAAACATGCCCGACGTGCGGCCGGGCGTTAACATAATAAATTGGAGTGGTCAGGTAATATTTATCCATCCGTTTCCGTTTTTACCGGTTCTTTTTCGCCTTCCGCTGTAACCTCAGGCAGAATTTCCAGGGCGCAACAGGGTTTTTTATCCGGACAAGATTTTTTGTCGCAACAGGGTTTTTTATCCGGGTTTTCATAGGCCAGACAACACATCAGCCGGCCGCAAAGACCGGAGACCTTGCCGGTGTCCAACGGGAGGTTTTGTTCTTTTACCATCCGGATGGTAATCGGCTTAAATTCACGCAAAAATAGGGAACAGCAGAGTTGGCGGCCGCAGACTCCGTACCCGCCCAGCATCCGCGCTTCGTCGCGGCGTCCCACCTGCCGCATTTCAATCCGGCAGTTGAAGGTTTTTGCCAGTTCCCGGACCAGGTCCCGGAAATCAATTCGTTCTTCGGCATAGTAATAAAAAGTAACTACTGCCCGGCTGAATGAATACTCCGCATCAAGCAGTTTCATGTTCTTAATCTTTTTTTCGGCGATCTTTTCCGAACAGATGCGAAAGGCCTCTTCATCGTGGCGGTAATTTTCTTCAATCTGCGCCACATCTTCCGGGGTTACCTTGCGGATAATCCGGGAAAGGTGTTCTTGATTCAGCCCGGCCGGGAGTTCGGCCAGGATGGAGAGTACGGTTCCGTAGTCGGAACTGCTTTTAGGCGATTCGATAATCACGTAGTCACCCGGGATGAGTTCCAGGTCATCCGGTCCGGAAAAAACCTCCACCTTATCCAGGCGGCGAATCCGCAATTCTATAATTTTCATCTTATTTTACTTTTTGCCGGTACTTTTTGTTGGTTGGGTAAAGAAAAACCGCATCTTTAAAAGATTGTTCGGCCAGAAGGGCCCAGCGTTGGTCGCCGGTTATTTCGGCAACGCTTTCCGCCGACAATCCCAGCCGAAACCGGAAACCGGCCGAATACGGTTCCACTTTGCAGGCTTTTTGGTACGCGTATGCCGATTCCTGGAAATAAGTCTGATTCCTGCCAATTTCCCCGGCTTGGTAAAAGAGCGCGCCCAGTTGCGCGTAGTAGGCCGGATTTTTCGGGTTAATCTCAATCGCTTTGTTCAGAAGCGCTAAACCCTGGCTGCCGTTACCGGCTGAAAGCAGAGCAAGGCCGTTTTGGAAAATTTTTTCGGCCCGGTGAATTTTTACCTGGTAAAAACCGGCTGTCAAAAATACTAATATTATAAGCCCTGCTGTAATTCGGGTCAAACTCCGGCGCCGGTGTTCGTTTTCCTGGTTAACCGGGACCGCGATGGTTTTTAGAGGAATAAGCGCCGGCAGGACGAAAAGATAAGTAGCCAGGGAAGGGTCGGCCCAATCAAAGTCTATCTGGCTGTGGAGAGAAAGCGCCAGGATTCCCCAGAAAATTCCTTTCTGTAAAACGGTAACCGCTCCTTTCCAGGATTTCTGCAGCAACAGAATCCAAAACCAGAGAAAGGTTATGATGCCCAACAAACCCTCTTCGGCCAGAATCTCAAAGAAGATACTGTGGCTGTGCTGTGTCTCCATGGCGGCCGGGATCTTAAAACGGGCATAATGGATACCAAAACTGCCTGGTCCGAAACCCAAAACCGGTCGTTGTTTGAATATCTCCAGGGAACTTGCCCAGTAAAAGAACCGGTCCCGCAGGGAAAGAATGTGGGGGATCATCTTCAAAGAATTAAAAACCAGAAAGAAAAGCAGAAATCCGCCAAACAGGATGAGGTGCGGAGAATATTTTCGGGCCAGGCGCCGCCCGCGGTTTTTGATTTCCGGCAACAAAATCCGCTTTGACCAGATGTTCGCCAGCCACAGCAGGCAGACCAGAAAAAGTATCATCAAACCGCCGGTGGACTTTGTCAGCAGAAGGGCGACTCCAAAAAGCAGGGTTAATAGAAGTCCGGGCAGGTTTAAATGCCCCCTCACCTTTAATCTTCTCCCCTGCGGGGAGAGGGAAGGGTGAGGAGAGAGGATAAGCGCAAAACTCACGGGGATGAGCGTAATAAGAAAAGCGGCAAAAATGTTGGGGTAAACAAAGGTGGAAAAAGCGCGTCCGCTGGTAAGACGGGACATCATATCCGGCGGTATCTTATCCAGCATCTGTTGCTGTGTTATGTAGTTGAGCGTATCCTTGAACCCCCAGAAATATTGCTGAATGCCGTAAAGGCTGACCAGCGCGGCAGTAATTAAAATAATGATTAAAACTAATAATCGACTGTCAACTTCTTTTCTCTTAACCTTTTTCCCGTCGGGGAGAGGGGAGGGTGAGGGGGAGGAAATTACCTGGAAAAGGAGGAAAAAGAGGCTGAAATAATAAAGGTATTGCAGGAAAACAACCTGGCCGCGGTGGGGAGAGGCGGAATCGAGCAGGCTGGCAAATGTAACGAGCAAAAAACTGAGACCGGGCAATTCCAGCCCGGTTATCCGGTAAGCGGCTTTTCCGGCTAAAACCAGGATGCAGTAAAGAACCGCTGCTCCGAGTACGGAGAGCTGAAAGAGATTTTGGGCGGCCGAATGGGTGAGCCCGTCGCTGAAGGGCCGGATGAGGAGCAGGACCGCGAAAAAAAAGAGAAAGAAACGTTTTATCATAAATTTTAGGTTACAAAAAATATTTGTCATCTATGAAAGGACTACGTCAAGCTAAGTAAATCCGATGTCATTCTGAGCCGACCTTGCGAAGAATCCCGCAGTTAAAAGAGAGATCCTTCGCTATCGCTCAGGATGACAGCATCCCACATATTTTTTTATGGCAGTCAGGATTTTTTTGTAGGCGTCCGGTTGAAAAAAGTTAACGGTGCCCAGCCCGACCGCATTGGCGCCGGCCAGAAGCATGGATACGGCGCCTGGACCGTCAAAGACGCCGCCGGAACCAAGAATTGGAAGGCGGGTTGCCTGCCGCGCTCTAAATACAAGATAGAGGGAAAGAGGCAGGATTGCCGGTCCGGAAAGGCCGCCGGTTACTCCGCCCAGAACCGGTTTTCTTTTCCGGACGTCAAAAACGATGGCCGGAAAGGTGTTGGCGATGGTCAATCCGTCGCTGCCGGCTTCTTCGGCTGCTTTAACCAGGATTTCAATCCGGAAGAGGTCCGGCGGCAATTTGGCCAGGACAGGCATCTTTACGGATCGGCGCACCGTTTTTATCCTTTCATGCAGGCCAGCCGGTGAAACCGGATTAAGTGCGCCACCGGAAAGATTGGGGCAGGAAAGATTAAGTTCCAGCCCGGCCAGGGGTGTTTCTTCCAGTTCTTTCGCCATGCGCGCCAGCTCTCTTTTATTTCCGGCGATGCTGGCCAGAACCGGCAGGGGCAAATTTTTAGCGTAAGGTACCACGTTTTTAATGAATGCTTTTAAGCCGGGGTTTTCCAGTCCGATGGAATTAACCAGTCCGGAAGCCGTTTCTGCAGTTCGGGGGGGCGGATTACCTTCCCGGGGAAGAAGGGTTATTGTTTTACAAATGAGTCCGCCGAGCCGGGAAAGGTCGATTATTTCGCTCAATTCTTTACCGTATCCTGCGGTCCCGGAAAGAAGAACCAGCGGGTTGCGCAGTTTAATGCCGGCAAAGTTCGGTTCTGCTTTAAACGGATTGGACATCTTTTTCCCAGAGAATCTCTTCGGCCGGGAAGACCGGTCCGTCAACACAGGCCAGGCGGTAGCCGTTTTTGGTTGCTACCGCACAACCGCGGCAAAGGCCGATTCCGCAGGCCATCATTGTTTCCATGGAAATATAGGCTGGCCAACCGTGCTTTTTCGCGATTTTAGCTGCGGCTGTCAGCATCGGATTTGGCCCGCAGGCGTAAAGAATGCCTTTTTCTGACCGGTTCTTAATTTTTCGGCTGAGGAGCGAAGTGGCCAAACCGTTAAATCCAAAAGAGCCGTCTTCGGTGGCGCAGCAAGTCGGGATATCTAAATTCTGAAAATCACGAAGGAAGAAGAGGCCTTTTTTGGTTTTGCACCCTAAAATGACAACCGGCTTTTCGTTTTTTGAATCGACCGACAGGGTTTTAGCCAGAAACAAGAGACCGGCTGCGCCCAACCCTCCGGCCAGGATTATTTTGGGACCCGGTAAGATTGGATAAGGTTTACCCAGCGGACCTAGGAAAGATATCCGGTCGTTGATTTGCAGGTGGCTGAGGCGGGCGGTGCCCTTTCCCTTCACCTGATAAAAAATGGTTGCCTTGTTTCGGGAAAGACCGGCGACGGAAAAAGGTCTCCGCAGAAGCGGGTCGGTTGTTTTTGACTCAATTTGAACCTGCAGAAATTGACCCGGCTGCGCTTGAAAATGTTTCGGAACTTCTATCACAATTTTGTAATAGGACGGAGAAGCGATTTTATAATTTTCTCTGATTTTGCCGGTTTCCAGAGTCATATTTTTGATACCCGTACCTGGCGGTGGATTTCAAAAATTTTAGCCGGGGGCGCAAAAGAAGTGCCAGGGTAAAGGACCGAAGCGGAACCGGCTGCGACACCCATCCGTAACGCATCGGCCAGATTTTTGCCGCGGGAAAGTTCGGCCAGCAGACCGGCCAGGAGAGCATCGCCGGCGCCGATAGTGCTGCGCATTTTAAGCGCAGGCGGCCGGGCCTGGAATGATTCTTTTTCGGTTACGGCCAGAGCGCCTTCGGAACCAAGAGAAACGATGACTGTTTTTACGCCGCCGGCGATAATTTTTTGGGCTGAGCGCAGAATTTCCGGTCTCTTTTTGCTGACTCTTCTTCCGGTTAGCCGGTTTAATTCAAAGAGGTTTGGTTTTATGATATGAGGAGCGGATTTCAGGCCTTCAGCGAAAAGTTGATTATCGCTGTCCAGGATGATAGTTAGCCCTTTTTTTTTAAGGCAGGAAATAAGAGTGGCATAAAAACCAGCCGGGATACCGGGTGGCGCACTCCCGCAAATGGCAAAAAGGGAACCTTTCGGGTAGGGATTGGAGAGAACGTATTCTTTAAGACGTTTCAGCTCTTTTCGGCTAATTTCAGGGCCGGATTCGTTGAATCGGTAAATCCGGCCCGTTTTTCTTTCCAGGATATTGTAAATTGCCCGGCTTTCGCCGTTAATTTTAAGAAAACGGCATCTTATCTTTTTTCGCTTCAGGCACGCTTTAATCCATGCTCCGTTTTCACCGGCAATGAAGCCTAAGGCCGTTCCCTTAATTCCAAAGTCTTTTAAAACGCGTGCGACGTTGATGCCTTTACCGCCCACGTCTTTCCGGATTGCTGCCAATCGATTAATGTCTTCCGGAACGATTTTGGAAACCTCCAGGTAGAAATCAACGCTTGGATTAGCCGTAAGCGTGAAAATATTCATTAAATTAACGAGTTTTCGTTTTGCGGATTCTTTTCAAGCGGCGTTGACGACTCGCCGGTTCGAAAAATTCCCGGCCCTTAATCTCCTGGAGAATTTTTTCCCGTTCTACCTCACGCTTAAAACGCTTGAATATTTTCTCAAAATCTTCGCCAGGCCTGCTTCTTCGTTTTACTTCTCCAGCCACAATGCTTCACCCCCTTTGATTAAGACGTTCTTATATTTTGTCAACCTCGTAAATTTCCTTTTTACAATTGTGGCATATTTTTTCCCCGCCGGTATAACCATCTACGAAAAAACAATACCGACAACGAATATTTGTCCGAAATTCATGAGGAACAATGACCGGTTTTTTTTCTTTATTCTTCTTTTTTTCTTCTTTTTTTCCCTTTTTCGCAGTTTTTTTTACCGGCATAACCGTCTTTTTAACAGTGCTGACCGTTTTTTTCGCTTTACCGGATTTCCGGGCCATTAACCCCCCTTTTATGATTTATGATGATTTATGATGTTGGTCCCCTGTTGAATACCTTAACGAATAATTATATCCTAATTTATCTCAGAAAGTCAAATTTGACCGTTCGGGCGGCCTTGCGGTAAAATTCCATATTATGGATACGATTTCAAAAGGAGTGCTTTGTGCGGGTATTGCAGTTGTGGATATAGTGGTGAAACCGGTAGCCGGTTTGCCGGAAGAGGGAAAACTCCTGTTAGTGGACAAAATTGAACTTCACTGCGGTGGTTGCGCGGTTAATACCGGAATCGGACTGGCCCGGCTTGGGGTTAAATCCGGGCTTTCCGGTCGGATAGGCCTGGATGGTTTTGGTAATTTTTTAAAGGAACGTCTGGCTGCGGAAGGGGTTTCTACGATTGGTCTGAAGATGGTTCCCGGCGAGCAAACTTCTGCCACCGTCGTAATGGTTTCAACGACCGGCGAACGTTCTTTCCTCCATTCCTTGGGCGCAAACCGGAATTACAGCGCCGCGGATTTTGACCTTCAATTATTTTCGGAGTACCGAATCCTGCATCTGGCCGGAATCCTGTTAACCCCTTCCTTTGACGGCGCGCCGGCTGCTTCTATTATGCGCCAGGCAAAGGAGGCAGGACTGGTTACTTCGCTTGATACCGCCTGGGATTCAACCGGCCGGTGGCTGAAAGCGGTTGGTCCCATCCTGCCATACACAGACCTCTTTCTTCCAAGCCTTGAGGAGGCCAAGATGCTTTCCGGGTTGAAAAATCCGGAGAAGATTGCTGATTTTTTTCTAAAAGCAGGCGTAAAAGTGGTAGCGCTGAAGATGGGTTCTGAGGGTTCATATTTCAAGTCAGCACTCGGGGAAAAAGGTTTTGTGCCTATTTGCCAGATTGATGAGGTGAAAGATACCACCGGCGCCGGCGATGCTTTTGTCGCCGGTTTTCTGACCGGATACCTTCAGGAATGGCCGTTACCGCGGGTGGCCCGGCTGGCTAATGCGGTTGGAGCCCTTGCGGCCAGCAAGATGGGAGCCACGGCCGGTATCCGCTCCCTGTCAGAAACGCTCCGTTTTGCCAATATTGACATAGAATGATGCTGGCTTCACGCCGCACGCTATTATTTCTTTTTCCTGTCATTTGCCTGGTTTGCTGTGATTTCTTTTCCGGTATTCTCAGAGCCGACCCAGGGCCGGTCTTCTGGAAAGCGGATAACTCCGAGGCATTTCTTACCTCCGGCGGTGCAGTTTCCGAAGTAATTCTTAAAGGAAACGTCTTTCTTGTTTCCGGAGACCGGACCATTACGGCCGAGGAAGGACATTATTTTCCTGATAGACAAGAGGCGGTTATTTCCGGAAACGTACGTCTTTTATTGCCGGCCGGGACGGTTGATACGGACGAAGCTTTTTACAACTTTCAAAACGGGTTCGGATTTACCGGGCCGGCCACTTTTTCCAACCCGCCCTGGTTTGGAAAGGCCGAACGGATTGAAATAGAGGGTTCGGATACGCTCCTGTTGCGCAACGGCTATCTTACCACCTGCGACCTTGCACACCCCCATTACCGGGTTACCTTAAAATCAGCCTCAGTCAAGAAAGACGAATGGATAAAAATCAGGTCGGCGACCTTTCGCGTGGGAAAAGTGCCGGTTCTTCACCTGCCGGTATTTTCCCAGTCACTGGATTCTTCGGCAGCGTTTGGGCTCGGTATAAATCCGGTTTTGAATTCTATCGAAGGGTTTCAGGTTTACACAACACTGAGATACAATACCCCCCAGGAACATTACAGTCTGGACCTTGATTACCGTGGTGAAGAAGGTTTCGGGTTTGGCCCGGGCCTGAAAAGCAGCCGATGGGGGCAGACCGAAATCAAAACCTATTTCATCCGGGACTTGAAACAGGATCAGGACCGTTACCGTCTGGAGGCCTGGCACCGTTCCATTTTTCCGAGAGGCTCGGGAGAGGATAATCTCCTGCTGCAGGTTCATAAATTTTCCGATGCCGGTTTTTTGAAAGATTATTTTTGGAGGGAATACAATCAGGATGTAGCGCGAAACAGTTTCCTGTCCTATTCTTTAAACAGAAAGAATTATTACGCCGGATTTTTGCTGGACGGGGAGTTGGATAATTACCATAACCTGACCCAAAGATTGCCGGAATTGACCTTTTTCTCGCCTTTCCGGAAGGCAGTCGGTTCCTACTGGCAGGAGGAAGCCGCTTTAAACGTTTTTGCGAAGGAATTTTCCGGTAAAACGGAAGAAACAACCCGTTTCCATCTTACGGAAACCGTGTCCCGGTTTTATCCCCTGGCCGGAGGCGTTTTCCGGCCCTTTATCTCCGGAGGCGCAACCTATTATTCGCAGGACCGGTTCGGTGAAGAGAGAACCCGTTATTTTTCGGAAACTGGTTTTGACCTGGGCTGGAAATTAGCCCGGACCGTTAATCGAAAAAGTGATTCCAACCGGGTTCATTACCTGGAACCGCGGATTATCTTTTTGGCCAGAGATGTTTCCCTGGCGCCGGAAAAATTATTTTATTATGACGACACAGACCAGATTCAGTCGGACCAACTGTTGAGTTTTCAATTGTTAAACCGCCTTAAATTAAATAGACCGGAAGGCAGTTTTGAAGAATTGCGTTTTGATTTAAAGGCAGATTATTCCATTAAGCGAGAACGTTTTGGGAACCTGCGGAGTCTGCTCGTTTTCGACCCGCGCCGGACCCTTACTTTACGAAACGAAAGTGAATTTAACCTGGATGCGGGAAAGTGCGACACGACTTCTACTTCCCTTGTCTGGCAGAAAAACGGCTATGGTCTCCGGCTTAATCACGGCTATCAAAGAAATGAAAGTCAAACCCTTACCCCGGGTGTATCCATACCATTCGGCAGCAAATGGAGAGTTGATAGCTACGCCACCTACAATTTAAATGACAGTAAATTTGAAGGAAGGGAAATAAGCATCTGGCGCGACCTTCACTGCTGGGAGAGCCGCCTCGGTCTTTACCAGGACCAGGCAGAAACGGAAATCTACGTTATCTTTACTCTCAAAGGATTTCCGGAAGATGCGCTTAAGATCAAGTCCCATCTTTACTAAATTTCTTGTGTTTGTACCTATTTTTTGAGTATAATATTAATTTAGGAAAGGATTAAATTTACTGTTTAAGGCGGTGTAGCTCAGCGGTAGAGCAAGCGGCTCATACCCGCTATGTCTGGGGTTCGAATCCCCGCACCGCCACATTGTAAGATTACTGGGATTCGAAGAGAGCGAAGTCAGGAGCTGCGACGAGAAGGAGCAGCGACAGCGAATGGCCGACCCGAGGCGCAGTGAAAGCCGAGCGGCGCCGAATCCCCGCACCGCCATATAAAAGTATAGTGAATAGTGAACGGTAAAAAATTTTAAGTATTAAATTAATTAGTTTTTCTTCAAGAGAGGTTTGTTTTTTTTGCAACACTTCGCGGAGTGACAGCAACAAAACAAGCAGTACGACGGCATGAGTAGCCGTGGCTCACCCGAATTTAGGGTGAGAACACGGAGAGTCTCATGACGGAGTTGCGTAGTTTTGTCTGGCACGCAGCGTGTGTTGCAAAAAAAACAACCGAACGCCCTATGGGATACCAGGTGCTTGCCTTAAAACACCGGCCCAGAACCTTTTCGGAAGTTCGCGGCCAGGAGCAGATCACCACTGCGCTGACCAGAAGCCTGGCGGAAAAACGGATTGCCAACGCGTATCTTTTTTCCGGCCCCAGGGGCGTGGGTAAGACCTCGGTTGCCAGAATCCTGGCCCGAAGCCTTAACTGCGTCAACGGGCCGCTTCCGGAACCTTGCAATGATTGTGAGTACTGCCGGGAAATCCTGGAGGGCCGCAATCTGGATTTTTTGGAAGTTGACGGCGCCAGCAATCGGGGGATTGACGACATAAGGGCTATCAATGATAATACCCGCTTTATGCCGATTAAGAACCGGTATAAAATCTACCTGATAGATGAAGTTCATATGCTGACCGACCCTGCTTTTAACGCAATCCTAAAAACCCTGGAGGAGCCGCCGGAACATGCCAAGTTTATCTTTGCCACCACCCATCCCGACAAACTTCCACCAACCATTGTCTCCCGCTGTCAGCGTTTTGATTTTCACCTTATTTCAACCAATGAAATCACCCGCCACCTGGCTGAAATTGCCGGAATGGAAAATATTCGGATAGAACCAGCCGCTTTATTGCGTATCAGCCAGTCGGCGGCCGGTTCTTTTCGCGATGGGCTCTCAATTCTTGACCAGCTGGCTTCGTTTTGTTTCGGCGAGCAGATAACAGCGCTTGACGTGGAAAAGATGTTGAGCCTGGTGCCGGAAAAAATTTATCTGGACGCGATTCAGTTGTTCCGTTCCGGAAATAAGCGGGGTTGCCTGGAGTTGGTCGCCCGGGTTTCTCAGTCCGGTTACGGCCTTTTCCAATTCGCTTCCGGGGTCCTGGAGTTTGCGCGCCACCTTGTTTTAATCAAAGCCGGAGCAGGGGACCTGGCAACTGACGCGGTTACCCCTGAATCGGCGCAAACCCTGACCGGGCTCGCCGGCCAGTTTACCATGCCGGAACTCTTAAGTCTGCTGGAAAAACTTGCCGAAGAACGCGACAGGTTAAAACACGAAGACCTGCTTCAGATCCGTCTGGAAACAATCTTTTTGAAGATGGCTGAGATTTTTGGTAAATCGGAAAAAGTAATTATTGAGCCGGTTATTCTGAAAGCGGAACCGGTGCTCAAAAAACCTGTTTTGGAAAATCAGGCAGAAGCGGCTGCCGTCAGAAAAACAATAAAAACGGAAAAAGGGGCGCCGGAAGAGGTTGCGCCGGAAAGACCGGCAACCGACTTGTGGCAGTTATTCCTGGAAGAGGTCGGCAAGGAAAAGCCGTTTCTTTTGCCGACTTTAAAAGCCGGGCGGCTGAAAAAAATGGAAGCGGTTCACAACGGAAAAACGGTGCACCTGAGTTTTCGGCGGTCGTTTGAAGAAGGACTCTTAAAAAGCAACCGGGCGGTTCTGGCTGAAATCTGGTCCCGAAAATTTGATTCCGGAAACGTATTATTCGAAACCGTCATTGAAGAGGGAAAAAAGTTCGATGAAGCCAGGGTTCGGCCGCGCCATTTAAAAAGCGAACCCGGCGAATCGGGGCACTCTGCTTCGGCCAGTCTTATTCCTGAAGAAGAAGACCTTGTGCGGCGGGTTCTGGGAATGTTTGACGGAGAGGTAACATCCATTAAAAAGGAGATTTAATTTATGGCGAATTTTATGCAGTCGCTCAAGGAAATAAGCAAATTAAAGCAAAGCGCGAAAGTTCTGGAGAAAAAATTGCGCGAAGAACGGATGGATTTTTCCAGTCGTGACGGTCGGGTAAAAGGAATTATGAACGGGAAATTGGAGATTGTTTCCCTGGAAATTTCACCGGATTTGATTTCCGTCCCACAAAAACAAAACCTGGAAAGACTGGTTCTGGAAACCATTAATAACACAGTCGGACAGATGCAAAACAAGGTTTCCAAGATAGTCAGCAGCCAGATGGGCATCAACCTGCCGGGTCTGGGTTTTTAAAAGGGATTGCTTAAAAACCCCCAATGTGGCTTCTTTACCATTTTTTTGCTTTTCTGGTGCTTCATCTGCCGAAAAGGGCATCCCTTTCCCTGGCTCGTTGCCTGGCGCTTTATCAGTATTGGACAACTCCGTTGCTTAAACGGCGTCTGCGCGCAAATCTTAGCCAGGTCTTAAAGGAAACCGGTCGGAGCCAGGATGAGTTAGAGAGCCTGGTCAAGGAAGGCTACCTTAATTTCGGCCGGTATCTGCATGAGCTTTATTTTGTTCCCCGGATAAACCTGGATTTTCTGAAAGACCATCTGGAGATCAGGGGCAGGGAAAACCTGGACCAGGCGTTCCGGCAGGGCAGAGGGGTAATCAGCCTTACGGCGCACCTGGGTAACTGGGAATTGGCCGGAATCTTTGCCGCTCTGCTCGGCTATACTATTACGGCGGTGGCTCTTCCCCACCCGGGCCGGTTAATGAACCGTTTTTTTATGAGGAGACGGATGGCCAAAGGTGTAAAAGTGGTTTTGCTGGGCAAGCAGACTAAACGCTTAATTACGGCGCTCAGGCAGAATGAACTGGTGGCGCTGCTGGGAGACCGGGCTTTCGGACCGCCTTACTTGAATCTGAAATTTTTCGGCAAAGTGGCTGTTATTCCGGCCGGGCCGGTTCAACTGGCGGTAAAACTGGGCAGTCCGGTAGTGCCGGGTTTTCTGGTGCGGAAAGATGAAAAATATATCTTTTTTTTTGAACCGCCCATTTATCCCGATTTAACGAAAAATGGTCCTGAAGCGGTGGATGATCTGGCAAAGAAATCCATTGTTTGCCTTGAAAAATACATCGGAGCTTATCCAAGCCAGTGGCTGGTTTTTAACTATGTATGGAAATAATTACAATGATTACGGTAATTACGAAAGGAAGATTACGGTGATTACGAAAAAAAGGGTTCTGCTTTCAGGCAACGAAACTGCTGGCGAAGCCGCGGTAAACGCCGGTTGTTGTTTCTATGCCGGTTATCCGATTACTCCCCAGAATCAATTAACCGAGTATATGGGCCGGCGTCTTCCGGAAGTGGGCGGCACTTTCATCCAGGCCGAGAGTGAGGTGGCGGCTATTAATATGGTCTTCGGGGCCGCGGTAGCCGGGGCCCGGGCCATGACATCCTCATCCAGCCCCGGCGTTTCCCTTAAACAGGAAGGCATTTCCTACCTGGCCGGCTGTGAATTGCCGGCGGTCATTGTCAATATGAACCGCGCCGGACCAGGGCTGGGTGATGTAACTCCGAGCCAGTCGGATTATTTTCAATCCACCCGGGGCGGAGGCCACGGCGATTATCGTACGATTACTTTTGGGCCGCAAAGTCTCCAGGAACTTTACGATTTAACTTATCTGGCTTTTGACCTGGCCGACCAATACCGGAATCCGGTTTTAATTTTAGGAGACGGTATCCTGGCGCAGATGATGGAACCGGTTACTTTAAAACCGTTTCAGAAAAAATTCCCGGCCAAGCCATGGGCTCTCACCGGATGTTGCGGACGGAAGCCCCACAAAATTCTCTCGCTGTTTCTTAAACATGGCGTTTTGGAGGAGCACAACTGGCATCTGGCGAAAAAATACGAAGCGGTTGAAAAGTCCGAACAACGCTGGGAAACCTTCCGGACTGATGACGCCGAAATAATTATTGTTGCATTCGGCAGCGCCGCCCGCCTTGCCCGGGCTGCGGTTCTGGCCGGTCGGGAAAAAGGAATTTCAGCCGGACTCTTCCGGCCTGTTTCCTTATGGCCGTTTCCTTACCAACCCTTGCGTCAATTGGCCGGGAAGTCCTGTAAATTTTTAGTGGTGGAAATGAATCTGGGCCAGATGGTTGAGGATGTGCGCCTGGCCGTAGAAGGCGCCTCCCCGGTCTCTTTTTACGGACGTCCCGGCGGCGGAGTTCCGACACCGGAAGAGATACTGGGCTTTGTAAAAAAATTAATAAAATAATGGAAAAGATAGTTTTTGAGAGAACGGCGGGATTACAGGAAGCCGAAAATAGTTTTTGCCCCGGCTGCGGCCATGGAATCCTGATACGGCTGGTAGCGGAGGTGGTGGAAGAGATGGGTTTGCGGGAAAAGACCATCGGCATTGCGCCGGTGGGATGCGCGGTCACCGCTTATGATTACTGGAATTTTGACGTAACCGAAGCCGCCCACGGAAGACCGCCGGCGGTTGCCACCGGCATCAAAAGAGTTTTGCCGGACCGGTTGGTCTTCACCTATCAGGGCGATGGAGACCTTGCGGCTATCGGGACTGCGGAAATTATCCATGCCGCCAACCGCGGCGAGAATATTACCACTATTTTTGTCAACAATGCGGTTTACGGTATGACGCGCGGACAGATGGCGCCAACTACGATGATTGGCCAGAAGACCACCACAACCCCCTTTGGCCGCGACCCCAAAGTACACGGTTACCCGATTAAGGTTTGTGAACTTCTGGCCGTTTTAGACGGGACTACTTATCTGGAACGAGTTGCCTTGATTGATCCCGGTTCAGTTCGCAAGATAAAGGCGGCGCTAAAAAAAGGGTTTGAGTGTCAATTAGCGTGCCGGGGTTTTTCCCTGATTGAGGTTCTTTCGCCCTGTCCGGTTAACTGGGGTTGTACGCCGGTCCAGGCGCTTGATTTCATCCGAGAGAAGATGCTCGCGGTTTTTCCGCCCGGAATAATAAAAGGGTAACATAATAGTAGTGCGGAATTTTTGACCGGTAATCGCAAACTATGTTATAATAAATAGAGTGTGCTTTACCAAAAGGAGGTAGAATGAAAGTAAAAGTGGACACGGATACTTGTACCGGGTGCGGACTTTGTGTTGACAGTTGCCCTGATGTTTTTGCGTTAGAGGGTGAAGTTGCCAGGGTAAAGGTTGACCAGGTTCCGGCCAGCGCCGGGGAATGCGTGCAACAGGCGATTCAAGACTGCCCCGTTAATGCTATTGCGGAAGGCTGACGACGATGATTAAAGAGATGCGAATTCACGCCCGGGCAGGGCAGGGCGCCATTACCACCGCCGCTCTGCTTGGAACCGCTGTTTTTGTAGAAGGACAGTATGCTTACGCTTTTCCCAGTTTTGGAGCCGCGCGTATGGGTGCGCCCATGAACGCTTTTATCCGTATTTCTGACCGGGTCATCCGGCTCCGCAGCCAGATTTATAATCCGGATTACGTATTAGTGATTGACCCAACGCTTGTGCGGAGTGTAGACATTTTGGCCGGAGTAAAAGATAATGCGGTAGTAGTAATAAACTCTAAAGAACCGCTTTCTCTTAAACCTAAAGCAGCTGAAGTTAAGATTGTTTACGTGCCGGCTACCGAAATTGCCATGCGCCATCTGGGGCGCCCCCTGGGCAATACCGCCCTATTGGGAGCATTTGCCGCCGTTTCGGGAACGGTTAAATTGGAAAGCTTGAAGGAAGTAATCAAGCGCCGTTTTTCCGGAGAGATTGCCGAAAAGAACATCGCGGCTCTTACCGAAGGATGGGAGGCGGCATGCGGATAAAAATAACGGCCGAACCGGGGAGCGCCCGAAATAACAAAACCGGTTCCTGGCGGGTGGAAAGAAGGCCTAAATTTCTGCAAAAGAATTGCATTGCCTGCCGGTTGTGTATTCTGGTTTGTCCGGAAGGGATTGTATCCGGAAAAGAGAAGAATGGTTTTAAAACCGATTATCTTTACTGCAAAGGTTGCGGCCTTTGCGCTGCGGTTTGCCCCAAGAAGGACATCGAGATGGTTCCCGAAGAAACGGAGAGCGAAAAATGAAGGATTTTATCGAAGGTTCCGAAGCGGTTGCGCGGGCAGTATGCCTCTGTAAACCCGGAGTAATTTCGGCGTATCCAATCACACCTCAAACCCACATTGTGGAAGGGCTGGCCCAGATGGTGGCCGACGGTCGTTTAAGAAGCCAGTTTGTCAACGTGGAAAGCGAACATTCCGCCGCATCGGTTGTTTTGGGCGCGGTGGCCGCCGGAGAACGCGTTTTTACGGCCAGTTCTTCGCAGGGCTTAATCCTGATGAGCGAGGTTATTTTTAATATTGCAGGAATGCGCATGCCGGTAGTTCTGGCGTGCGTAAACCGGTCATTGTCCGCACCCATTAATATCTGGAATGATTTGCAGGATTCAATTGCGTTGAGGGATAGCGGCTGGGTGCAGCTTTACGCGGAGAACAACCAGGAAGCCGCCGACCTTATCTTCCAGGCCTACCGTCTGGCCGAAGACCCCCGGTCACTTATCCCGGTCATGGTCTGTCTGGACGGGTACGTTCTGAGCCATGGTTTTGAAGTGGTTGATATTCCGGAAGAAGATAAGGTGGCGCAGTTTTTGCCGCCGTTTAATCCATTGGAAAAACTGGACACGGCCAACCCCAAAAGTTTCGGCCTTCTGGCCGGACCGGACTATTACCTGGAAATCAGACATGACTTACACCAGGCGGTTAAGGGCGCTTTAACGCTCATCCCGGAGATTACCGCCGATTTCAAGCGCATTTTCGGCCGCACTTCCGGCGGTCTGGTAGAACCTTACCGCTTGGGGGATGCGGAGATGGCGATAGTTTCAGCCGGCTCAGTCTGCGGCACGATTAAAGATACCGTGGATGCTTTAAGAGCGGAGGGGAAGAAAGTCGGTCTCTTGAGAATTATTACCTACCGGCCATTTCCGGAAGAAGCGATTCTCCAGGTGCTGGCAAAAGTTCCGATGATTGCGGTTCTGGACAAAGCTGTTTCGCTCGGCGCTACCGGACCAATTTATGCAGATTTGAAAGCTGCGTTCCAGGGGAAACCCGCTAAAAAGATTAGCGGCTACATCGCCGGTCTTGGAGGCAGGGACATTACGCCGGATACGATTAAAGAAATATTCAAAGAACTTTCCGGATCGGAAGCAAGCAACCAGTTTATCGGTTTAAAATCTTAAATCCATAAATGTAGGGGCTTGATTTATCAAGCCCGCCCCGTAGAAGGCAACAGCCGCCTATACGGGGTCCGCGGGTCGGATAAATCCGACCCCTACAAAATCAAGGAGAACTCTATGCCTGAACATTTTCTTTCCCCCGGTCATACCGCCTGCGCCGGATGCGGTCAGTCTCTGGCGGCACGCCTGGTGATTGATGCGGCCGGACCAAATACCATTATTGTTAATAATACCGGATGCCTGGAAGTTTTTTCTACCGCCTACCCGGACACTGCCTGGGAAGTCCCGTTCATCCACTCCCTTTTTGAAAATGCGGCCGCGGTTGCTTCCGGAGTAGAGGCGGCTTTAAGGCAAAATGGCAAAATATCAGAGGTCAGGGTAATCAGCCAGGCCGGAGACGGCGGTACTGCGGATATCGGGCTTCAAGCGCTTTCCGGAATGTGGGAACGGGGACACGACATCCTTTCCATCTGTTATGATAACGAAGCATACATGAACACCGGAATTCAGCGCAGCGGCCTTACGCCGACTTATACTTCTACAACGACCAGCCCGGTCGGCAAGAGTTCTACCGGCAACCCGAGACCGAAGAAAAATGTAGTGGAGATTGCCGTCGCGCACGGGATTCCTTACGTGGCGACCGCTTCAGCCGGATTCCCGGTTGACCTGCAGAAGAAGGTGAAAAAAGCGCTGGCGATTCGGGGACCAAAATTTCTGCATGTTCACGTTCCCTGCCCATTGGGCTGGCGCCACGAGCCGGAACAGACTTATCAGATAGCCAGATTGGCCGTGGAGACCGGACTTTTTCCCATGATTGAATTTGAAAACGGAAAAATCTCCGGACGTTATTTGCTTGCCAAGCCGAAACCGGTGGAAGATTACCTGAAACCGCAGGGACGGTTCCGGCACCTTTTTAAAACGGGCGGGGAAACGGCTTTAAAGGAAATTCAGGAAATCGCCAACCGTAATATTGAGCGCTACGGCCTTGTCAAAACCGCAGCCGGCGGGTAATGAGAATAACTAATGGTGTCATCCTGAGCCGCAGTTGCGAAGGATCTATTTTTTAACAACGAGATTCTTCGGCTGGCGCCTCAGAATGACAAAAAATTATGGCTCTGATAAATTATTCGGCGTGCGAAATTATCAAGGTTGCGATTGATATTGAAAAGAACGGTTACCAGTTTTACACGGAAGCCTCCAAACTCACCCGGAGTAAATCGGTTGCCGAACTTTTCCGGAGTCTTGCCGGGGAAGAGATTCAGCATCAGATTTTTTTTGAAGGATTGGCAAAACTTATTTCGCAGTGTGAGGTCAACGGAACAACCCGGCCGGACGAATACCTGGCTGCAATCGCAGACGCATCCATTATTCAGCAAAAACGGGGGATGAAAGCGATTGCGGAAAAGCGGCTTACCGACCAGGAGGCGCTTGATATTGCGGTTCAGGTGGAAAAAAACGCCATTCTTTACTATACGGAACTACTACGTTTTGTAACTGAAAAAGAAAAAGGAATGGTTGAAGAATTGGTTGCGGAAGAAAAGAAGCACCTCACTAAACTGACTTCAATTGCCAAGAACCTGATCTGAAACAACTTTTCCGTTGCAGATTGTATAGCAAACCCTTCCCTTCATCTTTTCACCCAAAAACGGCGTGTTTTGACTGCGAGATTTAATTTCCGATTCTGTCAGCGTCCACTCTTCCTTCGGGTTGAAAATAGTAATATCGGCCCGTAACCCCTTTTTAAGACTGCCCCGGTCATTGAAACGGAAGATTCTGGCCGGATTTGATGTCAGGCAGGCGATTAAAAGCGAAAGGGGAATGTCGGTGGTTAACCGCAGGAGAAGGGGCAGGGCGGTTTCAAAACCGATGATACCGAAAGCCGCATTTTCAAAATCGGTCTCCTTCTCTTCCCGGCTGTGCGGTGCATGGTCGGTTACGATGACCTCAATAATACCGTCCCTGATACTATTTTTCAGCGATTTAACGTCATCCTTGGTGCGCAGGGGCGGACTGACCTTAGCGTTGGTATTGTATCCTTTCACCGCCTCCTCGCTTAAAATAAGGTGATGAAAAGTAGCCTCGGCCGTTACCGGAATACCCTTCTTCTTTGCCTGCCGGAGGAGAACGATTGAACCGGCCGACGTAAGGTGGGCGAGATGAAGCCGGCTTTCGGTCAGGGAAGCGAGGGTGATGTCGCGAAAGACCGCTACCTCCTCTGCCTCTCTGGGGATGCCGGGCAAACCCAGGAGGGTGGATATCTTCCCCTCGTTCATCACCCCATTGCGGGCCAGCGTTGGTTCTTCCGGATGGTCTATGAGCGGCCGGTCCACCATCTTGGCGTATTCCAGGCCGCGCCGCAGAACCCGGTTGTCGGCGACGCAGTTTCCGTCGTCCGAAAAAGCCGCCGCGCCGTTTTCCGCCAGGTCAGCCATTTCCGTCAGTTCTTTTCCTGCCCGATTTTTAGTGATGGCTCCGATCGGAAAGACCGAAACGGGAGTTTCCTTTCCCTTGTTAAAAACAAACGCGACCAGGGGACCGGTATCCAGGCAGGGCGTGGTGTTGGGCATCGCCATGATTGTGGTATAACCGCCGGCGGCAGCAGCCGCTGCGCCGGTCTTAATCGTCTCTTCATCCTCCCGTCCCGGTTCCCGCAAGTGGCAGTGGCTGTCAATAAATCCCGGGCAGACAATTTTGCTGGAGGCGTCAATAATACGCGGCTTGCCCTGCGGTTTTATCGCTTTAGCCATTTTCTCAATCTTACCTTTCACGCAGGCAACGTCCATAACTTCATCAATTCCCTGAGCCGGGTCAATCACCCTTCCGTTTTTGATTAATAGGTCCATAAATACCTCTCTTTGTTTCTTAATAAAAACTTTGAGTGAGGATGTATCTTTTGTTACATTTCGCGAAGGGTCAGTAACAAAACAAGCAGCACGAAGGCTTGAGTATCCGAGGCTCACCCGAATTCCGGGTGAGAACACGGAGAGGCTCAAGCCGGAGTTGCGTAGTTTTGTCTGACCCGCAGAGCATGTAGCAAAAGATACATCCGAACGGCGCGCTTGGAGAGACTCGAACTCTCAGCCTTTAGCTTCGGAGGCTAACGCTCTATCCAATTGAGCTACAAGCGCAAATTTTTACCCGCCTTCGCCGGATTTATCCGCCGAAACTTTAGCATAGGCGGATTGGCCCACCTGGCGCACCTTTACAAAACGGTTCTTGAGGGCGGATTCCCTCGCAGCAAGACAGGTGTAGACACTTTGAATACCGGCCCAGATAGTTGCGCGCGGTTGCCCCTTGCCTTTTACAAGATTAAAAAAATCATACGCTAATTTCAGGTCTCCGCCAAAGTGGCTAAGTCCGGAACCAGCCCTGGCGGTATCAGAAAACGGCTTATGGTGCCGGATGTGCCGGATAGAATTTTCATACCAGTCAAACTCAACGGTGCCGAGATAACCGCTCACCGTTGAACCGCGGGACGCCGCATCCCGTCTGGAAAAAAATACCTGCGTATATATTCCGTGAGCGCCGGAAGCAAACTCCACAACCGCGCTGGAAGCATCTTCGTTTGTACCTTTTTCTATTGTTCCACAATCAATACTATAGACGCAGTTATGGTCTTTTTCGTGCCAGCCCGAATTGTTGCGTTTCCGGTTGACGGGGCTTTCCAGACAGGTATCAGTTTCCCCGCACTTTGAACAGACCAGCCCGGAAGGTTTCTTGCCTCCGAAAACTTTCTGGAATGTTGCCATGGCGCCAACCCTGGTAATCGGAGAGTCCATAAGGTAACTCATATAGTCAAAATCGTGCGTGGCTTTCTGCAGGAAAAGCCCTCCGGTTATCTTGTAGTCCCGGTAAAGTTCTTCCCAGTAGACGGTTCCGTAAGGAACATAGTTCCAGGCCATGATATGAACCGGATTTCCAACCGCTCCGTTCCTGATAAGGTCCCCTGCAAAAACGCACAAGGGAGAAGTCCTTAAGGGGAAACTCACCACCACCTTGCACTTGGATTTTTCAAAAGCATCTTCCAGGTCGTTTGCCTGCTTCATGGAAACGGCGACCGGTTTTTCAAGGTAAAGCGGTATATCAAATTTTGCCGCCTTCAGGGCATAGGGTGTATGAAGGTTGCAGCGCGGTCCGATAGCAAGCGCATCTAACCTTGCCTTGCGGACCATCTCTTCAAGCGTTTCGTAAAAAACTGTTTCTTTGCTATCAGATTCAGAAAGTCTTTTACGCACACCCTTTTCGTCAGGGTCCACAACACCCACGACCCGAATACCGGGTTCAACCTCCCGGAAAGGTCCGTAAACCAGACCCCTGATTCTTTCGCCGAAACCAACAACTCCCAATCTCATTTTTTGTCTCCGGTGTGTCGTTTATTTTTTTTTGTTTCTTTTCGCTATATTATAAACTAAAAAGGTTCTAATTGGAAGGAAAGCGCTTTTTTGATTAACTGCAGGGAACGCTCGGCCGCGCCGGTTTCGCGGCTGATTGCCCGGTAGGCTTTTGTACCGGATTCTTTAGCCCAATCCGGTTCGGAGAGACAGCGTAAAAAGAAGGAGTAGAGACCATTCGCGTCAAGAACCAGCTCCCCGCCGCCGGATTTCTGCAGAATCTCCGCCTCTTCCTTGAAGTTCCAGGCGTGCGGTCCGAACGCCGCCGGTTTTGAGAACGCCGCCGGTTCCACCAGGTTATGACCGCCGTCGCCAAAAACGGTCAGGCTGCCGCCGACAAAAGCCGCGCGGCTTGCCGCGTAAGCCTGGTTGAGCCGACCCATAACATTCAGAAGCAAAAAATTTTCGGTGAAGGGCGGCTGCAGGGAAGAAAATTTTTGGTATTTTAACCCTTTTTTCTGAAAAATAGATTCCAGGTTGCTGCGTTCCAGATGCCGGGGCGCAAAGATTATTCTCAAGCCCGGAAACCCGGACAATAATCGTCGGGAAACCGCAACGGCCATCTCTTCTTCTTCCGGGTGGATGGAACCAAAAACTATACTGCGTCCGGTCAGCAATAATTCTCTCCTTGCTTCTTCCGAACTTATCCCTTTTGCCTGTTGGAAGACCACGTCGTATTTAATATTACCGGTTACGGTCACCCGTTCCGGTAAAACACCCAGGCTCATAATCCAGTCCGCCTCGCGGCGGCTGCGCATGCCGATTGCCTGAAGCTGGGTAAGGACCGGAATTGTTATAAAACCGACTTTCCGGAACCGGCGGTAGGAATTGGGTGAAAAACGTCCGTTAAGAAGGACCGCCGGGATGTTGCGTTTCGTCAAGGCAAGAAGGAGGTTGGGCCAAAATTCTGTTTCCAGACTGATAAAAAGCCTGGGTTTGCAACGGCGTAAAAATGACGGCCAGATGAAAGGCAGGTCAAACGGGAAGTAGGTTATCGGAATTTCCGGAATCAGCCGCTGCGCGGTCCTGAAACCGGTAATCGTTGTTGTGGTGAGAAAAACAGGAAAAAGGAATTCTTTTTGGAGCAGGTCTATCAGGATGCGGGCGATGGTAACTTCTCCCACGGAAAGCGCCTGAATCCAGATGCATTCCGAAGGAATGTCGGGCGGCAGGTTAAACCCGAATCGCCTTAGGATATCGTTTCTTTGACCGCCCCGGCGGCAATGGCGCCGGGAAGAGATGAAAGCAAACAACGGAAAGAATAAGACCAGCAGGATATTATAAAGGATGTAACCCGGGAATCTTCGCATTTATGAGACAGACCCTTAAACCGGACGAATTGATATGCCTTTTCGGGCAAGATACTCCTTGGCTTGGCGGATGGTATATTCCCCGTAATGAAAGATGCTGGCCGCCAGGACCGCATCCGCTTTTCCCTCATCCAGGACTTCAAAAAGGTGCTGCAGGTTTCCGGCGCCGCCGGAAGCGATCACCGGGACCGTTACCGCTTCCGAAATAGCCCGGGTCAGTTCTACGTCGTAGCCCTCTTTGGTGCCATCCCGGTCCATGCTGGTGAGGAGAATTTCTCCGGCACCCATTTCGACCGCTTTCTGTGCCCATTTTATGGCCGAGAGTCCGGTCGGCGTCCGACCGCCGTATGTATAAACTTCCCAGGTTCCCGGCGCAATATTTTTGGCGTCAATTGCAACTACAATACACTGGTTGCCGAATTTATCCGCGCCCTCGGCAATTAACCCCGGGTTCTCGACCGCACTGGTATTGATGGAGATTTTATCCGCGCCGGCCCGCAAAATCTCTTTGATGTCTTTCAGGCTTTTGATGCCTCCGCCGACGGTCAGCGGGATAAAAACAGAACCTGCGGTCCTTTCCACAATTTCCAGCAGGATTCCCCTTTTTTCAAACGAAGCGGTGATATCCAGAAAGACCAGCTCGTCCGCTCCTTCCCGGCTATAAGCAGCGCCAATTTCCACCGGGTCGCCGGCATCGCGCAAATCCAGAAAATTAATGCCTTTTACTACCCGGCCATCTTTAACATCCAGGCACGGTATGATTCTTTTGGTTACCATATTATTTTTTAACGTTTTTCTTCAAGCGAGGCTTGTTTCTTTTGCAACACTTCGCGAAGCGACAGCGCAAAACAAGCAAAACGACAGGGTGAGTATCCGTGGCTTGCCTTGAATTTTAGGCAAGAACACGGAGAGTCTCGTTCTGGAGTTGCGTAGATTTTGCCTGGCGCGCAGCGTGTGTAGCAAAAGAGATAACCGAGCGCTTTATTTTCGCAGAAACGCAAGTTATTGTCAAATTAAAGGAGGAAACATTATAATAAAGGGCGGATGGATAAAAAAAGAATTATTTTGACCGTCGGTATGGTCAGTCTGGTTACCATTCTGGTGCGCGTTGCCGGACTCGGCCGGGAGATGTTCAGCGCTTATTTTTTCGGAACAACCCTGGTTTATGACGCTTTTCTGCTGGCTTTTATGATTCCCAACTTCTTTCGGGGAATCCTGGCAGAAGGCGGGCTGAACAGCGCTTTTATTCCTGTTTTTTCCGAGTACCTCTCTCCGGGAAAAAAGAAAGATGCCCAGAAAATCATAAGTGATACGCTGGGTGCCAGTCTCTGTTTTACGCTGTCCCTTTCATTTTTTTTCTTCTTCGCATCAAGCCTGGCCGGATTCTTTCCCCTGAGTCAGAAAATTATTCTAATGCTCTCCTTCCTGCGGTTTACCATTTTTTACCTCGTTTTTGTTTCGATGGCTGCCCTGGTGATGGGCGTTCTTAATTCCCTGGGTCATTTTTCCGGGCCGGCCCTGGCGCCCCTGGGTCTGGACCTTTTCTGGATATTGAGCCTGGTTACCATTGCGCCCTTCTTCGGGACCGGACTTGAAAGCAGAACTTACGGACTGATTATCGGTCTGCTGATAGGGGGGGCGGCCCAATTTTTTATACCGGTGCCGGCGCTCTGGCGCAGAGGTTTTTCCCTCAAGCCGACTTTTAACCTGAAAAATCCTGCCCTGGTGCGAATGGGTAAATTACTCGCACCGGTTATCATCGGCGTAGCGGTTACGCCCATCAATCTTCTGGTGGACTATTTTCTGGCAAGTGCCATTGCCCCCGGAATGGTCAGTTCGCTCTGGTACGCCAACCGGCTGGTGCAACTGCCGCTGGGTATTTTTGCGGTAACCCTGGGCACGGTTGCCCTGCCTTCAATGTCCCGGCAGGTCTCCGAAGGGAATTTAAGACAGATGAAAGAGACACTCGCTTATTCCCTTAAATTGGCTTTTCTGCTGGTTATTCCGGCCAGTTTCGGCTTTGTTTTTTTTCGGGAACCGATTATCCAGGTCCTTTTTCAGCGGGGCCTTTTTACCAGCCAGTCTACCCAGGCGACCGGTATCGCGCTCCTTTTTTTCTCCCTGGGCCTTTTCGGGTACAGCGGTAATATCGTATTAACCCGGGCGTTTTATGCCCTGAAGGATACCGCGACACCGGTCAGGGTTGGAATTTTGAGTATCGCCGCTAACTTGGTCCTGGACCTTATCTTGATAGTTCCGTTAAAACAGGGTGGCATTGCGCTGGCCACTTCCCTGGTCGGGATTTTTAACTTCACTTTGCTTTTTTTTCTGCTGCACCGTAAGGTTGGCCTGTTGGGTGGTCGGAAACTTTTAAAAGCCGGCCTGGAGTTTGTTTTTTTGTCAGGTCTGGCGACCTTCCTGGCGTTCGGTTATTTCCATTTTACGGCGGTAAGGTTTGGAACCGGCGTGGCTTTGTTCAGCGCATTAATTGCGGGCAGCATCTTTTATTTTGGGATAAATTATCTGCGCAAAAACTACCGGTGATTCCCCTCACCATACCTCTCCCCATCGGGGAGAGGTATGGTGAGGGGGTACGTGACGTGGTATAATAAAAACATGGAACCGGCTATCGCAATCGGTCGTTTATTTATTCTTATTTTTTCGGTGATTATCCACGAATGCAGTCACGGTGTGGCTGCCTTGCGTAACGGAGACGATACCGCCCGGATTATGGGACGGTTGACTTTGAACCCTTTACCCCACATCGATATTTTCGGAACGATTATTATACCGGGCATTCTTTTGCTGACCGGCGTGCCGATAATTATCGGCTGGGCAAAGCCGGTCCCGATCAACCCTTACCGGTTCCGTGATTTCCGGCGGGGCATGATAGAAGTGGGTCTTTCCGGGCCGTTATCAAATATATTGCTGGCGGTTTTTTTTGCCTTTCTTTTACGGATAACCGGCGGCAACTCTTTTTCCGGAATAGGGTATCTGCTTTATTTTGGAGTTTTTATCAATTTTTTGCTGGCTCTTTTCAACCTCATTCCGATTCCGCCTCTGGACGGGTCCCGCATCTTAGGCAGTTTACTACCATTGAAGATGGAAGCAAGGTACTACCGGATAGAGCGTTACGGAATGTTTATTATTATCGCTCTTCTTTTCTTGGGTTTCTTTAATTTACTCTTTCCCGTATTAGTTTTTTTAACAAACTTAGTTACCGGCGCATCACTGCCTTATTAGGCGGGTGGTGTGAAAGGAGTTTAAGTATGGATTTCTCAATTTTGGTATCGATTTTTGAGGCTTCCGGCTGGCAGGCCCTGGGCAAGATTCCCAATCCGGTCACCAACAAGACGGAACTGAACCTTCCGGCCGCTGAAAACACGATTGAAATTTTAATCCTGTTGAGGGAAAAATCCCGGGGAAACCTCACCCCGGATGAAGAAAAATATCTATCGGCCGCAATCGCAAACCTGCAGTTAAATTACGCCGCCGAAAAAGAGAATCCGCAAACCGGTGCCGTCGAAAAAGAAGGGGTTGCAAAAGAAGGTTGATGAACTGCCGAACCTGCCGGGCGTGTATCTTTTTCGGGATAAGTCCGGCCGGATAATTTATGCCGGAAAAGCTCTTTCCCTGCGCAACCGGGTCCGCTCCTATTTTCAATCAAGCCGGTCTTTTGACCCGAAGACCGAACTTCTGGTTAACGAAATAGCCGATATTGAACATTACCCCACTGCCGGCGAAGCCGAAGCGTTCTTTCTGGAAAGCCGCTTCATTAAAACCTATCAGCCGCACTACAACGTAGATTTGCGCGACGACAAGACCTTTCCCCTGGTACGCATCACCAAAAATGATTTTCCGCGGGTTGAGATTATTCGGGGCAGAAAAGGAAAAGACGCTTATTATTTCGGACCTTTTACCGAGGCCTGGGCTCTGCGCCGGGCGGTGCGTAATCTGCGCCGGATATTTCCGGTGGCCGGCTGCCGGCGCCGGATTAATCCGAAAAATCCGGTCAGGCCCTGTTTTGATTATAACCTGAAACGCTGCCTGGCGCCGTGCGCCGGGAAAACTACGCACGAGGAATATAGCCGCACCGTCCGCGCCCTCCTGTCTTTTTTTGAAGGTAAAAACAGACGGATTATTTCGGAGTTGAAAACGGCGATGGAAAAAGCCGCCGGAGAACTGAACTTTGAAGAGGCGGCCCGGATACGCGACGAAATAGACGTATTGCGGCGGGTACAAAAACACCCGAAGGCGCTGGGAAGGGAACGGCCGTTTCAGGAGGCAATTTTAAACCTTAAAGACAGTCTGGAGTTACGGAAGGAACCGGTGCGGATTGAGGCTTACGATATTTCCAATCTTTCCGGGCGGGAAGCCGTGGGGAGTATGGTCACCTTTCTGGCCGGAGAACCCTGCCGGAAAATGTACCGGCGATTTCGGATAAAAGAGGTTGGGGGCATTGATGACTGTGCGATGATATCTGAGGTTTTAAAGCGGCGGTTCCGGGAAAAGGAATGGTCCTTGCCGGACCTTATCCTGGTTGACGGCGGCCGGGGCCAGGTAGCGTCGGCTAATCGTGTTTTGAAAAGTAACCACTGCGAAATTCCCCTGGTAGGGCTGGCGAAAGAAGAGGAACAAATTTTTGCGCCGGGCAAAAGGAAACCGCTGCCGGTTTCCCGGTCTTCACCGGAAGGCCTGTTTTTACAACGCATTAGAAATGAAGCGCACCGTTTTGCGGTCTCTTACCACCGAAACCTCCAACAAAAAAAAGTAACCGCGTCCGCTCTTGATTCCATACCGGGCATCGGTCCCAGGCGAAAAGCGTTCCTCTGGCGCAGGTTTTCATCTTTGGAAGAGATTAAATCCGCCCCGGTAATAGAACTGCTGAAAGCAGGCATTCCCGAAAAGGTTGCTTTAAAACTGAAAAAGATTTTTGTTTAGAAGATTATCCCAATCCCCGGGACGTGTTATCAAAAAAAATTTCCAAGACCGGCCGGAAAGGGTATAATTATTAAGGGAAATACGGACGGGTTAAAAATGTTCCTGCAGTCTTTGTCTGAAGAATAAAAGGCGTGGTACAATTAATAGCGATTTATTCTCGGAAATTACCCCCGTTAAGCCTGAAGTTTCAAACGGGGGTAACCAAACTTTGGCTGTTCCGGGCTGATAAGGTGCGGTGATTTTACAAAACGGGGGGATAGAATGACTATTCGGAAAGTCAGATATTTCACGGTAGCGGCGCTTGGTTTGTTCTTTCTTTTTAAAAACAGTTACTATGCGGCATCAGCCGAGGTATCCGGGACCGCCGAAATCCGTTTTGTAACCGCCGGGCCGGTTATTGACGGTAAACTTGACGACCCGGCCTGGAAAAAGGCGGACGTCTTAACCGGGTTTACCGTTCCCGGAGATATGGATATGGCGCGCGACCAGTCAGAGGCGCGCATGCTGTTTAATAAAGAATATCTTTACGTAGGCCTTAAGGCATACGAATCTTCCCCCGGTTTGATGGTTCGCGAAGCAACAAGTGTTTTCGGAACAGACTCCGTTGAGTTTTTCATCCAGCCGGACCAGGACAAAGAGACCTATTACCAGGTTGCCGTGTCAACAGCCGGAAAGGTTTATACGGGTATGATGCTGAGTCCGGCGTGGAGTCCCGCCCTGAAGGTTGCCACCGGGCAGGCAGACGGCTCTTGGACGGTGGAATTGGCCATCCCATTGTCGGATTTGGGGATAACCGCCCTGTTGCCGGGCGCCGAAAAAAAGGTCCGCTTCAATATCTGCCGCAACGACTGGGCGGAACCGGCCCGGGGCACGGAAGCGAAATACAGTTCTTTTTCTCCCCTGGGAATAGCGAGTTTCCACGTTCCGGAAATGTGGTCGTCCGGCGTGATGACGCTTAAGCCGGGCGAACCGCGCGAGGTCGTCAATAAGCCGCGCTATGTCAACCTCATGGCAAACCCTGAATTCGACTTCCACAAAGACAACTATCCCTCCGACTGGCAGATTCCTCAAAATTACTGGCAAAACGGCGATGTGTCGCGCCGGGAGACTATGGCGATGTCAAGAGAGTGGATTATCGCCGCCACCGGAGAGGCGTACGTTGTCATGCGACAGGATGTCAAACTTATTCCCGGCAAAACCTATACGGTGCGGGTGAAGGCGCGGAAGTTCGGAGAATGCAACCTCGGTATCATCGTGTCCGGAAGCACTATTTTATGGAACTGCCCTTTGACGACGGACTTCCGTTATTATTACGCGATTTTTAAGGCCGGCGAGAAGCCCGCGGAACTTATCTTCTACCGGATGGGCCCCCAGACGAAGATTGACGGCATGGAGTTTGCCTCAGTCCATCTGTTTGAGGGGCAGATTTCACCGCTTTCAATCAGACAGTTTATCCGCACGGGTTTAGAGAAAAAGGCGGAGAATACCGAAATTCCTCTTCCCCCGAACTATTACGGCGTGACCGGCGAAAAGACAAGGGTGATGGCCGTCGCCTACAGATTATTCACAGCCCGGGAATACCTGGAGATTTTTGCGGGGTTGAATATTGAAGCGGACATATTAATCACCACGGGCGCAAACCAGGATACCTATTATACGGAAACCGACCCGGATCTGGTGGAACAGCGCCTGGACGGCAACCAGTACGACGTCTATATGATTGGAGGGATGGCGGTGGGAAGAGTTGGTGAAGCGCTGGCCAAAAAAATATCCGAAAATACGGAAAAGGGAGCCGGGCTCATTATCAACGCCAAGCACGCGCGCGGCAACTTTAAAGACTTGCTGGCCAGATACAAACCGGCGCCGGCGGAACCAACGCATTACCTGAAACAGGGCCTGCCAACGGAACTCTATCCGATGGACGACCCGGCCGGCGAAATAAAAACATCCCGGGCGGATAAAGGCAGGATAGTTGAGGTTGCTCTGGGATATTGGGATTTTAAAATCTATCTTCCAGACGCGGACGGGACTCTCGCCTATTTAACCTTTCCGCACCAGCGTTATTCCAGCGCCTGGTTTGCCCGCGTAATCTATTACGCTTCCGGCAAACACGAAACCACCATCAGCAATATTTCGTTTGAGAACGGCCATATTTCAACCGGCATTGAAGGCGCTGCGTCCGGGGCGCAACTGCAGTGGCAGCTGGAAGACAAGAACGGCAGACCCGTATCCGGGGGCATAATCCCGGTCAAGTATAATCAGGCCGGTTTCGCGCTTCCCCGCCTGACCATGGCCGGTAATTATATCCTGGGCCTGTGGCTGAAGGACGGCAACGGGTCGGTAATGGATTACAACGCCTGCGCCGTAAAGAATGAAGGGCCCGGGATAGCGCAGTTGGAAAGCGCCAGGGAGTTCCATACCGGAGCCGAGCCCGGAGAGTTTACGGCAAAGCTGGACGGTTTTGACGATACGATGACCCTGGACTGGGAGTTGGAAGATTTTGCCGGCCGCGTTCTTGAGTCAGGCAGCGTTAAGGCAGCCCGGACGGTGCGGTTTGAAGTACCGCTTGATGCTGTTTATACCAACCTGGCGCGTTTATGGGTTTATCTGAAATCAGGCGGGATAGAACTTGATGCCCAGCGATTTGCGGTATATCTTCCTGACCGGGACCGGGCGAGACTGCTGAATGACTATACTGTTTCTGTCTGGCCTGAGGGATGCACGAATCCTGATGCGGCCCCCTATGTTAACCGCTCATTGGAAATGATGGGCATACGCGCTAAACAGCATACCACCCATATTCTCAGCCTTAATGACGGGCTCGGCACCACCGCAAACCTGACACACAGCGGGGGCCAACATTTCATCCCCAGCGATGGTTCCGGCAAACCGGTGATAAACAATATCCGCCAGCCCAGTTTGAGCGACCCCAAAATTCTCAAGGAGATAGAAGACGGCGCTAAAAAACGGGCCGAGTCCGACCGCAAGTACGGCCCCATTTTAGCCGGCGTAGTGGATGAACCCGGGCTCACCAGCCGTAACAGCCGGGACGAGGTTGACGCCCACCCCGAAAGCCTGAAAGGATACCGGAAACGGATGCAGGAGAAATACGGGACCATTGAGCGCTTCAACCAGAGGTGTTCCACGAATTATAAGAGTTTTGACGAGATAGGTCTCGTCCTGACAAAGGAGGCGCGCGCCCGGCAAAACTACGCGGAATTCGTAGAATGGAACAATTACATCGTGGACAGATACGTGGAGGCCTTCCGGCTGGCAACAGACAGTTACCATTCCCAGGACCCCGACGTGCCCATTTCCATGCAAAATTCGTTCGGCCAGCGCGCACTGGGCGGCAACGATTATTGGAAACTTTTAACCCGCGCCGGGTTCGGATTTTCCAATGAATACACTTCCATGGTTCAGATGGATGACCCGTTCCGCAACTTTGACGAACTCTACCGCAGTTTCCGGCCGGATATGCGGGTCTGGGGTTATATCGGATACACCTGGTCCAAAGATTATGCGACGTTCCAGCCCTGGTGGTTTGCGCTGCACCGCTACGGCGGGTTTTCATTTTTTTCCGCAACCGGCCTTGACCCCGGGGAGGTATCCTGGAACCTGTTGGACCTCCCCGGCCTGGGCCTCTCCCAGAAAGGCCAACTGCTGAAAAACGGGTTTGAGGATTCCAAACTTTCCGACGGTCTGGGCAAGGTATTCCTTGAATACGACTGGGCCAAGCGCGACATAGCCATTCTCTATTCCCAGCCCTCCCTGCTGGTTGCCTGGTGCCGGGGCACCGAACAGGGGCAGAACGACCTGGTTGCCAACAGTCCCTACCGCAACTATTTTTACAGCCGGCACAGTGCGCGGTATCTGCTGGAGGAACTGCTCTACCAGTATGATTTTGTAGCCCCGGAACAGTTGGATGAGGATATCCTTAATTCGTATAAAGTGCTGATACTGCCTCACATTGAAGCGCTTTCCGATGCTAACGTTCAAAAGATAACCGCCTTTCTTAAACGCGGAGGGGTTGTTATCTCCGATATTATCCCGGCCGGTTACGATGAACTGGGCACGCCCCGGGGAGACTCGCCGTTTAATGATATGAAGAACAAGGCCGGTTTTGTCCTTTTTGATAATATCTTTAACGACAAAGACCAGCTGCAGCGCGAAAAGATGCTTGCGTTATTAAACGAGAAACGGATTGAACCGATTATCCGGTGTGATGATGCGGCATCAACCTCCGGCCGCGAAGCGATGCATTTTGTTAAAAAGGATATGCATCTCTATGCCGTCACCAGGGATTTTCGCCGCAGCACCGACAGCAAAGAACAGCAGTTTGTATTCCCGGCCCCGGGGCATCTGTATGATGTGCGCGAAAGCAGGTACCTCGGTGAAACAGACCGCGTAACCTGCGCCATCCCCAACGCCGGCACAAAGGTATATGGCCTTTATCCCTATCAGGTAACCGGTATTGCGGTGAACGTTCCCGAACGGGTGCAGGCCGGTACGGACCTGTCGGCGGATATCAGGTTGAAAACTTCCACCGGTAAAGCGGGACATCACATTTTCCACGTAGAAGTATTGCCCCCGGAAGGGGAAGCGCGCTGGTTTATGAAACGGAATATTGTTGCTCCGGAAGGCAACACCGTCTTTAAATTCCGCATGGCGGAAAATGACCCTGAGGGGAACTGGACCCTGCGGATAACCGATGTAATGACCGGGACCACCGCGACCAAAGAAGTTTCGTTATACCAGGGCCAGGCGCGTAAATCTGAAAAATGAAATTGCCGAACGTCTGGGGAGAAGACGCGCTCTTTGCGTATTCCGGAATGGAGGGCAGGACCGATTGGAAGCACCCTTTTGTCGCGACCGGCCTTTCTTCTCCCGGCAGTTTCGTTTTTCACGTTCAACCGGAAAGAGAATTAATTCTTTCGGCGGCAAAGATAAAGATGTCCGGCGAAGAAATTGTCGTTTCCGACCTGGTTTTGCTGGACCGGAATCTCTTCGGACTCATCTTCCTGAATAAGGATACTCTTATCGGATTCAGTCCGGGTGTTCCGGAGGTCCGGTGCCGCGGAAAAGTTATAAGACAAGAGAAACAAAACAGCCTCGTTCACTCTACGGCCGGAGGGCACACGGCCCTGGTTTGGAAACGGACCGCGAGCGGAATAAAGTTTGCATTCTCTTTTAATGCGGACAGCCCGGTTAGAGCCAGGAGAAAGGCGGAAAAAGGGTTGGCGGCGGATATAGAGGTCGAAAAGGCTAAAAAAATCGATTTTTTCCGTCGGTTACCGCGCCCGGCCTTTTCCAGCGAACTTCAAGAGAGAGTCTATTATAAAGCCTGTTCGGTACTCAAGGTGAATACACACTCCCGGCAGGGAAAAATTCATTATGCCTGGACCACCCCGGACCGTTACCCTCATAAGGACATGTGGCTGTGGGATTCGGCGTTTCATTCACTGGGAATCCAATACGTTTCCCGGTCCTTGGCCGAGGATTCCATCAAGGCGGTCCTCCAGTTTCAGGCAAGGGATGGTTTCATCGCCCATCAGATGAATCCGGAAATGGGACGGGCGAGCCGCATAACGCAGCCGCCGGTTTTGGCCTGGACCAGCTACGAGCTTTACCGGCGGACCGGAAACAAGGATTTTTTGCGTTATGTCTACCCCCGCGTGAAAAAGTTCATTGCCTGGCTGTACCGGAACCGGGACGATGACCGCAGCGGTCTGTTGGAATGGAAGTTGAGCGAAGAACCCATCTGCAGGTGCGGGGAGTCTGGTATGGATAATTCCCCGCGGTTTGACGGACGTTGTGAGCACATGAAAGCCGTTGATTTCAACTGCTTTGCGGTCAGCGAGATGGAATTCTTGGAAAAGATGGCACAAGAGCTCGGTCTGGTCGGAGACGCTTCATGCTGGCAACGGGAACGGGTCGGTAAGGCCGCCCTGATTAACCGGTCACTCTGGGATGACCGCAGCGGGTTCTATTTTGACCGGCAGGCGGACGGAGCTTTCAAAAAAGTCAAGACGGTTGCTTCGTTCCTGCCCCTTTTCGCCGGCATCGCGGATAAGCGGCAAGCCGCATCGCTGATTGACCATCTGAAAAATCCGAAAGAGTTCTGGACCGGGTTTCCGGTTCCTTCCGTCTCCCGGGATGAATCCGTCTTCTGCCGGGATATGTGGCGCGGGCCGACCTGGGTCAACTACAATTTCCTGGTCATTGAAGGACTTAAGCGTTATGGATACGGCAAATTGGCCGGGGCAATCGCCGGAAAGACAATCAAGGAAATAGGCCGGTGGTACCGGAAGACAGGGGTGATCTCCGAATTCTACGATAGCGAGGCAAAACTGGCGCCGGGTCAACTGCAGCGGAAGGAATGGCTCGGCCATAAGCGCAGCTGGTCTTCGATGAAAGATTACCATTGGAGCGCCGCTTTATACGTGGCGATGGTTCAAAATAAAGCCGGGTATCTGTGACGAACTTTTCCGGGAATGGCAGTTGGACGGGGCGGTGCCCTTTAGCAAGCAGCCGGGTTACGCTGGGATTGAGATTACGCTTTTTTTTCGCAGACAACACCATCACCATACCGCATCTTTACAACGACAACGGCCCCGGTGTTATCCGTACCGTAAAGGAAAAAGTTTCATCCGGCAACAAGGTGAAGGCGCCGGTTCTTTTTTTCTCCTCATTAAAACAGCGGCCGGTGTACTCAAGATAGTGGATGTAGTAACTGTCGCCGACAGAGGTGAAAGCATAAAAAAGAGGGTATCTGTCCGGAGAAGAAAATTCCACCTGCCATCCTTCGGCATCACTGGCATAGATAAAAGAAGAGGATTCGGCCGCAAGCGATCCGTAAAAAGCCGGCGCGGGCTTCAGTGCCAGTGATACCACCCCAGCCTCCTGTTTGCCGAGTTTTTCATCCATGACGACAACCCGGTTGAGCGAGTTGGAAGGTGTGTTGTAAAAACCGATCCAGCCAAACGAAGTTTCCGCTCCTTTATTGAGGAAAGTTTCAGCGATCTCAAAATAGACCTGGTCTCTATAAAAATGGATTTCGGTAATCAGGGAAATATCGAGTCCTTTTTCCGGATTTTTATATTCATTTATCTGCTGGATAATAATCTCTTCCGGGGTTTGTTTCTTCAATAGGGACTTCTGCGTCGTCCACTTACCATCAAGATAAACCGCCTCTTGTTTTCCTTCCCGCAACACGGTTAGAGAAATAATCCCCAGGCTGTTGCAAATGGGACTTGTAGAACCGTCGGACTTTGCCAGGGAAAGATTAACCAGGCCGCCCGGTGAGATGGAACATTCGTAGTTTGGGTGAGAAACGCCCAGCTTTCCTGATTTTGTAAAACAGGAAATTTCTTTTTGTTCGCCGTAAGATACGGTACTAAAACTTAATACTAATGTCAACGTCAACCAGACCGTTATCTTTTTATTCATCTTTGCCTTTCTCTTTTTGCTATTTACCGATAAGATGGAATATTTTGCCTCTTTCTTTTCCGGTTAAAGTGGTTTTCCAACTGCCGTCTTTACTTATTTCCCGGCCGGTATCCAGGTCGATTACCTGATATTTCCTACCTTCCACGGCACTCTTAAGGACTACTTCAACATCATCGGTAGAGTAATAATCGGCAAAGTAAACAACCATCTCATCTTTGTGCATGATCGTTTTCGGCTGTATCCTTGCCGGCAGGTTCCACCGGAGGTTGGTGGCAGAGACCACTTTTACCAGACTGTCGTCTCTCTTTCCGTCATAAAGGACATCTTCAACCTGGCTGATAATATTATTCGCCTGGGAGACGTACATCAGGTCGAGGATATCGACACCGCCAAAAGCGTTCCAGAGAAAGTATCCCTTGGCGCCGCTGGTCACCGCCTCCAGAATAATGTATTTGTTCTCTTCCGGAGGAAGGTTCGGATTGCCCCACTCCCCGGAACTAATGGTTGGTATGTACTTTGCTTTTTTACCCTTAACCTCTTTTGCTATCCAGTCATGTTTGGCCGCGGTCAAAGGCATATTCCCGTAATTACTGTAGACCATCGAAGCCATGAAATCAAGGGTCTCAGCCAGCAGGTTGAGGTCTTCTAAATGTTGGCGTTTGGTCTCCATAGCGCTGTTCCCGGCAAAAGTATTAAGTCCAAACGTTGCCCGGGGGTAATCTTTTTTTATCTGGTTGATAATCATAGCGAGATAGTCGGCAAACTGCCGGCACTTGAAATCTATCCAGATTTTTTCCTGCTCAGGATATTTACCGGGATTTTTGGCTATCGTCAGGGGCTCTACATATTCAAGGCCGGCCCAGTTTTCCTGAAAGTATTCCCGGAACATCTTTACGGTTCGTTCGGTAAAACTGATCCTGTCCCCGGAGAGATAAGGCTCGTAATCGGAAAGAAAAGAATCAAAACCCAGGTGTAGCCCTTCCTCGATAAGTTTGATGACATCCTTAATCCATGGTCCGCGGCTGGTGAAATCGAAATACTCGGTCAATTTGCCTTCAATATCAAGTGCTTTAACATCCGGGTTGACATTCCCCTCGCAGGGCGGATAGAAGTAGCGCCCGCAAACGCTGCTTATTTCGAACCCTTCCTCGCGCAACCGTTCAAGCCAACTTTTAACCTCCTCCACTGTAATTAAATTTTTACCGTAGTAAACGCCATCCCCCTCTAATACGGGCGAGAGATTGTGGGTAATGCTGATTTGGTTGAATCCCAGATATCTTAAATTCTTGGCGAACTCAGGCCAATATTTCGTCAGGATATAGTCGGTCCCTTCCGTTCCCACCATAAATCTTTTAGGCGGTCGGATAGGCGGAATCCTCACTATTTCTACCGGCAGAGTATTTACGGCACTGGTCTTGCCGTTTAGCGTTCCCCAATAGTAGATATTAAATTTGCCTTCTTTCTCACCGGTGCTCAAAAAGAGGCGGATATGGTAAGCATAGAGGTAGTTGTAACGATGGACGGAAACGCTGAATGTATACCGGATGTATGGTTGTCCGTCACGGGTCACCGGCGTCTTTGACAGAAGTTCCAGATACTCATAGGCAATCCAGTGGATGCCGGCACAATAGTCTGCCAGGGTTACCGTGGCAGGCATCTCAAAGGTAACTTGCGGCAGCGGGAACCCTTTTTCCGGAGGTTCCGATTTAAAGGCGAAGTAGGTCGGTGCAATTATATCCGGTGAAAGATATGTCTGCGCATTGTAGTACTTTACCACAAGATTTTCTCCTTCCGCCGGCGAGTTGTAGTAGTTGTTAACCTCGTTAAAGGAAACCGTCTTTTTCTCAAAAAACTTAAGCCCGGTTTCCTGCTCCGGTAGGGGGGGAGATAAAGCGACTTCTAAACCGGAACTTTGAATCGCTTTATTATCCAGTGAGCTAACGGGTAACAGGTAATAAATAATTTTGTAGGAAGGAAGCGGCTGTATTTCAGGATAAAGCATTTCCAGGGTACCGATATCCTCGGACCCAATCCAGCTGTAGAAAAAAACCGGCATAGGCGAACTGGCCAACAAAAGGCCGGCGCCTTTTTCTTTGTTAAAAAAAGCACACCAGTTTCCTTCTGCCGGCAGAATGGTAGACTGTATCTGGGTTGAATCCCACGCGGTAGGGTGTATTCCTTCTTTGCCGGAAACAAGAAAAACGTTCTTTTTTCCATCGGCCGGGCTTACCTTTACGACATTATGCACCCAGGGAATTATCTTGATTGCGCCGGCTACCGGCTCCGTATTTTCAAAGGTTGCTTCTACCTTCAAGCCGTTATCGAGCAAAGTGTAGGTTTTTACCAGGTTAATCCGGTCAAGAGGCGGCGTCCTGCCTTTTGCCTGAAGGGTAACGCTGTTTTTATCCTGCGCCACCTTTTCAAAGGGATACTTGCTGAACTCATCGCGGTTTACACCGTGGTAAAGCTGTTCTTTTGCCAGGCCAAGCTGGCTATTTTCTTCAAAAGAGGTAAGGTCTATCCCTTTTGATTTCATTACGAACGAGGTAATCTTGCCGCCTTCCCGGCAGGAGATAACCGCTTTGATATTCTGGTTTTCCAAAACCACTTCCTGGGCGCTGAGAATTCCTGTTGCGGAAGCCAAAAGCATTACTAAGGATACCCGTAAAATTCTATTCATTTTTTTAATACGAGATACGTCCAGTCGCCCGGGTCAAGGAAGACGTTTAAAATAGTCCCTGCCTGAGATGTCTTGGCCGGCATCGGCATGCAGCCGGGCACAACAACGTCCAGCGCAATTGTATACTGACCGTCAACCGTCACGGTTGTGGCCAGGGCTTTTTCCACGTTCAGGTTACAGAGCGCCAGGTGTTTTTCCCCGTCTTTCCCTTCGCGGACAAGGATTTTTAAATCAGCGTCCGGAGAGACTGCGGTCCTTTGGACTTTCCGGGCCAGGAATTTAGTTAAAGCGTCTTTGACCTCGGGGGACTGTAAAGAGACGTACAAAGACTTATTCAAATAGGCAACCATCCCCCTGCCGAAATCTTTTATCAGCAGCTCCGGCTCGTTCGACCGGTTTTCACCGGTCGTGAAACCCCAGTCTTCGCTTCCGGTTCTGGCATATTTGGGGAAGAGTGTTTTGAAGAGGGATTTATCCGGCGTTAAATCAAATCCGAATTCGTTCGTAAGGCCGAACGGCCCGACCGCAATCAGCGTGCCGCCTTTTTCCACCCATTGCTTGATTGTCCGGGAAAACTCTTCGGTCAGGTAAACGGCGTAGGGCAGGATGACGACCCGATAATCATCCAGCGCTGCCATCTTATCCAGGACCATCTCTTCGGGTATATAATCCTGGGGATAATTGAGCGGCCCCAGTAAAATATTGTGACTATCCAGCATCCCCTTGACGGCCGGGTTGTCAAACGGGGAACGCCCCAGGCTGGCCAGGTTGAAGAGGGTGGAACAGGGGTGGATTACGGCAATTTTCGGCTGTTCCGGCTTGCTTTCCAGCAGCGCTTTTTCGATAAAGCGGCCCCGGGCGTACATCGGGGCGTATTCCGTCGTGCTCCAGCGGAATATCGTTCCGTCATAATCAATGTTGAAGAATCCGCCGCCGTAGCCTATTATGTAAGATACCGGATTATGCAACGGGTAAGAGTTCCACCAGGAAGAATATCGTATATCCCGCAGGAACAAGGTAAAGAAGAACTTGCTGATTTCCCGCTTGGCAAGCCGTTCATCCTTCAGGTGAGGCAGGGTGTACATCTTGATGTAATTTTCGTTGTATGCCAGCACTTTGCCGAACTTCCGGGAAAGCGTGTTCAGCAAAACCCACATCGCCTCCTCTGATGCCGGGCTCATATGGTAGGAATAGATATCGGCCGTATTTTCCTTGAAAGCCAAATACTGGCTCCCCCCAATCAGGGTATACGAAGGGTCGTTCATGACCGGAATCTCCGGCGCGCCCTCTTTCAGGAACGACTTTAATTTCGCCAGGTAGCGGGCGTGGTTCACCCTCTGCCAGCGCTCGAACTCATAAGTCAGTCCGGATACCATCTTGGGCGGTTGGATAAATTTATCTTCCGGCGGCTCGATATTTTCGAATGAAGCATAGGTCGATTTCCACTGTGCGTTCAATCCGGCAATGGAACTATATCTTTCCTTCAGATAGTCGCGGAACGCTTTCTTGCCCGTCGTATTATAACCAAGGCTGCGAAATACTTCTTGATTGTTCAGCATGCACCGGAAATATTCGCTGTTTTCCCAGCCGGTCAGGAAATAATCGGTCATCTTATAGGCGGAGGCGTGCGCGGCCAGGCTTTTCAGATAATCCCGGTTAAAATCCATCACTTCCGGATTGTTCGGGTTAACGCCGGTGTAGAACGAATAAGCGGCGCTCCAGTGATCTATCCGAAACCCGGTCAACCCGTCTCTGCTTCGCAGCAGGATATCGTCGTTTGACTTTATTTTATCGATAAGCCAAGGCGGCATCGCCATCCAGTAATTGTGCGTTCCGTAAACCATGTCGTATGCGGCCCTGACCCCGTACTCTCCTTTTTCCTCCGAATTGCTGTAACTGGCGTGCATCTTATCCATGAATGTAAAAGAATACCTGCCCGGCGCGATCAACCCCTCCGCCATGGCGTTTATGTTGGCCCCGGACTGGGAGACCGTATCGAACTCACCGAGAAGCCGGTTGGGCTCGTAATACCGGAATCCGTTTGCGTGCAGCGTATATGACAACCGCTCGTTTGCGCCGTCCCGGTTGATTCTTTTTTCCGAAGCCGGCAGCGCCAGGGAAAGATTGTTCCAGGGAGATTTTTTTTGCAGGGTACTTTGCATCAGCGTCAAGGTATGGTCGGCTTTTTCTCCCAGTTCCGTGATTTTGACGAGAATGTCATTAATCCTTGCATCCAGACCAACCAGTTTTTCCTTGTTCCAGTCCTGGTCAAAGGCCTCGCCGTATGCCTGGTAGGCGGTATTCAGGGCAATGTCGATAATTTCAGACCGGGCCTTGAAATCCTGCTCGATTTTCAGCAGGTCCAGGGTTGATTTTTGCCTGTTTTCTCCGGTAATGGCCGTGTAGTATGCCCCTGCTTTACGGACTTGTTCAATCTTATCGTCCAGATTGGATTTGGCAACCAGCGCGCGGTTGACCGACATCGCTGCCTGGTAGAACTCCGGATAGGATGACTTGGCGTCCGGAATCGGCCAGAGGCTCCAGCGCTGGGACAACCCGCGCATACCCCATTTTTTGTATTTATCCACCTTGACTGACATCGGGTCGTAGGTCCATAAATCCGACTTCTTCTCGCCCTGGCCGCGCGCTATCTCATAGCCGGAAACTTCCGGCCGGCGCATCAGCGGGTCTTCTTCGGCCATCACTTTCCAGTAGTCGATGTTGGCGATAATATCGGCTTTGCTGTAAAAGACCAGCTTTCCGAACCGTTCCCGCTGGGTAAAACCGCCCAGAGACGCCCAGGTTGAAAGCTCGGTGGGCGAGACCGCGTAACGCTCCCTTCCCACGTTAAAACCCCAGCGCCGGTTATCTTCCGGGTAGGAGGATTTCAAATCGGAAAACGGGATTGCCAGCTCTATGGTCCAGTATAGTTCTGCCCGTTTT
>JBDRQI010000012.1:0-74064 GCA_043826355.1 Candidatus Omnitrophota bacterium
CGCTGTCCACGATTATATGGTAATGGCTTTCGCCTTTGGCTTCAGGGTCCAGGAACAGTTCAATGCAATCACCGTCCCAGACCTGCGTCCCGACCTTCAGGTTTTTCATTTCCGGCTCAAAAACCTTGATTCCGAAATAGACGTTATTGCGGTCGTAGCAGCTCCTTACTTCAACATCCGCCGGCGCTTTCTCTATCTTGCCCAGGACCAGGAAATGGTTGGCAACCTGCAGGCCTTTCCACGCTTCGTCGTCCAGGTTCCCGTCGATTGCCGGCGCCTCTTTGGCGAAGCTGTACAGGGTAAGTTTGTCGCCCGGGGCGACCGCGAACAACGATAGCCGGCCGATACGCAGCTTGCCTGTGTACCGGATATACGTAACCTGGACCATGGCCGAGGAGATATCTTTGGTCAGTTTCCATTGCCGGTTAAAGGATTTCCAGTTTTTGTCTTTGGTGGGTTCGAGAGTTACAATCTCATATTGTTTTGTTTGGTCCGGCAGACTTGGGTCGGGCGAGAGTTCAACCTGAACGGCTAAGATAGCCTTGTCATTACGTAATTGAAGGTCTTCGGTGTAATATTGGCCGGACAGATAAAGGGTTGTGCCTTTGGTTAGTTTTAAGTTATTGACGACCTGGACCATATTGGCCCAGGTGGGGTCGGAGACGTCCTGGTACAGCATGTGCGAATTTCCCTTTTCGTCTTTGGCCGGCATCACCGTGGTGGAGCCGTCTCCGGCCGGAATAACCCATCCATTTGGCTTGTTATCGGTAAGAGCCGCAAAAATTCCGTTGGTAAGAAGCTGCCCCGAGGAAATTTTTACATCTGTTTGCGCCGCGTTCGCGGTTGGTGCGTTTATAACCGACAGATATAGGATGACCATAGCCGAAACAAAAAGCAGGCCAAAACTTTTAGGTGCCGCATTTTTTAAAGAAATACTCATAGAGTCTCCCATGAAATGCCAATAATTTACAGGACTTTGTTAAATTTTAAAGTTGTCTAACTGTTTTTAAAAAAGGATACCTTTCCCGTGTTTCAGGGGCAGCTTACAACTTTTCCGTCCGGCAGGACGGCCTGGGAAATTTTGGCTGTGGAGGTTCCCAGGGTGCTTAGGCTTGCCTGGTTGTAAGTTCCCACGTGGCCGTCAGCGCATAAGACGTTGGCTGTCCGGTTGTGCCGCAAGCAGGTATAAGCGCCTATCATAATATACCACTGACCCGCGCCCCCGGGGGGTTTGCCGGGATAGCCGGAATCGGCTACCAGGGGGTAGGTGGAAGGGGAAGAGAGTTTATAGAGCAACAACCACCCGTATGGCCCACCCGGCCACGAAGGCGCACCGACATGGGGCGCTCCATCAAAGTTGTAACCGAAAAATCCGTAGGCAGAATACCAGGCATCGGGGATGGGGCCGCTGGGGCAGACAAAGACGCCGCCTTTCTTATTGGTCCCTTTCAGGTAGCCAAAGTCATTCAGGGCTTGATTCCATCTGTAGTCTTTTACTGTATTCGCCGGTGCATAACCGTGATAATCATTAGCATACATCATAAATGCCATCCCAATCTGTTTCAGGTTGTTCAGACACTGTGCCTGCCGGGCTTTCTCTCTCGTCTGACTCAAAGCCGGCAGCAGCATCCCGGCTAAGATTGAAATGATAGCTATGGCTGCCAGCAACTCAATCAGGGTGAACCCCCGCTTGTGTTTGGCCCGCGCCGCTTGGCGGTTTTTACCCGCTGATAAGTGTGTTTCAAAGGAGTTAATGCCCCGCCCGCCTGCGTTCCTAATTAACTGTTTCATAAGTATCAGCAAGGGTAGAAATATCCGCGAACAAGGAAAATGTTTTTTTGGCAGCTTCCTCCAGAGAACTGCTGGAGGGGATATTGTCCACCGCCTCTTTCAACTTCAGGTACTTTTTTTCTAACTCCGGTATATAGGGCAGCATGATTTCCGCATAGTCCGGGTCCTTGGAAACGGCTGTTTTCAGGTTTTGAATATTTTTTTTCAGCCGGTCCAATTCCTTGTCCAATAAGGGCTTAAAGAGTTTTCCCTCTCTGATCATTTTATTTGTCTTTTTTTCCATTTCGGCTGCCGCCTCGGTGCTTTCCGCCAGGGCCAGAATATCCTCATCTGCGCCGATGCCGGATAACTCCTGTTTAACTTCGGCCGCCGAACTTATTTTCCCCGTCTCAATCCTTTTGATAACCTCCTCCAGCTTCTTTATCTCCTCTCTGGCAGGATAGACCTCTTTAACCAGAGAGAGAACCACCTTTCCGCTCTGATACGCTCCGGTAATATCACCGGCGATAAAAGAGGAGAGGGTGGCCAGGAAACCAGAATACAGCCTTATTTCCGGCTTTTCGGTCTCCCTGTTGGCAAGTTTCTGCAGGTTGCCTCTGACCGCGGTATAGTCTTTTTTGGTATTGGCGGCCAGAAACCGCTGGTATGCTTCCTCAAACTCTTTGGTCAGTTCCGGGACAGACGCGTCGGTGAGGCTTTCTCCGAAAGCGACCCTCAGGCAGGCTTTCTTAATAAAGTTCTTTCCGACAACAGGGGTAAAGAGAAGGAAAATAATAAACAAGAGAGAGAGGATGAAATAGTACCTTTTCTTATTCATTTTAGTTATTGGATGTTGGTCGTTTTATTCAGCAGGCGGTCCAATTCCGCCTTCTTGCTCTTTATTCCGGCCTGGTCTGCTTTTCGGAAGGCAGAATGTAATTCCTCCAAAACGCCAAAGGCGGCAAAGAGCTGTTCCGGGGAGAACTTTTCTTTCAGGGCCTCCAATTCTTTCCGGTAGGCGCTGCAGATTTTTTCACCCTCTTTTATTAATTGTCCGCAAAGGGAGATTTCCTTCTTTACCCGGAGGGGCGCTGTGCCGTTGAAAGAAAGAAGGAGGGAATAGGTGCCGTCAGCGAGGCCTTTCGCAGAGAGGGAAAACTCCTCCGACAGGCTTTTGTCGGCGGAGACCTCGCCCTCAAAAACTGCTTCCTTCAACACCTTTCCTTCGTGGAGGAGCGAAACCCTTCCCTTTAAACCTTTTTCGGGCAGAAAACCGGCTGCCTCCACCCTTCCCCTGATGGCTTCCTCATCCTGAGAAAAGGAAGAAACAGGCAGGGAAAGGTAAGCGGCCAGCCCATTCTGAAAAGTATCCACTCCGGAGATGCCTTGGAAGAGATAGAGGTCGGTATGGAGAGAGAGGTATTCGTTGGGCTTTACCTCTTTTTTTGGGGTCCACAGCTCCAGGTTATATTGGCCCCGGCCCATAAAGACATAGACCATTTCCACCTCCTGAAGGGGGAAAGAGGCGAGAAAGGCAACCTTCGCATCGATGTCAACGCAGGCCGCCCAACCGGCCGCCGGCGTAAAGTAGAAGCTTCCTTCGGTTTCGCCCCAATAAGTAAAGGTCTTCAACCCTTCCGGGGTGGGAACAAAGAAGGTATCAGCGCCATCGGCCGTCCCACCGACTTGCATGTCAGGGTGAAGACGGAGGGACAAGGCGGTCGGCTTAGTGTCGCAGTTATACTCCTTCAGGGTGAGGCCTACCTTTGGCTGGTCCTTCTGGAGGGAAAGGCTCTTTTCCAGGAGGAGGTTGTTGTTGGGACTATTCATTTTCAGGTCGACCACTATCTCTTCCCGGGTATTTTTCCTGACCTGGTAAGAAAAGGGCTTGTTGTAAAAACTGCCGGCGTAGTTCCCCTCGTTCACCGTAATTCCCTGGGTGGAATATTTTCCAAGCGGGACAAGGTGGTTGACTCCTTCCGGAAGGGTGAGGAAATCCCTGATATTGGCGCCTTCCATCGGAAAAACCCTTAATCCGACCAGGCCATTGGCGAGGAAAAGGCTCTCCTTCTCTTCGGAAAGAGAGCAGGAACTGGAGACAGCGCTGTTCTCTACCTTTTTTATCTCCACCCCTATCCATAAGGGGAAGACGGTTTGAATGTCAACGCACTTGACGGAAAAGGCGCCTTCCGGGAAAAAAAAGAGAGACTCTTTACCCGCCTCCATCTTTCTTCTTAACCTTTTTTCTCCCTTGCTTACCGTGAGATAAGCTTCTCCGGATGAATACTGCTGGCCCGGGATGACCGCGGATTGAAAGAGGAAACCATCTATCTCCCTTGGTTGTTCCACCACAAGGTTGCCCTGGAAAGGGAGAGACAGGGAGGCGGTGTCATCATCTTTCCGGCTCTTATTAGAGAAGGTGGCCGGATTGGCAGAGACGGTCTTTCCGGCCGAGGAGGGTTTTAGCCGGTAGACCCTGCCGCCCGGAGAGGTGACAAGGCCGGTAAAGGAAGTGTAGTTGTTGTCAAAAGAGGTGGGAATTTTTTCTCCGATAAGGTAATCAATGACCTCCCAGTTTCCTTTGACCTTCAAGGGAAAATCCTTTATTTCCGGCAGCCCCTTCCCTTGCGGGTAGGCACAGATGAGGTATTTTTCTCCGCGATACTCCCATTCCCTGAGGATAAGGTCTCTGTCCGAGCAGAGGTATTGGGGCGGCAGGAAAATTTCCTCCCGCACTTTTTTCAGGATAAGGCTGTAGAGGTCTTCATTATTAACCAGGCTAAAGGGTAAGCCGCTGACCAGTATCTTTCCGGAACCGCAAGGGACAGAGACCAGGGCCGGCTCTCCGGAGGAGTAGTTGAGGAGCGCCTTCCCTTTTTCCGGGAATATGAGGCCGGGAGAGAAAGCAAACTCCGGGAAAGAGAGGCTGACCGCCCGGCCTCCTTCCAAAAGGACGGATTTCTCCTTGACTGAGGCTGCCGGGATAACGCCTGCCTCCTTAAAGAAGAGGCCGGAGGAGCGGCCGTAGTTATCGTACCAGCCTGCTTTTCCCTCTAAAAGAAGGTTGCCGCCCTTTTTTACATAATCAAGCAGTCTCTTTTGGAGGTCCTCGGAAAGATAGTCGGCCTGAGGCAGGATTAAAAGCCGGCAGGAAGAGAAATCATTCCCTTCCAGAATCTCCTCTTCTGCCAGTACCCGGGCCATCTCTTTTTCCTTCAGGAAGAAGCCGTAGAGGTTGGTGGTGGAGGGGATGTGTGCGGAAAAGGAAGTGACTCCCCAAGCGCCCCAGCCTAACTGATGGTTTCGGGTGGTATCGGAAAACAGTATTCTTACTGCGGGCTTGCTTCTTTTTCCATCCAGGACGATATGGTCAAAACGGTTAAATTCAGAAACCATGCTCTTTAACTGCCAGCCGTAAAGGGTGGGAATCCCGGTGGTGTCAACAAAATTTCCCCGAAAGCCGTGCCAGCGCCAAATCCAGAGGTTAAGGCCAACCGAACCGCCGCTCACAATCGTCCAGGCCTCCGCGGAAAGCATTTTTCTGCCCTCCCGGATATCAGCCGGCGGAACATAAAAGGGACCCCACTCAACGGTGTAGTGGGGTTTATCTGCGGTAAGGTCAAACCAGAGCCACTCCCCGTTGGGGGGGACACCGAAGGCAGCATCCATTCCGTTAATATCCTGATATTTGGTAAGCTGGTAGAAATTGATACCGTAGGCGGGGTTGGTAAGGGACCAGGCGGAAACGGTATAGGAGAATGGGATTTCCGGCGCGTATTTTTTGAAAGCCTCGTAGCCAAACCGTATGGCGGAACTGAACCTCTCCGCCCGAAACTTTGTCCAGTCCTCCCAGTTGCCGTGCTGTTGGATGGTGGCGGGAGAAGAGGTTAGGAGGACTATCTCAGTAAAATCTTTGTAGCCTGTCTGCCACCGTCTGTTGAGTTCTTCAATCTTTTGGTACTTCTCCTTCAGGTAGGCTTGATATTCTTCTCTTGCCTGCTGGCCCCAGAAGTGCATATCCAGGCCCCTTTCCGAAGCACTCCAGAATCGTAAAACAGGTTCACCCTGCCAGAATTCCACAAACTTCTTAATCTTTTCCTCTTCAGCCTTATAGTCATAGACCTGCCTGGGCGTCTCTTTTACCTCTCCGGTAGTCAGGTCAAGAAACCCCTGGGAAGGAACTATTGTAAAGGTGGGATTTGAATCTGAGAAGAGAAAGTCAAACCTCACCCCTTCCCTTGCTTTTTTTACAGCCGGGTCGTCTTTAAGATAGGAAAGGTCCTTATTCATCCACGAGGAGTAATAGGTGTCGCCACCCAGCTCCTTTATCGTTTGGAAGAAGTTCTTCCGCAGGGTGTAGAGGCCGATGGGCCAAGATATACCGGCAGCAACCACGAACTTTCCTAACGGGTTTTCTATCTTCACTTCTTTGGGGTATCCGAGCTTCTCTTTAGAATATTTTTCCCTTAAACCTTTAAGATTTTCGCTCTCTTTCTTTATCCGCAGCAGAAGAAGCTTTCTCAAGACGTCCTGACCCGGCAGGTCTTTTCCGGCTACAAGGAGAGGGTCAATCTGCTGTTTGTCTGCCGTTATCCTGGAAAGCCCTTCCTCACAGGAGAGAAACTCTTCCTTCAGTCTTTCAAACCCTTGCATCTCTTTTTGATAGAAGCGGCTGAAGGCAAGGTCCCTTAAAAAGTCAGAGGTTTCAGTGGCCGCCTTACCGAAGTCGCTGACTGCCTGTTGTAACTGGAGAACTCGCTGGTAGTAAACCGGCGACTCTTCTCCCGGCAACCTCTGCTCGCAGAGTTTCAGGACGGTGTAAAGGACCTCTTTTCCGGCCGGGCCTTTCAGGAGGCTGGCGCCCACCTGTCCCAAATGGATAAGGGTGGCATTGTTAAAGTAGGCGCTGTGGTACCGGTAGACAAAGAAGTCGGTCGGTTCCCCGGTTGGCAAAAGATAGACCGGAAAGACGATATTAGCGGCTGTCTCCACGTTCTCCCCGCCGGAAGAACCAAAGTCACTGGGTTGATTGAGGTTTATCTTGTCCGGTTGGCCGAGACCTTCCGGGAAAGGTCCGGCGATGGGTGGTAATGCCGGCAACAAATCAGAGGGAATGTCGGGGTTTAGTTTTGGGGCAGCATTTAGACTTTGGGCTCTTTTCCTGTAAGAGACCCGTACCTGAAGATCGCTGGCACCTGTCCAGGGAGCAAGTTCCCAGCTTTTTTCCCACAGTTTCTTCTCCTGGTTATAGTTACAGGCCCAGACCGGAAGGCTTGTGGTGATGATGCTGCCTCCTTCGGCCAGAAATTGACAAAGGGTATAACTGGCCTCGGTTGGGATGTAGGAACCGTACGGCAGCAGAATGGTGTCAAACCTTTCGTTCTTCAGGTAGTTGGAATCAGCCAGTTCATCGGCGGAGATGAGTTTCACCTTAAGGCCGAGGGAGGCAAGGGTTTCCTGATACCAAAGAACGGGCATCGGGCCGCTACCCCCGGGGAATCCTTCCTGATAAAAGAGAGCCACCCTTGTTTTCTGGATAGCTTTATTTTCGGCAGCCTCTGTTGCCGTTGAAAAAAGAAGATAGAGAGGAAGAAAACCAACCAGTGCCAATCTTTTCCATGTTAAATTCATAACGGACCTCCTGACAATCTTTTATTAGGGAAGTGGTTGTAACCGGTCCGGCCGGGTTTATAAAGACGGCCGGAGGCATCAAATGTTCTGATTCCGGAAGAACGGCCGGTGACCTTGCCCACCACAAAAAAGTCGGCTTCGCAAACTTCTTTTCCATATTCCGGGTTGACGGTAAAAAGCAGTTCAAACTCTTCTCCGCTGGTCAGCGCTTTCTCCGGCCGGATATTGGAGACGCAGGGAATTTGAGAAAGAAAAATTTTACCGCCGACCCTGCTCTTTTCCGCAATCCGGGTGAAATCGCTCAAGAGGCCGTCGGAGATATCAATCATCGCGGTGGCGGAAAAGGAGCGCTTAATCCGCCGCGCCTGACGTATCTTAGGCCGAAAAGAAAGATGAGTTTTTTCCCCTTTGCCCAGCGGTCCGGAGACACAAATCAGGTCTCCGGGTTGCGCGCCTGACCGCAGGGTCAGGTACTTTTTTTCCACGATGCCCAGGACCGTGGTTCCGATGACCAGTTTTTCGAAAGCATTGGTGTCTCCGCCCACAATCTTGACGCGGTATTTTCCGGCCAGTTCCGATATTCCCCGGTAAATTTCCCGGGAATAGGAAATAGTTGTTTTTGACGGGAGTCCGACAAATACCAGTCCGTATTTTGGTATCCCGGCCATCGCCGCGATGTCGGAAATACTTATTGCCAGGGCTTTCCAGCCAATTTCGTACGGGGAGGTGTCTTCGGTGAAGTGAACCCCGGAAAAGAGCAGGTCGGTTGTCCAGAGAAGGTATTCGTTGCGGCGGTATTTGATTACGGCGCAATCGTCGCCGACGCCGACCAAAACTTCTTTGTCCGGTTTAAAACCTTTAGTCAGGAGGTTTATCAAACCGAATTCGCCGATGTTTTTAAGGGATTTCGGAATCATTGTTTGGATGTAGGGGCGGGGTTGTATCCCCGCCCGCGGGAGAGGGGCGTAGCCCCTCCCCTACATTTTGTTTTTATTCCGGCGGCGGCCTTCCAGAAGAAGCGGCAGGCCCAGCAGGTCTATGAACCCGGCGGCTGCGGTGCGGTCAAAGACATCTTTATTTCCGTAGGTGGCGAGCGCTTCCGAATAGAGAGAATAATCAGAAGAACGGCCTACTACTACCGCTGCGCCCTTATATAATTTCACCTTGATTTTTCCGGAGACGTAACGCTGGGTGGTTGTAAAGAAGGCATCCAGCGCCTCTTTTTCCTCGGAGAACCAGGTGCCCTGATAGACCAGCCAGGCATAACGGGGCGAAAGCGATTCTTTCAGTTCCCACAGGCCGCGGGAAAGGACCATTTTTTCCAGTTCCCGGTGGGCGGTAACCAGGATGGTGGCTGCCGGCGCCTCGTATATCTCCCGGCTCTTCAGGCCTACGGTCCGGTCCTCGACCATGTCAATCCGGCCGACGCCCGCAGAAGCGCCGAGGGAATTCAGTCGTACGATTAATTCCAGGCCGGAGAGTTTTTTCCCGTTCAGCGCAACCGGTTTGCCGTTTTCAAATCTAATCTCCACCAATACCGGCTTGCTTGGCGCTTTCTCCGGAGATGCGGTAATCTGGTAGGCATTTTCCGGGGGCGCCGTGTTCGGGTCTTCCAGGAGACCGCACTCAATGGAGATGCCCCAGAGGTTTTCGTCAAGGGAGTAGGGACTTTTTTTGGTTACCGGAATTGGGATTCCGCGTTTTCTGGCAAATTCAATCTCTTCATCCCGGGTCTTGAATTTCCATTCGCGCAAGGGCGCGATAATCTTTAAATCCGGGGCCAGGGCTTTCCAGGTTAATTCAAAACGGACCTGGTCGTTGCCTTTGCCGGTGCAGCCGTGACTGACGTATTTTGCGCCGGTTTTCCGGGCGACCTCAACCACTTTTTGGGCAATCAGGGGTCGGGAGAGCGCGGTTGCCAGCGGGTATTTTCCCTGATAGAGGGCGTTTGCCGCCAGGGAAGGAAAGACATAGTCGCGGATGAACTCATTCCGCAAGTCCTCAAAAAAGAAACCGGCCGCGCCGCTCTTCCGGGCTTTTTTTTCGAGAAACTCCGGGTCAATCTTCTGGCCCAGGTTTGCCGTGCAGGCGATGACCGAAAGGTTATAATTTTCTTTCAGGTAGGGAATGATGACCGACGTATCCAATCCGCCGGAATAGGCTAAGACAACTTTTTCCATAAGGCTACCTCGTCGCATTTAGGGAATTTGGGGCATTTCAGGCAGTCGCCCCAGACTTTGTGAGGAAGGGATTTTCGGCTGATGCGCTCAAAGCCGTATTTCTGAAAAAATTCCGGCTGGCTGGTAAGCGCAAAGACCTTGGGAAGCGCCAGTCGTTTCGCTTCTTTCAGGGTGGCTTGCAAAAGTTTTGCGCCGATCCCTTTCTTTTGTTGCGCCGGAAGGACTACCAGGGACCTTACCTCGGCCAGGTCTTCCCAGGCGATGTGCAGACTGCAGCATCCTGTTACCTTTCCGTTTTCTTCGGCGACCAGGAAGTCCCGGATTGACTCGTAGATTTCCGAGAGGGACCGGGGCAATACGGCGCCCTTTGCCGCCGCCGTATTTATCAAATTGTGAATCGTTTTGGCGTCAATAAGTTTCGCTTTTCTCGCCTTCATTGTTTTATGAAAGTTTATAAAATATCGCTGGGCGTAGTGATGCGCCGGTAAGGAACGATAAAAGGCAGTTCGCTTCCCCCGGCATCGATAAATTTCAGGAGCCCGGTTTCAAACTCCGGAATATCATTAATCTTGCCGGCCAGGTATTGCTCCAGGCGCAGGCTGAGTTCCTGCAGGCGGAGAATCAGTCCGCCGTAACGGATTTCAATAATTTCCAAGCCGAAAGGCTTGTAAGTATCCAGCCACATCTGCCGGTGTACCAACCAGAGCTTTTTTGCCTCTTTTAAGAGCGGCCGAACTTCTTCTTTCAGCAACCGCCGGAGTTCTTTTTTATTGCGCTTTTTGTATGCGGAAACCAGGTTCTTCCGGCAATCGCATTTAATTGTTAAGACAGTTGCCAACTGCGCTGGAAAGAGCAGCCGTTTCAGGGGATCTTCGGCGACCGCTTTCTTGATATCTCCAGCCAGTTTAGCATAATATTTACGGAAAGACAATCCGTTCTGTTGGGGTTCGCACAGACCAATCAGCGGGTCGTCCCAGAGGAGCCACTTGGAAGGGTTAATGATTGTTCTCTCAAATTTTTTCTTATATTTCAGCAGGTCAATTTCACTGGCCAACTCATAGGCGGAAATGTCGGTCTGGCAGGAACCGCGGAAGTTATCGGCCAGGGCTCCTTGGCCAACCTTGTCGGAAAAAGCCGATTCGGCAAAAAACTGGACTGCCGGCAGGATGGAAAAGATGTCGTTTTCCATTCCGTCGTCGCCCCAGGCGGTGATAAACGCCTGGCGGATTTTTTTATTCCGGCTGGCAGCCATACAGGGCTTGAGAACTGAATACGCAAACGGCAGGTTTGACCAGAAGCGGCCCCAATTCCAAGCGCCCGGGGCCACAACCGGTTCTTTGCCCATCTTCCGGTGCATATCAATGAACTTTGCGTAAAACTCATAATCAAGGTGGTAATAATCCCAGTAAACAAGTTCCACGTTTTTCGGAATGTTGTCAACTACATCCTGCGGCATCGTTGTTTCCAAATCGTAATAGTCGTTTGTCTTCGAGCCGATGCGGAAATACATATCACTCCACATCATCGGTTTTAAACCGAGCCGGTTGCAGATTGTACACACCTGGCCCAGGTGCTCGTTCATGATGTCAAAGGTCCGATGCGCGCCATGACGTTTTTGGTATTCTCCGGTTCCCAGACCGTGCGCCTCATCCATCCCAACGTGAATTCGTTTTGACCGGTAGGGTTTGCTGGCAGCGGAAATCATCTCCTCCAGAAGCCGGTAGGTCTTTTCCTCGCCGGCCAGAAGGATGTTGCGGGTGTCGGTTACGTCCCGGTAGGTTTCCGGCCACTGTAAGAGCTGTTCCAGGTGGCCCAGCGTCTGGATGCAGGGAAACATTTCGACGCCGAGGTTAAAGGCGTAGTCGTCCACTTCTTTCAGTTCCCAGTAGGTGTAGCGGCCGCGCAGGTATCCGAAGAATGGCTGGCCCGGGACTTCGTAGGTATCTTCGGTGTAAAGCATCACGGTGTTGATTCCCATCAGGGCAAACCTTCGCAGGAGCGATTTGAGGGCGCCGGTTTTGATTACGCCGTTACGGGAGCAGTCAAGCATAACACCCAGCATCTCAAAACTTGAAGATTCGGTCGTATCTCTTTTAGGCCGGCCGAAGTTTTTCCGGCCCAGAATCCGGCCTAAGGCCCGGAATGCGTCTGCTTTACAAAGATAGCGAACGGACACCGTTTTTTTTGTTTCAGAAATCGCTATTTCCCGGGCATTTTCCGAGCCGGAAATCGGTTGAAAGGCAATCTCCCGGTCGCCCGGATTTTTCCGGAAATTTATCGGATATTCATCTTTCAATTGTTTAATGCCCGGCAACAATTCTTCCGGTGTTTTCTGTAAGTCAATGAAGCATGCCATTTTTCCCCTTTTATTTTTCGCCGATAAAAACCCGCCGACCGGAGATTTTCAATCTTTTTTCCGCGAAAAGTTTAATTGCCAGCGGATAAATAATGTGTTCCTGCTGGTGAATCCGGCTTAAGAGCGTTTCCGGTGTGTCCTCCGGCAGGACTGGCACCACCGCCTGCAGGATAACCGGACCGGAATCCACGCCTTTTTCCACCAGGTGGACTGTGCATCCGGTGAACCGCACGCCGTAATCAAACGCCTGCTTCCAGGCTTCTAAGCCGGGAAAAGAAGGCAGGAGCGAGGGGTGGATGTTCAAGACCCGGCCTGGAAATGCGGCGAGTATTTTGTCCTTAATAACCCGCATGAACCCGGCCAGACAGACCAGTTCTACGCCGGCTTCTTTCAGGGCGGTTATGTATTTTTCCTCTGCCTCCGGAGAGAGGACGGTGCGTTTCGGTCCCGGTGGAATATACTGCGACCTGACGCCGGATTTTTCCGCGCGTTTCAATCCGAAAGCATCCGGGTTGTCGGAGAGGACCAGGCCGATTTCCACCGGCAGGGAGCCGTTTTTAACCGCATCTATAATCGCCTGCAGGTTTGACCCGCTTCCGGAAAGCAACACCCCGATCTTCATGTTATGCTTATTTGTTATTCTGAGGCGTTAGCCGAAGAATCCCGTTTTTGAACTGCGAGATTCTTCGTTTCACTCAGAATGACATCTTTCTATATTTTTTTAATCTGGGTTAAAATCCGGTCCAGCCGTTTCAGGCCAGCCAAAAGTTCTTTAACCGGAACAGATGTTCCGTTCTTATCTTTTTTTGATTCTTTCCGGCGCAAAACCTTTTTGACTGCAGCAATACGGTAGCCGTGTTGATAAAGAAGGTCCTTCAGCCGGATGATATTTTCCAGTTCTTTTTCGGTATAAAGGCGCTGGCCGCGGCTGTTGCGAACCGGCTTCAGGAAGAAGGAAAATTCATTCTCCCAGTACCGGATGGTGTGGCTGGCGATGCCGGTTTTTCGGCTTATTTCACCAATTCGATAGTATACCTTGTTTTCAGACATAATTGCATCCCCTTCCCTTCACCCCTCCCGCCAGGGGAGGGGAAATAAAGGTTATTCGTCTTTCGGCGGTCTGGTCATCAATTCCCGGACCGCCTCCGCCGGGTTTTTACCGTTGAAGAGCACCTCGGCAATCTGGGCGGATATGGGCATCTCTACGCCGGTCTTTTCCGCCAGCATCAGAGAAGGCCGGACGGTGTAATAACCCTCTACCACCGATTCCTGCCCGGCGATAATCGCTTTCGGGTCTTCGCCCCGGCCGATCGCCAGGCCGAAGCAATGGTTCCGGGAAACCGGGCTGCTCGCGGTCGTAATCAAGTCGCCCAGGCCGGAGAGGCCGAAAAGGGTTCTTTCCCGGCCGCCAAGCGCTCTTCCCAACCGAGCCATTTCAGCCAGGCCCCGGCAGAGCAGCGCCGCTTTGGTATTTTCGCCCAGACCCAGACCCTCTACAATCCCGGCCGCGATCGCCATCGGATTCTTGAGCGCGCCGCCCAACTCTACGCCGATCGGGTCAAGGCTGGTATAGATTCGGAACTTTTCGGAGTTGAGAACATTTTGGCAAAGGGTGGCAAGATCTTCATTCTCTGCGGCGCAGACCGCGCCAGCCGGCAAACCAGCGGCCAGTTCCCGGGCGATGGTTGGTCCGGAGAGCACCGTAAAATCAACTTGGCCCATCTCGGAGCGCAGGACTTCGCTCATCCGAAAACCGGTCTTATCCTCCAGGCCTTTGGTGGCGATGAGAAAATGGCCCTTCGCTTTTATTTTAGAAAGGTTTGACGCTGTTTCCCGGAAAGCGAACGACGGCGGGGCCAGGATGAAAAATCCGGCCTCTTTTACGTCTTCCAGCGAAACGGTAATCTTTATTTCATCCGGCAGGAGTATTCCCGGCAGAAACTTGGGATTTTCTCTTTTTTCCGTCAATACCATTCCGTAATCCGGGAACTTTTCGTAGAGAACGACCCGTCTGCCTTTTCGGGCCAGGAGCAAGGCAATGGTTGTTCCCCAGGCGCCGGCGCCGATTACTGCTGTCATTTCCATATTGATATTATCTTAAATTTTGAATGAAAATTAACTTTGGGTTCCTGCCCGGAGAGGAGCCGTTTGATATTTTTCCGGTGCGCCAGAAAGACCAGAACCGCAATCAGGACGCCGAAAGATAGAAAGGCGGGCTGACGGTTGGCCAAGTACCAGAGTAAGGGAGGTAGAGATAAGGATGCGGCCAGAGAAGAAAAAGAAACGATGCGGCTTGCCGCGAAAATTGCCAGCCAGACCAAAAGAACAAAAAGGGCAGTCAGGGGAGAGAGGCCAATCAAAACACCGAAACTGGTTGCCACTCCTTTGCCGCCTTTAAACTTTAAGAATATCGAAAAAGTGTGGCCGATAATTGCGGCCAGACCGATGGTAATTATCCACCACCCGGACGGCGAAAGGCAGGCCTGGCGGGCCAGGATTGTGGGTAGTAGTCCTTTAACGGCATCCAGCAGGAGGGTGGCGGCGGCCGGGCCTTTACCTATTATGCGCAGGATATTGGCCGCGCCGATATTGCCGCTGCCCTTTGTGCGGATATCAATACCGCGGGACCGTCCGATTAAATAACCGAAGGGGATCGACCCTAAAAGGTAACCGCCAACCAGTAGATATAAACCGACCAGGTTCAAATTTGAAAAGGATTATGCTACGCCGATCAGTTGTTTGGCTTTAATTGCCGCGGTAGCCGCATCTTCACCGTAGGCATCAGCGCCAATTTCGTCTGCGTAGGCCTGGGTGATCGGAGCGCCGCCAATCATCACCTTTACGTTATCGCGCACGCCGGCTGCTTTCAGGGCTTCAATCACGCCCTTCATTCCGGTCATGGTGGTGGTCAACAAGGCGGAGAGTCCGATGACTTGAACGCCTTCTTTGACTGCGGCCACGAACTTTTCTTCCGGAACGTCGATTCCCAGGTCCATTACCTCAAAACCGCCGCCTTTCAGCATCATTACGACCAGGTTCTTGCCGATGTCGTGAAGGTCGCCTTTAACCGTGCCGACTGCAACCTTGCCCAACGGCTTGATTCCGGCCTTGGTTAAAAGGGGTTGAAGAATGTCCATGCCGGCATGCATCGCCCGGGCGGCAATTAATACTTCCGGAACGTAGAATTCATTGGCGCGGAATTTGACTCCCACCACGTTCATTCCGGCGATGAGACCTTTATTGAGAATATCTTCTACCGGTACGCCTTCGCTTACCGCGGCGCCGACCAGATTCTTTACGTCTGCCATTTTTCCACCAATTACGCTGTCTGCAAGCTTTTGTAAATCCGCCATTTCTCTTTCCTCCGTTTTGTTGCCACAGAAAACAACCGAAACAAAAAATTTGTGAACAAAAGGTACAAAATAATATTTTAGACTACCTGAAAGTTGCTGTCAAATGACCGTAACTTCTTTTCGTTTTCGTTGGAAACGTTTTGCTCGAATGAAATGTTTTCACTTTCGGACGGGCAGACCGGGCCACGGGGTGTGCGTTAGTTGCCGGGTTTCGTGGACATAACAACTTCCCGGAGGCGTTCCATAAAATAGCGATAATTGGCAAAACTGACGTCGGAAAGAACAAAGTGGTCCGGACCGGGGATGTACCTTCCTTTTTCTATTAATCGGTGCGCTTTTTCCAACTCTAAATCAATCGCTTTCTTGCCCTGCGCCATTACGTTCTTGTTAAGTCCGCCGATGACACCCAGGTCCGGGAAACTGTCCAGAACTTTCGCAACGTCGTTGCCTGCCTGCGCCTCGTAAGGGTACATTGTATTTACCCCGCTTTCCACCATGAGTTTCGTTAAACCCTCTATCTGACCGTCCGAATCAACCAGAATAATCTTGATGCCGTGTTTTTTTGCGAAATCGGCAATCTTCAGATAATGGGGTTTCAGAAATTCCCTGAAGGTGGCGGGCGAAATGAGGGAACCGTTCTTGGACGCCATATCTTCCCAGCATTCAATCAGGTCAAAATCCACCTCGCGCGCCATCTTTTCCCAAAGGGCAATGGCCATTTCCGTATATGTAGTCATGATATCAAGGACGAGGTCCGGGGTGTCGTAGAAGGCAAGGGCGAGAGCCTGGTCCCCCATAATGTTTCGGGCAAATCCGTAAACACCCCCGTGCGTCAACTGAAGAGGGTAATCCCTGGTTTGGTATTGCGCGGCAAGCTCTTTCCAGTTTTTCGGGAAACGTTCCGGGTCTTCCGGCTGCAGGTGCCGCTCTTTGAAACGTCCCCAGTCGTTTCCGGTCTTTACGGGCCAAGCAATGTAACTGCTGAAATGAAAATCAGCGTCTTTTTGCCTGATGACGGTTCTTCCTATGCCGTCTTTTAGCACAACGCGTGTTTCGTTTTCTTCCATGATTTTTTCTTCGTCAAGCCGGGAGCAGCTTGTGTTTACCGGCGTAATCTGCCAGCCGCGGTACTGTCCCTCAAATTGCAAGAGGTCATCAATGCAATTGGAAATCCCGGGATACTCTTTTTCCCAGACCGGTAGAATGGCATTTTTTCCACCGAATATTTTCATAAAAGGTACCCGGTCAACCTTCTGTCCCGTTAGCACCTTGACAAAACGTTCCCGCGTGGTCATCGAAAACTCCCCGTTTTATTTTTGCCGGCTGGGTTTTTCCTTTGCTCCGCTGTTTTTAGATGGAGAATATGGGATTAGTCTTCCTTTTTTAATTCTTCTCCAAAGGCCTAACACCGCATAACCCGATGAGGCGATAAACCAACCGGCTGGCAAAATAGGAAGAGGGAGTGTGGTGCAGGCTGCCGTTAAGTTCCACGACGTCAAAGCCGACCACCCGGTGTTTCTGCGCCAACCGGCGGAGAAAACGGTTTGTTTCGGACCATCCTAAACCGCCTGGCTCCGGTGTTCCCACCGCCGGGACTTCAGCCGGGTCAAAAAAGTCCAGGTCTATGGAAAGATAAACAGATTCCGTCAGGTTGGATGATATCAGGGAAAGCCAATCTTTTTTTTCCTTCAGTTTTTCCGCCCGGATGACTTTCAGTTTTGCCCCCCCACCTACATTCAACCCCTTTCCAGAACTTTGGAAAGGGCACCCGTCCCCTCGGGGGGGGAGGGAAAGAGGGGGTGAAGGAAGCGGCAGGTCTTCGGCGGGGATACAGCGGACGCCCATAACGGTAATCGGAATCCCCATTTCCATTATCCGGCGGCTGACGCAGGCATGGTTATATCTGGTTCCCTGGTATGTTTTCCTTAGGTCTGCGTGGGCATCCAGGGTCAGGACCGAGAGCTTCGGATATATTTTGTGAAATGCCTTTGCTGCGCCTGCGGTTATTGAATGCTCCCCACCCAGAATAACCGGGAAAACCCGGTTTTGCAGAATTTTGGTGACGTACTTTTCCACTTCGTTTACCACGGCTTCCGGCCGGGAAAGGTCTGGCCAGAGTTCCGGCAGGGTGGCAATTCCCAGGTCAGAAGGTTCAAAACCCAGGGATTCGTCGTACATTTCCAGAAACCGGCTGGCCAGGATTATCTCCTGGGGGCCGAAACGGGTTCCGGCCTGATAAGAGGTGGTGCCGTCGTAAGCAACCGGCAGGATTGCCACCCGCGCCTTTTCCAGAGGCCGGGGTGGAAGCCCGGCAAAGGTGTAAGGAATTTCCATAAATTGTTTGTCATTCTGAGAGATAGCGAAGAATCCCGTTTTTAACTACGAGACCCTTCACCTTGTTCAGGATGACAGGTTATAATATTAATACTGCGGCCGAGACAACGGTGGTCCACCGTCCGTCCTTATCGCCGATAGCCGATTGGGTGGTGTTGGTTGTCTTGACTATCTGGTCGCTCAGTCGCCAGATTTGTTTCTTTTCGTCGTAACTGCTGTCCGGGTCAAACTTGACGCCTAAGGTAGTTGCCAGCATCTGGGCAGCCAGGTCTTCGGCATAATCCCCGGCTTTTTCGTCGGTCAGGCCGAAGCCGGAGAATTCAGACAGATAGCCGTGGCTGTGCGGGTTCTTGGGAAGAGCAACTCCGATGGAAGAGGTGATGAGCCGGTGCGGTTCGTCGGTAAAGTTCTTGCTCATTACGCAGAAAAGAATCTGGCCCGGGTCCAGCAGTTTCAGGCCGGATTCCCGGCTGATTAACCTGGCGCCCGGCGGGAAGATGCTGGTGATGGGGACCAGGTTAAAAGGTGCTATTCCGGCATTCCGGAGTGCCCGTTCCAAGCTGGTCAGTTTTTCCCGGTCCCGGCCAACCCCTTTAGTCAGAAAAATCTTTTTTGCGGTTAAATTAACCATCTCTTTTGCCCCCTATTCTTTCTTCGCAACACCTGTTATTAGAGAATCAATCTGTAACGCTACCTTCAAGGCAGCCAAACCATCGTTTCCGGTAACTGTTGGTTCTCCCCCTCCCGTTACTACTTTCAGGAAAGAGTCTATTTCCAGAATCAGGGTTTCCGCTTTTTCCACCGCTATTGGTTCCCTGGTAATCAGGTCAGCCAGACCCGGCCTTGCTTTTGTTTGCCAGGATTCGTCCGGGTTCTTGCGGTAACAGACAAGTTCCTGATGTTCGCAATCCAGAGACCAGTATTTGTCGCTTTCAAATACCCGGATTTTACGCATGCTCTGGTCGCTGATGCGGCTAGCCGTAAGGTTGGCCACCACACCGTTGGTGAATATCAGGCGGCTGGTGGCGATGTCGGCGCTCTTGGTGAAAGCGGAAAGTCCCAGAGCGCTTACCTCTTTTATCTCAGAATTAACCAGGTCCAGAACCAGGTCAATATCGTGAATCATCAGGTCTGACACTACGCTTACTTCGATACCCCGTCCCTTGAAAGGACCCATCCGGTGGATTTCCAGATATTTTGGCGTCGTCAGTTCTTTTGTTAATCGCTGCACCGCCGGGTTAAAGCGTTCTACGTGGCCAATCTGAAGCGGCACGTTCTTCTGGCGTGAAATTCGGACCAGTTCCTCACCTTCTTCCACAGTGCTGGCGATCGGTTTTTCCAGGAGGATTGGTTTTCCGGCAGCGAGAAATTCCGATGCAATCCGGTGGTGCAGGTTTGTAGGAACCGCGATGCTTGCCGCGTCTACCTCCGGAATGGTTTTTTGGTAATCGGCAAACCACGCTGCCCCGTATTCTTTCGCCAGCCGTCTGCCCCGGGTCTCGTCCGGGTCGCAGATTGCCGTAAGTTTTACGCCGGGTTTGCGGGAATAAACCCTGATGTGGTTTTCCCCCATGTGGCCGGCGCCGACCACTGCTATTCTTATCATTTTACAATAATGGGGTTAAAAACTCCTTCGCTTTTAAAATATCCTCTACCTGCTGCGGGCCGGAAATTTCTCTTTCAATCGTCAGGGCGCCCCGGTAGCCGTAACTCTTCAGTTTGGGTATCAGTTTCGGAAAATCGACGCGGCCTTCGCCCAAAGGTTTTTCCTGTCCCAGCCGCAGTCCGTCAACCGGATATTCGCCGTCTTTGGCGTGGACCCCCCGGACGAATTTTCCGAATACGTCTAACGCATCCACCGGGTTGGCTTTGCCGTAAAGCAGGAGGTTAGCCGGGTCAAGGTTGATGCCCAGGTTGGGCAGGTTGATATCACCGATGGTCCTCAGGAGGGTGACCGGCGTCTCCTGGCCGGTTTCAAAACAAAAGAATTGTTTGTTCCGCTGGCAGTGAGCCGCTATTTCCCGGAGCGCAGTCACCAGGCCAGGGTAGAGGGAGTCGTTAGGATTTTCCGGAATAAATCCGGCGTGGGTGCATACATCCGGAACTCCAATCTCCCCGGCAAAGTCAGAACCCTTCTTGAGGGTTTCTATACGGACGTACCGGTATTCCGGCGGTATCAGGCCCAGAGTTGCCGGGCCTTCAGTAAAGTTCCAGGTTGCTGGTCCCGGCCAGCCTACCCAGAGCAGGGTTATTTTAATGCCTAACTTCCGGGTTGCCTCTTTTACCATCGCGGCGTTTTCCGGGGTGAAAAGGTTTTGGTTCCAACAGACCAACTGGCAGGTTTCAAAACCCATTTCACTTGTTTTCTTAAGACTTTTACCGCCTTCTTCCAGGGAGGCGATTACCCCCAATTTCAGTTTTTCCATTTTCCGCTTGTAATTGCGAACGCATTTTGCGCGGCAATTCCGTTTAGAATTGAGCTGTCAAATTTTTCAGCGTTTCCCGTTTCCGGATAATGCAGCTCTTCTTTCCGGAAATCAGAACCTCAGCCGGCCTCAGCCGGCCGTTGTAATTAGATGACATCGCAAAACCGTAGGCGCCGGTTTCGCCTATTAGGAGAAGGTCACCTTCTTTAAGTGTATTCGGCAACAAACGTTCTTTTCCCAGAAAGTCGCCCGATTCGCAGACCGGACCGACCACGTCAAAGAAAACCAACTCCTCTGTTACTTCTTTTGTGGGCCAGATATGGTGAAACGCCTCGTAAAGCGCCGGACGGATAAGGTCGTTCATTCCGGCGTCAACGACCAGGAATCTCTTGTGGGGGCGGTCCTTGCGGTAGATAACCCGGGTCAGCAGGAAACCGGCCGGCGCAATGAAGTGACGGCCCGGCTCAAATATTACTCTAATACCCTCCCCCCTGGCGGGGACGGGTGCCCTTTCCAAAGCGCTGGAAAGGGGGTGTACGCGGTGGGGGGACAGATTAAACTTTTTTATCGCTCCGCAAATTGCTTTTCCGAAGATTTCAATTTCAGCCATCTCTGTGTCGTATGTAATGGGAAACCCGCCGCCCAGGTCCAGGAATTGGAAGGGATAGATTTGGTGGAGCCGCTGTGCCTCCTTGATCGCTTTCAGATATGGTTCCGGGGAATCTATCTGGGAACCGAGGTGGAGATGCAGTCCGTTGATTTTTAGATTCGGAAAGTCAACCGGTTTTTTTAAAACCGAAACAACCTCTGTTTCGGTCAATCCGAACTTATTCTCCTTCTTGCCGGTAGAGATGTAGCGATGTCCGCCGGCCGCAATATCCGGGTTGAGGCGGAGAAGCGCGGTAATCACCCTCTTCTGTTTTGAAGACAGTCGATTCAGGGTGGCGAGTTCCGGCAGGGACTCTACGCTGAAAAAAGAGATGCCTTTTTTCAAGCCGAACTCAATTTCATCTTCCCTTTTACCAACTCCTTCCATGATGATATTTTGCGGGGCAAACCCGGCGGTCAGGGCGATGGTAAGTTCTCCGGGTGAAATTACGTCGGTGCCGCAGCCGGCTGATTTCAGAATTTTGAGCAGGTGGAGGTTGGAGTTCGCCTTACAACTATACCTGATTATCGGCGCAATTCCGGAGAAGGCCTTTTGAAATCGACTGACGCTTTCCCGAATCGCCTTTTCGCTGTAAATGTAAAGGGGCGTGCCGTACTTTTCCGCCAGCGCGGAAATACGGCATCCCTCAATAAACCCCTTCCCCTTCTGGTAATTAAAGTATTTATTCATAATTTTTATGTAGGGGTCGGATAAATCCGACCCGCGGATCGGATGAATCTGACCCCTACTTAAGCACTTTAGTCCACTTTTGAAGTTGTTCGGTGACCATATCCGGATTGGTAGAGCCGGCGGTCTTCCGGTTCCGGACGGAATTTTTGGCCGAGAGAATTTCTTTGACCTTTTGGTCGAAAAGTTTGGAGAACTGTTTCAACTGCACTAGAGAGAGATTGGACAAGTTGCTTTTTTTTGCGTCCGCATATTTTATCACTTCGCCGACAATCTGATGCGCTTCCCGGAACGGCACGCCCTTTTTGACCAGGAATTCAGCCAGGTCGAATGCGCCAAGATATCCGGTCTCCACGGATTTTTCCACGGCGCCGACGTTTACTCTTGTCTTGAGAATCATGGAAGCAAGGATTTTCAGAGAATTGTGCACAATATCTGCCGCGGCGAAGAAGGGTGCTTTATCTTCCTGGAGATCCCGGTTGTAAGAGAGCGGCAGGCCCTTAAGCGTGGTTAAAAGACTTATTAATCCGCCGAAGACGATACCGGTCTTGCCCCGGATTAATTCCGGGATGTCCGGGTTCTTCTTCTGGGGAAGTGCGCTGCTTCCGGTGCAATATTCCGCCGAAATATCGAGGTAATTAAATTCCGCGGTGCTCCAGAGGACCATCTCTTCGCAAATCCGGGAAAGGTGTATGGAAACAAGTGCAAGGTCAGATAGGACCTCAACCAGAAAATCCCGATCGCTGACCGCATCCAGACTGTTGGCAAAAATTTTCGGGAACCCTAAAAGTTTTGCCGTATATTCCGGTTTCAGCGGTAGCGAAGAACCACCGCCGGCGCCGGCTCCCAGCGGCGAAATATTAACCCGGACAAATGCGTCGGAAAGCCGGTCCCGGTCCCGCTGAAACATCTCCAGGTAGGCCAGTACCCAGTGGCTGAAGAGAATGGGCTGGGAATGCTGCAGGTGGGTAAATGCCGGCATAATCAGGTTTGGATATTTATTCGCCCATACAAGAAACGCTTTCTGTAATTCTTTTATCTTCCCGTCAAGCCGGTTGATTAAATCCCGGACGTAAAGACGCTCGTCCAGGACAATCTGGTCGTTGCGGCTGCGGCCGGTGTGCAGTTTTCCGGCCAAATCACCTATCTTTTCGTAGAGCCGGCGTTCCACCGCGGTGTGGATATCCTCTTCGGATAATTTAAAAACAAAGGTCCCGTTTTTCAGTTCCGCTTTGATTTCAGAGAGCCCAGACACTATTTTTTTAATTTCTGTTCCGTTGAGCAGGCCGACTTGCTCCAGCATTTTGGCGTGGGCGATACTGCCCTCTACGTCGTATTTTGCCAGGCGCCTGTCAGCATCCAGAGAATTGGAAAACGCCTCGGCTGCCTTCGCCGGTTTTTGGTCGAACCTGCCTCCCCACAACCGTTTGGTTTTCATAATTTCACACAAATATTGTAGGGGCGCGATTCATCGCGCCCGCCCCATAGAAGGCAACATCCGTCTATACGGTGCCCGCGGGTCGCATGAATGCGACCCCTACGTTAATAAATAATTCGTTATTCCCGTATTTCGCAAAAGGGTTTGGCGGAGGTTTTTTTTATTCCGCCGACCCGGTAATAATTTTCCTTCTTTTTCGCAAGGAACCGGCCGATTTTTTCCGCTTCCGTTGCTCCGGCGATGATAACCATGCCGATGCCCAGGTTGAAGGTGCGCGCCATTTCGTCTTCGGAGAGTTTGCCTTTCTGCTGAATCAGGGAGAAAATCTCCGGTATTTTCCAGGCAGAGCGGTTGAGCACGGCTTTTGTCCCTTCGGGCAGGACCCGCGGGATGTTTTCCAGGAGTCCGCCGCCGGTAATGTGCGCCAGGCCCTTGACTTCAAATTTCCGGATAATCTCCAGAATTAACTTGACGTAGATGCGGGTGGGTTTTAACAGGGTCAACCCCAAATTTTTATTTTTCCGCATCGCAGTTTCCGGGAATAATTTCCTGACCAGGGAGAACCCGTTGCTGTGCAGTCCGCTGCTGGCCAGGCCCAGCATGGCATCACCGGCTCCGATTTTGGAACCGTCAATCATCCGGGTCTTTTCCACCACGCCTACCGCAAACCCGGCCAGGTCAAAACCATCTTTACCGTAAACGTCGGCCATCTGGGCTGTTTCTCCGCCCAGGAGAGCGCAGCCGGCCTGCCGGCATCCCTCGGCAATTCCTTTCATGATTTCCAGGTCCCGGCGTTTTTTTATCCGGCCGACGGCAAGGTAGTCAAGGAAGAGGATGGGCTGGCTGCCGCAGGTTAAAATATCATTGACCGACATTGCCACCAGGTCAATGCCAATGGTATCATATTTAGACAGGGCTTCAGCCAGCAGTATCTTGGTGCCGACTCCGTCGGTGCCGGAAACTAAAACCGGTTCCCGATATTTGAAAATAGGCAGGGCGAACGAGCCGAAAAAGAGGCCAATTTCGCCCAGCACTCCGGGTATCCGGGTTGTTTTTGCCAATTGTTTTATGCCGGAGACCAGATTTTTGGCCGCGTTTATATCAACGCCCGATTCTTTGTATTTTATCACGCTAATTTGCATCCAAAATTAGAATATACCGGCTATTATTTTAAGCCAAACTTATGAAGGTTATTTAAGCTGATTTTGATGCTCTCCAGCGGGTTACGCTGGCAGATATCCTGTTCCACCACGTACAGTTTCACGCCGGCTTTTTTACAGGCAGACAGGATAGATTTCCAGTCCAGATTACCTTCGCCGACTTCCGCATATACCTGCGTGTTGTCTTTTGTTGCGACCATATCTTTCAAATGGACCAGCGGCAGACGGCCGGAATACTTGAAACACCAGGCCGCCGGGTCTCCGCCTCCGAAGGCGACCCAATAGGTATCCAATTCCGCTTTCAGGTACCTGGGGTCACTCTCCGAATAAATAATTTCCAGACCGGTATTCTTGCCAAACTTTTCAAATTCAAAAGCATGGTTGTGGTAACAGAGGGTAATTTTGTGTTTGGCCAGGATTTTCCCGATTTTTGACAACTCCCTGGCCAGCTTCCGGTATTCGGCCGGATTACGGTATTTCTCCGGCACCCACGGACAGACGGCGTATTCGGCGCCCAGAATCTTATGTTCTTCGATTACCAGGTCGGTCTCTTGTATCAGTCTTTCCAGAGACGTGTGCGTGGAATTTCCGATGAGGCCCTCTCCGTCCAGAATCCGCTTAAGTTCTTTCGTCTCAATCTTGCCCAGACCGGATAATTGGACTATCTGATACCCAATTTTACTAACTTTTGCCAGAGTTTTGGCGATATCCTTCGACGTCTGCAGATAATCCCTGAGAGTATACAACGTTACCGCAATCTGCGTCTCTTTCATTTTTTTCCCCTGACTTTTTGGATGAACAGCGCCATTTTTTCCCGGCTCTTCACGCCGGCTTTTTCCTCGACGCCGCCGGCGACGTCAACCGCAAAGGGTATAACCTGGCGGCATGCAGCGGCCACATTTTCAACTGTAAGGCCGCCGGCCAGAAATATCGGTTTGCCCAAATCTGTTGCTTTGATTGCCAGGTCCCAGGGAAACGCCTGGCCGGTTCCGCCGTATAAATCTTTCGCCCTGGCGTCCAGTAGAAAATAGTCCGCTGAATCCCGGTATTTTTCCAGCGGTTTTAAATCCGCTTCGGTTGCCAGCCGGAACGCCTTGATAACCGGACGGCCGGTTATCACCCTGACCTGGGAGCAAAAACGCGGTGTTTCGTTTCCGTGTAATTGGATTACGTCGGCGCCGGATTTCTCCGCCGCTCTGGCGATGTCCTCCAGTTTGCTGTTTACGAAGACCAGTACTTTCTGGGCCGTCTTGACCTTTCCGGTCAGTTTCTTTAAGTCATTCAACGACACAAAACGGGGGCTTTTCGGATAGAGGTTGAAGCCGATAAAGTCCGCCTTAAACTCTTCGGCCCACTGCACCTCTTCCGGGCGTTTCAGCCCGCAAAACTTTATTTTAACCAATGTTAATACGACCCTGTGTCATTCTGAGTGTAGCGAAGAATCCCGTTCTCAATAAATGCGAGATCCTTCGCAACCGCGGCTCAGGATGACACTTTTGCAAGAGAAACGGTAAATTTTTTGGCCGCGCTCAGGTAATTCTTACCTGCTTTTTCGATACAATCCAGGAGCGCGCTGCCTATGATTACGCCGTCCACAAAAGGCAGGACTTCTTTTGCCTGCGAAGCGTTGCTGACACCAAAACCAAGGCAGACCGGTTTCCCGGTGTAGCGTCGAATCTGTGCAATCTTATTCCGGACATCTTCCGGCAGCGACCTTCTGGCGCCGGTCACCCCGGTTACGGAGACATAGTAGATAAAAGGATAACTTGTTTTGCTGACCAGCTTTATTCTTTCCGGTGTGCTGGTCGGCGCCAGGAGAAAGATCAGTCCGATTTCAGTTTTCTGGATTAAGCGGAGCAATTCTTGCGCTTCATCCGGCGGCAGGTCCGGGCAAATGAGGCCGTCCACACCCGCCTTTTTACACCCGGCGATAAAATTGGTAAGTCCGCAGGACAGAATTGGATTATAGTATCCCATCAAAATAATCGGCACCCGGCTCTTTTGCCTGATTCGGGCCACGGTTCGGAAAATCCTGGTCAGGTTGGTTCCGGAGGCGAGCGCGGCTGCGCTGGTCCGTTGGATGGTAATGCCGTCGGCAATTGGGTCGGAGAACGGCACGCCCAATTCAATGATGTCCGCGCCGGCTTTTTCCAGTTCCGGCACCAGTTTTTCGGTGGCGGCCAGGTTTGGATAACCGGCGGTCAGGTAGAGAATAAGCGCCTTCTTATTCTCTTTTTTAAGTTGTTTAAGTTTTTCTGCTATCCGGTTCATCTTAAATATTTCCCCTCACTTTAATCCTCTACTTTAATCCTCTCCCCGCTGGGGTGAAGGGTGTTCTGTCAACTCTCAGCACCTCTTGCAAATCTTTGTCGCCTCTTCCGGAAAGGCACATTATCACCAATTGCCCGGCAAATTTCTTTTTATTCTTTAGCAGGTAAGCTAGGCTGTGAGAAGATTCCAGGGCCGGGATGATTCCTTCAACTTCGGAAAGAAGGTGGAAGGCGGACAGCGCTTCCTTATCGGTAACCGAAACGTATTTTGCCCGGCGGTTTTCCTTATAAAAACTGTGTTCCGGTCCGACGCCCGGGTAGTCCAGGCCGGGTGCTACGGAATGGGCTATTTTAATCTGCCCGTTTTTATCCTGGAGCAGGTAACTGTAAGTTCCGTGCAGGACGCCGGGGCGTCCGACGCCAAGGGTGACTGCGTGTTTTCCGCTGGCGATGCCCATTCCGGCCGCTTCCACGCCGATAAACTTGACCGGGTCCCGGAGAAAAGGATAAAAGAGGCCGATACTATTACTGCCGCCGCCTACGCAGGCAACCAGGGTCTCCGGCAGCCGGCCTTCAACCCGTAAGATTTGTTTGCGGGTTTCCCGGCCGATGACCGATTGGAGATTGCGGACGATGGTCGGAAAAGGATGGGGGCCTGCTACGGTTCCGAAAAGATAATAGGTGTTGCGGACATTGGTTACCCAGTCGCGCAGCGCTTCGTTGATGGCGTCCTTCAGGGTCTGGCTTCCGCTCTGGACCGGGATTACCTCGGCGCCGCAGAGCCGCATCCGGTAGACGTTTGATTTCTGGCGTTCAATGTCGACCTTGCCCATGAAGATGGCGCACTTCAGGTCCAGGAGCGCGCAGGCGACGGCGGTGGCTACGCCGTGCTGACCGGCGCCGGTCTCCGCGATAACCCGGGTTTTGCCCATCATCTTGGCCAGCAAGGCCTGACCCAGGGTATTGTTAATTTTGTGGGCACCGGAGTGGAGTAGGTCTTCCCTTTTCAGGTAGAGTTTAAAGTTCAGGCGCCGGGAAATGTTTTGCGCGTGGTAAAGCGGGGTGGGACGGCCGGCATAATTGGCAAGCAGGTTATTAAATCGGGTTTTAAATTCCCGGCTTTGGCCGATGGTACGGTAGGCCGTTTCCACTTCGGAAAGGGCCGGGACCAGGGTTTCCGGGACAAAGCGTCCGCCGAATTTGCCGAAATATCCTTTACGCATTCTGTAAAGAATACCATTTTCAACCCTTTTTATTCAAGTGTTTTTGTTTTTGACGGCAACTAAAATTCACCCAATTTCAGTTAGTTTTTTGCAGGTTAAAAAATCTGCGTTGTACGTTTTCTTGAGTCCGGCAATAAAACGTTCCAGTTCTTTAAGCGCTTTCTGCCCGCAACTCTTGACAATAAACGGGTCCGGTACCACCGTCCCTTCCCCGAAGCGGAACTTATTGGGCAGGGAGATAAATTCCCAGGGGTGGAAATAGAAACAGACCACCGGAGTTTTGGTCTTGTCTCTTGCGTTAAGATGCTTGACAAAATTATCCACCATCTTGATTAAGACCGCAGCGCCTTTTGTCCGGAAGACCGGCCATTGGTCCAGGTCACGACCGTAGGGGTCCTTACTCTTTTTGGTGATATCCGCGAAGCAAGGTATTTCTAAAACTTTACTATTGCCTTCTTCCAGCCAGTTGCTACGGCTCGGGTGGTAGGGAAAGAGTTGTTTTCGGTAATAAAAAAGAGGATATGATGCGTCGGCAAGATAGCCCAGCTCTTCCAGGACGTTGACCATTACCGTGCTGCCCCAGAGCCGTGGTGCCCGGAAAGAGACCATCTTTACGCCGGCTGCTTTTGTAACAACTTCGGTTGCTTTCTTTAACCGGAACGGAACCTCTTCCGGCAGGAGGGGTTTTACCCCGGGGATGGGAAAGATTTCTTCGCCAATAGTTTCGTGGTAAAGGGAGTGGCAGCCGACTTCATGGCCGGTCCTGATAACTTCTCTGGCCTTCTTCGGGAATTTCTCCGCGGATTCACCGGTAAAGAAGAAAGTTGCCTCAACTTGCTGACGCTTGAAAAGTTCCAGCAGGCGGGGAATGCCTTTTTCCACCCCCTGATAGTAAGGTGTCCAGCTTCCGACGTCGGTCTCCACGTCAATGCCGATAACTACCTTTATTTCTGTCATTGTTTTTAGATTTCCAGTACCTTCTGTAGTGTATCCGAAAAGGCTTTCACCCCGGTTTTAGTGACACAAATCCCGTTCTCCCAACGCAGGCCGAAACTGGGATTATAGAGGAAGGTGTCAACCTGGAAGGTCATGTTTTCCCGCAAGGGGTAATCGGAATGGGATTCCATCCAGGGCCGTTCCACTTCAATCATGCCCAGCCCGTGACAGGGTCCGTAGAGAACGTTTTTTGCCACCCCTGTCTTTTTAGCGTAGTCAAAGAACTTTTGGGTTACCGTTTTAGCGATAACCCCGGCTTTTATCCATTCCATCGTCTTTAACTGCAAATCAAGACCTGCCTGGACCAGCCGCCGCATCTCCGCGGGCATCTTTCCGAAACAGAACGGTCTGCCCACGCTGCCGGAATATCCGGCTACCCGGCCGCCGACACAAAGTTGGATGAGGTTGCCTTTGCCTAATTTTTTATAGCCGGGCCGGCCGATGGCGTGGTTGGAATTTTTGCCGGAAAGCACGTACTGCGGATGGGATTCATACTCCGCGCCGTGGGCGTAAAGTTCCTTTTCGATAATACCCACTACCTGCAGTTCGGTCATTTCCGGTTTGACCTGTTTCAGGGTATTTTCCAGGGCGATTTCGGAGACGCGAAAAGATTCCTGCAGCATCGCCAGTTCCGCCGGGCTCTTGATGATTCGCAAATCCGAGACGATATTACTCTTTACTATTTTTGTTCCCGGCAGCGCTTTTTTCAAGCTTTCGTAAATGGGCAGGGGAAAAATCTGGTAGCCTTCCAGGCCGATTTTTTTAATCTTTTTCTTTCCAAACATCTCACGGAAGATGCTTTCAAAGGTGTCAACTTTGATGCCAGGGTAATCCGGTTCCGCGCTTTCCCGGTACTCCACCATCTTGTAAATCTTTTTAATCCGGCTGCGGGCAACGGCAAAGGTTTCGCTCTCCGGGCCGATGATGAGGGCCGGTTCGCCTTCCGCGGGAACCAGTACGCCGGCGGACTCAAAGATGGGCCAGTAGTCGGAGAGATAGCGCACGCCGGCAAAATCCGCTTCATGGGAATGCACCAAGGCTAAATCCAGACCTTGCTTTTTTACACCTTCCCGAACTTTTTGCCACCGCATCTTAAACTCTTTGTCCGGCAATCGCAAAATTTTCATAAAAACTCCTCTTGGTTTCCGAAACGTTACGCAATTTTAAGCGGAGGGGAACGTTTTATTATTCAAAGACCACCATTTGATAGCCTTTTACCTCCGGTACGGTGACCGTCACATAACCATCTTCCTGTTTAAATTCCAGTTTTTTCCGGGAAGGAGCCAGGTAAACCCCGGATACTTTTTGACCGTCAGTTCTTAGTGATATTCCAATGTTGTTTACCTTAATCGGTTCCTCGATAATCTGAATTTTCTTCCCCCTTAATTCCGGGAGGTAGGTGAGTAAGTGGACCATCCTGCTTTTATCTTTTTGGGTAACCGTAACCTGTCCGAAGGAAGGAAAGTTAAGAACCCTTACCAGTGGTTTTATCAAAGTCTTTTCGAGACAGTTCCGGACTAAATTTTTATAGGCCACGACCGCATGCTCAAAATAACCGGTAAAAACCGGAAAACTGAAATGGAAGATATTGTTGCAGCGGACCAGGGCCGGCCGGCCGGAATCTTTTTCCGGCGGAATGTATAAATTCTCGTGGTACCCGTCCCAGGACGAAAGGTTGAAATAGGGCTGGTACAGTTTCGCCAGAACGCGCGCCCCTTTTTTCGGCTTTATCGCGATGCCGGAATTGTAAATCGTGGTAAGCGTTTTTGGCAAATCCCGGTTGATTTCCGGAAGAGGCTCAAAAAAAGAGTAATGATAAGGTTCCAAACCTTCGTAAGCAATCTGGTATTCTTTCAAAGCGAAATCTGTCTTTCCCGTATTCAGCCCGGAATAGGCGGAACTGATGATAACCCCCCCATTTTTTAAGTATTTTTGTAGTTTCTCTTTCAATTCATCATCAACCAGCACCCGGTCCGGCAGGACCACTGCCTTATAAGGTGACAGGTCACCATCACCGAGACTTATGTTAAACTGGTATTTTAGTTCCATCAACATCCGGGTGGCGCCGGCAAGGCAATTATACCCGCGGCAGAAGTCGTCCGCCCAACCGAAGTCTTCCGGGAACCGCCGAAGCGCCGGGTCCACAATCACAATGTCGGTCAAAGGTTTGGCGGTATAGGTCCACGGTTCCAGCGGTTTGATTTGACTGTAGACCTTACCGATTAAATCATAAACCGCCGGTTCCAATCTTCCTTTAGGGTGCATGTGGTCGCCGACCATGCAGGTTCCGGCGTTTGCAATGGAATTGCAGCAATCAAAGAGCATGGAGTGTTCTGGCCTTAAACCGCCAAAATCACCCCAGCTTTCGTGAAACCGGCCGGTCATGGTAAGGTAAGGTTTTTTCAGGGTGCGGGCGTAACGGATGACGAAGGGCAGAAAATCGTAGCCCCAGCCGCCGGTGGGCAAGAACTCTATTTCCAGATGGTCCTGGTCCTGGTAAGACAGACCGTTAAAGTAGAGATAAGCATCCTTCCGGCTCTTCTTGACTAATTTCGTTGCTTCTTTCCGGAACCGGGCGGTCACAATCCGGCAGAACTCTTTGGCCTGGTGTTCGTCAAAATGGTCCATACCCAACTTCTTCATTCCGTCCAGGCATTCTGCACCATAACAGGCATCATGGGTGAAACAGTCTAAAAAAATGCCGTCAACCGGATATTTTTCTACTACTTCTTGAACCATTCCCAGAAGATGTTCGCCGTAGCCGGTATTGAGACACATCCGGCGGAAGAAGTTGTTCTGCTGTTTCTGCTTTATTGCTTGCATTTCATAGACCTGGCCCTCTTTGTTTACTTTGCACCATTCCCGGTGTCTTACGGCATGTTCGTGGTCAAGGCCTGCGTTAAGGTAGGCCGCCACCCGAATATTCTCTTTGTGGCAGGCTTCCACCATCGGTCCCAGCAAGTCCGGCTTTTTCAACCCGGGGTGGGGAGTGCCGATTTTGGTCGGATAGTAGGCAAAACCCAGGTTGCATCGCGCGAAGACCGTAATGTAATCAACGCCGGCACGTTTAAGCGTCCCGGCAAACTCTTCCGCCTTAAAATCCCGGCCGACATCATAAATTCCCGGCATAGTGTGAAAATCAAGGTGAATGGCGCGTTTGGGAAAATTTTTTATAGTTTTCATGGGGCTTATTATAACATTATACTGATAAAACCTTCCAATTACTTCTTAATTTGTTCTGATAGTCACCCCATCCTGTTTCTTCATTTACTATTTCTGTGGATTTTTCCTCAGGGTGGAACGATACGCCTTCAGCGTGTGCGTCAACAGATTGTCCAGCTGGCGGAGTTTCCACTCCAGGTGCCATTTATCGGTCATGTACTCCATCGACGGCTCCCAGCCGAGTCTGGAGTCGGCATCCGCCAACGGAACGGCCGATTCCACATTGATGCGTTCAGCGTGGGCGATCGCCTCGAGCTCATCCATGATTTCGCCGGCTGTCTCGAAATCCCATTCGATTTCCAGTCGTTTGTTTAAAAGCCACCAGCGTTTTACATGCAGCATGGTACGCAACCCGTGTCCGAAGAACCTTCCCACGCCGGCGATCTTCGCGGCTCGTTTCCGTTTTGCCGGCGGGGTCGCCGCCAAGGCTTTGACCATCAGGACACTGCCTTCATCCCAAAGGGCGAGAGCCTTTTCGAGGATGGGGATTTCCTCGCGTATCCGACGGCCGCAAGCGGTATGTCCGTAGATGTGTTCCGGGTTGTACAGCGTATGCAGTATTTTCGCGCCGAAATGGGCGGCGGGATTGTCCGGGAACTTCATTTTCTGTTCTGCGTACGGATACAGGCAGGGATGAAAAACCAGCGGATACGCCGGGCCGATTCTCAAAGGCCCCGCCTGATCGTCGAATCCCGGGATGTACGAGGCGATGGCCTCGCTCCATTTCCGCCAGGCGGCGACCGCGGTTTCCGCCGCCGCGCCAAAATCACGGGCGGCGATCTTCAACAGCAACTGGTTGAGGTCGACTTCCGGGTTCCAGAAACTCCATTTGGCGCATTCACAAACCGGCGACGGCCACCAGCCGTAATGATGCGAGTCCATCAGGCCGCTCAAACCCCATTTTTCCTTGGCCGCGCGCAGTTTGGCATACCTTTTAAACCATTGTTGCGGCGTCGGGATGTAGGGAACCACGCCCATGTCCCAGGTCATTCCGCCGGTGTTGGACATGGTGTAGAGCCGCAGGCCGCGCCTGCTCGCGGCTTCGGCCTCGCTGGTGAAATAGCGTCCCGGTCCGACGGAGGTTATCGTGTAGTCCGGAACCAGGGCGGTATAATTTTCCAGTTCCACCGGCTCAAACATCTCAAAAGTTACCAGCAGCGAAACGTCCAACGGCAATGAATCTATCAACTCAAGGCGCGGTTTTTCCGGCGCCCATCCCCAATTATAAGTCCAGAAAACCACGTCCGCGTCGGGTTGATAACGCCTGACTGCCTTTTTTATGGCGTTCAGCCATTGCGGATAGTCCCGGCAGGGCCACCAGCCCGGGGCGGAGCGATGGTCGGCAATGCCCGCGTTCTCGGAGTTGTTGTCATCCGACGCCCGTCCGCTGGTCGCCGGGTCTTTGCTGGGGAACTGGCAGGACTCGCCCACCAGGATTATGCCCTTGGCTCCCGGGCAATGCTTGAACAGAGTTCCGTAGCCCGCCTCGAAAAACGCGTCGGAGTCGGGGTCATCAGGATGCTTGAAACTGTTCAGGTAGCTGTAGAAGTAGACGTCCAGCCCGAATCGGCCGGCCCGGCGGATCAGGTCGTTGAAATCCATTTGCCCACGCGTAGTCCGGTCTACCCCCTTGGCGAAGACCAGGATGGTATCGAAGCCGGCGTGGGCGATGGCGTTCAGATGTACGTCAGGAAACTCGTCAAGACCCCAACCGGAATGAACCATGCGCGGGGAAAACAGCGGTTTCCGAAAAACGGGTCCGTCGGTTGTCTCCACAAACGGCGCCTCCCGAAGGTTCATCAAGTCCTCCAGGTAATAACATCCCTGGGCGGTTCCGCGAGGTGATTCTCCGATAATACGAATGTCGTCTTTGCGGCATTCAATTGCGTAAGCTCGAGGATTCTCGTTTAGGCCCTTGTCGTCAAGAAAAATGGTCTTCTTGTCGCCGGCGACATCCGTTTGAATCGCCAGCGATACGCCCATACTGGTAAAGAAATAATCCTGCAAGTCCTTAGCGGCGTCTATTATCGGTAGCGCCACCCCTTTGCGGACGGCGATCTGCCAGTCCGCGTCGACGACAATCTCATCCGTTTCGGGAGTCGCGTCGGGATTACGCCGGTCCGGCAGATGTGTTTGAGCTAAAAATTCTCGAAACTGATAATTATTTTCTGGCAATAGTCGGGTGTTTAAAAATTGATTTTTTGAAATAATTTCCATTTTTTTGTTTTCCTTTTATTTAGAAATTTTTTGGAGATTTTTTGGAGACGGCAATGAGTATCTTAAATATTTCATAATCGAAACACTCATTTTGTGATTTTTTACCGGACCCGTGCCGCCTGCAGGTTTTCGGTGCTGTCCTGAGGGTTATAGCCCCACCATTCGGTGCGCGCTTTCTGACATTCCCCTGATTGTACCCGGGCGAGTTCCTCGCTGAAATCAGCCGCCCGGACGCATGCACTCACCAGAAGCAGCAGCAATGACACTGTGCATGCGCGCAGAAATTTCATCTTTCCCGCTATGGTTGGCATACGGAACCGCTTCCTTTCGTAAAAAAATAAACTTATAGTGTTTTTCTCTTTAAAACTATAAGTTTCTCCTCAACCCGGGGTTTATCCGATTATTTTAGTGATCAGATTTTTTAATTCTCCCTGTTCTTTAAAGACCGCGAAGGAGGTCAGGGAGATAAGTTGAGAGCCGGTCAGCCTGCCTTTCCGGACATCGGCGCCGCCGATTGTTTCCAGTTCAAAGAAGTTCATGTCTGACCCGGAATTGAATATGCTGTATGTGTCGGCTGCCGAGAAAGGGCCTTCCGGCTGTTCGTTGTCCGCGATGTTAAAGTAAAGTTTTCCGGCTGGTTTAGCCAGGTTCTGCCGCACACACAAAATGTTTCGTTTCAGGTCGAAGAAACCGACCATTTGCGGATTAGCGTTCTGCTTGATGCCGACCTGTCCTTTTTTCAACCCGTCGGTCCGGTAGGTAAAACCGTTCCGGTGATAAGTAATCCTGTCTCCGGGATGCTCGTAAAAGTCAAAATTGATCGCTCTTTCCGGTTTTTTCACCGGGCAGAACGAAACCGTATCTTTGGTTGCGTCAAACTGTTCCAGCGTCCAGCCGGCGATGAGACCTTCTTCCAGGCTGACCGGGTTGAGCACTTCAAACGAATCGGTGGTTGTGTAAACAAGGGAACCTTTTAAGTTGCAGGTGCGGAGAAGGGAAGGCAGGGGTGAGGAGGCCAGTTCTCTTTTCATTCGGGTTTCCACGATTTTACCGGTCCGGTTCCGGAGGGATACTTCTTTTTCAATGAGGGCTGAAACGCGGTCAAACGATTTTACCTCAAACGGCTGATTGTTGATCGCTTCCTGAACGTACCACTGCTCTCCGCAATAATTGAACCCGAATTTCCCGCCTTCCGGCGCCGGCCAGAAGTTACCGCCGCCGAAGTTGTTGAAAGGCTGGTTTGGATTTGACGCGTTATTCAGGTCAATCCGGTGCATGGTTAAGCCGCAGACTTGGGCAAAAACCCTTCCACCCATATCTGGAGCCAGGCAAAAAGCGGAATTCTCTGCGCCGAATTGCAGCAAGGAACCTTTTTTTATTTTTTGCAGTTCACGGTATTTATCCATGGGAGGGTTTAGTTGTTCACGGAAATCCCCGTAGAGTTATCAAGAAGCCGTCTGTTCAATAATGATTGCGGCATAAGCGTTGATTTTGGAAACGGTAATCTTAAGTCGTTTGCCGTTATCTTTCACCTTGACTTGAGCGTGGCGGGCGGATACGGTCTGTTTTAGGTATGGTTTTTTCAGGTCAAGCTCAACCTCGCAGACCGGGATGACCTCGGTTATTTGACGGCTGTTGGTTGGCAGCGTCCAGGGAACGGAACGATTAGACAGGTGAATAATGGTGCGGTTCCGTGCTTTTTGTTCCCAAACGGTAACTTCAACCGTGCGCGGGGCTTTAACTCCTAATTGTCGTTTTGGCAGGATAGTATCAAGCAATCCTTCCATCCGTTCTCCGATATGCTGGTCTCCGTATTTGGAATAGAACCGGCCAATGTCGAAAGAGACGTAAAGGGCTTTTCCCTTTCCGAATTCATTGACGGTAAAGATTGGCCAGTCGGTAGAATTCATCGGTAACGGATCTTTTAATCCGGCCACCGAACCGGCCGGATCTGTTTCGATGAGACGCGCGATAATTTTTCCGGTGCCGGTAACCTTTTCCAAAATACCGCCGGCCGGTTCCGGTTCAATCTGCCCTTCTATTGCAAAAGGCCCTTCAAAGGTTTCCTTAAAGGAAACGCCTAATACGTCACCCAGGCGAAAATCCATCAGCCTGTTACCTTTTTCGTCCCTCAATGAAGTTTCAGCTGAGGCCAGAATTCTTCCGCCGCTGCGCGCATAGGAGCGAATAGACTCACAGAAGGCATCACTGAGGTTGGCGGCATTCGGCAAAACGATGAGGTTGTATCTTGATAAAGCATCACGATTGTCCGCTTCTTCGGCAATCAGGATGTCAAAGGGCAGGTGCGCTTCAATTAACAGCCGCGCCCACCCCGATAATTCCTCAATCCACTGAACCGGGTGTTCGCCCGGCTCAAAGTACTTACGCGTTGCCCAGGAGAAAACGAGCGCAATCCGAGCCGTAGAGGTTGAGTCTTGGTCAAGGTCGGCATTTTCCATGTAGAAATCAAGGCCTTTCTTTACGTTTGCCAGCATTTTTTGGGCCGAGGTGGTGTCCGGATATGCTCCTACACCGCAGGGGCCAAAGACCTTGCAACCGTTGGTTTTACAGGAAGAGGCGTAAATTTGCCACTGCGCCTCGGAAATCGGCCAGTGGCCGTAATTTAATACGGTAGAGGTGCGCAAAATCCAGGAGGGTTTTCCGACTGCGCGCTGCCAGCGGACACCAATGCTGGTGGAATTCAGGTCTGACTCGGGCACCAGGAATGCGTCAAAACACTCCGAAACATACACATCCAACGATTTTAGCCATTCTTTATCAAGGCCGGAGATTGCCGGCATATAAAGCGGAGAGAAAGCATTGTGAGCTGCTAAGACCCCATATTCCCTGAGGATAGCGGTAACTTTTTCCAGAAACGAGGCGCTAACCTCACAACGCCAATCAATGAAATTTGCCCAGTGTTTGTTCACCGCTTCCCGGGTAATATCCCCGGTTCCGCATATTTTTTCTAATATCGGCCGGCAGTAATTACATACACAGATATCGGGATTGAAAAACATATCAAGATGAAAAGCATCCGGCCGGTAACGAGCGGCGATTTCCCGGGTTATCGCCAGAATCTGCCACGGTGCGGAGAATTCAGACAAGGAGCTCTCCAGGCGCCTCCGGGCAGCGCCTGGATACGTCCGTTTGTCTTTTCGGGCTGCGCCCAGGAGGCGAGGGGCTGTTCCCGGTAATAAGGATCATCCCGGTGGCCGATTGGGATAAAATTCCATTCTGCGTGTTTGGAGTCGAGCCAATTAACATACAAGACTACCTTTTTCCCTTGTTTTCGCAAACGCAGAAGAATGTCTCCGACGTAATCTTGACCTTTTAAGTTAGGATGTTGGGGCCATATCCGGCTCGGATAATAAGCAATACCAAACTGGTTTGTAGCGTAAATGACGATAATATCCGTGCCGGTTAACGTCAGTTCTTCGGCAATACGGGCCGGGTCATATTTGGCAAAGGCCGTATCCTGTTCGTTTAGAGCATACTGGTCATACCAGTAAATGCGGTTTCTTTTGTTAACCCAGTTATTTGTTAAGGATTTCATCCATTTTGCGGCTGAACGGAACCGGACCGTTTTCGGTTATCTCGTATCCGGTTTCAATCCGGGCGCCGTTGAATTCCGGGTGGCCGAAGAAGCTGACGTCGATACAAACGGCCATACCCGGCCTTAAAACATCATCGCTGTTTGGGCCAAAAAAGGGAGATTCGGCTTCATGCAGCCCGATGGTGTGGGCAAAAGGACAGACCAGGTAATGCGAGAATTCGTGTTTTTTGAAGTAGGCACGAGCCGGAGCGTCCACCTCCCGGCCGGTTTTGCCGACCACCAACTGTTCCCTGGTCAACCGAAAGGCTTCTTTCAGATGTTTTATGCATTCTTTTTGTTGCTCGGTGTAAATCCCGGAGACCGGCAGGGTATCGCCGACCACTCCGGCATAGCCCTGCACCTTGGGTGCGAGGCCGACCATTACCATCTCACCGGCCGCCAATTTTTTAGCGCTGGCGGTCGGTACCACCGCGTTGCTCCTTTTTCCGCTTCCGACGATAGCGGTAAATCCGAAACCGCTGGCCCCGCGGGAGCGGGCCGCGTATTCCCCGGCAGCGGCCACTTCAATTTCGGAAACGCCGGCTGTTATCTTTTTTTTCATCGCCTCATAACAGAAATCAGCCAGCTTGAACGCTTCCCGTATTTGATTGATTTCCCAGGAGGATTTGATATACCGCAGTTCTACGAATTCCCGTGTTATATCAACCAGTTCCACGCCGGTAAAACCCTTGGCGATCTGCCGGTAACAATCAGCCGGCATCCGTCCGGCGCCGACCAAACCAACCCGCTTTAATTTCCCCAACCTGGAATTTAATTCTGCGAAAAGTTTAGGAAAATCGATAATTTCGGCGTTGGGGTACTCTTCGTCCGGCACCATAAAGACCGGGAAGTTCCTGGTTTCAGTAATCGCGCTGTCCAGTTTGGCGAACGGTTCGCTCTCCGGGCCGCCCAGGATTATCGGTTCGCCTTCTCTGGGGACCAGAACCGCCCCGCTTTCAAACTGGGGACACCAGCCGGTCAGATACCAGCCGTTACCGATATTGAACTCATCGTAATAGACCAGCGCCACATCCAATTTCTTTTCGGCCATGACCTTTTTCGTTTTGGCCAACCGTAAATCCCGCTCTTCTTTTGTCAAATATGCCATTGTTTCTCCTTTTGAAATGGATTACCGTTTTACCTGTTCAGCCGCTGGTAAAGATACCACAACAGCCACGCCCAGCGCCCGGAATGTTTTTTTTCTGCCTTGCTTAAAACTTTTTTTACATAATCTAAATCAGCCGGCGTTATTTTTTTCTTTTCCAGCAGCCCGATATATTTTTTCACTTCTTCTTTGGGGCCGATTAGGGACGCAAGGTGGGTTTTTTCAAATTCCGCCCAACTCATATCAGGATTATCGGAAAAACGGGATATGGAAAGGTAATTGATTTCGTTTACCGCGTACAGGTCCGAGGGCTCGCTGAATACCGTGAAGCCGTCCAGGCCCGATTCCGCTATTTTCCTGATGATTTGCGCATATTGCCTGCCGACAAAGAGGTGCCTTCCGGCGTCGTTCCATTGCGAACCGATATGAGTGCGTATGACTTTATCGTGGGGCGGTAGAAGAGCGGTAAGTTCCGGGGTCATCTCTTTCAGGAACCGGTCAAGATAAGCTCTGTTTATGCAGAACTGGAGGATAGATTGCGGGGGGAGCGCTTTGAGGCCCGAATGCGCTTTGGGGTCAAGCACGTTATCGAAATAACACTCGCACAGGGGGAGAATATCAGGCTTAATCGAAAGCGCAGTATTGATAAGCGGCGGCAGGAGTTCTGCCATATCTTCGGCTGACCAGATGTTTTTGCGGCTGGATTTCCGGCTGCAATCCTCACAACTGCAAATCCCGTAATCACCTGTCTCGAAATTTATCCCGCCGATGTCGAATGTCTGGCAGAGCCAACTTACGGCGTCTTTCATCCACTGCCTGTTTTCTTTCTTTGAAGGGCAGGCTATTTTAAGGTAAGGATTTTCGCTATACATGTGTGGATAGTCATACCAAAAGGAGTTCTTTTGACGTACTGCTTCAAGGCGGGGGTGTTTTTTAAGCCAGTTAAGAAGATTGAACTCGTGGTTCCCTTCCCAGTAGACCCCGCCGTAGGAGTTGACTCCGATTCCCGGGATGATTCGAACGTTCTTCTGTCTGCCGTACCTGCAGATTTCTTTCGCCGCGTCCACTCCACCGTGAATATCGCGCAGGAAACCGTAAATGGTTATGCCCGTAAAATTATTGCGCGCGGAGAAATCAATCAGGCGTTTGTAATCCTGGATAAAAACCTCTGGGCCCTTGAGATACGGATTGGCGCAACCGGATTCCTGAATACCGAACGCAAGAGGAACCCAGTCCATGCTGTGGTCCCACGTCCAGAATAAACGATGTTTAACCGTTTTTTTATCGACGCCGGCAGTTAAATCTTTTTTCTTCATTTTACCTTTCGTTTTTCTTTCGGCAAAACAATTCGCTATCTTTTTCCTTGTAAGAAAAGATTCTACCGGAAAAAGGTTTTTCAGGCAGTTTACGTCTTTTTTCAGAACTTCTTTTCGTACGGCCGGTTCAAACTTGCCCAGGCTTTCATCTTCTATCGTCAGCGGTCCGTTGTAACCAGCTTCTTTTAATATCCGGATTACCTTACCGTGGTCAATGTCACCCTCGTAGATCGGGCTGACATATTTTCCGTATTCCCAGCCGATTTCCCGCTTTTGGTTTCTTGTCTCCTCCGGATACCGAATATTTTTTACGTGGGTATGTTTGGTGTATTTAGCCACGAATTCCAGTATTTCATAAACCTTGTCCAGCGGGTTGCCGTACCAGTAAAAATTGCCGGTATCCATATTTACGCCCAGCCGGCTGTCTCCGACCCTTTCAATGACCTCTTTCAGGAACGCCGGGTCATTGCCCTGGACGCCGTGGTTTTCGATGCCGAGCTGAACGCGGCTCCCTTCTGTTTCCAGGATAATTTTTTTCATGCACTCAACGAAACGGTTGATTCTGATTTCAAAGGATTCTTCCTGTTCGCCTTTTGTGATGGCGTCAATTCTGATTGCCGGAATCTGCAATTTATCGGCTGTTTTCACCACGTCGATTACCCAATTTATCTCGCCAACCTGGTCCGCGCAATTAAAATTATTATGCAGCAGAAAGGCGCATATTTTGATTTCGGCTGAACCGAATGCGCCGGCAATAACCGGGGCGGCGTTGTCTCCGGTCAGTTGCAGTTTTTCCCAGGAACCGGATTTATATACCGTGTAATCCCGGAAAAATTCCACCTCTACGCTGTTAAGGCCCAGGTTTTTTAATCCTTCCGCAATGCTGTTGTATCCGGCCGCCTTCAAGATGTCCTCTCTGATTGAAACGTACATTTTTCCTCCGGTTTTTTTTGGGGGGGGGTGTAACCCTCCCCTACGTTATCGTGATTATGGAAAGTTTATTCGGTTGTATCTTCCTGGGGAATGGCCAGAATCTGCCCCTTTTTTACTTCGCTCTCTTCCGGCATCAGGTTTGCTTCCCGAATCTCTTCCGGGGCAAGACCGTATTGTTGGGCGATTATTTCCAGGGTTTCGCCTTCCTTGACCGTGTAGAAGTTGAGTTCGCCTTCAATGATTGGCTTAGGTTCAATCAGGGGAGGCGTATTCGGATAAGTCGCGGAGCGGGGTTTTATTGCGACTTTACGCGTCCGGATGAGCAGCCGCTGGCCGGGTTGCACCACGGTGCTTTTCAAGCGGTTGAGTTGTATCAGATTTTTGACGGTGGTATGGCTGCGGGCGGCAATTTTGGAAAGGTTGTCGCCTTTCCGGACTGTATAGTAATCTCTGCGAATAGTATAATTTTTACTTTCGGCTGTGCTTTGTGTCGGTCTAATCTGAAGTTTTTGGCCAACGTAAATATGGTCTTTTTTTAATCCGTTCCAGGCCTTTAACCGGCTGACGCTCGTCCCGTATTTAGCGGCAATTTTAGTGAGCGTATCGCCGCTTTTGACCCGATAGGTTTCCGCCTGGGCGGATCCGATTTGGTTAATCTGAAGTTTTTGGCCGACGTAAATACGATCGTTTTTTAATCCGTTCCAGGCCTTTAACCGGCTGACGCTTACCCCGTGTTTGGCGGCAATATTGCCGAGCGTATCGCCGCTTTTGACCCGATAGGTTTCCGCCTGGGCGGATCCGGCCCAGAAAACGATGGCCAGAAAGAGGCCTATTTTAATTATGATTTTAAACATCATTGCCCCCTACTTATTCTCCCGGATTTTCTTTATTTCTTCCTGCAGGCGCTTCAGTTCTTCGTGAAGATTGGAACATTCTTTAAAGAGAATGCGCAGTGGTTCGGCAAACGGGTCCGGCAGTTTGCCGTGTTCCAGGTCAAAGCCAATCTTGCGGTGTTCTTCCACAATCCGGCCGGGGATGCCCACCACGGTGGCGCCCGGCGGCACATCCTTGACTACCACCGAGCCGGCGCCGACCATCGCGCCGTCGCCCAGGGTAATCGGACCCAGGACTTTTGCGCCGGTTCCGACCAGGACGTTGTTGCCCAGGGTCGGATGCCGTTTCTTCTTTTCCAGGGAAGTGCCGCCCAGGACAACACCCTGGTAGAGGAGGACGTCATTTCCGATTTCGGTTGTTTCCCCGATGACTACGCCCATTCCGTGGTCGATAAAAAACCGCCGGCCAATTGTGGCTCCGGGGTGAATTTCAATGCCGGTGAGAAAACGGTTGAAGTGTGAGATGAACCGGCCGAAGGTCCTGGAGCCGGTGCGCCAGAAGAAGTGGGCGGCGCGGTGCAGCCAGAGAGCGTGGAGGCCCGGGTAGCAGAGCAGGACCTCAACGATGTTGCGGGCAGCCGGGTCCCGGCTGAAAATACCACGTATATCTTCCCTGATTGTGCGGAACATGTAATCAATCAACAACTTTTAATGCAAAATTCAAATTGTAAATTTCAAATTGTATAATTAAGGAATACAAAGAACCAATTTTACATTTTGCAATCTGCAATCGGCAATTACGGCGTTAAGCTGTTAATTACTTCCTGTAACTTTTGCAAAAATTGGGCGCTGTACGAACCGTCAATGACCCGATGGTCGCAGGCCAGGGTTATTTCCAAAAGCGGTAAAACTTTCGGGCTGCCGTTGACCGCAACCACACCGTCCTTGATGGCAGATACGCCCATAATCACCACCTGGGGCTGGTAGATTATCGGGTAGAAGGAGTCTATACCGTAAATGCCAAGGTTGGAGAGGGTGAAGGTGCCGCCCTCAAGGTCTTCCCTGGGTATTTTGTTGTCTCGGACCGCTGCGACCAGCCGTTTCCGTTCCGCCGTAATCTCCCTGCAGGTTTTCCGGTTGACTGATTTCAGGGTGGGTACGATTAATCCTTCGGTTCTGGCAACCGCCAATCCCAGGTTGATTTCCGGGTGGATAGTCAGTTCCTTGTTTTCATAGGTGGCGTTCATCTCCGGGAATTCGCCCAGGGTTTCCGCCACCGCTTTAATCAGGACGTCGGTATAGGTAACGTCCGGGTCTTTATCTTTCAGGCGCGTTCTGATTGTTTTCAGATTGGTTGCGTCTATTACCTTGCGCAGATAGTAATGGGGAATTTCCGCCTTGCTCTTGCTCAACCGGTCCGCGATAATCTGGCGCAGGGGCGACAATTTCTGTTTTCTGGTTCCCGAAATTTCCGGTTTCGCCTCTTCTTTTCCCGGCGCAGCCGCCAGCACGTCCTCTTCGGTAATCCGGCCGTTGGGCCCGGTTCCGCTAACCGAACCCAGTTCGATTCCCATTTCCCGGGCGCGTTTTTTGGCGAGAGGTGAGGCGATAATTTGGCCGGTCCCCCTCACCTCACCTCTCGCCGCTGGGGAGAGGGATGGAGAAAACGGGGCAGAAGGGGATACAGGTGCAGGTTGGGGGGCGGTTACGGCCGGAAGCGGTTCGTCCATCGAATCGCTCAGGTAACCGACTACCGAGGTAACCGGTATCGCCTTATCGCTGGCCGGGACCAGAATTTTGCGCAGGAATCCGGAGTGTATTGATTCCACTTCAAAGTTGGTCTTGTCGCTCATTACCTCAAAGACCGGTTCACCCTTTTCCACTTTCTGGCCTTCTTCTTTAAACCACTTGGACAGGTACCCCTCTTCCATCGTTTCGCCCAGTTTGGGCATGATTATTTCTCTGACCATATTTTACCTCACCGGGAGGGGATGCAACCCCTCCCCTACACCACAAGGGATTTTATCTCCCGATATATACGGTCGGCGTCGGGAATCGCCAATTTTTCCAGGACCGGACTCTTGGGCATCGGTACGTCTGCGCCCGCGATGCGCAGAACCGGCGCATCAAGATAGTCAAAACAGCTTTCCATAATCTGCATACCGATTTCCGCGCCGGTACCGCCGGTCTTGGTGTCTTCTTCCACAATTATTGCCCGGTGGGTTTTCCGGATTGATTCGGCAATCGTCTCCATATCCAGAGGCAGGAGTGTGCGCGGGTCTATCACTTCAACCGCAATCCCTTCTTCCGCCAATCTTTTGGCCGCTTCAAGGGTGGAGTAGAGCATTCGGGAATAGGCGATTACGGTTGCATCCTTTCCGGGGAGTTTCACGTCCGCCTTGCTGATTGGCAACAGGTATTCGCCTTCCGGAACCGGACCTTTAACGTTGTAGAGCATCTTATGTTCAATAAAGAGAATTGGATTATCTTCCCGGATTGAGGATTTGAGCAGCCCCTTGGCGTCGGCCGGCGTTGCCGGCATGACGACCTTTAGGCCCGGGACGTGCAGGAACCATGATTCCAGACTCTGGGAATGGTGTGCGCCCAGAGTTCGGCCGGCGCCGCCCTCGGTCCGGATGACAAGCGGGACCCTGGTCTTGCCGCCGAACATGTAGCGGATTTTGGCAACCTGGTTGCCGATCTGTTCCAGACAGATACCCATAAAATCTATGTACATAATCTCCACGACCGGACGCATACCGGTGATGGCCGCGCCCAGTCCGGCGCCGATAATGGCCGCTTCCGAAATGGCGGTGTCGCGCACCCGTTTCTCGCCGAACTTTTGCATCAGGTTCATCGTTACGCCGTAAGCGCCCCCGTAAACGGCGACATCTTCGCCCATCAGGAAGACGCTCTGGTCCCGCTCCATCTCTTCGCTCAACGCTTCATTCAGTGCCTGTCGGTAGGTAATTTCACGCATTTATTTACTCCTTTACCCCTCGCTTTGTCTCTCCCTTCAGGGGAGAGGATTTAAGGTGAGGGGGATTCACAATACACATCTTTGTAGAGTTCCTCCGGTTTCGGGTCCGGGCTCTTGATGGCAAAGTCAACCGCCGCTTCCAGTTCCGCGGTTACCTCTTTTTCCAGGTCCGCCACCTCTTTTTCGGTCAGGATTTTTTGTTCCTGTATCTTTTGTCCGAACGCCTTGATGCAGTCCCGGCCGCGCCATAATTTTTCTTCTTCCCTGGTCCGGTAGGCGCGCGGGTCGCTGCGGGAATGGCCGTAATAGCGGTAAGTATTGCAGACGATGAGAGCCGGGCCGCCGCCTTTCCGGGCCGCCGCCGCGTACTTTGCCACCGCATCTTTCACTGCCAGGACGTCCATTCCGTCGCAGCATTCCGCCGGCATGTTATAAGGCACCGCTTTCTTGGTCAGGTCGTTCACCGCGCAGGCGCGTTCTACCGAAACGGACATCCCGTAAAGATTATTTTCACAGATAAAGACAACCGGTAGTTTCCATTTGCCGGCCATGTTCAGCGATTCGTGAAAGAGGCCGGTGTTGGTTGCGCCGTCTCCGAAGAAACAAAGGACGACCTGGTCGGTGCCGCGCAATTGGATGGAAAGCCCGGCGCCGGCCGCGATGCCGATGCTGCCGCCCACGATGCCGTTGGCGCCCAGGTTTCCTTTGGAGACGTCGGCCAGGTGCAGGGAACCGCCCTTGCCCTTGCAGACGCCGGTTTCTTTACCCAGGATTTCCGCCATTAATTCCGGCAGAGAGCCGCCCTTGGCGATGGCGTGCCCGTGGCCGCGGTGCGTGCTGGTGATATAATCGTCTTCGCGAATGGCTGCCATCGCCCCGACCGCGCAGGCCTCTTCGCCGGCGTAGAGGTGCGAGCCGCCTTCCGCGATATTACGCGCCATGAGGTCCATAATGGCGTCTTCAAATTGCCTGATTTGCATCATCTGTTTTAGCAGATGCCTCGCTTCATCTCTGGTTATCTTAGCCATAATTTTTTGAATGTCATTCCCGAATGTTTAAATCGGGAATCTAACTCCTATAAGATTTGGATTCCCGCTTACTCGCCTGGGCGGCGAAGCCTGACCGGCTATCCGCGGGAATGACAGCTTTACATTTAATGACACCACCTAAGGTTTTACGATCACTTTTAGTCCCCGGCAGCTTTCGGCGGCTGTCAGCGCTTCTTTGATTTCCGTCAGGGGGAAAACGCTGGTTATGTAATCTTTGCCGTTCATTGCGCCGGATGCCAGAATTTTCAACGCTATTTTATTATGGCGGGGCGCGGAACCATGCGTGCCAACCACTTTCAGTTCACCGTAATGGATGAGGTTGGTGTCCAGGTTGACGGTGGGCTGGGTCTTGGGCAGGCCCCCGAAGAAATTAACCGAGCCGCGCTTGGCAGCCATTTCCAGCGCCTGAATTTGTGCCTGGCCGGAACCGGCGGCCACGATTACGTGGTCCGCGAGCCGGCCTCCGTTCTCTTTTTTGATAACTTCAGCCAAATTTTCTTTAGTCGGATTAACAAATCGGTCCGCACCGGTAAATTCAGCCATCTTCAGCCGGTCCTCGTCTACGTCGGAGATGATGAGGGGCGAAGCGCCTTTGACCCGGGCTAATTGGGCGTGTATGCAGCCCATCGGTCCGGCGCCGATTACCAGAACCGAATCTCCGAGTCCGACCCCGCTGAGTTCCTGTCCGTTGATGCAGCAGGCGATGGGTTCAGCCAGAGCCGCTTCTTCGTAAGGGAGTCCCGAAGGGATTTTATTCACGCAGTCGTTTGCCAGGACCCGCTCCGGTATCAGGATGTATTCGGCGAATCCGCCATCGTAATGGTAGCCGATTGCCTTCAGGTTATCGCACATCGCCTGAACACCCAACCGGCAGTAGTAGCATTTGCCGCAGGGAATGGCCGCAGCCACCTGGACCCGGTCGCCGGCGGAAAAGCCGGAGACGCCTTCCCCCATTTCCTTTACTTCTCCGGATAGTTCGTGTCCGGTAATACGGGGAAATTGAATGAGCCGGTGGCCGTAATGATAAACTTTGACGTCGGTTCCGCAGACTGCGCAGGTCTTAACCTGCAGCAGTAATTCTCCTTTACCGGCTTTCGGCTGCGGAAACTCGCCGTAGACCAGGTCCTCAACCCCCCGAACCATCGCCGCTTTCATAATTTTTTGTAGGGGTCGGATAAATCTGACCCGCGGACGCGATAAATCGCGCCCTACATTTTTTGTTTTAAATTATTATATTCTTCCAAAATTGCGTTGTAGATTGGTTCTTCCGGTTTAATCTTACAGACTTCCCGGAGGACGTAACCGGCGCCGTTTTCGGAAATCATTCTTGCCAGGTTAACTGCTTCTTCATCTTCTTTATAATTATAACACAGGGCTGCCGCAATCGTAAAAATTATATTTTTGGGCTCAATTTCAAAATTGAGGCAGAGCCGGGCTGCGCCGACCAGCCGGTCCTGGGGTCCCAGTTTTCGCAGGGGCTGACGGCCGACCCGGTAAACGGTATCGCCCAGGGCTTTGTTGGCGAATCTTTGCAACAGGTCGCCGCTGTAATCGTCCAGTTCTTTTCTTGAGAAATGGTGTTTTTTTATCAAAGCGGCTCCGGCTTCTTCCAGTGTTCCTTCCAGAATTTTGCGGATTTCCGGATGGGCGACCGCTTCCCAGATGTAACAGCAGTTTTTCCGATAACCGAAATAGGCGCAAACCGCGTGAACCAGGTTATGGACATAGAGTTTCAGTTCTTCGTATGCCTGGATATCCGCTACCGGCAGGAATCCGTTAATCTCCGGAATCTCTCCCTTGAAGCCGTATTTGGCAACCGGCAGGATTTTATAGGGTTCCACCAGGACCAGGAGCGGTTCTTTTTCCTTCAGTTCCGCAGGCACCGGCGGCACCATCCGGCTGACCACCGTCTCCACCATTCCGACCTTTTCGGCCAGATAGTTATGTAATTCCGGCGGAAGGTTATGTTTGATTTCCGCCTTAAGGGTTTTGCCGGCCGAGAGTAGGTTTTCGCAGATGATGATGTTAAGCGGTTGAGGATTTTTGAACGCTGCCCGTCGTGCGATTCCTCTGGCCAAAAGCGGGGCAATCTTCGGAATATTCCCGACGCCGACTGCGGTTGCCACCAGAGCGGCTTCAGCTAGTTCTTCCGCGACCGCGTCTTTGTTGCCGGCGGAAACCGCCCGCACGTTTCTGATTTCAAACTTTTCCTTCTCTTCGTCCGAGACGACCCAGAGCGGGTAGGTCTTCTTTTTATTCAGCAGTTCGACGACTGAGGGTATCGCTTCCACAAAGACGGTTTCGTATCCGGACTCAACGAATAACTGTCCCAGAAAACCCCGGCCGATATTTCCGGCGCCGAAGACCACCGCTTTTTTCATTTCAAAAACGACAACTGGTCCTTTATTCTCTTTTTATTCAGGTACATCAATTCCAGACGGGACTCTTCCCTCTTCACCACTTCCGCTGGTGCTTTCTTCAGAAATTGCGGGTCTCCGAGCCGAGCCGTAATTTTGGCCATTTCCGCCTCCAACCTTTTAAGTTCTTTGTTCCGTTTCTCCCTTTCTTTGGCGGAGTCGAAGAGACCGGCCAGCGGCAGGAAGACTTCACCCAGGGTGAGGAGATGGTTGGCTTCCATCTTCTGGCGCTGGTGAGAAGGGTTAATTTGAAGTTCGGCAAGACCGGATAATTTCACTACATAATTCCGGCATTTTTCGAAGAATGTATATTCTTCACCACTGGCGATGCGTATGGTTGCTTTCACCAACTGCGTTGGCGGAACTCCAAATTCCCGCTTCAAATCCCTGATGGCGGTGGTTGCCTCTTTCAATAATTTGAACCTGAAATCCAACTTTGGTTGGCTATGGCCGCGGATACTAGTTGGCCAGGCGGCAAGCGAGAGGGAGGCCGCTTCATCCTGAATCAAACCTTCTCTCTTCAGCCGGCTCCATATTTCCTCGGTAATAAAGGGCATTAAAGGGTGAAGCAGGCGCAGGAACCGGTCCAGCGCAAAGACGGCGCAGGCAAGAGAATTTTTATCTTTCTTTTCCTGCCAGTCAATCTTGACCATCTCCAGGTACCAGTCGCAGTAGGTGTGCCAGAAGAACTGGTAAAGTCCGGCAGCCGCTTCATTCAAACGCAGCGCTTTGAGATTTTTATCAACCGACCGCCGGCACGCTTCCAGTTCGGAAAGTATCCATCTTTGGCTTAAGGTACGCGCAGAGATATCCGGCAACCCCTCAAACTTTAAACCTTCTTCTTTTGCCCGTCCGATTACCAGGCGGCTGGCGTTCCAGATTTTGTTGGCAAAGTTCCGGCCCAACGTAAAACTCTTCCGGCCGATGAAGAGGTCCTGGCCCTGACCGGCGAAGGAAATCAAACTGAAACGGAGGGCATCCGCGCCGACCTCATTAATTACTTCCAGCGGGTCGATGACGTTTCCGTATGACTTACTCATCTTGCGGCCGGTTTCGTCCCGGACCGTGCCGTGGATGTAAACCCGGCCGAACGGCAGCGTCCTGGTAAATTCAAGGCCGGCCATCGCCATCCGGGCGACCCAGAAGAAGATTATTTCCGGCGCGGTGACCAGGATGCTGGTCGGGTAGAAGCGGGCGAGGTCTTTTGTTTTTTCCGGCCAGCCCAAAACGGAAAAGGGCCAGAGCCAGGAAGAGAACCAGGTATCCAGCACGTCCGGGTCTTGAATTAGTTTGGCAGAGCCGCAATGTGGGCACTTTTCCGGTTTTGTTTTGGAGACAACAGCTCCCTTTTCGTTCGTGTAGGGGAAGGATTCCATTCCCTCTCGCGGGCTGATCTTCACCAAGTCCGCCTCTGGCGGGAGGGGGTGTAACCCCGCCCCTGCATTTTCGGTCATACAGTTTTGACAGTAATAGACCGGCAGCCGGTGTCCCCACCAAATCTGGCGGCTGATGCACCAGTCCTCAATATTCTCCAGCCACATTCGGTAAACCTTTTGCCATCGGCCGGGATAGAACTTAGGTCTATTTTTTTTGGCCAGAGCCAGGGCCGGTTTGGATAGAGGTTTCATCCGGACAAACCATTGCCGGGAAAGGTACGGTTCCACGACGGTCTCACAGCGGTAACAGCGACCGACGCTGTGCTGGTAATCCTCAACCTTAACCAGCAGACCGTCTTCTTTGAGCAAAGCCACGGTCTCCTCCCTGGCCGCAAACCTTTCTTTTCCGGCCAGGGGCCCGGCTTCGGCCGTGAGGATTCCTTTTTCGTCGATGACGGTAATTCCGGGCAGGTTTAAATCACGGGCCATCTTAAAGTCGTTGGGGTCGTGGTGCGGGGTAATCTTGACCGCTCCGGTGCCGAACCCTTTTTCCACCATCGGGTGCGCTACGATTGGAATCAAACGGTTCAGGATGGGCAGAGAAACCTTTTTTCCGATAATTTTTTTGTAGCGGCTGTCTTTCGGGTTGACCGCGACTGCAGTGTCGCCGAAGAGGGTTTCCGGACGGGTTGTAGCCACGACTACGCCTTCGGTTCCGCTTTCGCCCGGGTAGCGGATATGATAAAGATGGCTTTCTTCTGTTTCGTGGTCAACTTCCTCGTTAGCCAGGGCGGTGGTGCACCTGGGGCACCAGTTGACGATGTAATCGCCCCGGTAGATAAGTTTCTTTTGGTAAAGGGAGATAAATGCTTCGGCGACCGCGGCGCTTAAACCCTCATCCATGGTGAATCTTTCCCTTTGCCAGTCGCAGGAAGCGCCCAGTTTTTTCAGTTGTTCGGTGATGGCGCCGCCGCGCTGCTCTTTCCAGCGCCAGACCTCTTTAATGAACTTTTCCCGACCCAGGTCATCTCTTTTCCGGCCCTGTTCCAGAAGGGAGCGCTCCACCACGTTCTGGGTGGCGATGCCGGCGTGGTCGGTTCCCGGAACCCAGAGGGTGTTAAGACCGGACATCCGCGCCTGGCGTACAATCACGTCCTGGATGGTGTTGTTCAGCGCATGGCCGATATGGAGGACGCCGGTTACGTTGGGCGGGGGGATAACAATGACAAATGGTTCTTTCGGGGAATCAGCGTTTGCGTGGAAAAAATCGTTTTCCCGGTATATTTTCAGCCATTTTTCTTCAACCTCTTTGGCGCTATATTGTTTTTCCATGTTTCCATGATTGTAAATTATACTGTTTTTCCATAACTTGACCATAATTTAATTAGCATAACCCGAAACGCATCTTTTCGTCAATTGAAACAGGGATGATTTGATGAAGATTAATTTTTCGGGTAAGATAATTGTCGTAAGGGTTGGCCGGGGGGGGGGTAAAAATGAAAAACATTGCATTGTTTTTGGTGGTTATCTTTTTAGCGGTTTGGCTAAGCGCATGCGGTAAAAAGCCGGCGCCGGCGTCTGATGAGGGCCTTAACCCGGCAAACGCCATAGAAAAATACGGCGGGGTGATAGGGAAGACTTACAAAAGAGCAAAATCTTTTGACGTTCTCCTCTCTTTGAAGCACGATATCACATCTTTCCAGACCGAGCAAGGGCGTTGGCCGTCCTCACTCCAGGAACTGGTAGAAAAAGGGTACACCAAGGAATTGCCGAGTCCGCCGGAAGGTATGAAGTTCAGTTATAACCCGCAGAACGGTTCGATACGGCTGGAGTAGGATTGTTTTCCCGTTTTTTTTTGAAGACATACAAACGGGACTTTTTCTAACCGGAGGCAAGGATACGAATAATTATAATTACCTAATTCTTTATTTCAAATAAAGAAAGGAACAGCCGCTCGTTGAAAACCAAGGGAGGAAATTAGGATGGACAAGCAATTTAAGTACGCGGTTAATACAAACAGCCTGAATGGTATGAGTTTTCAGGATGTAATAAAATTGTGCACAAAGGTCGGAGCGGACGGTGTTGAATGGGGGCTTTCTTCTCTGGATAAGGCCGCATCCGCCGCAAAGGAAATGTATCGGGCGACCATGGATGCGGGCCTGGAAATATGCAGTTATCTCAATGCTGGGCACTTGTGGAAAACCGAATTCATCAGGCGCTGGAGCGACGCCATCAAACCTGCCGGCGGAAAGGTTCTCAGGGTCGCACCGCCTTGGTATGCGTATAATTTTGAGGAATCATTACACCAAAGGGATTCTTATCTTGACCTCATCAAGAGAACCCGGGAAGGTCTTGAAAAACTTGTGCCGCTCGGGAAGGAGTACGGGATTAAATATGTAGTAGAAATTCACTCCGCCAGTATCTGCGCCTCCATTCCGATCGCCAGGCAGCTGATGGATGGCCTGGACAGCGGTTGCGTCGGCATCATCTACGACCCGGCGAACGCTTTGATAGAAGGCGGCATTCTCCCCCGGGGCGCGGTTGAAGTTATGGGGTCGTACCTGACTTACGTTCACGCCAAGAACATCGCCTTTTCTTACGTAGGGCAGCAATTACAGGGCAAGGTTCGGCGGGCCGAGTGGAGCCCCAGGACCTGTTCCCTTGAGTATGGAGCGCTCGATTGGTTTCTGGTATTCTTCGCCCTGAAACTTGCTAATTATCACGGTTGGATATCTTTTGAAGAGTTCTTCCGGAATTCGTCGTATATTGAAGTGGAATTGGCGAATGCGGTCCGGTTCTCAAAACTATGCGCGGAGCATGCTCCCTCGCAACCCGAAGAACCTTTCACCACGTTCAACGAGTAAAGAAGACTTTTTAATATCCTGAAGAACGGGATGGGGTTAGAAAAAAACTTCAAAATTACCGTTTGCGCTCTGGGACGCATCGGGTGGCGTCATGCGAAGGCCGGGCAGGCTGCCCCGGGATTATCGCTTACGGTTACTTTATTTTACCAAGGCGGTTCAGAGGCCAATAGCGAAAGATAACCTTTCCGCGCAGATCGCGGGCCGGTAGAAATCCCCAGACGGTACTGTCATCGCTGTTATTTCGGTTATCGCCTAAAACAAAGAGTTTGTCCGGCGGCACCTGGGCCGGACCGTATTTATAAATGATAAAACTTTCCTTCAGGTAGGATTCATCCATTGATTTGCCGTTTAGATAGAGCTGTCCGCCGGTAATTGCCACGACATCCCCGGGTAGTCCGATTACCCTCTTTACCAGGTACGTTTCCGCGTTTTCCGGATTTTTGAAGATAATGATGTCGTCTCTTTTTAGAATCCCTGTTTTTATCAGTACCGTCCTGTCCCCGGGTCGGATGGTCGGTTCCATGGATCGGGTATCGGTATAAAAGAACCCGCCCTTTTTCACGCTGAAGAAGAAGAACGCGGAGACAAAAAAAGCGAGAATAACTGCGTACTTAACAATCTCTTTAAACATAAAGGACGCCTCAACGCAGTTTATTTTTCATTACCGAAAGGTCGACCAGGTGTTGCTTTTCTTCGCTGATAATCTTTTTGATAATCTCCTGTATTTTTAAATCTTTCGCCGGTACGAAGGCTTCAATTTCGCGAAAGAGGAAGAGGGTGCTTCTTTCAAACATAAGCGCAATATTGATTGCGGCCAGGTCGTCTTTCCGCGCCGCTGCAACCATAAATTCCGCTTTGTCCTCCTCCGGAAACATGCGGCCTTCCATCAGCGCGTTCAGGTAGGAATCGTATTCGCCCGGATAGTTTTCCACCGGCTGATAATCTCCCAGGGAATCAAGCAGTTCGGTGAATAGTTTTTCGTGGTATTTTTCTACGCTTGACAGGCGTCCGGTCAGCTTTCGTACTTCTTCTGCCTGGGCGTTTCGGGAAAGGAAAAGGTAGTAATCGTAACCGGCCTGTTCCTCCCGGACCGCCATTTTCAGCATCTCCCGGATATCAAATAGATTGGCCATCATGCCTCCGCCTTAAGTTTGTGCGCTTGCGCATGAACAGCGATAATTTTGGTTTCAAATAATACTTTATTATAATAGCACAATGCGGGGCTGTTGTAAAAATAACTTTTCCCGATTTATGCTATAATTTAACATTTTTACGCAGGAGGCGGACACGGTCCGCGGGTACGGCAGATTGTAATATATGCTCAACTTAACCTTTTTCCAGTGGTTGGTGGCAGCGCTCTCGGCAGTTATGATTGGACTTTCCAAGACCGGCCTGCCCGGCATTGGAATTCTGGCAATTCCCCTTATGGCCTGGGTGCTGCCGGCCCGCGCCTCGACCGGCGTTGTTCTGCCGATGCTGATTTTTGCCGACTTGTTTGCGGTCGGTTATTACCGTCGTTTCGCGGTGTGGTCCAAATTAGCCCGTCTTTTACCCTGGGCGGCAGTCGGTGTCTTCCTGGGTTATCTGGCGCTGGGGAGGGTTAACGACCAGCAGTTAAAACCGATAATCGGTGGAATAGTCCTGGTGATGCTGGCCCTTAACTTATTGCACAATTCCGGCAAAGAAGACCGGCCTGTCCCCGCCCGCTGGTGGTTTGCCGTCCTGTTCGGCCTCCTGGCCGGCGTAACCACCATGATGGCCAACGCGGCGGGTCCGGTAATGGCCATCTATCTCCTGGCGATGCGGCTGTCCAAGAACGAGTTTATCGGCACCGGCGCCTGGTACTTTCTGCTGGTCAACTGGTTCAAGGTTCCTTTCAGCGCTCACCTGGGGCTGATTAACAGCCAGTCGCTTCAATTCAACCTGGTCTTATTTCCGCTGGTTGCTCTCGGCGCTTTGGCCGGGATAAAATTGCTAAAGCATACTCCCGAGAAGATTTTTAATCATTTCGTCCAGGGCCTGGCTGCTCTGGCCGCGGTAAATTTATTGTTTTAGGGTATAAACAATGCTGAAAATTATTAATAATTTCCTGCGCAAGAAATACTGGATTTATGTCTTTCCGGCGCTGATGGATGTCTCGGTCGCCTTCTTGCTTCTGCTGGTGTCGGTAAAAGCGGTTCAGATGGGTACGGCTCCGTTTAAACTGGGCATATTGGGGTCCACCTGGGGAGTCAGTTATTTTGTTTCAAACCTGGTCCTGAGCCGCTTCGCCCACAAACGAACGTCAAACTTATTCATGGTCCTGGGCTGTCTGTTTTTTATCGCCATTGCGCCGGGGTTTGTCTTTTTCCGTTCCCTCACCGCTCTTTTTATCCTGGCGTTCCTGGTCGGTCCGGCAACCGCCTTCTTTTTTATCGGGTTTCAACTTTTTATGGGTGAAGGCGCCAACCTTTCAGTGCTTAAAAGCACGGCATTTTATACCTTCGGCTGGAGCACCGGGATTGCCTTTGGTTCTTTAATTGCCGGTACCATGGCCGGTCTTCCGTTGGTCATTTCAGTTTTACCGGTAGTGGCAAGTTCACTCTTGATTATCGCCGGGCTTCGCTTCGTCGGAAAGTTTTCCTCCCAAAGGCGGGAAGGAGACAAGAAGGAAAAGAGCCATGCTTTTTCCGGTCTGGGTAAGACAATATCCCCGAAGACGGAAAAGGCCTATCTGCTCCTGGGCTGGGTCGGTATCGTCACCGTCTCTATTATCAGCGGAGGCATAAGATTTCTGATGCCTAAATTGATTATCGATTTTTTCGGTCTTTCCGCGGCCGTTGCCGGCACACTGCTCTTTCTCTCTTTTGCCATTCAGGCGGTTTTTGGGCTTTTCCTGATGAAATTTCCGGGGTGGCGCTATAATTTCAAGGCCCATTCCCGGTTAGAACTGTCAGGGCTTATCGGGGTTTTTCTCGCTCTGCTAATCTCCGGTTTAGCCGGGGTGATTATTCTGGCGGTGGTTGTTGGAATCTATTCCGGGCACGCTTTTTACAACGGCGTATTCTATTCCCTCTGCCCGCACCGCAAAAGCGGCCGCAACATCAGCGTTAACGAATCGCTGGTGGGAATCTCCGGCATCCTCGGACCGCTCATTCTGGGTGCGTCCCTCCAGGCCGGAATCAGTTACTTTTTTCTCGCCCCGGTTTTGCTGATAGCAACCACCTGCTTCATCCAGACATTTTTGGCCCGGCCGGCTACTTTACCAAACGCTTCTTCATAATAACCAGAGCGAGGATAAAGGAGGCCGCGGTCAGAGCCAACAGCACTCCCAAACTGACGAAGAAGAAAGAATCCAGCCGGTTCATGGCCAGTTGACGGATAACGATAACCAGGTGCGTCAGCGGAAGCAGCAAGGCCAGTTTTTGAGTCCAAGTCGGCAGGGCGGTAAGCGGAAAGAAGACGCCGCTGAAGAGAAACATCGGGGTGATAAAGAGAAAGAAAGGGAAGTTGAACTGTTCAATCATCCGCACCAGACCGGTAAAGACCATCCCGATTGACGCAAAGAGCAGACCGGAGATAAAGGAGACCGGGATAATCCAGAGCGCGGAAGGGTATTGCAGCAGGCCGAAGAACGAGACGATAATCACCATTAGTAAACTGGCGATCATTGCTTTGGTCGCGCCCCACAGGATTTCTCCCGTAATCACGTCTTCCACCAGCAGCGGGGTGGCCAGGATGGCGTCATAGGTTTTTTGGTAGTACATCCTGACGAAGGAAGCGTAGGTGGTTTCAAAGAAGGCATAGTTCATAATGACCGTGGAGAGTATGCCCGGCGCAATGAAGGTGAGGTATTTTATCTCTACGCCGTTGTAGGAGACGGTCTTCAGGAGTTGACCCAGGCCAAAACCGAAGGCGAAGAGAAAAAGCAGGGGTTCCAGCAGCGGCGTCATAAAATTGACCTGCCAGGTCTTAAGGTAGACGGAGGCGTTTCGCTGCCAGACCCGCAGACAGCGCCAGCTGACGTTCCGCAAAATAGAGTTCATTCTTTCAGGTCCCTCCCGGTCAATTTCAGGAAGACGTCCTCCAGGTTCGCCGGCCTCAGGCTGCAGCCGGATTCACAAAATATTTGGGAAATTTCGTTGAAAAATTGCCCGGAATCTCTGGAAAATATGATAAGCCGCGAAGGGGTCTTCTCATAGAGAACGTTCTTTTCTTTCAAAAATGGTTCCACGTTATCCTGATTGTTGAATATTTCAATCACATTCTTACCTACCACGTTTTTGATTAGTTCCTCCGGTTTGCCTTCGGCTGTAATCGTACCCCCATCCATGATAATTAGCCGGTCGCAAAGCCGGGCGGCTTCCTCCATATAATGGGTGGTAAGCAGAAAAGTCGTGCCGGAGTTTTTAAGTTCCGCGACGTATTCCCAGACCTGGTGTCTGCCCTGCGGGTCAAGACCGCCGGTGGGTTCGTCCAGGATGAGCAGTTCCGGGCGGTTCAGGATGGAGCGGCCGAAGATGAGGCGTCGCTTCATTCCGCCGGAGAGTTCGTCAATCGCGCTCTTCTTCCGCTGGCTGAGCCCGGTAAACTCAAGAATCTCTTCGGCCCTTTTCAGGGCTTCCTTTCTGCCGATATTGAAGTATCGGGCATAGACCAGGAGGTTTTGCAGGACGTTGAGGTCCGGGTCAAGGTTGTCTTCCTGCGGGCAGACGCCGATGCGCGCTTTTATCGGCCGGGGGAAGTCATTTACGGGAAGACCGAATATTTCCAGGCGTCCTTCGGAGGGCGGCATAAAACAGGAGACCATCCGGACCGTGGTGGTCTTGCCGGCTCCGTTGGGGCCCAGGATTCCGAAACACTCGCCGGCCGCAACTCGGAAGTCTATGTCTTTCACCGCGGCAAAGTCGCGAAAGTTCTTGGTCAGCTTTTCGGATACGACCGCGATATTCTTATTCATGGATAATTTCCTATCAAGAAAATAGCTGTGCCTTTGCCGGGTTTGTCTTTCAACCGGACGCTTGTCAATTCCCGGCGAGAATTGACTGCACTTGACGCTCGTCGGCGCTCTTTTCGTGCTTCTCAGCCCGAAAATCATTGCCCGCTTCCTCCTCACGACACCGGCTGAAGGGCAAACCCGGCATATTATACTATATTTCAGAGGTAGCGGTATTAATGTAGATGGGGATGGATGTGTGTCGTATCTTTATGTTTATGGCTGTGGATGTGGACGAGGTTATTGTCGTGCAGCAGCAGCCCGTCATTTAAGATCTCTTCCGGTTTGCCGGATTTGACGATTCTTTTCTCCGGGCTGAACACGTAAATCATATCCGAGATTTCTTCCGCGAGGTGCAGGTCATGGGTGGAGATGACGATTGTTTTTCCGGAATTATTGGCCTGGATAAGCAGATCGATAATGTGTCTGGTTGTCAAGGGGTCTAAACCAGCTGTCGGTTCATCCAGGATAAGCACGTCCGGGTTGATTATTAAAGTGGAAGCTAAGGCAACCTTTCGTTTTTCGCCGATGCTTAACTGGTGGGGCGGCCGGTCGAGCAGGTCTTTCAGGTTTAAAATACCAATGAGTTCTTCCAGGCGGTCTTCAATTTCCTCTTTTTCCATTCCCAGTTGCAGCGGTCCAAAGATTATATCTTCCTTAGCCGTAGGGCAGAATAACTGGACTTCCGGGTTTTGAAAAACAAGCCCCACCTTCCTTCGGAAATTTTTCGAGAAATCCGCATCGTTGAAAATACTCTCTTTTATATCAGAACCGAAGGCCGTAACAGTACCCTGGTTGGGGAAGATAAGGCCGTCAAGGATGTGCAAGAGCGTCGATTTTCCGGAACCGTTAGCGCCGATAACGGTTACTTTTTCTCCCGCCTGGATATTGATGCTTACGCCGGATAAAGCCGGAAACTTTCCCAGATAGGAAAAAGAGATGTTTTTCAATTCAAAAATCAGAGGGTTCATCGATTTTTTTGGATGCAGTATAGTTGCCAACCTTGGTTGGCGTTTTTAAAGAGCCGAGCAAATTCGGCAACTACAATTTATTACACGATGGTCAAGGTTATGAAAATCGTCAGCACGCAAAATAACCAGAGCCAATCCCGCAAACCGGCTTTAAAATTATTCAAGACAAATGATTCTCCGTTGTAACCCCGGGAAAGCATGGCTTGGTAAACATCTTCATTTAACTGATGCGAATGTTGCCAGAGAGATGCGATATTGGAAGCCACGATGCGCTGTCCTTTTTTGGAACGGACTTTTGTGCCGACACGGCTTTTAACGGCAAGATAGGTATTTTCAATTATCCCGACAAAGAGAAAAATATACCGGTAACACATGCCCAGCGTCATCACGAAAACCTGGGGAATCCCAAAAATGCGCAGCACCCTGAGCAGTTCAAAATGTTTGGTGGTGATACTCAAGAGAACGACAAAAGATACGGAGGTTATCACGCGCGCAACAAACAGCGCTGCGCCGGATAAGCCCTGGCGGGTAATGGTAAGTGTAAGCCCCGCCATTTTTACGGTTGTTAAAGGTTCTCCCGGCGTGAAAATGCTGAAGATGGCGGGGAAGGCGATGAAAAGCGAAAAAAGGGGGATGAATACCCAGGTTCTTTTTAAGAAAAACCCCAAACGGATTTTAGAAAAACATGCCAGTAGAATAGATATCGCGTAAAGACATAACAAAATAAAGATGTTCTTTGTGAATAGTATCTGAACAAGGAACAATAGGAACGTTACCGTTTTTATTCGCGGGTCAAGGGATTGCAGGAACCCTTTCTTCGAGGCATATTCGTCGGAAAAGATCGAATCCTTAAAAAACGACAAAGCGCCTGAAATGGAATGTTCTATAAAATTATTTTTTATTGTTGGCCACCTTTTTGGTTAAATTTTTGCCGATAAGCCACGTCAGGGCGGAGACGAGGGCGATACCCACAACAGCGGATATTATATAGGCAAAACTCAAACCTGACAACCCCTTCTCTTCCCAACCCTTGAAGGCATAATCAGGGAGAGGCGCATTCCAGAGCGTTGACAACTTCGCCAGGCCCTTGGGAATGTATCCCACGAGCGCCTGCATTTCATCTGCGCCCCATTCGCCCCAGGCGGCTCCGGCTTTGAAGTGTTCCGGCATTATCAATCCCAGAGGAGAAAGAACGATAAGAATCGCCATCCCAATCCATAATTTAGTGGTAATCTTCATAAATTCCCTCCGCTATTTGTTAAAAAGAAGATTCGCGTCCTGCTTCTGCAGAAATTTAACCACCAATGCGGTTACAATAGCTTCAACCCAGCCGAATATTAACAGATGTTCTCCGGACATAACCGGGACCGCGACGTTGAGTCCGTAAGGACAGTATAAGGCCTGTCCGGAGGCGGTGTGGTGCAGGAGCGGCTGCAGTCCAAACTCAACCCCTGTCAGCAAAGCCGCCGCGTTAAGACCGATGTAGGCGGCCGCCCCCGCCGCAAATACTCTCCGGTTTGAATCCCGGGGAGCTTTATATGCCAGTGCCCTGTAAATATAATATCCTGCAAAAGGCATGACAAAGGCCATGTTAAAGCAGTTGGCCGCCAGGGTGGTTATCCCGCCGTCTCCAAATAACAACGCCTGTATCACCAGCGCAACGGTTATCGCAATGGAGGCCGCCCAGGGTCCCAAAAGTATTGCCGCCAGAACTCCCCCGGTCGCGTGGCCGGTTGAACCGCCGAGTATCGGCACGTTGAACAGCATGACCACAAAACTGAACGCTGCGGCGACGGCCAGCATCGGCACCTGTTTCGCCTTGAGCGTTTTTTTGACAATCTTTGAGGCAATTGCCCAGATGGGCAGCATCACCACGTAGAAGAAGCCGGAGGTCGCCGGTCCCAGATATCCGTCAGGTATGTGCATAATCCATTTCCTCCTTTTTTAAATCCGTTAGAAACACCAGGTCAGCCCGGCCAGAAATGATTGGTCGGTCTCTTCGTCGTTCAGGCCGACTTTGAAACCAAAGTCAACGCTGGTATTTTCAGTGAGAGAATATATAAATCCGGCCAGCAGAAAAACCGGGTCGCTCTCGGCTTCTTTGTCGGGATTTTTTTCCGCGCCGATGTTGACGACCAATGCCAGTTTCTCGGTCAGCCCGGTCTCTGTTGCCAGAGAAAGATGCCAGAGGTCTTCTTCTTCGTCGAAGTCATTTTCGTTCCTGCCGTAGCCCGCATTGAAATGCAGGGCGGTCTTTCCCTTCTCGAATGTGGTGATAAAGTAGAGGCTGTAATTAACCTTGCCGGTTCCCAGGCCTTTGTCTTTATCGCCGGTAGATATGGAAAAGCCGGGTTTCAGGGCAAGACTCCATCCGTTTTTTTCAAAGAACCGCCATTTCAATTCCAAGCCTGCGTCTCCGAAACCGTTTTCATCGAAAACCTTAACGCCGTTTTCTTTTCCCGTAATCCACTGGTAGGGAATCCCGAAGACCAAATCTGTTTTATCGTTCAATCCAAAACAGAGGGTGACGGCCAGTTCCGAACTTTCTTCTTTGACGCTTCCCTCGCTTTCAAAATCAAATTGGGTGTTCAATTCCAATTGGACTTTGCCTTTGCCCACTGTTCCCGCATCATCGGTTATCAACGGATGGGCCGCAAAGGTCGTGCGGGCAGCGGTCAGAACCAAAACGGCGCAAAAGCCGATTTGGCCGGCTTGAATAACAAAAACCTTCCCTTTCCCCGAAAACCTTCCTTTCTTGATTCCCTGTATCATTTTTCTCCCTTTTCGTGTTATGAATTATGGTTTCGTGTTACGAAAACGCAAAAAAAATAATACCGTTACTGAATTTCTTTGCCGGTGGTGGACATGTTCAGGTTCGCATGCTTCACTCCTTTTACCGACGCCAGACTGTTGGTCAGTTTTTGGGCCTCTTTTGGAGAACCCTTGACCGCGATGATTTCCAGGCAATTATTGTGGTCCAGGTGGATGTGTTGGGTGGAAATAATGGTATCGCCGAAATCGTGCTGGATATCCATCAGTTTATTTACCAGTTCCCGCTTATGGTGGTCATAAACAAGCGTAACGGCCCCGGCGATTTCACCGCCGGTTTCCCACTGTTTCTGAACCAGTTCCCGGCGGATTAAATCCCGGAGCGCCTCGGAACGGCAAGTATAATTCTTTTTTTTAGAGAGGCGGTCAAATTTCTCCAGAAGTTCCTGGTCCAGTGATACGCCAAAACGTACGACTTTCGGCATCTTTTTCTCCGTATTTTTGTAATAATACGATTTTAAAAATTATAACACGCAATATTTTAGGCTGTCAACCACACTAATTCTTTATGATTTATTATTTCAGGTACGGTTTAATCTCTTCGTATATTCTCTTCGCCATAACCGCGTAACCTCTGGCGTTGGGGTGGATGGTATCGCTCATCAGGCCGGGGTTGCCAATTATGCCTTTCAGGATGTTCGGAATCAAGAGCGTTTTCTTCTGCCGGGCCAGACGCTTAAAGCCGCTGAGGTACGGGTCTTTCAGCAGCCCGGTTTTTACTTCTGCCAGCGTCACGGCCGCGCCACCTGATTGAATCAAATCCACAATCTTTTCCAGGTTTCGGAACGTTTCTTCTTCCGGCAGTTTTTGTAAAAAATCGTTGCCGCCCAGGATTACGATGACCATCTGTGGGTCCTGTTCCAGGACGTTTTTTTTAATCCTTTTTAAGGCGTCTCCGGCGGTGTCCCCGCTGACGCCCGCGTTAATTACCTTCCGGCCCAAGTATCCGGAGAGGACGGAAGGGTAATCCCGGCCCGGTTCCGCGCCCACGCCCTCGGTCAAACTGTCGCCCAGGCAGATAATGTTGGAACCGCGGGAGTCAAGGTTTTTAATATCCGGCGTCCTGGAGCAGCCGGCAAACAGGGCGGGAAGGAGGAGAATAAAAGCCAGGGATTTATTCATAAATAACTTCGATTATCTTTTTGTATACCTCCGAAAAATCATCGGTCCGGCAGCTATAGTCCACCGTTTCCGAAAGACGCCGGGAAGAGGAGTTGAAGGCGATGGAATAGCCGGCGGCCCTGGAGAGGGGTATGTCCCCTTCGCTGTCGCCGACGCTGATAACCTGGCGCGGCGCGGTCCCTATCTCCTTGATTATCTTCTTCAGGGCTTTTCCCTTGGCGCCGTGGGTCAGGTTTATTTTGACCCCGCCGGTAAGGATACCCTTGTATGTTTTCAGTTCGTTGGAGAGGATATATTCAAACCCCAGTTCCTTTTCCAGCCGTTGGGGAAGATACTGAAGGCCGGTTGAAACGGCGATCAGCTTCAGGCCGAGTTTTTTTAATTTTTTAATTGAGATTACCGCGTTTTTGGCGTAGGGAACATCTTGAAAAAGTTTTTCAACATTTTTCTCCGGCAGACCTTTCCAGTGGGCGGCGTCCAGTTCGCAGAATTTCCGGTAACTTATCCGGTTGGCCAGGAAGAGTTCCTGGTACCGGCAGGCAAGGACGTCCCACTTGCCCAGTTTTTCGTGGATGTATCTCCAGGAACTGACCGGGGTGGTAATCGTGCCGTCTATGTCAAAGATAACCGCTTTGTATTTCATGTTTTTTTCCGGCCAACTGGCCGCAGGCGGCCGCGATGTCGTTTCCTCTGGATTTACGGATGGTGACGAAGACCTCTTTTTGGGTGAGCCGTTTTGCAAAAAAAAGAACGCTCTCTTTTCCCGGCGTCCGGTAATCATTTCCGGTAACCGGACTGTAACCGAGCAGATTAACTTTGGCTTTCAGATTTTTAGCTATATCAACCAGTTTTTCCGCGCAGTCAACGGAATCGTTAACGTCCTTGACCAGCAGGTATTCCAGGGTGACGACCCGGCCGGTATGCCGGGTGTAGTCGGCCAGCGCCGGGACCAATTCCTTCAGGGGATATTTTTTGCTGACCGGCATAAGTTTGCGGCGGAGTTCTTCCTCGGCAGCGTGCAGGGAAACGGATAATTCCACTTGAAGGCCCAGGTTTTGAAAGCGGGTTATAGCCGGGATGATGCCGCAGGTGGAGACGGTAATCTTGCGGGCGCCGATGTTCAGGCCCTGGCCGTGGTTGATGACGCTGATGGCCCGGACCAGGTTTTCGTAGTTATCGAACGGTTCGCCCATCCCCATAAAGACGACGTTGGTTATCTTTTGGTTACGGCCAAAACGGATAAAGAGCAGTTGGTTGATAATCTCTGCCAGGGTAAGGTTCCGGGTGAAACCGATTTTGCCGCTGGCGCAAAAAGCGCATTTGTATTTGCAGCCGACCTGCGTGGAAAGACAGACGGTTCTCCGTTCCCGTTCCGGTATCAGGACGGTTTCAATGTATTCGGTTTGTGCAGGGGAGGGACTCTGCTCCCTCCCGGTTAGGCGGAAGAGAAATTTTTCGGTCCCGTCGGCTGACCGGGCAATTTCCGCAACCTCCGGCCGGCTGATATGGAAGAGCGCGTCCAGTTTTTCCCGGAGGTCTTTGGGCAGGTTCTCCATTTGGCTGAATTCTAAAACTCCCTTCCGATACAGCCATTCCGATATCTGCCGGGCCCGGAAAGGGGGTGTGGGGATTTCAGCCAGCCGTTCCTCCAGTTCCGCTATCGTGAAATTTTTGATATCCTCTTTTTCCATTCCAATTCCTCTTCCCTTGGGAGAGAGGATGAAGGCAAGGGGGGTGTTATTCGGTATTTTTTTATCAGCCGGACCGGGTTATATGACATTTTTGCTCTTCTTAACCCTTCAACGCCGAGATCCTGCTCCCGGTTTACGAAAGCAAAATCCTGCGCCTGGTTCTTCAAAAATTCCCAATTAATCGCCTGGTAAAGCCCGATAATCCCGTTCTTGGCTTTTTCCACGTGTATGACCATGGTGTCATTATTTAACCGTTCGCCCAGGGTCAGAGCCACTATTTTTTCGCCGATTCGGATAATTCCGCCCTCGCTGCTTAAAGCATGGAAATTCTTGAGCATTTGCCGGACCGCGCAATGCTCCTGTTTTAAACCCTCTATCTTTTCGCAGTCGCGTTCTTCGCACCATTCTTTTTTGAACTTTAAACATTCCGGGACCAGTTCCGGGGTCAGGTTTTGGTAGCGGTATTGGTATTTTTTCAGAAACTGGTTCAGGAGGTTCTTCTTGTCGTGGAACTTTTCGCCAGCCAGTTCCGTAAGTTCTCCGGCATCGTAAAGGTAATCGAAGTTATCCCGGTCTTCCGAAAGGACAAATTGCGAATCATCCCAGGCGCTGGCCGCGATAAAATCCTCACCGGCCCGTTCTATGGCCGGGAGTCCGGTCTTTTCCTGCAAATATCCAAAACAGGTCTGAACCACTCCAACCGGGTCGCCGGTTACCAGGGGTTGTAAAAAGGAGAGTTTCTCTCCTGATTCCCTCAGAAGCAAAAAACCATTTTTATATTTTGATACCTGATAGTTATGGACCTTTTGCCACCCGAAAAGGTTGGTGAAGGTGAATTCGGAGACCACCGGCGGGTGTTCCCGAAAGTAACCTTCCAGCGCCTCGCGGTCTGCTGTTTCAATCGGCTTGAATTTTGGGAAAATAGGTATCATATGAAATAGTGTCATTCTGAGCGGTAGCGAAGAATCTCATCTTTAAATCGAGATCCTTCGCAATTACGGCTCAGGATGACAAATCCGTGTACCATTCCAGCGCTTCTTTCGGCGCTTGAGACAGGTTTTTCGCGCACCAGTCCGCGCCGGCCGCAAAGAGTTCTTCTCTGATGAAACTGGTTGTCAGCGCCAGGCAGCGCCCGCCGCTCGCTTTTGCCGCGCGGACTCCGTTGACCGCGTCTTCCACGACCAGGCACTCGTCCGGTTTAAGGTTCAGCCGTTTTGCGGCCAGGATGAATATCTCCGGGTCCGGCTTCTTACGGATTACGTCTTCTCCGGTAATTACCGCGTCAAACGAAGAAGGGCTTACACCAATCTCTTTTAAATTTCCGGCCATCTTAACGTAATCGGCGCTGGTGGCCAGCACCATCTTTTTTCCGGATTTGCGGCAGGATTCCAGAAAAGCCAAAGCGCCTTTAAGCGGATGTAATTTTCCCCTGATTATCTCCAGGTATATTTCGTAGGTGCGTTTTTTGCCCGGCTGAAGTTTGAGCGGAAAGGCGTATTTTTCCGCAACGCCTCCGATGAAACGGTCTTCCCCGGCGCCCACGAAGGGCAGGAAATCTTCCGGTTGAACGATAAGGCCGCGTTCGGTGAACATCATCATAGCGGCCTTGCAGATGAATGGTTCCGAATCAAGGAGCACTCCATCCATGTCAAACATTACGCCGAAAGGCAGGGAAGGGTTCATGGTGTCATTGCGAGCGCCCCTCGCGCGGCAATCCCGCAGTTGGTTGTTTCAGTTTCTTTATCTCCTTTTCAATAAATTCTTTCTGTTGTTTGTCCGGCGCCAGCGGCAGGCAGTATTCCCAGGCCTTAACTTTTTCCGAAACCGGATGCGAATCCTCGATTCTCCATACCTTCGGGCTGTAGGTCAGGGTACGCGCGTAGGTGGAGGCGTATTCAAAGTTGGCCGGGTCCAGTTCAATCGCCTTTCGGTATTCCTTCAGGCATTCTTCAAAAACGTCTTTCAGGGATTTGAATTCAGGCAGAACGATGAACCGGAAGACATCGTAATAAGTAGCCAGGTTGAAATGGAAGACAGGTACGTCCGTTTTCAGCCTGATGGCTTCTCTTGTTTCTTTGATTGCCCGTTCCGGTTTCCCGGAATCATGGCCGTAATACTCGGCAATACTGTTATGAAGGTACGGGTCCTGCGGATTGAGTTTTAACCCGGCACGCCATTCCCGGAGCGCTTCCTCCGGCATCCCGAAATCGTAATAGAGCCCGCCCAGATAATTTCGGGCATCAGTATTTTTGGGGTACTTTTTGAGGAAAGCCTGGTATTTTTTTATTAAATCGGCTACGGCTGACCTGACATCCGCTATTTCGTTGTTTTCAATCGCCTGTACCTGTTCGGAATCAAACCGGAGTATTTCGTCCAGTTCCTCCTTTTCGCTTGCAAATATTCCCGGCTTCGGGAAAAAGACCAGTCCGGCCAGCAGGAGAATGACCGCGTATTTCCGGCGGGAATTATTCATAGGTGAAGAATAGCATAACCCGGGAGTAATTTTTTAGTCAAGGAATCGAAGGAGCATTTGCATAATGTTTTGGAAAACAGCCGATTATTTAACGGGGGGAAGAGGGCGGATAGAGGAATGAAAGAGAAGTGTAACCATAGCGGCGGGTTTTAACGGTGAGCGATAGGACAGCGACGCTTTCTTTAAAGAGCAGATTTTTTTCCAGTCCGGAAAGATGCTGGAGGATAATTTTACCGTTGGGCATAAGTATTCCCCCTTCCGAAATTTGCGCGATTAGCTCCGTAATTTTTTGTTCGCTGAAATTGTAGGGCGGGTCCGCGAAAACGATGTCAAAACCCTCTTTTTTTTCGGCCAGGACGGAGATCGCTTTTTCCACCGGGTACGGGTAAAATTTCAGGTTCTCTTCTGTAATCTCGTCCCCTTCTTTTTTAGCGGCAGACATAATCAATTCAAGGTTCTGTTTCAGATACAGGGCGGTTTTCGGGTTACTTTCCACCAGGATAACTTTTCCGGCGCCCCGGCTCACTGCCTCCAGGCCCACCGCGCCGGTTCCGGCGTAAAGGTCCAGAAAAGAGCTGTCCGATATTATCGGGGCCAGGATGTCAAAAAGCGCCCGGCGGACCAACCCGGTGGTGGGACGGAGCGTCTTTTCGCTTGATTTACGTTTGATTTTGCCCGCTATAACGGGCATAGGTGGAAAGAAAAGACGGCGTCCTTTGAAGCGTCCGGCGAAAATATACATTTTCCCCCTTCCCTTGCCCCTCCCGTCAGGGGAGGGGAGCAAAACGTTAAGTTCGGAAGCGGTGGGGGGATTTCTTTTCCCAGGCGATGACGAGGGTGGAGGCGACGAAGATGGATGAGTAGGTTCCGGTGATGAAGCCGACCAGCAGGACGAAGGCGAAATTGTTCAGGACCGGGCCGCCCCAGATAAAGAGACAGAGCGCTATCAGGATGGTTGTCAGGCCGGTAATGATGGTCCGGGAGAGCGTTTCGTTGATGGAGCGGTTGAAGATAGTAGTCGGGTCTTCCACTTTACGCAGGCCCCTGAGATTTTCCCGGATGCGGTCAAAGATAACGACCGTATCGTTTACGGAATAACCCAGGATGGTTAAGAAAGCCGCGATGACCATGCTGTCCACCTGCCGCCCGGTGATGGCCAGTAAGGCCAGGGCAACCAGGAGGTCGTGGATGAGAGCGGCAATGGCGCCGACCGCAAAGCGGAATTCAAAACGAAAAGAGATATAAATCAGGATGCCGACGATGGCAATTAAACAGCCGAGAATAGTCTGTTTGCGTATCGTTTTTCCCATCGTCGGACTTATCTGTTCTTCGCCGAGCACTTCAACCGCTTGATGGGGAAACGCCTCTTTGATAATCGGGATTATTTCGCCGCCGCCCTTCTTGGTTTTTATGATAATTTCGGTGCCTTGTTCGCCGACTTTTTGAAGCGCAACGTCGGAATAACCGCGGGCAATCAGAAGGGTCCGTATTTCTCCGACATCAATCGGTTGGCTGAACTGCAGTTGGGTAAGATAACCCCCGGTAAAATCCGCGGAAAGGAGACCGGGTCCGCGCCAGAAGGTTACGATTAGGCCGCCAACCGTAAAAAAGAGCGAAAGGGTGAAGAAGATACCCCGTTTGCCCATGAAGTCAAATTTAGGTACCCGGCGGAATATATTCATATAATTTTGTTTGTTGTTTTATCCTATCCTTAATTTCTTAACCGGGAACTTGCTTAACGCAAAATCGTAAATTAACCGGGTTACCAGCACCGCGGTGAAGATATTGGCCAGGATGCCGATGGTCAGGGTCAGTCCGAAACCCTTTACCGAACCGCGTCCGAACATGAACAGGGAGATGGCCGCAATTATGGTGGTAACATTGGAATCAATAATGGCCACCATGGCCCGTTCATAACCACGGTCCAGGGCGGCCCTGATGGTCTTGCCCCCGCGCAATTCCTCCCGGATACGTTCAAAGATAAGGACGTTGGCGTCCACCGCCATACCGATGGTCAGGGCAATACCGGCGATGCCGGGCAGGGTCAGGGTGGAACGGAAGTAAGACAGGACTCCCAAAAGGATGAGAATATTAAGGGCCAGGGCGAAAATTGCCACCAGTCCTCCGGCGGTATAATAGACAACCATGAAAGCCACTACCATGATTGCGCCCAACAGGCATGCTTTAATGCCGTTATTGATAGAATCTTTTCCCAAACTCGGACCGACCACGGTCCGGTCAATGACTTCAATCCGGGCCGGCAGGGCGCCGGCCTGCAATACCAGGGCCAAATCGTTGGCTTCCTGAGTGGTGAAACTTCCGGAGATTTGGGCCCTTCCGGAAGGGATTCTTTCCTTGATAACCGGAGCGGACTGGACGATTCCGTCCAGCACGATGGCCAGCCGCTTCCCGACATTAGCGCCGGTCACTTCGGCGAATTTTTTGGCGCCTTCGGAATTTAATTCCAGGTCAACGACCGGGAGTGCTCCCTGGCTGTAGCTCAGACGGGCGTTGCTTAAATCCTGGCCGCTTAACAGCGCTTGTGCCTGCACCAGAAACGGCGTGCTGGGTTGAGAAATCCCTTTGAGATTTTTTTCGTATTGGTAAATTAACTGATAACCGTCCGGGACTTTGCCTTCCATGGCCGCCCTCAGAAGTTCCGGATTATCTTCCACCAGTTTGAATTCAAGATAGGCGGTCTTTCCCAGAATTTCCAGGGCCCTTTCCGGGTTCTCAATTCCGGGCATCTGGACCATAATCCGGTCCTGTCCGATTTTCTGTAAAATCGGTTCGGCGATGCCCAGGGAGTCCACCCGGTTCCGGATTACCTCCATCGTGCGGTCGGTCAGGTCGTTGATGGAAACGTGGGCCAGTTCTGCGGCCGGCTGGACCTGGAGGACTAACTGCATGCCGCCTCTCAGGTCAAGGCCTAATTTCACCTTCTGCTGCGGCGGCCAGAATGCCCAGAAACAGAGGCCGGCAACCACCAGAACTCCCAGTGCCCGGGCGTAAAGTGTTTTCATTTTAATTTTCGGTAAAAACAACTGCGGTTCCCGGTGTGGCAGGCCGCGTCCTTCTGTTTTACCCGGTAAAGAACCGCATCCTGGTCGCAATCAATCAGCACTTCCTGTACTTCCTGTGTATGGCCGCTGGTTTCGCCTTTCAGCCATAGTTTTTGGCGGGAACGGGAGAAATAATGGGCCTTTCCGGTTTGCAGTGTCAGGCGCAACGCTTTTTTATCGGCATAGGCCAGCATCAAAACTTCTCCGTTTTCATCCTGTGTTACCACCGGAACCAGACCCTGCTCGTTAAATTTTACTTCTTTTATCTGTAAGTTTGCCACAATACTTTTCTGTAGTTGCCAAGCTTGCCTTAGAATTGTTAATTATAACCCAATTCCGGCCGTCGAGTCAAAAAAAGGGGCAACCGCCGGGTATAGTTTTTGAAAAATTTCGTATGACTGATTATAGATTTCTCTCTCTTCTTTGTTTGGGCGGAAAACTTCTTTTGTCCGCACCATCCGGCGGCAGGCGTCCGGCACGCTTTTGAAATACTTGACCCCGGCCGCGGCCAAAATGGCGGCGCCAAGCGCGGTGGTATCCGGATTTTCAATCCGCACCAGTTTTTTCCCGAAAATATCGGCCATTATTTGGCACCAGAGGTCGGAGCGGGCGCCGCCGCCGGAGACGCGTACCTGGCGAATCGGCAGGCCCAGGTCTTTCATAATTTCTATTCCGTCACGCAGGCCGAAAGTTACACCCTCCAGGATTGCCCGGATAAAATGGGACTTTGTGTGTCGGTTGGTAGCGCCGAAAAAGACGGCGCGGGCCAGCGGGTTGGCGTGAGGCGTGCGCTCGCCGGTCAGGTAGGGTAGGAAGAGCAGGCCTTCGGAGCCAAAAGGAATTTTTTCGGCCGCTGTTGTCATTATTTCGTAAGGGTCTTTATGCTTAATTTTTGCCCCGGATATTTCTTCCCGGCAGAAATTATCCCGGAACCAGCGCAGGGAACCTCCGGAGGAGAGGCTTACGGCCATCAGGTGCCATGTTCCTGGGACCGCGTGGCACATCGTGTGAATCCGGCCGGCAGAATCTTTTAAGACCTTATCGGAAAAAGCGAAGACCACGCCGGAAGTTCCTAACGTGGTTGAAATTATGCCCCTGGAAACAACCCCATTTCCGCACCCGCTGGCCGCCTGGTCGCCTGCGCCGGCAGCCACTGGCAGCCCTTCCGGAAGTCCGGTAAGATTGGCCGCTTCCGCGGTAACCTTTCCGGTAATATCCGGAGATTCAAAGACCGGCGCCAGCCAGCCAGGTTTAATTTGAAGTTTCTGTATGATTTCCGGAGACCAATTCCTGGTTTCAACGTCAAAGAGACTGGTGCCGGAATTGTCGGTCACCTCCGAGGCAAACTCTCCGGTCAATTTATAGCGAAGGTAATCTTTGGGCAGGAGTATTTTAGCGATTTTTCGGTAGGCGGCGGGTTCATTCTTGCGCAGCCACAAGATTTTAGGCGCGGTAAATCCGGTGAAGACCGGGTTGCCGGTAATCCGGTTTATCCTCTTTTTGCCGACCAGCCCTTCAATCTTTTTTACTTCTGCGCCGGTTCGCTGGTCGCACCAGAGGATTGCCGGGCGTATGACTTTATTTTCCCGGTCAAGGAAGACCGAGCCGTGCATCTGGCCGGTCAGGCCAATTGCCAGGAGGTTTTCCTTGAGTTTTTGCCGGTCGGAAATCAGCCGCAGCGCCTTGACCGCAGCGTTCCACCAGTCCGTTGGATTTTGCTCCAGCCACAAGGGCCTGGGCGCAAGGAGCGGATATTCCTTGGTTGCCTGGTCTACGGTCTTTCCGGTTTCATCGACCAGTAAGGCTTTCACGCCGGTTGTGCCGACGTCAATTCCCAAAAAAAGCGTTTTTTTCATTGCTAAATTTTTCTAAATATTATATCATATTATCTCATTTCCGCATGTGATAGATATTTTGGCGGGCAAAGGCGGAAATCCATAATTTTACAACCCGGAGGTTTCGATGCTTATCATTGGCGAGCGTATTAACGCAACACGCAAAAAGATTGCCGAGGCCTTGATAGCCAGGGATAAGTTATTCATCCAGAAAGAGGCGCGCATCCAGATGGAAGCCGGTGCCGGTTATCTTGACCTTAACGCGGGCCTTGGTTCCGGGGATGAATCGGCGGGCCTGCGCTGGTTGGTGGAGACGGTTCAGGAAATCGGTTATACCGATATTTGCCTGGACAGCGCCAATTCGGACGCTTTAAGAACCTGTCTGCCCCTGGTTAAGGGCAAAGTTATGGTTAATTCCATCAATGCGGAGAAAGCCAAATTAGGGGCTATGCTCCCGTTCTTTGAAGGTTATACCGGCAAGGTCATCGGTTTGACCATGGATGACCGGGGCATTCCCTGCGATGTGGCCACCCGGGTGGAGAATGCGGAGAAGATCGTGGGCGGGCTTGTTGCCCGGAAAGTAAGAGTTGAAGATATTTACCTTGACCCGCTGGCTCAGCCGGTAGGGACCGATCCGAACAACGGCCGGATTTTCCTGGAAGCAATTGTAGCCATCAAGCAGGCGATTCCCGAAGTCAAAACAACCTGCGGACTTTCTAACATCTCCTTTGGACTTCCGGAACGGAGGATGCTTAACCGGTATTTTCTGGCGTTAGCCATTGGGTGCGGACTCGATTCCGCCTTGATAGACCCGACCGACGCCGGGATGATAGCCGCCGCTCTTTCCGCGGAAGGGCTGATGGGTCTTGACCAGTACTGCCTTGGTTATCTGACCGCTTTCCGCGAAGGTAAGATTAAAGCCTGAAAAATGTTGTCATTTCCGCGTGTGGTAAGCGGAAATCCAGACCACAAGCAGAGACATCGCCCCCGCAAGTTTTAAACGGGGATTCCCGGTCTAAGCATTCGGGAATGACGGTGTTTTTTCGGGGCGTAGCGCAGCCCGTCTGCCCCTTCGCCAAAGGCGAATACGCCTCCGGCGTAAGAGGCGGGCTGAGGGGATGAGAGAAGGGGCGAAGCCCTTTCTCGTATTAGTTTTAGGGGGTGGAATATTAGGGAGGGGGAACCCCCCCCTCTCTAAAAGAGGAGCCCCGAAACCCGGGAGATAAGGATTCATCCGTTTCATCTTGAAGTTGGACAACGGGATTAAAGATAAAGCAGGTTAGTTTGCTTTCGGGGCGTAGCGCAGCCTGGTAGCGCACCTGAATGGGGTTCAGGTGGTCGCTGGTTCGAATCCAGTCGCCCCGACGGAACAGGACACACCAGTCCATTTTCTGTCTTTTCCCCTTTGTTTTCAGCCTTCTCCATAGGTTCTAAAGGATGATTTTGCCCACCATTTAGGTTTATTGTATACATGCAGATATAATATTCATCATACATTACGGCATTTGTTTCTGAAAATAGGGTCGTTTCGCACAGCACACGTTGTTTGATAATATGGAATTTGCCCTGAAAACAGAGTTTTGGGGTGTTTGGGAATAAAAATTTGAAGATTTTTATTTTTTTAATTGACACAATGGCTGTATCCGAGTAAAATTAAAGATTAAGTAAAGCAGGGAATCAGGCTAAAATATTTCTTTTTGATGGGCAAATGAGGATGTCAGATGAATCTTTTGTTCGTCTCCCGGAGGGCAAATGGGAGCTATAAATAGAAAAAGGGTATTTGTCCGGGTATTTACTCCGGGGGGGGGTAATAAAATGAAATATTTTAGCCGCGTTTTTTTGTTTCTTGTTTTGTTCCCGCTGTTTTTCTTGTCCGGATGTTTGGAAAAACAAAAAGTAGTACACAATAACCTCGAGAACGTTGAGAAGGTTTATTATGCTGATTTTGATGTTAAAATAGACGGTAATCTTTCAGAATGGAAAAACATACCTTCAATTCATATCGGGACAGAGGACTGGTTGCTCGGGGGGGTCAGCGCTGAGATTTATCTAGCCTGGGATGAGGGTAATATTTATCTGGCGGCGGCAGTCAGCGACAAGGGGCATTTTAACACATGCGAAGGAGACGCAATCTGGAACGGGGACTCCCTGCAGTTTGCTTTTGATGCTCCGGAAACTTCTCCTTTCAGTCTGGGTGTAGCCCTCGCTTCAAACAAGGTGCAATCCTTTCAGTGGAGGGGGCCGGATACGAAATTGTTTGAGAAAAGCGAATATACGGTAGTCCGGGATGAGAAAAACAATAAAACTTTTTACGAAATAAGAATTCCTTTTGAATGTTTGAAAATGAAGGCGGAAAAGGGAATGGTTTTCGGATTCAATGCGGTTGTGTTTGAAGATCCGGACGGAACAGGAGAGAAGTACTGGGTTGAGATAACCAGCGGTATTGCCGGAGGATGGAATCCCGATATGTTTAAAAGGTTTGTTTTATGGAACGACAAATAAAAAATAATCTGCAAATGCAATTAGCCCCGCTAAACTGATGTTATTGTTAGAAAAACAAAGCGCTTTCAAGTCGGCGTATAAATTAAGGGAGGCGACCAAACCATGTTTACCCGACACAGCGTCAATAAGGGATGGTTCATAATTATGGCGGCATTAACACTGGTTGGCATGGTAACGTCCGCGCGCGGCAGCGAGTCCGGCAAGGAGCCGCTTACCGTGAGGGT
>JBDRQI010000013.1:0-32490 GCA_043826355.1 Candidatus Omnitrophota bacterium
CTACAGATTTTAAGCCTCAGTCAATTCGAGAAAGAACCGCTCCAGTACTTGCTTTCGCAACAAGATTCCCAAATATCTGTAAACACTGATACTTCGAATCAATTGCTATTATTCGATCCATAACCGGACAGCAGTGATTTAAGGTCAAAAATTCTGCGAAAACTAAAAGGATACCACGGAAGCACAGAAGAACCGAGACACGGAATAATGACTTCAGGGTAGGCGTTAAATCTTTTTTCGGTGCTTTCGCAGTTTTTCGTATTTCCGTGGCAGGGTTTTTGCGGTTAGTTTTTAACGAGATGCGCACGAAAGAACAGGGGGATAATATGGCAAAGGAATTGATTGGAGTTCTGGACGGAAAAGGCAAGCGGATTGGAATAGTGGTCAGCCGCTTCAACGACCTGGTCACCAAAAAACTGCTGGAAGGCGCGTACGACTGCCTTCTGCGCCACGGCGTGAAGGAAACGGATATTACTACCGCGTGGGTGCCCGGTTCTTTTGAAATTCCGCCGGTGGCAAAGAGGCTGGCGGTCAACGGAAAGTTGGATGCGGTCATCTGTCTGGGAACGATTATCCGGGGCGAAACTCCGCACTTCGATTATATCGCCGGTCAGTCAAGCAAAGGCATCGGCCAGCTCGCCCTGGAAAGCAAAATTCCGATAATCTACGGTGTGCTCACCTGTGATTCGGTGGACCAGGCGCTTGACCGGGCCGGCACCAAGAGCGGCAACCGCGGTTGGCAGGCAGCGCTCACCGCGCTGGAAATGGCCAACCTCTATCTGGAGTTATAAAAAAATAAACCCCCTAAATGTGCGGTATTGTCGGTCGCATTGAAAAGTCCGGACGGGAAACAGACCCGCAGATTTTGCGCCGGATGGCAGATGTCCTGCGCCACCGCGGACCGGATGAAGAGGGTTATTATCGCAAAAACGGTGTCGGCCTGGAGCACCGGCGTCTTTCCATAATCGACCTTGCCACCGGAAGACAGCCCTTGAAGAACGAAACCGGAGATGTAATCCTGGTCGCAAACGGTGAAATTTACAACTTTGAAGAACTGCGAAAAAAACTGGAAAAAAAAGGACACTGTTTCCGCACCAAATCGGATAATGAGGTAATAGTCCATCTTTATGAAGAAGAAGGGGCGGCGTGTCTTAAAGAACTGCGGGGAATGTTCGCCTTCGGCCTCTGGAACGAAAAGAAAGAAGAACTCCTTCTGGCCCGGGACCGAATGGGCAAAAAACCTTTGATTTACGCTGAAACCCCGTTCTCATTTAATTTCGCCTCGGAAATTCAGGCGCTTCTGCTCGCGCCGGATATCAAAAAAGAGATTAATCAGCAGGCAATAGACGATTACCTCACCTTCCAGTATATTCCGTCGCCCCGCTCCATATTTTCCGGTATCAAGAAATTGCCGGCCGGACATTATCTTACCTACCAAAAAGGACAAATTTCTCTGGAACGCTACTGGGAAATAGACTTTAACCATAAGATTGAAGTATCGGAATCAGAAGCAGGCCGACTTGTTCTGGATACCCTTCAGGAAGCGGTGCGGCTCAGGATGGTAAGCGACGTACCCCTGGGCGCCTTCCTTTCCGGAGGGATAGACTCCAGCGCAATAGTCGGCCTGATGAGCCGCGTTTCGGAAAGACCGGTCCGGACCTTTTCCATTGGGTTTTCCGAAAAGGATTACGACGAATTAAAGTATGCGGGAAAGGTCGCGCGGTTATTCGAAACCGAACATTCCGAATTTATGGTCCGGCCGGATATCATCGCCATTCTGCCGGAAATAGTTAAGCATTACAACGAACCGTTCGGGGACAACTCCGCCATTCCCACCTATTACCTTTGTGCGGAAACAAAAAAGATGGTCACGGTCGCGCTCTCCGGAGACGGCGGCGACGAAAACTTCGCCGGATATCCGCGATATCGGCAGGCGCTGATGCTGGAAAAATTCCGACCGCTTCTTTCCCGAATTCCAAAATCGTTCGCTAAAATTATCCCGCGGAACGGTTCCAACTGGCGGCGTAAAATGGCCTGGACCTTAAATGAGGCGCACGGCCTGTCCGAAGCGGAACGCTACAGCCGCTGGATGACCGTCTTTCCCTTATCGGAAAAAGAAGCGCTCTACCAACCGTCATTCAAAAACCTTCTCTCCGCAGACCCTTACCAAAAACTGAAAGACCTCTGGCTCCGGGCAGATAATCGTCTGGATAGATTACTCTTCTCCGATTTCAACCTTTACCTGCCTGACTGTCTCCAGGTAAAGATGGACATCGCCTCGATGTCGCACGGCCTGGAAGTGCGCAGTCCTTTCCTGGACCAGCGAGTGGTGGAGTTAACCGCCGCTCTTCCGGCCCAATACAAAATACGTTCCGGCCAGTCCAAATATCTATTGAAGAAAATCTTTAAAGATACCCTCCCGGCGGAAATCCTGAAACGAAAGAAAATGGGCTTCGGGATTCCGCTGACGGCCTGGTTTCGGAATGAACTAAAAGAGTATCTTGCCTCCGTAATTCTAAGCAAAAAAGCCCTGAGGCGCGGCTATTTTAATCCCGGCTATTTAAAAAAACTCTTCAATGAACACACCGGCGGGCGGGCAGACCACGCCAATCAGCTCTACCTCCTGCTGATTTTAGAAATATGGCACCAGACTTTTATTGACATAAACCTCTGAATGGATACCTTAATTTTAGCGTATCACCGGGTAAACGACTGGTCGGCAGATACCCTGACAGTCCATCCGGCAGTTTTCCGGAAACAGTTAAATTACCTCGCGGCAAGATACCGGTTCGTTCCCCTGTCGGAACTGGTAACGGCACGAATAAAGGGATTGAAACTCAAAGAACGGCTGGCCGCCATCACTTTTGATGATGGTTATTTTGATAATTTTCACTGCGCCTGCCCCATCCTCAAGGAGTTCGCTTTTACCGCCACTTTTTTTCTCACCACCGGGTATATCGGAACAAGCAAGCTCCTGCCTCGGGATAAAAAGCGCGGAAACGCCGAAAAAGACCGGCTTCTTAACTGGCCGGAAGCGTCAGAAATGAAAAAAGCGGGCTTTACCTTCGGCTCTCATTCCCTGACCCACGCCAACCTGACATCCATTGACCCGGAACAGGCCCGGAAAGAGATTACCGAATCGAAAAAAATTCTGGAAACACAACTGCAGGAACCAGCCAATCTCTTCTGTTATCCCTTCGGCTCCTATTCCCCTGAGGTTAAAAAAATGGTGGCGGATGCAGGCTACCAGGCCGCCTTCGTTACTCCGCCGGTAAGCGGCGCGGGTCTGCCCCTGAAACACCGGATTACGCAAGACTGTTACTCCTTAAAACGGGCTGGCGTTTATCATCACACCGCTTTCTGGCAATTTCGGCTCAAAACATCCGGTTGGCTTTAATTAAAACCGGTTGCCAGAAGACCTCTGGCTGGGCTATACTTTAATAGGAACACGGAGGTGTTAATATGAAAGTTGTAATCCTGTGCGGCGGAAGAGGCACCCGGCTGAAAGAAGAAACGGAATTCAGGCCAAAACCCCTGGTGGAGGTAGGCGGTAGACCAATTCTCTGGCATATCATGAAAATCTACGCCCATTATGGTTTCAATGACTTTATCCTGTGCCTCGGGTATAAGGGAGAGATGATTCGGGAATATTTTCTCAATTATGAAATAAGGAATGTTGATTTTACTCTCCAGTTGGGAAAGAGCAAAGTAAAGGTCTACAACAAATCCCGGGAAGAAAACTGGAGAATAACTTTTGTGGATACCGGAGAAAGAGCGCAGACCGGAACAAGGGTTAAGCGGATTGAAAGATACATTGACAGCGACACTTTTATGCTTACCTATGGCGACGGGGTGGCTGACGTTAAAATTGACGATATCATCAAATACCACCAAAAACAGGGCAAAATCGGAACCATAACCGGCGTCCACCCGCCCTCAAGATTCGGAGAGCTTCTGCTTGACGACAGTCGGATAGTAAAATTTAACGAAAAACCCCAGGTTAAAAAAGGTTTTATCAACGGCGGTTTCTTTGTTTTTCAAAAAAAATTCTTCCGGTACCTGAAAGACGATGACGATTGTTACCTGGAAAGAGAACCTTTGGAAAAATTAGTTACCGACCGGCAACTTTCGGCATATCGGCATAACGGGTTCTGGCAGTGCATGGATACCCAGCGGGAACTTGATATTTTAAACCAACTCTGGGCAACCGATAAAGCTCCCTGGAAGGTCTGGGCGCAAGAATGAATACAGCATCCCGTAGTTTCTGGAAAAATAGAAAAGTTCTGGTAACCGGGTATGAAGGTTTTCTCGGTTCTCATTTAACTAAAACCCTTATTGATGCAGGCGCCAAAATAATTGGACTGGATATAAAAATCAGACGAAAGGAAACAATTCTGGTTAAACAGGATTTTGCGAAAATTACCATAATAAAAGGAAACGTCGTTAACTATAAACTTATCTGCGATATACTAAAACGTCATAAAATAAGTATAATTTTTCATCTTGCCGCCGAGGCAATCGTGGGCAGGTCACAGAAGAACCCCCTTAAAACTTTTGAAACAAATATCAAGGGAACCTGGAATATTTTAGAATCGAGCCGCCGGGCAAAAAGTATTGAAGCTATTGTTATTGCTTCCAGCGATAAGGCATACGGCAGTCATAAAAAACTTCCCTACCGGGAAGATGCACCGTTAATTGCAAACCACCCTTACGATGTTTCTAAAAGTTGTGCTGATTTATTAACAAATACATATTTTCATACCTATGGTTTGCCTGTAGCGATTACGCGTTGCGGAAACATCTATGGCCCCGGGGATTTTAATTTTAGCCGTCTTATACCTGACGCCATGAGAAGTTTAGTCATAAATAAAACATTAATGATACGTAGTGATGGAACATTTGTCCGTGATTATGTTTATGTTGATGATATTATAACTGGTTATATTAAAATAGCGGAACTTATGAAAAAGAACAGCCTTTCAGGCGAAGCTTTTAACCTAAGTAATGAAAAGCCAATAACTGTTATCAAGTTGTTGAAGGAAATTAATAAATTGAATCTTTGTGGTAACGAATTAAAGCATAAGATTATGAATACAGCTAAATATGAAATAAAAGGACAGTATCTTTCTGCGGCAAAAGCCTGGCGTGTCCTGGACTGGAAACCCAGATATAGCCTGGAGAAAGGCCTTAGGAAAACGACTGAATGGTATGCGGAATATTTCAATAAGCAATAAAGTTGCATTTTCCGGGAGCAAACAGGTGGTTTGATAGAATGCTGGCTTAAAAAAACGCAAAAAATATATTCGGGGCCAAAGGTTGGTTGAGTAGTGTAATACAGAGATATGAATAGAATAAAAGTAGGAATTATCGGTACAGGTAATATTGGCACAGACCTGTTATTTAAGATTCAAAGATCCGAGATTTTGGAATGTGGTATTTTTACCGGAAGGAACCCGGATTCAGACGGCATTATGAGGGCTCAAGCATTGGGGGTCAATACTTCTACGGATTCGATAACAGCCATCCAGAATGATCCTGCGTGCTGTGATATAGTTTTTGATGCTACTTCTGCCGGCGTGCACCAGCAAAATGCACCTATTCTCAAAAAATTAAACAAATACACCATTGATCTGACGCCCTCTAAGATCGGAAAAATGTGCGTTCCTGCCATAAATATGAAAGACTGCCTGGGCGCGGATAATATTAACCTTATAACCTGCGGGGGGCAAGCCGCAATCCCGATTATTGATGTGATGATGAAGGTCCACCCAGATACGGAGTATGTGGAATTGGTGTCCAGTATTTCTTCAAAATCAGCGGGTTTGGGAACCCGGCTCAATATTGATGAGTTTACGCAGACTACTCGGGATGCGATCGAGGAATTTACCAAAGTTAAAAAGGCCAAAGTAATTATTGTATTGAATCCGGCAGAGCCACCAGTATTGATGCATAATACTATTTATGCCAAAATCAAGAAACCAAATTTAAAAGAATTAAAGAAAAAAATTACTGCGATGTCCAGGATAATTCAGAGTTATGTCCCCGGCTATAGAATTACTCTGGGCCCGGTGGTAGAAAATGACCGGGTTACAACAATGATTGAAGTCGTTGGACGGGGTGATTATTTACCTAAGTACTCCGGCAATTTGGATATCATTACTTGTGCGGCCGTGAACATGGCTGAGGCATACGCCAAGCGCAAGTTACGGCTCAGCATGGGGGAAAAATCATGAGCCAGGTACTTTTCTTTGATTCTACCTTACGCGACGGTTCGCACGCTGTGGGTCATCAATTAAGCGTTACGAATATCAAAAATTACTGCAGCCAAATAGACGCTGCCGGCTTATACAGCATCATTGTTGGACATGGCAACGGATTGGGTGCTTCATCATTACAGGTCGGCTTGTCAGCGGTTTCGGATGCAGAAATGCTCAAAACTGCCCGTAAATCGCTCAAAAAAACTAAATTGGGGGCATTTTTAATTCCCGGATTTGGAACGATAAAAAATGATATCCAGCCGGCTATTGATATCGGAGTGGATGTATTTTGTGTTGCTGTCCATTGTACCGAAGCGAATGTTGCAAAACAACATATCGAATTCTTGAATAAAAAAAATAAAGAAGCTTATGGCATATTAATGATGTACCATATGACGACTAAAGAGAAGCTGCTCCAGGAAGCTTTGAAAATGCAAAGCTATGGAGCCAAGGGCGTTATTCTTATGGATTCCGCAGGCGCCTCGACTCCGGAAATGGTTTCCGAAACTGTTCGCTATCTTGCTCAAAGTATAGATACCAAATTGGGGTTTCATGCCCACAATAACCTGGGATTAGCAATTTCAAATTCGCTTATTGCCATCCAAAACGGAGCATTAATTATTGATAGCACATTACGCGGGTTTGGAGCGGGGGCGGGAAATTGCCAAACGGAGGTGTTGGTTGGATTATTATTGAAAATGGGCATTTCGACCGAATTGGATCTTTACCGGATGATGGATGTCAGCGAAAATATTGTTTCCAACTTAATGAAAACACCGCAGGAAATTTCTTCTGTTTCTTTGATGAGCGGGATTGCCGGCGTCTTTTCCGGTTTCGCCAATCATGTGAAAAAAGCAGCGGAAAGATTTAAGGTTGACCCCAGGGATATTTTTATCGAGTTAGGAAGGCGTAAGATGGTGGCGGGCCAGGAAGATTTTATCGTGGATGTGGCAATCTATCTGGCAAGCAGAAAAGGAGCGGAAAAAGAGAGTTACGACATTGAGTCTTTGCTTTAGGGGGGTAACAGTATGAGAATTGCCGATTTTATTTTTAAGTTTCTGTCTGACCGAGGGACAAATACAATATATATGATTTCCGGCGGACAATCAATGTTTCTGGTGGATGCGGTCTACCAGAATAAAAAACTTAAAACAATATGTATGCATCATGAGCAGTCAGCGGGCATGTCCGCAGATGCTTACGGCAGGTTAACCGGAAAACTCGGAGTAGCTTTAGTTACTGCCGGACCGGGAGCAGTAAACATTATTAACGGGGTTGTTGGCGGGTGGACTGATTCTGCTCCGATGATGGTTGTCTCCGGGCAATCCGGGCTATCTTATGTACAGTATCAGCAGGAACATCCTATCCGGCAATTCGGTATACAGGGAATTAACATTAAGCCTTTGGTGGAGAAAGTAACTAAATACTTTGTTTCCGTAGATGACCCGGCAAAAATTCTTTATTGTATGGGTAAAGCCTATTATCTGGCTATGAACGGACGACCCGGACCGGTGTGGATTGATGTGCCTCTGGACGTGCAAAAAATGGAGGTGCCCACCGGTTTGTTGGAGGAGTTCAGACCTCCGTTAGAAAAAACAAACATATCGGCTTTGAAAGAAGAAACAGAGCAGGTGTTGGAAATGTTAGCGAAGGCCAGCCGACCCATTATTCTGGCGGGTCAGGGGGTAAGACTGGCTAATGCCGTTGGTGAATTTACGGATGTGGTTGATCGTCTAAAGATTCCCGTCTTAACTTCACGGTTGGGAATTGATCTGATAAACAGCGATAATGCATTATATGTCGGCCGGCCGGGAAATTACGGCGAAAGATCTGCTAATTTTGCGATTCAGAATTCAGATTTAATTATTTCTATTGGCTGCCGTTTAGCCTCGGCATTGGTGGGGCATGACCCTAATAATTTTGGCAAAAACGCAAAAAAAATAGTCATCGATATCGATGAAGAGGAATTAAAAAAACCTGGGGTAAAGATCGACCTAAAGATTAAAAATGATGTTAAAAGGTTGCTGGTACAGATTTTAAAGTCAACCGATAAAATAAAACTTCCCAAATTTACTTCCTGGATTAATCAGTGTAATCACTGGAAAAGAACTTATCCGGTAATTTTAGATACCTACCAGAATGAGAATCCGGTTAATTCATATTACTTTACGGATAAACTTTCTGATTATGCAACTAAAGATGATGTGATTATCGTAGATACCGGTACGTGTTTTCATGTTGCCTGCCAGGTCTGGAAGATAAAGGAAGGCCAGAGATTTCTTACTACCGGCGGATTGTCTTCCATGGGCTACTGGGTGGCTTCCATCGGTGGATGTGTTGCTAATAATCGTAGGCGTACGGTAGTGATTACCGGAGACGGCAGCCTGCAGATGAATATCCAGGAATTAGCTACCATAAAACATAATAATTTACCGATTAAAATTATTATCTTTAATAACAACGGCTACCTGCTTATCCGGCATACTCAGAAGAATTTCATGCAAGGCAGATTGTTGGGCGAGAGTCCTGATACCGGGGTGTGGTGCCCGGATTCATTGAAAATTGCCCGCGCTTACGGGATAAAAGGGATAAGGATCAATAAAGTGTCAGAAGTTAAGCCTAAAATAAAAGAAGTTATGGAGTATGACGGACCGGTCATTTGTGACGTAATGACACCGAAATGGCAGCTGATTATACCCAGGATCTCTTCGGAAAGAATGCCTGACGGCACCTTAGTAGCCAAGCCTTACGAAGATATGTATCCATTTCTGGAAAGAAAAGAGTTTATCTCAAACATGCTTGTGAAACCGGCAGAGGAATAATGCATCCTATCGTAAAAGAAGATTTGGAATATATTACTTCGGCCAAAATCCCCTGGGATGATTTAGAGGGCAAAAATATCCTTATTACGGGAGCCAATGGTTTCTTGCCCGCTTATATGATTGAGACCATTCTGTTCTTGAATGACCATAGATTTAAGAAAAATAAGGCTAAGGTTTTTGCTCTGGCGCGTAATAAAGAAAGGGTGTTTTCCAGGTTCTCTTGCCACGGGAGGAGAAAAGACCTGACTTATATCATCCGGGATGTATGCTCCCCGCTAAAAATTTCCAAAAAGATAGATTTTATTATTCAGGCAGCCAGCCAGGCAAGCCCTAAGTTTTACGGAGTTGATCCGGTCGGGACCATTTTAGCAAATACCGTCGGCACGGCAAACCTCCTTACTTTAGCCGTAAAACATAAAAGCGAGGGGTTTATGTTCTTTAGCAGCGGAGAAGTATACGGAGAAGTGGGCCCTGATCAGATACCGGTTAAGGAAGATTCCTACGGTTTAGTGGATCCCACCCTTATCCGTTCCTGTTATGCCGAAGGTAAACGTGCCGGAGAAAACATGTGCGTTTCCTGGTGCCACCAGTATGGGGTGCCGGTGAAAATTATCCGACCTTTCCATACCTATGGGCCGGGAATGCGCCTTGATGACGGAAGGGTGTTTGCTGATTTTGTTTCCGATGTTGTAAATGGAAGAGACATAATAATGAAAAGCGACGGCAGCGCAGTCAGGGCATTTTGTTATCTGGCTGATGCCGTCACCGGTTTTTTTACGGTTCTTTTGAAAGGCGGTTCCGCCCAGGCTTACAACGTCGGAAATGATGAAGGCAAAATCAGCATAGCGGAGCTTGCTAAAATATTAGTTGATATCTTACCGAATAAACATTTAAAGATTATCCGGAAGGAGAATGAATACGTCCCGGGGTATCTAAAAAGTAAGACATCGGTAAGTGTGCCGGATACCAGCAAAATTCGACAATTAGGCTGGCGGCCGTTTTATTCCGTAAAAGAAGGTTTTAGCCGGACGGTAAGGAGCTTTAAAAGTGAATAAGCTGGCGGAAATTGAAAAACAATACAAAACCGGCCGCTTGAGTAAAAAAGCGTATACCGACCTGACGCATAAACACCACCTTGCGCTTTGGGAGTATTTGGATTTTATTAAGAATAAAAACATTGCCGCGATTGAAATTAATCAAGACCGGATTATCTTAAAGACGAAAGACAATATCAGGCTGATCTGTGATTCGTTGGATAAGCGGCATATGTTTATGGAAATTTTAAATTTTGGTAATTATGAGCCGGTTGAATTGCAAATGATCAAGCGCTTTTTAAAAAAAGACAGCGTGGTGCTTGATATCGGCGCCAACATAGGCTGGTATGCAATTAATCTTTCCAAGAGCGTTCCGCAAGGCAGGATAATCGCCTTTGAGCCAATCCCGAAAACCTACGATTATTTGGTCCAGAATATTGCTTTAAACAAGCTGGGTAATATCAAAACATATAACATCGGATTATCCGATAAGGCCGGGTATTTTAATTTTTATTATAATCAAAAATATACCGGAGCAACATCTCTGGTGAATATTATTAATGAACCTAATGTGGCCTTGGTAAGATGCCCGGTTAAAAAGTTGGATGATTTTTTAAAAAAGTCAAAGATCCGGCAGGTTGATTTCATTAAATGTGACGTCGAAGGAGCCGAGAAACTTGTGGTTGAAGGCGGCCTGGAGGCGATTACGAAAAATAAACCTGTTGTTTTTATGGAATTATTAAGAAAATGGTCGGCCAAATTTAACTACCATCCAAATAGTGTAATCAATATGCTTAAGGAGATAGGGTACGGATGCTACGTAATTAACAAGACTAAACTTAAAAAAATTAAAGAAATTACAGAAGCTACGCAGCATACCAACTTTTGTTTCCTGCATATAGATAAGCATTCCAAATTATTAAGTAGGTTAATTTGACAGCTATGGAAAAAAAGATAAGAAATAAAATATATACTTGTATAAAAGATTTATATCGGTTGAGGTTTTCTAAGGAAAAGTTTATCTGCGGCAGGACACCCGTTAATTATGCCGGCAGGATTTATGATGAAAAAGAAATATTTAATTTGGTGGATGCCTCGCTTGATTTCTGGCTTACCGCGGGCAGATACGCTGAAAAATTTGAAAAATCCTTGGCAAATTTTTTAGGGAGCAGGCATTGCCTCCTGACCAATTCCGGTTCCTCGGCCAACCTGTTGGCAATTTCAGCTCTGACTTCACCCGCTTTAGGCGAAAAAAGGTTAAAACCGGGAGATGAAGTCTTAACCGTTGCCTGCGGGTTTACAACCACCCTAAATCCTATTATCCAGAATAACCTGGTTCCGGTATTCGTTGATGTTGAACTGGGAACCTACAACATTCAGGCCGATAAACTTGAAGCGGCGCTTTCCGGTAAAACCAAAGCCATCTTTATTCCGCATACCTTGGGTAACCCGGCCCGGATTGACAAGATTATGGAAGTGGTTAAAAAATACCGGCTCTGGTTTATTGAAGATAACTGCGACAGCCTGGGTTCGAAATTCAACGGGAAACATACCGGCACTTTCGGCCACCTTTCCACTTGCAGTTTTTACCCTCCCCATCACATTACGACCGGAGAGGGCGGAGCGGTCTTAACCGACGACCCCCTGTTGAAAAAAATTGTACTTTCTTTTCGCGACTGGGGAAGAGACTGCTGGTGCAAAACCGGTTGCGATGATACCTGCCGGAAAAGATTCGGATGGAAACTCGGCGGACTTCCTTTCGGCTACGACCATAAATATATTTATTCCCACATCGGGTATAACTTGAAAATGACCGACCTGCAGGCGGCGATCGGGGTTGCCCAAATGAAAAAACTTCCGGGATTTATCAAAAAACGGAAAAAAAATTTTGAAACCCTTTTCCGTTTTTTTGAAAAATACGAGGACTATTTTATCCGGCCGCGTCCGACGCAGGGTTCAGAGCCAAGCTGGTTCGGATTCCCGCTCCTGGTTAGAAAACAAGCGCCGTTTGGGCGAAACACCTTCGTTGATTACCTGGAAACGAACAAGATTGCCACCCGGATGCTTTTTGGGGGTAACTTAACAAAACAACCCGCGTATAAAGACATAAAATACCGGGTGTCCGGCTCCCTGACAAATACCGATGCGGTGATGAATGACCTTTTCTGGGTGGGAGTTTACCCCGGAATAACAAAAGAAAAAATGGAATATCTGACCAAAACGATTTGTAAATTTTTTAGAAAAAAATCTGAAACGTAAACCTATGAAAAAAATTTCTGTTATTACCGGCATTTACAATGAAGCCGAAACTGTTCAGGAAGTTTATGATGTCATAAAAAATATATTTGCCGCCAGCAAAGAAGAATATGATTACGAGCACATTTTCATGGATAATTGCAGCACAGACGAAACCGTTTCCATCCTGAAAAAAATAGCCGCCCGGGATGGCAGGGTAAAAATTTTAATATATTCCAAAAATTTTGGACCATTAAAAAGTGAACTGGTCGGCTATGCCTACGCAACCGGTGACGCGGTAATTTCCTACGAAGCGAACTTAAAAGACCCCCCGGAATTAATCCAAGCTTTCCTGAAACATTGGGAAGGCGGTTATGAAGTAGTTTATGGAGTCAGAACAAGAACTAATGATTTTTTTCTTATGCGCTGGATGCGAAGGATCTTTTACCGCACGCTCAATCGCGTATCCGAAGAAGACCTGCCCTTAGACGCGGGCGCTTTTCGCCTGGTCGATCGTAAAGTGGTCAACGAACTGATTAAATTAGACGACTACAAGCCCTACATCAGGGGTTTAATAACATCGATCGGTTTCAAGCAAATTGGCATCAAATATATCAGAAAACCGCGAAAGCGGGGCGTTTCCAAGAATACTCTCAAATCCTTGATAGATTTTGCGATCAATGCGATAATTGGTTACTCAATTGCGCCGATGCGGTTATGCGTCTTGATCGGTATGGCCTTGTCGTTTTTTGGTTTTTTCACGGCGCTGGTTTACCTTGCCCTTAAATTATCTATTTGGCACGCCCAGGTTCCGGCGGTTGCGGGCCTGATCATCCTGATTTTAATCTTTTTTGGCGCGCAGTTTTTCTTTCTGGGCGTTATCGGCGAATATATAGCCGCGATCCATTCCCAAGTACGTAAAAAACCGTTTGTTGTTATCAGAGAAAAAATAAACTTTAATGAAAATCAGAAAATTATGTTACCATAATTTCCCCCGCGGAAAAACTTTTATTTTTTTAATTTACAGAAAAAACGGAATCGGTTAAAATAACAACGGATGCAAATAATAAAGAAATTGATAACCGGCGGGGCGGGTTTTATCGGGGTTAATCTGGCCGAATCCCTGCTCGGTAAAGGCGAACAAGTTGTCGTGCTGGATAATCTGTCCCGACCCGGCAGCGAAAAGAACCTTGCCTGGCTGAAAAAGAGATTCCACCGGAAATTTGATTTTATCCAGGCGGATATCCGGGATTATCGCAGCGTTTCCGAAGCAATAACCGGCGTTTCAACCGTTTACCACCTGGCGGCCCAGGTAGCAGTTACCAGCAGCGTAACAAATCCCCAAACCGATTTTCAGATTAACGCGGCCGGGACCTTAAACGTTCTGGAAGCGATCCGGAAGAACTGCCCGGAAGCGGTTCTTATCTTCGCTTCAACCAACAAGGTCTACGGTGAACTGACCCACCTGGTCATTTCCGAAAAAGATAACCGCTATCTCCTTCCGGATCTTCCCGAAGGCATAAGCGAAAAAACAAACCTTGATTTCTTTTCGCCGTACGGCTGTTCCAAAGGCGCCGCAGACCAGTATGTCCGTGATTACAGCCGCATCTACGGCCTGAAGACGGCGGTCTTTCGCCAGTCTTGTATCTACGGTCCCCACCAGTTCGGTAACGAGGACCAGGGTTGGGTGGCGTATCTTATGCTCTGCGCACTGCAAAACAAGGAAATCACTATTTATGGAGACGGTAAACAGGTGCGGGATATCCTTTTGGTGGATGACCTTATCTCGGCTTTTGAACTGGCTCGCGCCAAAACTGAAAAAACATCAGGCGGTATATATAATATCGGCGGCGGCAAAGAAAACGTTCTTTCCCTGCTGGAATTGATAGCCTGGTTAAAAAATGAGCTGAAGAAGGAAATAAGATACAAATTTGACGCTTGGCGGCCCGGGGACCAGCGGGTCTACATCTCTGATATTCGAAAGGCAAAAGAAGGTTTGGGTTGGAAACCGTCGGTATTTAAAAAAGAGGGCCTGCAACGGCTCTTGTCCTGGTTGAAAGAAAATTTATGAAAATCTTAGTAACCGGAGGCGCCGGATTCATCGGAAGCCACCTGACCGACCTTTTGGTGGAAAAAGGGCATGATGTCCGCATCTTTGATAATTTAGAACCCCAGGTGCATCAGGGCAAAAAACCGAAATACCTGAACCCGGCGGCGGAATTCGTGCGCGGAGATGTTCGGGATTATGCCCGTCTTCAGAAAGCGCTGGCCGGCCGTGAAGCGGTCTTCCATCTGGCGGCGGCTGTAGGCGTCGGCCAGTCGCAATACCGGGTGGAACATTACGTTGATACCAATATACGCGGAACCGCCACCCTTTTTGACATCCTGGTCAACCAAAAAAATAAGGTTGGAAAAATAATCGTGGCCGCATCAATGAGCAGTTACGGTGAAGGTTTATACCGATGTAAAAAATGCGGTGTCGTCAAACCAGGCCTAAGGCCCGAGAAGCAGTTAATCCAAAAAAACTGGGAACCCCGCTGCCCGGAATGCAGGTCTCCGCTGAAACCGTTAGCCACCTCCGAAAAAACATCGTTTGACTGTAATTCCATTTATGCCTTAACCAAGAAAACACAGGAAGAAACAGCCCTGATACTTGGAAAGATCTACCGGATTCCGACAGTTTCCCTGCGCTTTTTTAATGTTTATGGAACCCGCCAATCGCTTTCCAATCCCTATACCGGCGTAACCGCCATCTTCCTTTCACGGCTTAAAAACAACCGGCCGCCGGTGGTTTACGAAGACGGTAAACAAACCCGGGACTTCATCTCCAGTTGCGATGTCTGCCGCGCACTCCTCCTGTCCTTAGAAAATAAGGCAGCCGACTATGAGATCTTCAACGTCGGCAGCGGCCAGCCGGTTCAAATCGACGAGATCGCCCGGGTTCTGGCCAAAACTATCCGTAAAAATATTGAACCGAAAATTACGAAAACCTTCCGAAAAGGTGACGTGCGCCACTGCTTTGCCGATATCAGTAAAATCAAAAAGAAACTCGGCTGGCAACCGACAGTAAGCTTTGAAGACGGGATGCAGAATCTGATCGAGTGGGCCCGAAAAGTACCGGCTGAAGACAGGTTCCTTCAGGCAGAGGGTGAACTGGCTGCCAAAAAACTGACCTAAAAATAATGCTCATCTCCATCGTAATACCGGCGCGCAATGAAGCGGATAACATCAGTCAGACTGTCGCCGATTTGGAAAAAAAACTGAAAAACCTGCTTCACGAAACGTTAATCGTCAACGACCACTCAACCGACATCACTGCCGCTAAAATATTGGAATTAAAGAAAGCGTACCCTTCTGTCAAACTAATTAACAACACCGCGAAACCCGGCTTCGCCTCGGCCCTACGGATCGGTTTCCGGGCTGCCTCCGGCGCAGGGGTGGTGGTCGTTATGGCTGACGCCTCCGATGACCCCCAAACCATCCCCAAAATGACCGCCAAATTCACGGAAGGATACGACCTGGTCTGCGGCAGCCGGTACCTCTCCGGCAGCAGCAAAAGAGGCGGACCGAAAGCCCAGGGGTTCTTTTCTTTCTGGGTTAATAAATATTTACGGATTTTTTTAAATTTCCCGACCTCGGACGCCAGCAACGCTTTCAAACTTTACCGAAGAGATTGCCTGCTGGCAGCCAAGACCGACGAAGACGGATTCGGGCTCTCCATGGAACTGACGATAAAGTTTTGGCAGACGGGCTGTAAAATTATTGACGTGCCGACTGTCTGGACGGGCAGGGAAACCGGAAAATCAAAATTTAAATTTGGCCGGGCTTTCCGCTCTTACGGCCGGCTTTTAAAAAGAGCGTCCGCATGGAAACTTCAATCATATATGCAGCGTTAAATAATTACATCTCAATATGAATTATTACACAGATTAAAAAGCGTAGATTACAGAGATTGAAAATCACCGTAATCAATAAAATGCAAATATTCAATACGTTTTATATAGTTACACTCAAATGAACCGGAAACCGCGAAAACTCGGCCTGGGCATCCTCCTGGTTTTGCTGACATCCTTCCTGTTGAATACCTGGGGGCTAAATTGGGGCCTGCCCAGTGCGGAACGAAATCGGTTGTATTTCGACAACCGGGAAGATATTTTCCGTTCACTGGCAGAAACAGAGAATACGGACGTTACAAAATCGATGACCGAAGAGAGAGAACTTCTTTCCGGTTCCCGGTTTAATCCCATCCGCTCCTATCATCCGGATGAATCCAATTTCATCAAGGCAGTCAGCAACATGGACCCAAAAACCTTCAACTTAAACCCCCGCTATCTTTACTACGGTACATTGTACATCTATCTTTTCGCTTTAGGTCTCGCTGTCGCTTTTCTTTTCGGGTTCATTACGCTTTCAACCGACATTACCTTCTATTTCCTGCATCCGGAAGAGATCGCCCGTTTCTATCTGGTCGGAAGATTTACTTCAGCCTTTTTCGCGGTTCTCTCGGTCTATTTAACCTATCTCATCGGAAAAAAGCTTTACGGCCCCAAGGTAGGGTTAGCCGCGGGTTTGTTGATGGCGATCTGCCCGATGCTTGTCATCAATGCGCATTACGTATCCGTAGATGCCACCATGCTCTTTTTCGTCTGCCTCACCTTCCTCTTTTCAATTTCAATCATGGAATCCGGAAACCTAAAATGGTATCTTCTGGCCGGCGCAAGCGCCGGGCTTGCCGCTGACACCAAATACAGTGCGGTCCTGGTTCTGTTCGTAATACTCCTGGCCCATTTGCTTGTTGCAGCCACCAAAACCGGTCAATTCCACCGCGGATTTCTACGGGCTTTATTCCGCAGAAACATCTTGCTGGCGTATCTTTGCGCCGCCGCAACCTTTCTCATTCTCTGTCCCTATGCAATTAAAAATTATCCGGAATTCCGGTCCTGCCAATACGGTATCAATGCGGTTCTCGGACAAGGAATCACCTTGCCGGGTTTATTGAAAAATATCGGTTACCATCTCAAAGCCCTAAATTACGGAATAGGGTTGCCGTTTCTGCTGCTCAGCCTTACCGGCATGGTCATCGCCTTAAAGAAAAAAGAGCCGGGTGGCATCCTGATAACATTCTGGGTGATTTTCTGTTCCGGATTTTTTCTATGGAAGAACTTCTTTTATGACCGCTACCTGATGCCGATACTTCCCTTTCTGGCAATATCAGCCGCAACGGTCGTCTTTCGACCGACGAGAAAAAAAGTCGTCTGGAAAACCGCTATGGCCCTGCTGTTGTTGCCGACTTTACTTTATACCCTGGGCTATTTACGTCTTTTTGCAACGGAAAACATCCGCACTACGGCCGGAAAATGGATTGCGCAGAATATCAAATCCGGATCCGTCATCGGCCTGAAAAGAGACACCTTTCAGTTTGAGCTGCCGCCCATCAACCAACAAAAATATTCCGTGGTTATAACCGGACAGGACCTTCAGACACTGAAAAACAAAAAACCGGAATATTTCCTCATAAACGAGATAGAATACCGAAGAAATCCGTCGCTCTGGAGCGAAATATTCGCTAAAGCCGGGTATCAACTGGAGAAAGAATTTTTTAATCCGCCGAAGATTTTCGGAATAGCTTTCAACGAGAACAGCCCCAACGAAGACTACCTTTATCTTTATCCCCGAATATTCATCTACCGGCACACTGATGAATATTGAAAAATTCTTTTATGATTTACCGGAGAGTGCTATCGCCCAGGAACCGCTCCCCAAAAGAGACGAGGCGAAACTTCTGGTTCTGGAGCGCCAAAGCGGCACGATCCGCTCCGTCATCTTCCGGGACTTACCGGACTTTCTTTTGGCAAGCGACCTCCTGGTCCTTAACGATACCCGGGTCATCCCGGCGCGGTTGCGCTTAAAGAAACCCAGCGGCGGAAAGGTAGAAATATTTATCCTGCGGGAGACCGGGCAGGGCAGGGCCGAGGCCCTGGTCCGTGGCCGGGTTAAGAAAGGTTTGCAACTTACGCTACCAACATCACCTCTCCATCTCCCCTCCGGGGAGATGGAGAAAATTGAAAAGAACAAACTCACAATAAATATTAAACAAAAATTATCTTTCGGTAAATATCTTGTTTCTTTTGAAGGTCTTCCTTTGAAGGAAGTTTTAAACCGATTTGGCGAAATCCCCCTGCCTCCGTACATTAGAAGACCGGCCCGGCCGGAAGACCAGGATTATTATCAGACCGTTTACGGCCGCAAGGAAGGGGCGGTAGCTGCGCCAACAGCAGGATTGCACTTCACGCCAACTCTTATGAATCAAATAAAAAAAAGAGGGGTTTCTCTTCTTTATCTTACCCTTCATGTTGGTTGGGGCACGTTCCGGATAATTCAATCTGAGGACATAATCCAACATCAAATGGAACCGGAATTCTTCGAAATTTCTCCGGAAACAGCCGGCATCATCAATAAAAACAAAACAGAAGGTCGCCGGGTGGCGGCAGTCGGAACCACCTCCGTCAGAACACTGGAAGGAAATTTTCGAAACAAAGGTCTTACCGCAGGCAGCGGTTGGGTTAACACCTTCATCTATCCGGGCTATCAGTTTCAGGTGGTTGATGTTCTAATCACAAACTTTCACCTGCCCCGAACCACCACGCTACTCATGACCGCGGCCTTTGCGGGCAAAGAAATGCTTCTGGAAACATATAAATATGCCTTAAAAAATGAGTTCCGGTTCGGCAGTTACGGTGACGCAATGCTCATCCTGTAGATTAACATAATGCAGGGTGGGGTTATACCCTCCCTTTTTAATATGGAATTCAAAATATTAGCGAAGGACGGTTCAGCACGCCTTGGTGAATTATCATTTACTCGCGGAAAAGTGACAACGCCGGTCTTTCTGCCGGTTGCCACCCGGGGAGCGGTCCGCTGCCTCTCTTCGGAAAACCTGGTTGAACTCGGATATGAAATGGTCCTGGCCAACGCCTACCATCTTTCCATGCGGCCTGGAACCAGAATTATTTCCGCGGCCGGCGGTCTTCATCATTTCATGAACTGGCAGAAACCAATTCTAACCGACAGCGGTGGATTCCAAATTTTCAGTCTGGCGGATACTAAAATTAAGGACGAAGGCGCGGTGTTCCGTTCCATCTACGACGGCGGTTGGCACCAAATCACGCCGGAAGAGGCGATTCTGATTCAGGAAGATTTGGGGGTTGATATTATCATGCCCCTGGACCAACCGGTCCCTTACCCGGTTTCGGAATCGATCGCAGCGGAAGCGCTGACCAGAACCACCGCCTGGGCAAAAAGATGCAAAATCAGCCGCCGGAAAGAAGAACAGGCGCTTTTCGGCATTGTCCAGGGGTCAACCTACCAGTCCCTGAGAAAACAATCGGCTGAAGAGATCGTCGGACTGAACTTCCCCGGATACAGCCTGGGCGGATTTTGTCTCGGCGAACCAAAAGAGGAGATGAACGAACTGGTCGCTTATACGGCCAAATTCCTGCCGGTAGAAAAACCCCGCTATCTTATGGGCATCGGCACACCCCTGGAGATTATTGCGGCGGTGGGAACCGGCATTGATATTTTTGACTGCACTTTCCCAACGCACATCGCCCGCAACGGTTCCGGCCTGACCAGCCGCGGCAAGATAATCATCCGCAACAACACTTATCGGGAAGACTCCGGTCCCCTTGACCCGGACTGTGCCTGTTTTGTCTGCCGCAAATACCAGCGCGGTTATCTGCGCCACCTTTTGAACACCAAAGAACTTACCGTCCTTTACCTGATTACCTACCACAACCTTTATTTTATGCAAAATTTGATGCGTCAAATCCAATCCGCCTTAAGTAAAGGAATGTTTTTAGAGTTTCAAAAAGAATTTGGCAAAAAGTGGTTTTCCGGGCTATAATATAGCGCTCGGTTATCTCTTTTGCTACACACGCTGCGTGTCAGACAAAACTACGCAACTTGCGGCTTGAGACTCTCCGTGTTTCCGCCAAAACAACCGGCGGACCCCGGATACTCAATCCTTCGTTATGCTTGTTTTGTAACTGTCACTCCGCGAAGTGTTGCAAAAGAAATAAACCTCGCTTGAAGAAGTACAAAAACAAATTATAAAAAAACCAGAACATCCTCGCTTAAAAAAATAACGGACTGTTAAACAAAATAAATGTAGGGGAGGGGTTATATCCCCTCCCATTAAAAACATGACCGAAATAGACAGACAACTGGCGATTATCCGACAGGGGGTTACGGAGATCATTCCGGAAGCGGAATTGCGGAAAAAACTGGAACACAGTCTTTCCCGAAATCAGCCGCTGCGAATCAAGTACGGCATCGACCCGACTGCGCCGGAATTGCACCTGGGCCACTCGGTCCCCATCCGTAAATTGCGCGATTTACAAAAACTCGACCACCGGGTAATATTCCTGGTGGGCGATTTTACCGCCCTCATCGGTGACCCGACCGGAAGAATTGAAACCCGTCCCGTTTTATCGCCTGAGGAAATAAAAAAAAACCTGCAAACCTACCGGGCACAGGTCGGTAAACTGCTCGATCTGGAAAAAACCGAATTTGTCCTCAACTCCTCCTGGCTGGAAAAACTGAACCTCAAAGACGTGATTACGCTGACTTCTTTTTTCACCGTGGCTCAAATTCTGGAACGGGAGGATTTCAGCCAGCGCTACCGGAAGGGCAACCCGATTTCCCTGCAGGAATTCCTCTATCCGCTCCTCCAGGGTTATGATTCCTTCGCGCTGAAAAGTGACGTGGAAATAGGCGCCACCGAACAAAAATTCAATCTGCTGGCCGGACGAACCATTCAAGAGGCTTTCGGAATGGAAAAACAGGTAGTTATTACCGTCCCCATTCTGGAAGGAACCGACGGCATCCGCAAGATGAGCAAAACCTACGGCAACTACATTCCCATTACGGCACAACCCGGAGAGATGTTCGGAAAACTGATGTCCATCCCGGACGGCCTGACAGAGAGATACTTCCGGTGCCTGACCTCTGTTCCGGAAAAGGAGATAAAGGAAATTCTGTCCGGCCACCCCAAAGAAGCCAAAGAACGGCTCGCCTTTGAAGTTACCTCTTTTTATCACGGAAATGATTCCGGCCGGGCGGCGCAGAGCGAGTTCAACCGCATCTTCAGTCAGAAGGGCTTTCAACCGTCCGATAATTCTTTAGCATGTCCACCCATCACTTTCTCGGCATACCCGACAATCATTGGAATTATTGAAAATCTTGCAAACATGGGTTTTCTTTCCAAAAGTGAAGCGAAGAGATTGATAAAAGGGGGCGGCATACAAATCAACGGTATTAAAATCTCGAGCCTGGAACAGCAATTAGAAAAATCGGATGAATATCTTATTAAAATTGGACCACGTCGGTTTTTCAAGTTCGTAAAGCGCCCGCGGGTTCGATAAATCGAACCCCTACAATAATTTTTTTGTGATATTGTGATATTGTTTAATTAAACAATGGGGACAAAATGATTAAAATCAGCGTGGCAAACCAGAAAGGCGGCGTCGGTAAAACAACCATCGTCTTTCACCTGGCCCATGTCTGGGCCGGTCAGGGAAAGAAGGTCCTGTGCGTGGATATGGACCCCCAGGGAAACCTCTCCAGTTCCTTCTGCCCGGAAGGGATACCGGAAAAATCACTGGTTTCCGCAGTATTTAAAAAAAAGCGTCCGGAGGTCATACAGACCAATAAAGGAATCTATCTTGCGGCCTCAGACATCAGCCTGTCCGTCCACGAAAAAGACCTGAGTCTCAAGAACTATTTTTGCCTTAAATACTGGTTGGATTCGGTCAAAAACTTTGACGTCGTTTTAATTGATACGCCGCCATCCCTGGGGCTTTTTACGGTCAATGCCCTCACCGCAGCCAACTGGGTCATTGCGCCGGTGGACATTTCCGTATATGCCATCCGGGCTTTGACCGACCTGCAAAATTCCCTGAAAGAACTCTCCGGGGTAACCAAAAGTCCGAAACTACTGGGCGTAGTCCTTTCCTCTTTTACCAAGTTTCACCGTTCTTCAAGGGCAATCAAGGAACATCTTGACGAAGAGTATCAAGACCTTTTATTTTCGACTATAATCCCCAACTCCACCAAGGCAAAGGAAGCGCTTATCCTGGGGGCTCCGGTCTGGAAAATCAAAGGGGACGTCTCTAAAATTGAAAAGAGTTTCCGGGCACTGAGCAGAGAGGTTCTGAGCCGGATTGAGAAACGGAAGAGGAGCAGATAATGGCGAACAAGCAGTTATCCGGGCTAAAGGAAGGTTTAAAGAAAGCGCAGGGACGGACGATTATCTCGGCGGTCAGCGGCGTTAAAAAAAAGAGTAATGGCGAAGAAGAAAAGGTCCACGCCCATTTTTATCTCTCAGCCGCCATCATTGACCGCATGCGGGAATTCCAGGTGAAGAACCGAAAAGAGTTCCCGAGGATTTCCCACGTCATCGAAGAAGCCCTGCGGCAATTTCTGAAACGGGCATAAGAATATTTCCCGTTTGCGAACCCGCATAATAACTTGGGAGGTTACCGTGCCTGAAAAAGACGAGAAAGAAGAAAAGAATTTTTACCTGGATGTTCCGGTTGAAAGCAAGATGTTCTTTCTGAAAGGCTCCAATGCGTTGGACTGGGGGTTGAAAAATCGCCTCTCCCGGATTTTCAATCCCGAAACCGGCAAGACCGTGATGCTGGCCGTTGACCACGGTTACTTTCAGGGTCCGACCACCGGCTTGGAACGCATTGATGTTACCATCCTTCCTTTACTGCCGTACGCCGATACCCTGATGCTGACCCGCGGCATTTTGCGGTCAATCATCCCGCCGACTTTTACCAAAGGGGTTGTCTTGAGGGCCAGCGGCGGTCCCAGTATCTTAAAGGAACTTTCCAACGAACAGATTGCCGTAGATATTGAAGACGCCATCCGGCTTAATGTTGCGGCGCTGGCGGTCCAGGTCTTCATCGGCGGTGAATACGAGAGCCAATCGGTCCATAATATGACCCGGCTGGTTGACGCCGGAAACCGTTACGGAATAGCCACTCTCGCTGTTACGGCTGTAGGCAAGGATATGGTTCGCGATGCGCGTTACATGCGTCTGGCCTGCCGCATCTGCGCCGAACTGGGCGCGACTTACGTTAAAACATACTATGTGCCGGAGGATTTTGACACTGTAACCGCATCCTGCCCGGTTCCCATCGTTATTGCCGGAGGGAAAAAACTGCCGGAACTGGACGCACTGAAGATGGCTTACAACGCCATTCAACAGGGTGCGGCCGGGGTTGACATGGGCCGAAACATCTTTCAGGCAGAGGCGCCGATTCCCATGCTCCAGACGATAAGAAAGATTGTTCACGAAGGCGCAAAACCGGCAGAGGCCTACGAATTTTATCTGACTTTAAAAAATCAGACAAAGGCAGCAAAATAATGGCAAAAAACCCGTTATTTAAAACCCTGAAAGAATCAACGCCCACTATTAGCGTCGGTATTTTGACCGCGGACCTGATGGCTTTAGGTTCTCAAGTAAGACTTCTGGAGCAAACTAAAGTAAGGATGTTCCATTTTGACGTCATGGATGGTGTTTTCTGCCCGATGATGACTTTCGGACCTCCCTTAATTAAAGCGGTGAAGACACCGCTCTTCAAGGACGTGCACCTGATGATAACCGAACCGCTGGAAAAGGTTAAGGATTACGTTGCCGCCGGTGCAGACATTATCTCGGTTCACGCGGAATCTTCCATCCACATCCACCGGGTGCTGCAGGCGCTGGGGAAGATGTCCAACCAGAACGATCCGGAAAGAGGTTTAATCCGGGGTGTCGCATTAAACCCCGGGACGCCGGTTGAGGTTCTGGAACCGCTGCTGAATGAGGTTGATGTGGTTACATTACTGGCCATCAATCCGGGATGGAGCGGACAGCAGTTTATCCCGTCTACACGGCAGCGGGTTCAAAGAATCAAGCGCCTGATTTCGGAATCAGGAAGAGAAATTCTGATCTGTGTTGACGGCGGCATCACGCGGGAAAATATTGCCGAAATTTCCAAAATGGGCGCCGATATTGTGGTTACCGGCAGTGCGGTCTTTGACGGCAAGACGACGGTTGAGAATGCAGCGTTTATGATTGGAGCGTTACATGGAAAATAAGGAACCGATCTGCCATTATGACATGAAGGAGGAGGTTGCCCTGGTAACCGGAGCTGCCGGTGCAATCGGGTCCGGGATATGCCGGGGACTGCTGAAAGCCAACTGCCGCGTAGCAGCGACCGACCTGTCCGGGCCCAACCTAAACAGCCTGGTTGCGGAATTAAAGAAAAAATACGGCGATCGGATAATCGGAGTGGTTCTTGATGTCACCAACCCGGAATCGGTTGTCTCTGGAATTACAGAAACGGTTCGGGTTTTGGGAAGTTTGAATATCGTCGTGATTAACGCCGGAGCGGCGTTCGTATCAACCCTTAAGGAAATGGATTTATCTGTATTTCAACGGTTAGAACGGATTAATGTTGAAGGGACACTGCTCCTTTTTCGGGAACTGGCGAAACATTTTGAACGCCAGAACACCGGTGGGGACATTATTCTGATTTCAACTAAAAATGTTTTTGCACCGGGCGCCGGTTTCGGCGCCTACAGCGCCACGAAGGCAGCCAGCCATCAATTGGCGCGCATCGCCAGCCTGGAACTGGCTCCGCTGGGTGTGAGAGTAAACATGATAGCACCGGATGCGGTCTTTTCCGACGGCAGCCGCAAGTCCGGTTTGTGGCAGGCGGTTGGTCCGGACCGGATGAAAGCCAGGGGATTGGATGAGAAAGGCCTTGAGGAATACTACCGAAACCGGAATCTTTTGAAAACAAAGGTAACCGCGGATCACGTGGCCAATGCAGTACTCTTTTTCGCTTCCCGCCAGACGCCGACAACCGGCGCCACCATCCCGGTTGACGGCGGACTTCCCGACGCTACACCGCGGTAAACCACAATCCCCGCACAACGCAATAATTAATCAATTGAATAATTATTTAATTATATAATATCTCAATTGATATCGGTTGAATAATGGTTTCCCGAGGACTATGAAGAGATCCGCTGTTCTTTACAGCAATTGGGATCATAGGGTATAATTTCAGGAAAGTTGCGGAGGAAAAATGCCAAAAATTACCGAGGAACTAAGTTATTACGGAAAATTACTGGTGGAGAAGGGGTTGACCACCGGTCCCGGCGGAAACCTTAGCGCCCGGGAGGGCGATCTGATTTATCTTTCACCCAGCGGATTCAGTCTGGCCGAAATCAAACCGGGGGACTGGGTTGTGGTCAATCTTAAAAACGGCAAGCGAATCGGCAAAGATAACGAACTGCGGCCAACCTGTGAAATCTCGATGCACCTGGGCTGCTACCTGGCGCGTAAAGACATCAAAACGGTCATCCACACTCATCCGGTATTAGCAACCGCTTTGGCTACCGCCGGCGTACAATTCAAAGGACTCTTCCCGGATTTCGTGGCCCTGGTCGGTCCGGAAGCGCCGGTAGTGGAATACGTAATACCGGCCGGGGAGGAGATACGGGAGGCAGTTATCAAAAAACTTAAGAAAGGCTACGATACGGTTTTACTCAAGAACCACGGCGCGGTGGCCGTTGGCGATAACCTTAAAGAGGCCTATTACCGAAGCATCCTTCTGGAAGATGCAGCCCGGTTTATGATGGCAATCCTGTCCGCCGGAAAAAAGATTCGCTATTTAAGTCCGACGGAAGTGGAAGGTATTGAAAATATGGAAGCGGAAGACTACCGTAAACTACTATTGAAAGGGAGAAGAAAACAATGAAAGCAGCTCTTTTTTTAGGTCCGGAGCAGATGGAAATCAGGGAAATACCAACCCCGAAAGCCGAAAAAGGAGAGGTGGTTATCAAGGTTAAGGCCTGCGCTATTTGCGGCACAGACCTGCGCACCTACCGTTCCGGGCATAAAAAGGTAAAACCGCCCCAGGTGATCGGCCATGAAATTGCGGGTATCATCGAAGGAGTAGGGGAGGGGGTCAGCAATGTTTCCGCCGGCGAACCGGTAACCGTAGTTACTTCCGTCGGCTGCGGAGAATGCCGTTTCTGTAAAGCCGGCCGGCAAAATATCTGCGCCAAAACCGAGGCGCTGGGTTATTTTTACCCGGGCGGATTTGCCGAATATATTAAAATTCCGGCTGAAAGCATAGCCCAGAACAGCATCATTAAGCTGCCGGCTTCAGTAAACTTCGAGGAAGGCGCAGTAGTGGAACCGCTTTCCTGCGCCCTAAACGCCCAGACATTTCTTAACATCCAAAAGGGAGACCGGGCTGTAGTTTTTGGCGCCGGCCCCATCGGCCTGATGCACCTGGAACTGGCGCGGGCAAAAGGCGCCACCGAAACTTTTTTAATCGACATAAACTCCGAACGGCTGGCCAATTCCTCCCAGGTAGTCAGGATTGACCACCTGATCAATTCGCTTGAAAAAGACCCGGTTGAAGAAGTCATGCGCCTGACAAATGGAGAAGGAGCCGATATCATCATTACCGCCAATCCGGCTAAAATAACCCATGAATTAGCGCTAAAAATGGCATCCATACGAGGCCGGATAAGCCTCTTCGGCGGATTGCCCAAGGATGATTCAATCATTAATTTTGACTCAAACATAGTCCATTACCGGGAACTTGGCGTTTTCGGGGCTTTTGCCTCAGCCCGTTCGGAATACGAGGAAGCGCTTTCCCTGATCGTTTCCGGCAAGGTTAACGCCCGGAAATTCGTAACCCATAAACTACCCCTGGAAAAGATAACCGAAGGCCTGAACCTGGTAAGGGAAGGAAAAGCGCTTAAAGTAGTAATCCTGCCTTAATCTTGATAATCGTGCCATAAATAGAGCTTTTGTTGCTCCAACCCTCAATACCTCACTTATCGTTATGAACAGTAAATAAACAAACCAACAAAGTCATTGTATATCATTGGCTTATTTGTTTGTTGAATTCATTGTCGGATAATGTATCTTATGTTAACTTCGCTGTCTGGAAACTCCCCGGAAACTGGCGTTTATCCCGCCCTAATGTTCACATCGGTTCCAGTTAACACAACTTATTATCTAATGATGTTTATATAATTGATTTCCAATGCTATAATTTTTTGTCAATTCGATCATTTTTCATTCTTGCGTGTGGTAATCGGGGATCCATTCTTCCCGTCCTGCGACCATCCTAAGAACACTAAATCATTGCGAAACGAGCTTTGCCGTAGCAATCTTACCGGAAGAATTCCATCGTCCTGGCAGAAGTCAGGTTCATCCGGCACTATATTTTATATTTATTATATTGATTTTCAATAATATAAGTATCGTTAGTTATAGTTTTTTATAGTATTAAAACAGCTAAAATCAAACATTTGGAATCAATTTTTTGGAAAAATTGGAAAATTTGAAAAAGGTAATCATTACTAAATCAGTGATGAATAACCCCTATTTGTCTGGCAAAAAATTTCATCCGGTCTTTTTCCCCTGGCGGAAATGTCCGGACCGGAGGATGATTTTTACATAAACCTAAAAATCCTATTTTAAAGAAGCGCTTTTAATCTAAAACCGGTATTATCACCCCACCCAACCCGTTTTTTCGCCTTAAATCACATTTTTGCGTTATTGCGAGGCGTTCTTTACCGTGGCAATCTACCTTTCTTTCCTCGCAGACCGTTGTCTATCGCGGTTATCCCCCACTCCCCTCCTCCATCCCTTGACCATCCCCTGGCCGGGTGCTAACATTTAGCCATGGCCAAACAATGCATCACCAGGAGACAAAAGAATATTTCAAAGTAAGGTTACTCCTTCCCTGAAATTTGATGTCCAAATAATCGGACTTCCTAATGCAAGTCAACATCAAATTCATTATGCTGGCTAATTATGTATATAATTCCCTAAAATTTATACCCGGAGGATAGAATGTTTGAATCAAAATCGGCGTTCGGCCGGCTCTTCGACGCGGAAGAGGTCCACTCCATAACTGGGGAGTCGTTCCCCAGGATTCCCTGGAAGTTTTCCCTGTGGTTTTTCCGGGAAAGACTGCACTATACGCGCGAAAGGCTGGCGCAGCTTCTGGGCGTTTTCTCCCGGACTGTGGCCAGATGGGATGAGGGCGAGACTCCCACCCTCCGTCACCAGGCAATGCTCTTGAAAGCGATGGAAGAGGTGCCCTCTAGGCTGGAGGACCTCGCCAGCTCCGTACGAAAGACGCTCGATACCTACGCTAGGAAGAACCGATCGGCTCTTACCGCCGCGGTTCTGAATGCGACCAACAAACAAATTTACTCCCGTATTTATCAGAAAAGGTCCCCGGCCGCAACAGCACCAAGAAATAGTAAAGGAAAAGGCACAGTCCACGGCAACCGGGGCAAGCCTTCCCCCAGGAGATTTCCGGAAGAATTCAAACAGAAGGTTATGCAGATAGTGAAAAAGAAATATTACGATTTTGGACCAAAGTTTTGCCGCCGAAAAATTAGAGATAGCAGAGAAACTGCCGGTGAATCGGGAGACAGTAAAACACTGGATGATAGAAAATCATCTGTGGACGCCAAGGAAACTGCGTGAGCAAGGTGAAACACTGCTGGCGCAACCAGAAAGAATGTTTCGGGGGGATGGTTCAGACAGACGGCTCAGTCCATGATTGGTTGGAAGGACGGGGGCGTAAGAAGGTGTTGATGGGCTATATTGATGATGCCACCAGCCAGGTATTCGCCAGGTTCTATCCGCAGGAAACAACCGGGGCGGCCATGGAGAGTTTCAAGGGATACATTGAAGAATACGGTATTTCCAAAAGCTTTTACTTTGACCGCCACAGTATCTGCAAAACCATCCGCCAGCCAAACCTGGACGAACAACTCAAAGGCCAACTTTCCAGGACTCAGTTTGAAATGGCGCTGGAGGTCTTAAACGTCGAACCGATTCACGCGTATTCTCCTCAGGCAAAAGGAAGGATAGAGCGGTTATTTGCCACCTTTCAGGACAGGTTGATTAAGGAGCTGCGACTGGCCAAGATTAAGAATTTATCACAGACTAATGGTTTCCTTAAAGGGTATCTGCCCCCGATACAATTGCGTATTTGCTATCCCTCTGGTCAACCCCAAAGACCTCCATAAGCCAATACCGACAGAGTTAGATTTAAACTGGGTGTTTGCTTTCCGGGAAAAGAGGGTAATATCCAAAGATTTCACCATTGCCTGGAGTAACCGTTTCTTTCTTTTCTCCCGGCCCTCCAGAGCCTTGATAAAAACCCAGGCTACCGTTTTGGAGGATCTCAAAGGAGAGATTAGAATCTGGTTGAACAACCGGTATTTGGAGTTCCAGGAGATTACCCCGGATACTCTCCGGCGAATCAGGGAAAGAAAATACTCCACCAAGACAACCGGGGTTAAGCCACTTTGCAAACCATGGAAACCTCCAGTAGACCATCCATGGCGGGTAGAAGGGCCGTATTTGAAAGATTAAATAAATGAAAAAGAGGACGTTTTCATTTTGCTGAAAGGAGACATTACCATATTGCGCTGACATAAATTTGACAAACTTTTGATTTGGGGGTATTATATAAATCCTTATTTCATTTAAAATAAAATTCGATGAAATAAGTTCTAATGTCCGAGGTGTGGTATCCTTGATGGTGGTTGACTTCTGGAGATTAACTGAAAGTTAGTTATTTTTGGCTAAAGCTAAATTAAGATACCTAATCAAACACTTATCATTAAGGGTCTCCAAACAAAAAAGCTTTTCCGGTATTTTTTGTATAAAACAATCATCCGGCTGAGGAAATATTTGATGATTCGATTTGATTTTCCAAGCGATTTCCTATGGGGTGCAGGATCTTCATCTTTTCAGGTAGAGGGTGGTGCCGATGCTGATGGTCGTGGTCCGAGCGTGTGGGACATATATTCGCTTCGTTACCCAGATCGTTTTTATCGAGCCCAAACGCCTGCGATCGCGGTGGATTTTTACCACCACTATGCTGAGGATGTGTTACTGATGCGGGACTTGGGCCTGAAGACATTTCGTTTGTCCATCTCCTGGTCTCGCGTCTTGCCCAACGGCCGCGGTCCGGTCAACGAACCAGGTCTCGCATTCTATGACCGCCTGATCGACCTCCTTCTGAAACATAATATCAAACCGTTTGTCGACCTGTACCACTGGGATTTGCCGTGGGCGCTGGCGGAAGAGGGTGGTTTCAGCAATCCCCGGATTGTGGCGGATTTCGAGCAATACGCGTGCGTCTACTTTGAGCGGTTAGGAAATCGGGTGAGTTACTGGAACACGATGAATGAACCGGCGGCCACCAGCTGTTTTAACCCGTTTGCCCCCGAAAATGACGACCCGGTGCAGTTGCGGCGCGGGGAACTGAATATACTTTTGATGCATTTTGCGGCCGTGCAGTTGTATCGGGCCATGAACTTACCCGGCAAAATCGGCACGGTGCTGGCCTATGTACCCTACTATTCAAACTCTCTCTCCGAAGCGGACCAAACAGCCACCCGGCTGCAAACGGATTTTGTTCTCGGCCGTTGGCTGGACCCGATGCTGAAAGGCACCTATCCCCAGTCGTTGATGTCTCACCCGCACCTGGCATCCGTGCTGTCGGCCGCCCTCCAGGAGAAGATCGGCGCCGCATTCACCCTTATTGATTTTATGGGGCTAAACTACTATACCCCGACGGTGATCGCAAACACACCCGGCGCCTTTCTGGATTCGGGGGGCGGCGAGCCGTTTGCCGCGCAGCAGGACTATGGGTTTACTATCTATCCGGCCGGCCTCTACGACTCCCTTCAGGAATTCCGCGCACGCTATGGGGACATTGATATCTACAATCACCGAAAACGGCCTAGCCACGGATCAGGAAAAACGGCCAGGTAAGGTCGAGGACGATAAAGACCGTATCAGCTATATACGAGAACACCTGCGCGAAATAGTCCGTTGCCAGCAGGTCGGCATCAATGTGTGCGGTTACTATTATTGGACACTCCTTGACGATTACGAAGGAACGTCCGGCTACCGTTACTGTTTCGGTCTGGCACACGTGGACTTGGAGACGTTGTGCCGGACACCGCGCCAAAGCTGGTACTACTACCAGAAATGTATTGCCAATAATACCGTTGTCCCCTGATAAGCCGTTGTCCTCATGGTTGTTTCCGACTTTATTGTTAAAATGTAACATATTAGCTTTAGAAAGTATGGTAGCTTTGAAAACCTTATCCTATATGGATTTATACCTAAAATGGCTGTGCAAAATTCTTCTTTAGAAAACGCCGATTTGGCCGAGGGGGGGTAAAATCGTGATATTCTGTAATATAATTTAGGTTCCAGGAATTGCTTAGGAAAAATTTGATTTTTTGGTGCTAGTATGTTACGGAGGAAGGCATGAAAGGAATAAGAGTAGGAATGATTAGATGTGACTTGCATGCTTATTACTATGGTGCTTTAATGTTTAAGTATGATCCGCTTGACCTGAGAGATGATGAATTGGGGGTAGCGCATGATGCCTACTTCTACTTTTACTTGCAGTATAACGATCCCAAGAAGATAACCGCACCTACAATTGGCGGTTTTGAGTTAGTAAAAGTCTGGGATAAAGACCGAAAACTTGCCGAAGGTATGTCAAGAATATTTGATAACCATCCAACTGTATGCGAAACATTTGAAGAAGTTTCCGATAATGTAGATTTGGTTTTTATTGCGGACTGCAACGGTGATGGCTCAGACCATTTGGAACTGGCTTTGCCTAGTATAAAGAAAAAAGTCCCTACTTTCATTGATAAACCCTTCACTTATGATGTAACAGATGCCCGAAAATTGGTGAAATTAGCAGAGAAATACAAAACACCGATAATGTCATTATCAATGCTGAGAGTTCTACCACACGCCAGTCGGTTTCGCAACCGATTTGCTGAACTGGGAAAACCACAATTTGGGGTGATAAAAGGAGGCGGTATCCATGCTATCAGTTTGGCCCAGCATCTTTTTGGTTGCGGTGTTGAGTCTGTTGAGGCTATGGGACAAAAACCTTTGGCTTATGTTCATCTGGATTATGGCGGAAAATCTGGAAGGCCAGGTTCCGGTGTTATTCTTTGTTGCGCATCAGGTCCAACTTATCACTGTTCATATTATGC
>JBDRQI010000014.1:0-55953 GCA_043826355.1 Candidatus Omnitrophota bacterium
TGCGTATTCCGGTCCAAAGGAGCCACCCATTCCGGTAAAGGAGCCACCTATTCCGCTCAAAGGAGCCACCCCCCTGTAGTCCAGTAATCCCCCAGAATAATTTGCCAAGCAGACCGCGTGTTGTATAATGCTCCGAAAAGGAGGCTTCTTATATGGCACGCGAAAGAATCAGCATGGATAAGATTCGTGAGATACTGCGCCTGAAACATCAATTGAGTTTAAGCAACCGGCAGATCGCCGTCAGCCTGCACATGGGCCGAAGGGCGGTGTCCGAATATTGGGATCTGGCCCAAAAGAGCGGCTTGGCCTGGCCGGAGGCCCAGGGACTAAGCGATACGGAACTGGAGCAGAGACTATTCCGGCGCAACCCGCCAACCGGCAAGAAGGTCCAGCCGGACTGGAACTATATCTACCGGGAACTGAAGCGTCCTCATGTAACCCTGCAACTGCTCTGGCAGGAGTACAAAGAAGAAAATCCGGATGGGCTCCAGTACAGCTGGTTTGGCGAACTCTACGGAAAATGGCGGAAAACACTGAACATCTGCATGCGCCAGGAGCACCGGGCCGGGGAGAAGTTATTCGTGGATTACTGCGACGGTCTGTTTATCACGGACCGAAAGACCGGAAAGAAAACCCCAACCCAATTATTCGTAGGTGTCTGGGGAGCCAGTAATTACACCTACGCCGAAGCAAGCCTTACCCAAAAGAAGCAGGAGTGGATAATGTCGCACGTCAGGGCGTTTGAGTATTTCGGCTGCGTGCCCAAGATAACCGTGCCGGATAACCTCAAAAGCGGGGTGAGCAAAGCCTGTAAATACGAGCCGGACATCAACCCGACCTATTTGGACTTGGCCCGGCACTACAACACCACCGTAATCCCGGCCCGGCCGTACCGGGCCAAGGACAAAGCCAAGGCGGAGGCCGGGGTGTTAGTTGCCCAGAGATGGATACTGGCCTGTCTGAGAAACCGGACCTTCTACAGCCTGGCGGAACTCAACGCAGCAATCCGGGAACTCCTGGAGAAACTCAACAACCGACAGATGCAGAAACTGCACCGCAGCCGGAAAGAGATGTTTGAGACTCTGGATAAAATGGCGGCTCTTCCTTTGCCGGAAAGACGCTACGAATACGCGGAATGGAAGAATGCCCGGGTAAACATCGACTACCACATTGAGATTGAAGGCCATTGTTACAGCGTGCCCTACCAACTGGTCCATCAGCCGGTTGATGTCCGGATAACGGCGCATACGATTGAGGTCTTCTCCAAAGGACAGAGACAGGCCAGCCACGTGAGAAGTTCGGTAAAACACACCTACACCACGATTGAAGAGCATATGCCGGAAGCGCACCGCAAATACCTGGAGTGGACGCCCTCCAGGATACTTTCCTGGGCGGAAAAGACCGGCCCCTGCACCAAAGAACTGATGCAGGCGATTATTGAAGGCCGTAAATACCCGCAGCAGGCCTACCGCTCCTGTCTGGGAATCTTCCGGCTGGAAAAACACTACCCGAAGGAGCGGATAGAGAACGCCAGCCGGAGGGCTTTAAAATACCGGACCTTTTCGTATCAGAGCATAAAGTCCATCCTGGCGGCCGGACTGGACAAGCACGTCGATTTGTTTCCGCAGCCGGCCGGTTTAATCTCCCCGGTCCATGAGAATATCCGCGGGGAAGATTACTACCGGAAAACGGATGGGCAGGTAAATTGAAAACAACGGGAGGCGCGATGTTAAATGAACAGACAATAGTCAAGATGCAGGAGATGAAGCTTCTGGGCATGGCCCAGTTTTTTAAGGAACTGGCCGGCAAGCCGGAACACTCCGATCTAACCCACGATGAGTTTGTGGGGCTCCTGATAGACGCGGAAGCCACCAGCCGGGAGAATAAAAGGCTGCAAAGGCTCTTAAAAAACGCCAGGTTGAAACAACAGGCCTGCATAGAGGACATTGATTACCGTCATTCAAGAGGACTGCACAAGCAGACCATTCTGGAACTGTCTGCCGGTAAATGGCTGACAAATCGCCAGAGCGTGCTTATCAGCGGCCCGACCGGAGTCGGCAAGACCTACATTGCCTGCGCGATCGGAAATTGCGCCTGCCGACAAGGATACAACGTCTTTTACACCAGGGCACCCAGATTATTCAATACCCTCTTCCAGACCAGGGCGGACGGAAGTTACCTGAAGTATCTTGCCAAACTGGCCAGATTCAATCTCTTGATAATCGACGATTTGGGATTAAGTCCGATGAACGAAAACGAAAGGAAGGACTTCCTGGAGATTGTGGAAGACCGGAATCTTTCCGCCTCCCTGATTATCTCCAGTCAGGTGCCGGTCAAGGACTGGTATCAAATCATCGGGGATCCGACCATAGCAGACGCTATTTGCGACCGGCTCCTGCATAACGCACACAAAATTGAATTGAAGGGCGAGTCATTGAGGAAAGCGGGCAATTTGAAAACAAGCCCGGAAAGGGGGTAAACTATTTCTTGAAAGAAATCGGCGCGGCGCACAGAAATAGAGAATCATTTCTGTGGAACAAAACAACTTAAACCAAAACTGCCGTCGCTTCGCTCCGATTCAAAACAGGGGGGTGGCTCCTTTCACCGGAATCAGTGGCTCCTTTGAGCGGAATACGCACATTTGTAGAACTTTATCTAAATTTTTTATCTGTAATAAACGTTTAATATAAACAGCCAACTCATAAATTGAAATTACCTGAGATTCGGTTGGAGTCAATAATTTTTGGATTAGCGGATGTTTCGGCATAGGAATCGGGGTGTTTCTCGCTTTATTCTCAAAAGAATCCCTAAGCCATTGTTCACCGAAAGATCCTTTTATTATTGCTATTGCCTCATTAACAAAATCTGGTGATATTTTCAACTTGCCGGATAATCTACAAGCTTGTTGCGACCAGAATTCGAAGGGGTCGCCCACATCAAACAAATCCATATCTTCTTTTTCCATTTTATATCAAAATTAGGGGTTATCTTAAATTACAAAACTTTTCTTTTTTGATTTTTACTTAATATGCATCCCTTATTTTCTTAAGAGTATTTTACCGTATTATACTGGTTTTGGGAAAAAAGATAATTGCGCCTGGACTGGATGGTGGGGTGGGTAGGCTGAACTGAAAAACATAACGTGTAGGATGGGGATAATATTTGCTGGAAGGTGATGAACTATTACCTAGCCAGAGAAAGTACCTGGTAATGGCATTGTTGCCTCAGAATGTGGGTGTTTGGCTTCGTGGTGTCTTCTAATTACGTTCAGGAAATTGCCGTGCCGATGCAATGTAACCGAGAATTTGGCGTCTCGCATCTCGCGTGTAGGATACCCGTGGATCCTGGAGGTCTCGTTGGAACGCCCGCAGAATTCTGTGCGCTTGTCCCTTGTCTCAAAATAGGCCATGTCGCATGCGCCGTTGTTATCAACAACGAACTAATCCCCTCCTGGCATTGGTCGCCGGCGGGATTGCCACCGACGTCTTCTTTTTTAGGTTGGTGTGGGTTATTTATTTCAAATCGGGCTTCGAATCAGCTGCAAGCTTCAATGCGGCGTTATCCTTATCAAACTCACCCAATACCGCTTTGGCATCCAGAGAAAAATCCCTTCCTTCTTTCAAGAAATTGCTTAAGCATTCTACTTGCAACCTTGCACAATTCTTGACTAACTCTGGCTCAAAACCATGCACAGTAATTTTCAGTTTGGGGCAAATCCAAAAGTAATTTCTTGTTTTTTTACCTCCGTCGTCATATTGCCTTCCATAAAAAACTGCCTTTCGGTTGCCATCGCCATCAAGGAATTCATTTAAAAGCCTAGAGGTCTCATCGGAAAAAGACTTGTTTAATAATCCAACCTGGCCTAATAACTCAACTTCGGAATCCCCGGAAATCGCAACCCACGGATCGTCTAACCCCTTCCTTATGGGCATTTCTATCAAGGCTAAAACTTTGGACTCGTCATATCTTAATATGAAAATTATCTTTGGTGTTGCTTGGAGCATATCTTTAGCGCTGATGACATCTTTAGACTTGGTAATTTCGTTCCAATGCGAAATAAAGTCCGTCGGTAATTCATCCTGCCCCTGCAAGTCCATCAAAAAACATCCTAGTGACATCCTGGGTAAATACTTGGTTTTTGCTGGATACTTGTTTAACCCAAAAAATACGGTATAATTGAAGGGGTTAGCAACATCTTCCTCAATAATGCGGATCCTATGTTTTTTAAGCAATTCTTCGCTACACAATAGACCATCGCCAGTTCGCTTTTTATCGTTAAACGCTCGGCAGGCATCAGTAGTTGTCGTATAGCCGCCGGCGAATCTTATGCCCTTGTTGCTTGCCAAGAAATCTGAACACTGATACTTTGCAACTGTGACAGAATAAACTGTGCCATCCTTGGCTAATGTACTACCTACCACACCCAAACCAAAATTGATGCGTTCTCCCCATAAATCGACAATTTTGCCTGCTTCCCCCCTTAGGGTTCCGGCGGTTAAGTCTTCTTGTGTCCTGCTGTGTAGGACAATAGTACCAAAATTCGAATTCCATATGGGCACCACGGCGGGTTCCGCAATCCTGCCTTTGCGTCTTACGGATAATTTCCCAAGCAATTCCTGTTGGTGGCCACCAGTAATTAACTTATGTTTTGCCCCAAACCGCTTTCTGGATGCCAACCAAGTAAAAGAATTTTCCTCTCCAACGACGTAAATGTTTGCCATGCCGCTCTCCAATAACCTACATCACTTATCTAGCCTCTTAACGGCTTTCGACAACCTTTCCCTGACATCGTCGGAGATGATTTGAAGTTCTTTTTTTGATAAGCTTTCAAGCCATTCACAGAACCTTTCTATTTTTAAAAATGCCCGTTTAGGGATAACAAAGTCATCATAGACTGATTTTGCATATGAAAGAGTTTCATTCCCACTCTTGATAATTTTCCTGACCGAAGAATACTGCAACATGGCTGCGAAATCACGGATACCCGTCGTAGATATGAGTTGCTTGTCAAACAGATAGCCATAAAATAGCTTCTTGTCCTCCTTGATGGCTGTTGGGTTTTGCCTGTTTTTGATATCTTTATTGTAGAATTCTTCGAAGAAATGGAATTTTTCCCTGGCGAATGTTTCCGCTGATTTTTTTGCTTCCTTTGATTTTTTTTCGCTGAATTTTACATACTCTTTTATCATCTGCAGGACGTTAATAAACCTGTAAATGTCGGACTTAGACACGTCTAACAAGAACGTTACTTCTTCTATTGCTCGCTGCTCATCGTATTTTGCCTTGTATTCGGTGAACAATTGGCTGGTATACTTTGCCCTTACTTCCCGAGGCCATTGTTCTTTATGGTCTGGAAGAAAGTTCATCTCAGATATTATTCTATATCTCAAACGCCTAGATAGATGCGGCTTGAGACAATAAGCCGGAACGGTTTCGAACTTTGCGTCTTTCCCCTTTTCCTTGGATTGTAAATATTTACAGGCAATGAACCGCCTATTACCATCTAAGAGTTCCTTTTCATAAGTAAGGATTAATGGTAACCTGACACCGTTCATCTTGATAGATTTTGCCAAATCAGTTATCTTGTGCAAACCTTTCTTGATGATGCTGCTAATTATTTCTTTATCGGATAGCCCCTTGGTGTCCTTTAGGCCGCTTTCCGCAACCAAATGCTCAATATCAAGTGATGTCCTGTCATTCTCTCTCCATAAGCAGATTGAATTAATGTCAACCTGCCCTTTGTATGCCTCAACCTTCTTGTCGTGGAAACGTACGGAATCGGCTTCAGGGTTTTTCAGCCAATCCGGCGGTGGCCAATCATGTCTTATTGCATTCGGCATCTTGCACCTCCAGTGATTCCAGTATCGACTTACCAATTGCCGCCCCTAGTTGTACGGGAACGGCATTCCCGATCTGTTTATATTTTTGGGATAGGCTTCCTTCAAATTTCCAACCTTTGGGGAAGCCTTGTAACAAGGCACATTCGACATAATTCAGCGGCCTCGGCTTTTCAGGGTGGCATAGATTAGTCGCCCTTCCCATCGGGTTCGTTGTTATTGTTGGGCTGGGCTTGTCCCAAGATAGCCTTCGGCAAAACCCAACTTTTCCGCCGGTTGCATACCATCCCTTACCCATTACCTTCTTCTGCAAGTTCACAGGTAAACAAGTCCAATTCTCTCCCGCCTTAACTAAATTCTCACTGAAGATTTTGTATCTTGTTTTATCATAAGGGAAGTAATCAATGCCCGCCCGTTCATATTTGCCATCCAGCCCCCCTATCGCATCTTTCAGCGTCCTTTGCCTACCCACATACAATCCTTTGGGAATAGCCAATTTGCAATCCCTACGAGTACCTACAATAAACACCCTCTTCCTTTTCTGGGCAGCTCCAAAGTCAGTAGCATCCAATTCCCAAACAGTGAGTCGATACCCGTTTTTCTTCCTCTGCCTTAGCACTTTTGCAAACTGCTTGTTTATAAAATCCCAGCCTGAACCAAGTTTTTCTTTCCTAGTTAAGTTCTTTCCGTCTTTTCCCCTTAAGTTTAACGGCTTATGTTGTATGGCCGCAGACAAGATTCCCTTAACATTTTCAAAGATGAAACATTGCGGATAAATCCCCCAAACTACCTCAAGAAATTTGTGGAATAAGTTGCCCTCGTCTGACGAGATCGATTCTCTCCTACCAACAGTGCTGAATGGCTGGCAGGGTGGCCCTCCCGCAACTAGAAACGCTTGCCCGCGCTTCAATCCTGAAACACCAAGGATTTCCTGTACGGATACCTTGTTAATGTCTTTATTTATTATCCTACTGCGCAGGGAAGGCCTATTTGCAATAATTGTTTTGGTACAACTATCATCCTTTTCTACGCAGGCCCTAATTTCAAAACCCGCCTTTTCGAGTCCCAAATCAAGACCAAGGGCTCCGGTGAATAGGGAAATTGATGGATGCTCATCTTTCTTGTTTTTCTTTTTCATGGTACTGATTATACAACACTTTTTAGTGCTGGTCCAGGAAAAAGCTTATTCTATTGATTGTCTTTCCGAAATCATTCTTGAGTTGATGTTCCCAAACCCTTAATACTTTCCACCCCATTTTTCGCAGTTTTCCCTTATATAACTCATCTCGTTTACGGTTCCTTTCTATTTTTTTTCTCCAAAATTTATCTTTCAGCCGTCTTTTCCATGCAGGATACCTAAACCCATGCCAAAAATCGCCATCGATGAAAACGGCGATTTTCCGGGATGGTATGGCAATGTCAGGAGTTCCCAAAGCTTTCTTGTAATGTCGCTGGAAATATACGCCTTGTTTTCTCAAGTCCTTAAATACCGCCCGTTCGGGAGAAGTATTTGTTGACCGGATAGCTGCCATAATTTTGCTTCTTGTTACCTTATTAAATCTATCGGCCATGCTATTTTATTCTAAAACCTTCATTTGTGCCTTAAAGGTCTAACGGAAAACGATCGCTTAGTTTTAGGTTTGCGGCTTGATGTCGGTTCAGACTGTTGTTTTGTGGGCATCCTTATATTTCAAATTGTACTGCTTCCTGAGTTCCAAGGTCAATTTACTAAATTAAGAAACGACTGTAACTGGGTGGCGGGAATGGGCGGGGTATCTTCCTGATTCTTGTGCCAGATTTGTGCCATGTTGGCGTCCAATTCGGCATATTTCCGTATAACTTGGTATAACTTGGGGAGGTGGGTGAAATCGTTGATAGACAACGGATTGGCTTGTGTAGTGCGGGTTTACAAAAAACGGCTGGGTCTCATTACAAATGCCCTGCTCTACCACTGAGCTAAGGCGGCTAAACGCTTAATTGGCGTACATCGGCATGAATCCGCTAACTTATTCAGGCATAAAAACGCCGTAAATCTGCAAATAGCGTTTTTAGGTCCGGCTGACCAGAAGCGGTCTTCGCGGAGAGCGAGGCGTAGGCCAGGACCGAACCAAAAAGAGGGGCGGCTATCCGGGAAAGAGCGCCCTCTTTACCCACCCCGATGGCGCAGATAAGATGACTCCTGGAAAAGAGATTACAAAACAGGAGCAGGCGGATAGTATCTTTCGGTCTTTCCGTAAGCGCCGCGATTTTAAAAATATCTGCGCCGAGATTTTTGGCCCGGCCTATCTTTTCGTAAAGGGTGCTGTCCGACGGAATACGGCGAAAGTTATGGTAGGAACCGATAACCGGTTTTTTGGCTTTTCGGGCCAACCTCGCTACCTTGCCGGCGATTGGGGAACCTATCTCCACATCTACCGCGTCAACCAAGGTAATCAGCGCCTCAAAAAATGACAGCCGGCTTTCGTCCGGCAAAACCCCTGGCCCCGGCGTCTCACTCTCTTCCGGCCGCCGGATGGTTAAAATGAGCGGTTTTTTGGTTTTTTGTTTTATCTCACGGATGAATGACCGGCTATCTTCAATTTCTGGTTGTAACCCCTCGCCCCAAACACGGTCAAGCCGTATCTCCAGGATGTCGGCTATTTTCCAGTCGGCTTTTTCCCAATCCCGGGCCGCCACCACTCCTACCAGCGCCGGCTTGTCCGATTTAATCGCCCTTCCGCCAATCTTAACCATTTACCCTAAATTATATCCGATATAAAAACAGATTACAAAGACGGGACCTTAATCCGGCGCCACCAATGCATCAAAAAGGGCTGAGATAATTTTATCGCTTTATGCGGACACATCTCAAAACAGCAAAAACAATTAACACAGTACCGGCGCAGGAACCTTACCCTCCCTTTTTTAATATACACGGCTTTCGGTTGGGCCGGGCAAATATCCCGGCAGTTGCCGCACAACTTGCAGACCGGCGGCGCGTTGAAAACCGGCACCGGAACCACCAGATACTTCAACACTTTTTTAAACCCGGCCGGAAAAGGGATGGTGCTCAAAACCGATTCCGTCCTTGTCGGCGGTTGGAAAACAACCTTTTCAATCCTGCCTATTTTTATTACCTCTGCCGCAGGCCGGTCCAGCCGTTCTTTAAGATAAGGCGCCCGCGCGGAAGAAAGGGAGACCGCCTTCATCGCCTCAACGTCCAGCGCGGCGCAATCCTGAGAGGCAGACAGAAAACCGGCCGGTTTCGCTCTTCCCCTGGAAGACGGGCCTTCACCCTCCATGCCGACCACCGCATCCAGGAACCCCAGCCGGGGCTTAACCGCATCGTGAACGTCAAGAAAAAAACGGCTTAGCCGTTCTGTTTCGGCAAAACGCAAATGGTATTCCGACTTCAACAGGCCGGGGAGACAGCCGTACAGATTCTTAACGCATCCGGTGAAATAGAACTGGCAGTGGGTCTTTAGTTTCGCCGCGGAAATGACCGCATCAAAATCCCCGACTTCCCGGGCAACCGGCACGCTCTTGGCCATCCGGCCCGCCGGGAGCGGAACCGGTTCCGGTCTGGTGAACTCCACGACGGAAACACCCATCTTCTTCAGCGGGTCGCCCAAACCTTTCCTGGCAATGCAGGCGGCCAGGGTTCCGATGCCCGGACTCTCGCCTACTGCCACCCGGCAGCCCAAATCAAGTAAAAGGCGGCACAGGGCAAGCAGTACCTGGGAATGGGTGGTAACCGCGGTTTCGTCACCGGAGGGCAGGAGAAAGTTTGGTTTTATCAGTACTTTTTCGGTCCGCCGGAAAAGAAGGCCCGCTTCCAGCACTTCAAAAATTCTCTGCGCAGCCGCCAAGACCTCAACCGGCGCATACGTCCGGCATTCCGCAAAAACAACTTTATTCATAAAATTTATCCTTGATGAATTGGTTTTTGGATATTTGCGGACGGGGGTGTAACCACGCCCCTGCAAAAACATTAATTACGAATTTAAAAAAAAGGAGAGGCGTGCAGTGCATAAAACACAAAGCTATCCTAAAGTTTGGATTGGGCGAAGGAGAGGGTGGATTTCAGAATCCGCGCCACTTCCTGGCGGGTCAGGCCGGCGCCCATCCCGACGTTGAAATATTTTGTCTCGGTAAAAAGGTCATCCTCTTGATGACCGTCGGTGTTGATAACCAGCTTTCCGCCGAGCCGGCGCCAAACACCAACCAGGTACCCGTTGGAAATAGAGTGGCCTTTACGGGCCGAAACTTCAAGCAGCACACCCTGCTTTTTGGCGAAAAGAAAATCCTCTTCGGAGATGAGGCCCGGGTGCGCCAGGATGTCAATGCCGGCTTCCAGGGCTTTGCGGTTTGTGCCGGGGACCACCGGTTCCGCCAGGGTTTCGCCGTGAACCAGAATCAGTCTGGCGCCCAGCTTCCGCGCCTCCTTCACCAACCCCTTGATGGAACCGGCCGGCGGGTGGGTAACTTCCGCGCCCGGGATAACCCGGATATCCTCCACCCGGCGGTTAATCTCCGCAGCCACCTTGACTACCTCCGGCACCACCCGGCTGATGTTGGAAGTATCAACGTGGTCGGTAATCGCCATCACCGCATACCCCCTGACCTGTGCCCGGCGCGCCAGTTCCATCGGAAAATACACGCCGTCGGAAAGAAGGGAGTGGGTATGCAAATCAATCAGTTTCGAATGAACCATTTTTAAACCCCCCCTTTCCCCCTCCTATACCCTCCCCGCCTGTGGGGGAGGGCCGGGTGGGGGTTATTACGCCTCCGTTTTAAGGTTGCATACTTCCACGTCAACCTTCACCACCTTCATGCCGGTCATCGCCTCAATCGCCTCTTTGACCGCTTTTTGAACCTCCCAGGCCAGCTGGGGAATATCGCTGCCGTAAGCCACCTCCACGGAAAGTTCGAAAATAATTCCGTTCTCCCTCACCTTCACTTTTACCGAATGCTGGGGCGCAGACCGGCCGAAAAGTTCCGCGATTCCGCCGATCAGTCCCGGAATAATGCGGGTAACGCCGGAAACCTTGCCGGCCGCGGTAGCCGCAATCGCCGAGAGAACTTCATGCTCAATCTTCAGGTTACCGAAAGATTCTTTAGCCATTTTTATTTAGGGAGTTGCCCCTTCTCCAGAAAAGTTTCAATCAGCCCTACGTAATATTTCCCGCTCAGGAAACCGGCGTGGTCAAGGAGACGACGGTAGAACGAGGCGGTTGTTTTCAACCCGACTATTTCCAGTTCCATCAAGGCACGGCGCATCCGGCTTAAGGCCTCCGGCCGGTCCTTTCCCCGGACGACCAACTTTCCGATAAGCGAATCATAGAACGGCGGCACCGTGTAGCCGGAATAGATGTGGCTGTCAAAACGGACGCCCGGTCCGGAAGGAACGCAGAGTTTTTCAATCCGGCCCGGGTTGGGCCGAAAGTTCTGGTCCGGGTCCTCCGCGTTAATCCGGCATTCGATCGCAGCCCCGCGTATCTGAATCTGACGCTGAGAAAAAGAAAGCCGCTCTCCGTTAGCGATACGTAACTGCTCTTTGATGATGTCAATGCCGGTCACTTCTTCGGTTACCGGATGCTCCACCTGAACCCGGGTATTCATCTCCATGAAATAGATATGGAGTTGGTCGTCCACCAGGAACTCAATCGTGCCGGCGCTCCGGTAGTTAATCTGTTTTACCAGGCGGCGCGCGTAGGCGCAAAGCCGACGACGCATCCCGGGGGTAACCACCGGCGAAGGCGCTTCCTCAATCAGTTTCTGGTGGCGGCGCTGCAGAGAACAATCCCGCTCGCCCAGCGCCGCCACCCGGCCGTAATTATCAGCCAGAATCTGAACCTCAACGTGCCGGGGACGCTCGACGTACTTTTCCAGATATACGGCTGAATTATCAAAAGCGGCCTGAGCTTCGTTCTGGCAGGCATCCAGAGACGGCAACAGTTCCTTCGCCTCCCGCACAATCCGCATTCCGCGGCCGCCTCCGCCGCCAGACGCCTTCAGGATTATCGGAAAACCCACCTTCCGGGCCAGTCGTACCGCCTCCTCCTTGGTCTGAAGGGGCGAAAGGGTGCCGGGCAAAATCGGAACCTTAGCCTGGACGGCGTTGCGCCGGGCCGTTGCTTTGTCGCCCATCAGCCGGATATTTTTTGCGGTCGGGCCGATGAAGGTTATACCGCTGTCCTCGCAGATTTCGGCAAAGAATGCGTTTTCGGACAGAAAACCATAGCCGGGATGAACCGCGTCGCAACCGGTAACTTCAAGCGCGGAAAGGATGGAGGGGATATTAAGATAACTTTCCAGACTGGAGGCCGGGCCGATGCAAATCTTTTCCCGGGCCAGGCGTACCGTCAAACTATCCCGATCCGCCTCGGAAAAAGCGATAACGCAGGGGATACCCAGTTCCGTGCAGGCGCGCCAGATACGCAGGGCAATCTCTCCCCGATTGGCAATGAGTACCTTTTTAATCACGTTTTCTCGATTAGGAAGAGAACCTGTCCAAATTCCACCGGTTTACCGTTTTCAACCCTGCTTTCAAGGACCATTCCATTGACCTCACTCTTGATTTCGTTCATCACCTTCATCGCTTCCACGATACAGAGAGTATCGCCGGCCTTAACCTCCTGGCCGACTTCCGCAAATGGCGCGGCGCCCGGTGCCGGCGCCCGGTAAAAGGTACCCACCAGCGGAGAGGTTACGGAAACCGCATTTTTGTTCACGACCGGTTCCAACGCTGAGCCGCCTGCCGGTTTACCCGACGAATCTTCGGCGTAGGCGGGTGCGGCGGCGGTTGCGGAAACCAGATTCTCGGCGCCCTTCTTAACCAAGTACAACTTGAAATCAGGTTTCTCCACGGAAAGGATAAGCAGTCCCTGCTCTTTCATAAAATCCGCAAATGGCTTTAGTTCTTCCGGTTTCATAGGTTACCTTCCTTGGGAAGAGGGACATAACCCCTCCCCTAAAAAACTACACCCTTGTCACATATTCTCCGGTACGGGTATCAATCCTGATAGTGTCGCCCTCGTTGATGAAGAGGGGCACCTGCACCACCGCGCCGGTTTCCAGGGTCGCCGGTTTGCGGGTGGCCTGTACCGTGTCGCCCTTAAACCCCGGAACCGTCTGGGAAACTTTCAGGTTCGTAAAATCGGAAATTTCCATCCCGATAACCTCCTGTTCGGCCATCTTTATCTTGACGTCATCACCTTCCCGGAGAAAGAGCATCTTGCTTCCCAGCGCCGAGACTGAAAATTGCAACTCTTCCATCACCTCTTCGTTCAAGAAGTAAGCGGTGTCCCGGTCCCGGTACAGATACCGGCCGTATTCATCGGTAATCTTTACCAAGTCAACCTTTTCCGAAGAGCGGACTGTCCGCTCGTAGCTTCTGTCGGTCTTGACCACGCGCAATTTACATTTCATGTAGGCCGGCCCCTTGCCTGGCTTCACGTGCTGAGCAGCCACTACCTCCTGCAGTTCCCCGTCCAGACGGACGACCATTCCAACCCGCAACTCATTTCCATTCATAGGCAAACCTTTTGATTACAGTGATTTTGAAAATAGATTACGATGATTAATCTCTGAAATCATCTTTAAAAAATCCCTGGAACCATCTTTATTTAAAACTGGTGCAGGAAACGGACGTCGTTTTCGTAAAAAAGCCGGATGTCCGGTATTCCGTATTTAACCATCGCGATCCGCTCTATACCTACCCCAAAAGCAAGGCCGGTGAGCTCCTTTGATTTATAGCCGACGTTCCGCAAAACATTAGGATGGACCATGCCGCAGCCCAGAATCTCCAAAAATCCGGAGTGGCCGCACGAAGCACAACCCTTTGTCTGACAAACCGGGCAGGAGATACTCACCTCTGCGCTCGGTTCGGTGAAAGGAAAGAAAGACGGCGTGAAACGGGTCCGGAAAGAGAACGGGAATATGTACTCCAGAAACGCCGTAAGGATACCTTTCAGGTGGGTAAAGTGCGTCCCCTTCTCAACCATCAAACCCTCCAGTTGGTGGAAGACCGGAAAGTGGCTGGCGTCCTGGGCGTCCCGCCGATAACAGCGGCCTACGGTGATAATCCGCACCGGCGGTTTCTCCTTTTCCATCACCCTGACCTGAACCGGGGAGGTATGACTGCGTAAAAGAATTCCGGACGCCAGGTAGAAGGTGTCCTGCATATCCCGGGCCGGGTGGTCGACCGGGGTGTTGAGCGCGTCAAAGTTGTACCATTCGGTCTCGATCTCCGGCCCTTCCCGGACCTGAAAACCGAATCTCTCAAAAAAACCGACCGCCTCGCGGATGATTTGGGTCAACGGATGCAGGTGCCCAATCTTAATTTCCGGGCCAGGCAGGGTCAGGTCAAGGGTTGCCTTTGGTTTTCCCTGCAACCCTTTCTCTGCTTCTGCCAGCCGTGCTTCAACCTCCCCTTTCAACCGGTTGGCCGCTGCGCCGAGCAAGCGCCGGTTTTCCGGGGTAAGGTCTTTAAGACCGCGCAGGATTTCGGTTAAAAAGCCGCCCTTTCTGCCCAGGAACCTGACCCGCACACTCTCAAGAGCCGCCTGGTCTTTAGCCTCAGCCAGCGCTTCTTCGAACTCTTCCCGCAACTCTTTTGTTCTGCTTAACATGTTTAGAAAGGAGCGGGCTTGACGAATCAAGCCTTTACAATTATAAATAGAGTTTATGTTCTTTTATGTATTCCCGCACCGGTTGCGGCACCAAATACCGGATGGAATCGCCTTCCTTTACCCGTTTTCGGATCTCGTGGCCGGAAACAGAAAAAAAGCCCATCGCCAATTCCTGAAACTTGAGTCCTTCCGGCAGATTCTCCGGATAGCCGGCGTGTTCCCGGCCTGCAACCACAAAAGTAACCAGCCGGGCTAAATTATTTATTTTATACCAGGTGCCTATCTCCTGAAAAGCGTCCGCACCCAAAATCAGGTAGAACTTCGCTCCGGTTCCGTACTGTTCGGAAAAGTGTTGAACTGTTTCGTAACTGAAAGACGGGGAGCGGCGTTTTATCTCAAAATCGGAAACCGCAAAACCCGGATTACCGTCAATTGCCAGCAGAACCATCCGGTGACGGTCCTCGGCTGATGCTTCAGCCAGGCCCCGGTGGACCGGAACACCGGCCGGCACAAATATAACCTTTTCCAGGCCGAGTGCTTCCCGGGCTGTTTCCGCCACAACCAGGTGGCCGATGTGAATCGGGTCAAACGTCCCGCCCAAAATGCCGATATGCATAATATAAACAGAGGCTCCAAATTTATCAAGATTTCACCGCAGAGCACGCCGAGTGCGCAGAGAACTGCTTTTAAAAATTGTTTTTAATTTGTCTTTTCGTTCATACTCTTTTGCGGTTTCTGCGTTGCATCTTTAGGTATTTACGTTCTTACCTGTCCGTTCCCGCACACCAAATACTTATACGAGGTTAATTCTTTTAACCCCATCGGACCGCGCGCGTGAATCTTATCGGTGCTGATTCCAATCTCCGCGCCCAGCCCGAATTCAAACCCGTCGGTAAACCGGGTGGACGCGTTGTGGTAAATTGCGGCCGCGTCGACTTCCTTCAGAAACCTTTCCGCAGCTCCCTTATCTTCGGTAATAATAGCTTCCGAATGGCCTGTCCCGTAAGTGTTAACCCAAAAAATTGCTTCTTCCAGCGAATGGATAACCTTAATGGCGATAACCAGGTCAAGAAATTCGCTGCCCCAGTCGCTTTTTCTGGCAGGCAGGGTTTGGGGGATAATCTTTCTGGTCTCCGGACAGCCGCGCATCTCCACTCCTTTTTCCTGAAAGAGACGCGCCATTTTCGGTAGAAAGTCCGGCGCAATATCCCGGTGAACCAGCAGCGTCTCGGTCGCGTTGCAGGTGGCCGGGCGCTGTACTTTGGCGTTCAGGGTAACCGACCAGGCCATCTCTAAACCCGCCGCCCGGTCAACGTAGGTGTGACAGACGCCCTTATAGTGCTTGATAACCGGAATCCGGCTCTTTTGCACCACAACCATGATTAACGACTCCCCGCCCCGGGGGATGACCAGGTTGATATAATCGGATAAAGAAAGAAGATAATCAACCGCGGCGTGGCCCCGGCTGGTAACCAGAGAAACAGAACCTTCCGGGAGACCAGCCTCTTTCAGGGACTGCCGTAAAACCTGCACCAGAACAGTGTTGGTTTGCAGAGAATCAGACCCACCCTTGAGAATTACCGCATTGCCGCTCTTCAAGCAGAGGCTGGCCGCTTCCACGGTAACATCCGGCCGGGATTCATAGATAATGGCGATGACGCCGATAGGAACGGAAACCTGTTTAATCAGGAGCCCGTTCGGTCTTTCGGTTTCCCAGAGCAAACGGTTCAACGGATCAGGCAATTCCCTGACTGCGGAAAGAGAATCCGCCGTTTTCCGAATACCCGCCTCAGAAAATCCAAGCCGGTCAAGGTAGGCGCTGTTCCGACCGGCCGTCTTAGCCCGCTTCAAGTCTTCCCGGTTGGCCTCGACGACCTTTTTCTGCCGGACAATAAGGGCCTTGCTCAAAAGGGAAAGGAAGCGGTTCCGCTGTTCGGCAGATACGCTGGCCAGAACAAAACTGGCCGCCTTTGCCTCTTTCGCCTGCTCTAAAATCTCTTGATAAACAGACACTTCAATCCCCCTCCTCCTCCGACACCACCCCCGCCTGTGGGGTACAGCATAACATCTTATTGTACTGCGCACCCTCTCTTTTGGTCAATTTTATCCCTGGCAATCCTCACCTGCCTCACCTGGCAATCTTTCGAAATTTGACGCCGGGCTGTTTTTGGAGGTAAAATCATAGGAATGTGCAAAAAACTGTTTTTGGGATTTTTAGGCCTCTGCGGTCTGACCCTCCTGTTAACCCTTTCTCCGACCGGCAAGTGCAGCGCGGCTGATGATAAGGTTATCTCTTTTGAGGTTATCGGCAATCAGACCGTTTCCGCCGACCGCATTATGCTGCTGACCCAGACCAAAACCGGGCAGGACTATTCGGAAGATATCCTTTCCGAAGACGTAAAACGCCTGCTGGCTACCGGACTCTTCAGCGACGTCGTCCCTAAAGTGGAAGAGGTCTCCGACGGCGTAAAAATAACCATTCAGGTTAAGGAAAATCCCACCATCAAAGAGATTAAATTTACCGGCAACAAACGGTACAACCGAAAGCTCCTCCAGGACGAAAGCGGGCTGAAGACAGGCCAGCTCTACGATAAAGCCAAGGCGCTGGAGGCAAAGGACAAGGTTGCCGGCTATTACCTCAAAAAAGGGTTCCTTTTTACGGAGGTAGAGCTGGACGTAACCGAAACGTCTCCAATGCAGGTCACCCTGAACTTCAAGGTCCGGGAAGGCGTTATCGCCCGGGTCACCAAGGTCTCCATCTCCGGCAACAAATCTATCAAGCGGAGCAAGATTGAAAAAGTTTTAACCATCAAAGAACGAAACCTCCTGGCGTTCCGGGTGGGGACTTTCAAAAAAGAAGCGCTGGATAACGACCGGCAACAGATTGAAAGGATTTACAGAAAAGCCGGCTTTTCCGACGTAAAAGTGGCGGGCGAGGTAAAACAATACAAGAAAACCCTGGAAGTTATTTACACCATAGAGGAAGGAAATCGTTATGTTTTGGGTGCGGTGAAACTCTCGGGTAACTTAATCTCCCCGGAAACCGAACTGCGGAAAATCATTTTCCAAAAGACCGGAGACCCGTATAGCGAAGAGGCTGTTGCGTTTGACGAAAACAACATTCTTTCTTTTTATCGCGACAAGGGATACCTCAAGTGCCAGATAGAACCGGTGGCCGTTTATAATTCCGCCGCCGATGCGGTTGACCTTACCTATCAGATATCGCCGGGCGGCATTGTAGAAATAGAGGAGATCAACATTACCGGCAACACCCGCACCAAGGATAAGGTTCTCCGCCGGGAGATACAACTGAGGCCCGGCGACCGGTTTGACGGAGCCAAGCTGCGGAAATCAATTTCAAACCTGCGGGACCTGAATTACTTTGAAGAAGTTAACATCCAGCCCCGGGAAGGTTCGGCGCCGGACAAGGCAAAGCTCACGTTCGACGTCACGGAAAAAGAACGCACCGGCAACCTCCTCTTCGGCCTGGGCTACAGCACCGTAGACGAATTGGTCGGTTTTATATCGGTGGAGCAGGCGAATTTTGACTGGCGCAATCCGCCCTCATTTATCGGCGGAGGCCAGAGTTTACGCGTCTCTGCGGAATTCGGCGGCACGCGGCAAGGTTATTCCTTAAGTTTCTTTGAACCCTATTTCAACGACTGGCCGGTTTCGTTCGGCTTCGACTTGTACAGCAGGACAAAAGATTGGAGCGAGTATAGCGAAGAACGGGTAGGCGCTGCTTTGCGCTTCGGCTGGAGAATTTCCGAACACTGGCGGCTCAACCTGATCCCCCGGGTAGAAAACGTTACGATTTCCGACATCCAGGCCGGCGCACCCCCGGAATACTTTTACGAAAAAGGGTCCAACCAGCAGAACAGCGTGACCATTGCTCTCGCCCGTGACACCCGGGACTCCCGGCTGAGAACCACAACCGGAACCAATCAGCAAATATCTTTAAAATACGTCGGCGACTTTCTGGGCGGAGACCGTAACTTCTGGAAGACCGAATACGAATTCACCTATTACCATTCGCTGCCCAAAGATTTTATCTTATCCGCGCACACGTTGTTAGCCTATGCTTCCGGACTGAACGAGGGACTTGACCTGCCTTTTTACGAGCGTTATTTCTGCGGCGGAGCCAAGACGGTGCGCGGTTACGCCGAACGCTCCCTGGGTCCCCTGTATACCGTCGGTTCTTTCGACGGCGTGGCCATGGGCGGCAACCTTATGACGGTGGCAAATATAGAGGTTGCCAAGCCGATTTACGAAAACATCTTGAGTCTTGTTTTCTTTGCCGACGCCGGGCAGACATTCCTGGGTTCGTCAACCTTTGATCTTTCCGAGATAAAGGTTGGCGTCGGCGTTGGTGTGCGGATTAAAGTTCCGCTCTTTGCCATCCCTTTGAAACTGGATTACGGGTACGCGCTGGATCCGCTGCCCGGGGAAAGCCCGGGCCGGTTGCATTTTACGATAGACTACTGGTTCTGAGGCTCGGGTGTCTCTCGCTATAAAGTTTATTGAAAACTTAAAGGAGGAAAACAGGATGAAGAAAATTGCGCAGGTTGGGCTGTTGGTGGTGGCCGGACTGCTGCTCGCGAAAGGCGTGACTGGAGCCGCGGACGTAAAGATCGGCGTCGTAGATGTCAATAAAATATTTTCTGACTACACCAAGGTAGCCGAAAACCAGGTGGAGTTTGACAAGTTCCGGGAGAAACGCCAGGCAGACGTGCAGAAAAAGGCAGACGAGACCCAAAAGGAGATTGAGACCCTGCAGGACAAGCTGGGTAATCAAGGTAAGATCCTGAAGAAGGAAGAATCGGAAAAAATCACGGCTGAGATTGAAAAGAAGAAGCAGGATGTCCTTAACCTCCAGCGGGAAGCCTACCAGGAGCTCCAAAAGAAAAATCGCGACCTGGTTGAGGCGCGGATAGCAGAGATTGAAGCGGCCATCGCCAAACTGGCCAAAGAAAAGGGTTACGCCGTCGTAATCAACAAGGAAGCGGTCCTTTATTTCTTCCCGGAAACGGCTGACCTGAGCGACCAGGTTATCGCTGTCTTAAACAAACCGGACGCGGCGAAAAAGTGACGAAAGCGCACTCCGATTCTGTCATCCTGAGCCCAAGCGAATGATCTGAAAAACGAGATTCTTCGGCTTCCGCCTCAGAATGACATATTATGCACCCCATGGGTAAAACGGTTAAACAACTGGCCGTTCTGGTTGGCGGGCAGGTCATCGGCGACGAAGACCTGGTTGTCGGCGGCGTCTCCGGAATCAAGGAGGCAAAGGCCGGCGACATTACCTTTGTCGCCAACCGCAAGTACTATTGCCTGATGGATAAGACCCAGGCCTCCGCAATCCTGGCGCCGCCGGAGATAAAGACCGGCCGGCGCACCCTGATTTCGGTTGACAATCCTTCGCTCGCTTTTGCCCGCATCGTCTCCCTTTTCGGCCCGGAAGCCGTCAAGTTCCCGCCCGGCATCCATCCTACCGCCATCGTCGGAGAAGGCGTGGTCCTGGGCAAAGACGTTTCCATCCAACCCTATGTGGTAATTGAAAATCACGCCCGAATCGGCGACCGGACCGTGCTTTGCGCCGGCGTATACGTGGGACATTATACCAGCATCGGAGATGACTGTCTCGTCTTTCCCCGCGTTTCCATACGGGAAAGGGTGGAGATCGGCAACCGGGTGGTTATCCACGGGGGAACCGTTATCGGCGATGACGGTTTTGGCTTTGCCACCGTCAGCGGCATACACCAGAAAATTCCCCAGATCGGCACGGTGCGAATTGAAGACGACGTAGAAATCGGTTCCTGCGTCATTATAGACCGGGCGCGTTTTGACGCAACCCTGATTAAACGGGGTGTTAAGATTGACAACCTGGTCCAGGTTGCCCACAACGTTACCATCGGCGAACACACCATCGTCGTGGCCCAGGTAGGTATTTCCGGCAGCGCTACCATCGGCAAAAATGTAATCATCGCCGGCCAGGCCGGGATAATCGGCCACGTAGATGTCGGGAACAACGTAATCATCGCTGGAAAGTCAGGCGTTACCAAAAACATTCCGTCCGGCAAAAAGGTGTCCGGTTTCCCGGCCCGGGAACATAGCCAGGACATGAAAATTCAGGCCTATCTGCATAAACAGCCCGAGCTCTGGGAAAAGGTTTTAGCGATGGAGGCCCGGCTCGCTAAATTGGAGAAAGATGGCTCAGCAGACAACCATTAAAAAAGAAGTGTCCTTTAAAGGAAAAGGCCTTCACACCGCCCACGAAGCGAAAGTAACTTTTAAGCCGGCTCCGAACGATGCCGGGCTCGTCTTCGTGCGCACCGACCTGCCCGGCCACCCGAAGATTAAAGCGGAAATCGCCAACCTTCTGCCGGAAGAAAGGCGCTCCCGGCGCACTTCTATCGGCAGCGGCCCGGTAGAAATCCACACGATTGAGCACATCCTGGCCACGGTACTGGGTCTGGGCATTGACAATCTTTTGGTTGAGATAGACAACGATGAGTTCCCCGGCGAAGACGGCAGCAGCAAGCATCTGGCCGAAATTCTCCTGAAAGCAGGCCTGTCGGAACAGCCGGCTCAACGCCATTTGCTCACCCTAAAGGAGCCGGTCTTTGTCGGCAACAACGGCAGCCAGGTCATCGCGCTCCCGGCGCCGGAATTCAAGGTTTCCTATACGCTGGACTATCCCGCACCCCTGAACAGCCAGTTCGCCTCTTTTCCGATAAACCGCCATACCTTCCTGCACGAAATTGCTCCGGCCCGCACCTTCTGTCTCCAGGAAGAGGTTGACGTTCTGGTGAAAAGCGGTTTGGGCAAGGGTTCCAACTATGACAACACCATCGTCATCGGCAAAAAGGGCGCAATCAACAACACCCTGCGTTTTGAGAACGAAATGGTGCGCCACAAAATTCTGGACCTTTTGGGCGACATCAGCCTGCTGGACGTAAAGCCCCAGATGCATATCGTGGCGATTCGAAGCGGACACAACCTTAATGTCCGCCTGGTTAGCAAACTGCTTGACATAAACCGCCGGGAGACTGCGGCCGGCGTGATTTCGCCGGAAGTAGAGGCGGTTTCGGGCAAGGAGTTCCTGGAGGCGGAGGACATCTTAAAAATTATCCCGCACCGACACCCGTTCCTCTTTGTGGACCGGATTTTGAAAATTGAAGACGACAAAATAATTGTCGGCCTCAAAAACGTTTCTATTACGGAACCATATTTCGCCGGCCATTTTCCAGACCACCCGGTAATGCCCGGAGTCGTTTTGATTGAAACGATGGCGCAGGTAGCCGCGTGTCTAATGCTGAGAAAAAAGGAAAACCGCAACAAGGTCGCCTATTTCGCAGCCATAGATAAAGCCCGTTTTCGGAATGCGGTCCTTCCCGGAGACCAACTGCTCGTCAAGGTAGAGTTAATAAAATTTCGCACCCGGATCGGCCAGGTACACGCCAAGGCTTCGGTAAACGGAAGGGTGGCAGCCGAAGCGGACCTGATGTTTGCCCTCCTGGAACGGTAACTGCAAATACGCAGCCCTTAGGGGTCTCTTACCCCAGCCGGATGCGGGGGTCGTTAACCGCCAAAAGAATGTCAGCCAAAAGATTACCCACCACCAGCAGCAGCCCGCCGAAAAAGAGCGACGCCATTATCACGTAGAGGTCCTGACTCATCACCGCGGCAAGCATCAGCTGCCCCAGGCCCGGCCAGGAGAGTATAATCTCCACCAGCGCCACCCCGGAAAGAAGGCCGGAAAGTTCGTAACCCAGAAGCGTAATTAAGGGGTTAAGGCTGTTGCGCAAAACATGGCGGAAGACCCTATTCTCCGCAAGTCCTTTGCCGCGCAAGGCGGTTACGAAGGGCGCGGAAAGATTCTCCAGAAAGTTAGCCCGGGTCACCCGAAAGAGTCCGCCGAATCCGCAAATGGTTAAAACCAGGGCCGGAAGACTTACATGCCAGAGCCGGTCTGCAAAACGAAGCGGCGCGGAAAGTTCCCCGGCAAAGACGCCCTGGCTGCCTCCCAGCGGAAAGATCCCGGTGCGGGCCGCAAAAACCAGAAACATGAGAGCCAGAAAAAAAGAGGGAAGCGAGATGCTGACAAAAGCAAAGACCGAGAAGAGTTTGTCAACCGGTTTGTGTGCCTTGGTTGCGGCCAGCACACCCAGCGGTACGCTGATCAACCAGGTTAGAAAGAGCGTAATCAGGGAAAGAAACAGGGTGTTAATCAGCCGTTCCCGAATCAGGGTGGCAACCGGTATGTGGTAGACGAAAGAGACGCCTAAGTTAAAAGTAAAAAGGTTTCGCAGCCACTTGAGGTATTGAATTGCCGGATTTGCGCCCAGACCAAACTGCTGCCGCATCAGTTGTAGGGTCTCCGGTGCAATCTGCGGGTCAAGGGAAAGCTTGGTGAAGTAATCGCCGGGCGCCAGCTGCATAACCAGAAAAGAAAGGAAGGTCATCCCGACCAAGAGCGGGATAAGGTGCAGAAACCGTTTGCCTATGTATCGCCACATGGTAAAAAAGTGTCAATGTGCCAAGTGTCTTGTGTCCTGTGTCAAACAACACCCTGATGCTGACACTTGATGTTTTAAATTACGGAAGCAGGGAAAGCCGGCTGGAAAATGTGCTTTTCGCGGAGTATCCCAAATCCACGCTGCCCTGCGTCTCGCCGGAAAGCAGGCGGCCGTCTGCAAACAAGCCGGTTCCTTTTCCCTGATTATAATCCCTGGTCTGCACCGCGCTGTTCTTTTCTGGTCGCATTGAAGGCGGCGCAGTAAGATCAAAATCTATTTTGGCGCATGGCTGTCCGTTAAAAACCGCCGGACCAAGATATCGACAACGGGTAAGGTCTGGAAAAACCTGGGACAGAAAAAGGCCCCATGGCAAACCGGATGAATTGCTTAACGCCTCCTGTCCGGGCACGAGACCGTAAGAACCTATCCGGAATTGCACGGCCTGGCCGACGGCCGAAGCCGGGGAAACAATCTCCTTGGAACCGGTTGTGGTCCGGGCGCTAAACTTTTCTGCTCTTGCCTCAAGTGTGGCGACGCCGACGGAGTCAACCTCAACTATCCGGGCGTACACCTGAAAAGCAATCTTTGTTGTAATTGGCAGGTTCTGGCCAACGAGCCCGGACGGGGAATTCTGGGCCTGACTGGCGCCGTCGGACACTTTAACCTCGTGCTGTAAGTCCAGCCGATAACGGAACGTCTGGTGTGGCTGAAGTTTATATTGGAGCAGGGTGTCGCCTTGGACAACGGCAGGCTGGGTGGGGAACAACACTATCAGCGCTGAGATTGCCGCGCCCCAAATACAGGACAGGCGAGACTTGTCCGCCGAAGTCTTAGCGAAGGCGGGCGCCTGTTCCGCTGAACGGGCTCGCAATGACACCTTGGTTTGTTTAGGCAAAATACGCTGCCAGCCGGTTGGCTGCTTCCGTAAGAACTTCTTCCGAAACCGCGTAGGAAAGCCGCAGGTATCCCTCCATGCCAAAGGCCTTGCCCGGCACCAGGGCAACCTGCACCTCTTCCAGAAGGCGGGAGGCGCATCCAACCGAGTCCTTGATTGACGGATGGGTGAAAAAAAGGTAGAAAGCGCCGGCTGGATATGGGTAGGAAATTTTCTTGACAGGGGGAAAAATTTTCAAGAGAAGGTCGCGGCGCTTCTGAAACGCCCGGCACATCTCCCGCACACCCTGTTGTTTCCCGGAAAGCGCGGCCAAGGCTGCCTTCTGACTCAAAGAGCAGGGGTTTGAGGTTGATTGATCCTGGAGTTTTGCGCAGGCATCGGCTAATTCCTGGGAACCCAGAAACCAGCCGATGCGCCAGCCGGTCATGGCGTAGGTCTTGGATGCGGCGCCGACGATTATCGTCCGCTCTTCCATTCCAGAGAGACTGGCCATGCTGCAGAAGGGCTGACCGTCATAAAGAAAATACTGATAGGCGTCGTCTGATATAATCAGAACCTCTTTGTCCTGCACCCAATGCGAAATATCCTCCAGTTCTTTTCTTGTGTAAACCACGCCGGAGGGATTGTTGGGGCTGTTTATAATCAGACACCTGGTTTTATTTGTAAAAACCCGCTCCAGGTTTTCGGGCCTTACCTTCAGGTCCGTCCCGGACGGCACAAAGGCCGGAACGCCGCCGGCCAGTTTTACCATCTCGGGATAACTGGTCCAATAGGGCACCGGGATAAGCACCTCGTCACCCGGGTCTAACAGAGCCTGGAAAAGGTTATAGAGAGTGTGTTTGGAGCCGCAGGAAACGACAACCTGATTGGTCCCGTAAACAAGACCGGTCTCTTCCCTTGCCTGCCGGCAAATCGCTTCCCGTAAGGCCAGAATTCCCCGGCTGTCCGTGTACCGGCTAAAATTCTCCCTGACCGCAGCGACAACCGCCTTTTTCGCTTCGTCCGGCGCCGGGAAGTTCGGTTCGCCCACCGAAAGGTTGAAGATTTTAATCCCTCTATCCTGAAGTTCTTTTGCCTTCCGGCCGGCCGCCAAGGTGGCCGACGGCGCTAAATTCATTATCCGCTTTGAGAGGTTTGTGTTCATAGGTTCGGAAGCGGCGACCCCGGAGGGTCGCACTACAATATCTTCGCAATGTTGCGCGCCGCCTGGCGCAGGCGCTGTTCGTTCTCCACCAGGGCAATTCGCACAAAACCTTCACCGTATGGACCGAAACCAACGCCCGGCGAAACAGCTACGTCTGCCTTTTCCAGCAGGAGGGTGGCAAACGCCAGCGACCCCATGGTCCGCATCTTCTCCGGCAGGGGCACCCAGAGATACATCGTGGCCGGCGAAACCGGCACGTCCCAGCCGGCCTTTTTCAGGCACGAAACCAGCACGTCCCGGCGGTTCTGGTATGTCTGCCGCGTCTGGGCCACGCAGTCCTGGGGACCGTTCAGCGCGGCAATGGCTGCTATCTGTATCGGAGTAAAAACGCCGTAATCGTAATAGCTTTTCAGTTTCACCAGCGCTCCGGCCAACTCTTCGTTGCCTACCGCAAAACCAACCCGCCAGCCGGCCATATTATAAGTCTTGGACAAGGAATAGAATTCAATTGCCACCTCTTTGGCGCCCGGCACCTGCAGGATGCTGGGCGCGGAGCCTCCGTCAAAAACCAGTTCTCCGTAAGCCAGGTCGTGGATGAGAAAAAGGTCGTTCCGGCGGCAAAAATCAACCGCCTCTTTCATAAAATCAAGACTCGCACAGGCGGTGGTGGGGTTGTGGGGAAAAGAAAGGAGCATCGCCTTGGGTCTGGGTTCCGCCTTGAGGTTAATCTTGGACAGGTCCGGTAAAAAACCGTTCTCCGCCAACAACGGCATGTCTTGCGTTCTGACGCCGATGATGTGGAACGGAAAATAGTGGGCCGGATAGCTGGGGTTTGGCACCAGAATTGCTTCGCCCGGATTAAAAGCGGCCAGCGCAAAATGGCACAGACCTTCCTTGCTGCCGATAACCGTTACTACTTCCTTGTCCGGGTCGAGCGAAACACCGAACCTTTTTGCGTACCGCTCGGCAATCGCCCGGCGCAAACCCTTAATCCCCTTTGAAGCGGAATAACGATGCATTTTGGGGTTGTCCGCCACCTCTTTTAGTTTGGCGATGACGTGCGGCGGCGCCGGCATGTCCGGGTTTCCCATGCCTAAATCAATCACATCACGCCCTTCGGCTCTTGCCTGTGCCTTCAGCCGGTTTATCCGCTCAAAAATGTACGGCGGAAGACTCGCAATTCGTTCTGCTTTGCAGTTAATCATATTATTACCGCTAATATCTGTCCGACTTTTACCTTGTCGCCCTCGCTGACGCTAATTTGTTTCACCGTCCCGAAGGTCGGTGACGGCAGATTAAAGCTGGTCTTTTCCGTGGTCAGCTCCACCAGGTCCTCGCCTTCTTTTACGGCGTCGCCGGCCTTTTTATACCAGAAAGAAACGCTGGCTTCTTCAATTCCTTCACCCATCTCCGGCAGTTTTACTTCCATGTTTGCTCCTCTTCGTAATGTGAGTGTTGTCAAAAACAACCGCAAAACCCTGCCACGGAAACGCTGAAAAACGATTTAACGCATATTCTAAGTTCCTTATTCCGTGTCTCCGTGCTTCCGTGGTGTTCTTTTCTCTGGTTTCATATAATTTTTGACAGTGTCTATCGTTTAATATTATAGCCGAACCAAGCCTTTAGCGCAAAGCAACCGTTTGTTTAAACAGGTCGGCGGCATAGTAGGAACTGCGCACAAAAGGCCCGCTGGCGCAGGCCTTGAAACCCATCTCTTCGGCAATCTTTTTATACCCTTCAAATTCTGCCGGCGGTATGTAACGAACCACCGCCAGGTTCTCTTTCTTCGGCCTCAGGTACTGGCCCAGCGTTAATATGTCACAGCCAACGCTCCGGAGGTCGGAGAACACGTCCAGGACCTCCTCTTTCTCCTCGCCCAAACCGAGCATCAGACCGCTCTTGGTAAACGCCGCCCCCTCTTCTTTGGCCGCCCGAAGCAAACCAAGGCTGGTCTGATAAAAAGCCTGCGGCCGCACCGTCGGGTAGAGCCGGGGAACCGTCTCCAGGTTGTGGTTGAAAACAAGGGGCTTTTCCGCCAGAACCGCCTTTAACCGTTCCCGGCGGCCGTCAAAATCCGGAACCAAAATTTCTGCCCGGGCGTGCGGTGTTGTTCTGCGAATTTCGGCAAGGGTTGCGGCAAAAACAGCCGCACCCCTGTCGGGCAGGTCGTCCCGCGTTACCGAGGTGAGCACTACGTATTCCAGGCCCAGTCTTTCTACCGCTTGCGCCACCCGCCCCGGTTCGTTTTCGTCCGGCGGCTGGGGCGCACCGGTTGCGACCCCGCAGAAAGCGCACCTTCGGGTACAGACATTACCCAGAAGCATAAAGGTGGCGACTTTTCGGCTAAAACACTCCGACCGATTCGGGCAAAGCGCCGAAGAACAGACGGTGTGCAGCCCTAGAGACGCAATCACCGATTCGGTTTCCCTAACTTCTGTGTTTGCCAGAAGCCGTTTTTTCAACCAACCTGGTTTGTCCATGTGAGCCTGGTTTTCGGAAACGGCAGGGGCGTGATTTATCTTGCCCGCACGGGTCGGATAAACCCACCCGCCGCATTACGGCGTAATCAAAACGGGAACAACGAAAGGAGGCGGGTCAGAAACGGTCTTATTTCCCGGCGGGGCAGTACCTGGTCAAGTGCGCCCTTTTTAAACAGAAACTCTGAACGTTGAAATCCGGCCGGGAGTTTGGCCCGGATGGTCTGTTCGATGACACGCGGCCCGGTAAACCCGATCAGGGCGCCTGGTTCCGCCATCATAAAATCACCCAAAAACGCAAAACTGGCAGCCACGCCGGCCATGGTCGGGTCGGTCAAAACAGAGACATAGGGTACGCCTGCCTCGGCCAGCCGGCCGACCGCTGCTGAGGTCTTCGCCATCTGAACCAGAGAAAACATTCCTTCGTACATCCTTGCTCCACCGCCGCTGGCTGAAAAAATAACCAGTGGGACGCGGTTGACCTGGGCCCGCTCTGCGGCCCGCACCACCTTTTCTCCAACTACCGAACCCATGCTGCCCATCATAAACCGGCTGTCTATTACCACAACCTCCACCTTGCGTCCGCCGATGGTTCCCTCGCCGGAAACCGCCGCATCCGAAAGCCCGGTCTTTTCCTGGTCTTCGCGGACCTTGTCCGGGTAGGCTTTCACCGCCGAAAAAGAAAGCGGGTCGCCGGACTGCATGCTTGCATCCCTCTCTTTAAAAGAATTTTCGTCCAGGGTAATGGCGATGCGCTGGAACGCGGTAAGCCGGTGGTGAAACTGGCACCGGGGACAGACCCAGAGGTTTTCCTGCAACCGTTTTTCGTATAGGCTGGCTCCGCAACCCTGGCATTTTGCCCAGGACTCGGCTTTTACCTCCACTTTTTGTTTGGAGGGGACAAACACCGTTTTTTTTCTCTGCCACCACATATTACAATTCTCCCGGATGCCGATTACCGCCGACAAACACAACAAAAATTTTTTCTTATGGAACTGCCGGAAAGTGCTCTAATTTTTCTTGCCTTTTTATCCTGCGTTTGCTGCGTAAATCCGCGTCCCGTTTTTTGGGTTTAGCGGTACCGTGTTCTTAAGTCAACCCGGCCTTCTCAACAACTTTTCGCAGCCGGGCTTCGTTCTCTTTGGTCATGGCGCACAAGGGCAGCCGCCACTCCGGCGCTATCTTGCCCATCCAGGCCAGGACCGTCTTGACCGGAATGGGGTTGGTTTCGTAAAAGATGGCCCGAAACAAAGGGTGGTATTGCTGGTGTAGTTTTTTCGCCTTTTCCGGGTCGCCGGATAGAAAGGCGCGAGTCAGGTCAGCAACCCCTTTTGGTATGATGTTTGCGGCAACCGAAATTACACCCACCCCGCCTACCGCCATTATCGGCAGGGTCAGGGAATCGTCTCCGGAAAGGACTGCAATGTCACATAAATTTTTTATGGCGCTGACCTGGTCCAGGCTTCCGGATGCCTCTTTAATTGCCACGATGTTTGGTTTTCGGTAAAGCTCGGCAACCGTCTCCGGCAGAAGGGAGATGCCGGTTCGCGAGGGGACGTTATACAGAATAATCGGGATATCAACCGCCTCGGCGATGGCGGAATAGTGGAGCAGGAGGCCGGCCGGTGTGGGTTTGTTGTAGTAGGGGGTAATAATCAGGGCCGCGTTGGCGCCGGCGTTCTTGGCGTGCTTGGTGAGTTGAAGTGCTTCGGCGGTATTGTTAGAGCCGGTGCCGGCGATTACCGGCTTCCGGCCCGACACCGCTTTCACCGCCACCTCTACCAGCCGCTGGTGTTCTTCCATGGACAGCGTCGCCGCTTCTCCGGTACAGCCGCAGGGCAGGATTGCATCGGTTCCCTCTTTAATCTGCCACTCTATCAGGTCCCCAAAACTTTTTTCGTCGATCTTTCCGGCCTTAAACGGCGTGACGATTGCTACGATTGAACCTTGAAACATTTTTTCCTCCGGGGTTGTTCGGCCGAGCCTGTTTTATGATTATCTCTTTTATCTTCATTCCCCGCCGTTGAAACTCAGCCGTAATCTTTTCTCTTTGCAAAAAAAGATGGTGGCCCGCGGTGGGGTTGTCCACCCAGACAAAAATCTTTTCGTTTTGAACCGTCGCCCGGGCGTGTCGTCTTGTTTCTTTTGGAACAACATCTTCCCAAAGCGCCAGGTAGTCCTTTTCTTCGTAAGAACGGTCTTCTTTTTTTAAGATCCGGCAGATAACGTCGCCTATCTTTTCCACGGTTTTTAGCGGCTGTCCTTATAACCGCATCGCCATAACCAGATAAAGATAGTCGGTGCCCTTCAAAGACCTGACCAGGCTCGGTTTTTCCGGGTTATGGTTAAAACCAAAGAAGAACGCTTCTTCTCCCTCCAAACTCTTGACCCCCTCAAGCAGATAGTCCGGGTTAAAGTTCAGGGTAAGCGGCTCCCCCTGGTAAGAAATATCCACCTCTTCCGCCCCCTCTCCCACGCCGGCGGTTTCCCCGGAAACTTTCAGATTGTTCTTCCGTAAATCCAAACGTACAAGATTTTTCCCGGAAGAAACAACTTGTTTAATTCGGCGCAGGGTTGAAACAAACGCCGGCAGGGGTATGGTGGCGCCGGATAAGTCTTTTTCTTTGGGGATGACGGTGTTGTAGTCCGGGAACTCTCCCTCAATTGTCTGGCTGGTTAAAACCAGGCCGGCCCCGGAAAAAATAATCTGGTTGGTTCCCAGGTTTACATCCAACTCTTCTTTTTCTTCCCATAATCCTTTTATGGCGTCGGCTGTTTTAATCGGCAGAATAAATTTAATGTTGGTGGAAAGGTTTGTTTTGGTTTTGTGGCGCGCCAGCCGCCGGGTGTCTGTGGCGACGGTTGTCAGCCAGCCGTCTTCGGTGGTAAAAAACACCCCGGAAAGGTTTGGTTTGTTTTCATCAAAAACAACGACCGGGCGGGTGTGGGTTATGGTTTTCTTTAAATTGCCGGCGGCTATTTTAAATTGGGTTGGGTTTTTGATTTTGGGGGTTAAAGGGAAATCATCAACCCGTAAACCGACTAAATTTAAGGTTATTTTCCCTTGGGAAATACGCAACCGGTTTTCTTTTTCACTATAAAAACTTATCTCCGCTTCCGGAAACTCGCGCACAATTTCCAACAGCTTCCTGCCGGGCGTTAAAACTTTCCCTTCTTTTAAAACGGTTGTATCTTTGTTGATTTTCATACTTAACTCTAAATCGGTTCCGGTTACAATTAAGCCATCCCTGCCCGCTTCAAGTAGAATATGATTGAGGATCGGCAGTGTTGGTTTGGGGCTTAAAATACCAGACACTTTATTTAATATAGATAATAAATCCCTTTTTTGAATTTTTATCTCCATTCCGCCCCCTGTTTTTATGTGGCACGTTGTGTTGTGTAACTATTAATAATATTTTATTATAAAAAATGTTAGTAATAGTAATAATGTTTGTTGATAACTCTTAAAACACACCGGAAACAAAACCACCTCAAAGGTTTTTCCTTAAAACAAAACTGTTAACTATCGTTTAAATCGTTTTTGAACCGCAGCAACACCCGCTCAACCTCCTCTTTAAAGTTAACATCATTACCCATCTTCTCCTCAACTTTTCGACAAGTGTAAAGAATGGTGGTGTGGTTTTTACCGCCAAACCCTTCGCCGATCTGGGGCAGGGAAGCGCTGGTTAGTTTCCGTGACAGGTATATAGCGATCTGTCTTGGTAAAACCAGGGATTGCTGGCGCCGGTCGCCCTTCAACTCCGATATTTTAATATTGTAATACCGGCTGACCCATTCCTGAATGGCGGCGATATCAATTTTAGGTTTACTGTTTTCGTTTTGAAGTAAATCCTTCAGGATGTTTTCGGTGAACACAACATCCACCTCGTTTTTGTTGTAGAGGCCGGCGCAGGCGATCAGTTTTGTCAGGGCGCCCTCCAACGAGCGCACGTTTCCCTCAATTTTTTCCGCCAAACAAAAAGCAACCTCTTTTGTCAAGGGAAAGTTTTTTAAACGAGCCTTATTTTCAATGATGGCTATCCGGGTTTCCAGGTCCGGTGGCTGAATATCAACAACCAGTCCCCATTCAAAACGAGACACCAGGCGGCGTTCAAGATTTTTAAGTTCTTTGGGCGGCCGGTCGCTGGAAAGAACAACCTGTTTATGGTAGTCGTGAAGGGTGTTGAAGGTGTGAAAAAACTCCCGCTGCGTTTCCTCTTTTCCGCCGATAAATTGGATGTCGTCAATCAAAAGAAGGTCCAGGTCGCGAAACCGGTTTCGGAAAGAAGCGGTGTTTTTATTCAAAAGGCTGTCTATGAATTCATTTAAAAACTGTTCGCTGGAGAGATAAACCACGTTAAAATTAGCCTGGGTTTTTGCGAAGTTCCCAACCGCCTGCATCAGGTGGGTTTTGCCGACACCGACTTGGCCGTAGATAAAGAGCGGGTTATAGGCGGTTCCGGGAGACTGGGAGATGGAAAGAGCGGCGGCGTGAGCCAGTCGGTTATTTTCGCCGATAATAAAACTGTCAAAAGTATAAAGAGGATTAAGGTTGTTCCCGGCCCGGGCCCGGCGGGCCGGAGCGGGAGAGGCGGCGACTGGTTTCTGTGTTTCGCCTCGCCCCGCATCGCCGCCGGATTCTTTGGCCACAAAAACTACCCGGCGTACGTTCGGATTGAGGGACTGGAGTGCGGCGACAATTTCGGCGCCGTAATGGTTCTGCACCCAGTTTGCCGAAAAAGAATCAGGCGCTTCCACCACCAGTGCGTCGTTTTGAAGGGCGGATGGTCTAAGCGGTTCCAGCCAGAGGTTAAAGGCGGCCCGGTCCACCATTCGCTCTTTCACAAAATTGAGCGCTTCAAACCAGAGGGCGTCAGAACGGAGCGGATTGTTGAAATTTAAGGGTTTTTCCATAAGTTACCAACCGGGAACTAAGCGGGAACTGACAGGTTTTGCACAAGGTGTTTTACAGGATTGTTTTTAGCGGTAAAGTAAAATTATAAACTTAAAAAAAAAAGATGTCAAATCAACTATCTTTTAAACCGCAGCAACGTTTGTATTTTTTGCCGCTGCCGCAGGGGCAGGGGTCATTCCGGCCAACCCTTGGACCAGCGTGGACGGGTTCAACCGGCGCCGCAGACGGCTGTTGTTTTCCCTGGGGCGGCAGCGAAACCGCAGCTATTTCGGGGCCTGGCCGGCGCGGCTGGTTGAAGGCGGAAAATTCTCCGTGTTGAAAGGAGACCGGTGACAGCACCGCGCGTGGGGAGATAGCCTGTGCCCCGGCTTCCGGAGCGGTTGTTTCCACCGAGAAGAGAAGGTTTATCAGCTGGCGCCGCATCTCTTCCTGCATCTGGCTGAAGAGAGCAAAACTTTCGCTTTTATATGCCACCAACGGGTCCTGGTGGCCGTAGGCGCGCAGGGAAATTCCTTCCCTGAGGTGGTCCATATCGTAAAGGTGTGATTTCCATCGGCTGTCCAGCACAAAAAGAAAGAGGTGCCGCTCCGCCTGGTCCGCGTAGTCCGCTCCGACCGCGGAACGCTTCGTCAGATAAGACCGCCAGGACGCCTCGGCCAGTTGTTCGGCCAGGGCCTCTCTGCGGGCGGCTAATTCTACGTCCGTCGGCTCAACCGCCGGAAATCGGAAAGTGGCTTCAAACCAGCGGCTGAATTCTGTTTTGTCCCACCCTTCCGGATGAACTGCGGTTGGGAAGTAACGGTCCAGGCCGGACAGAAGTTCCTCGCGGATTAAACCCTGGAAGTGGCCGGAAAGGTCTTGTCCCTCAAGAACCTGGTTGCGCATCCCGTAGGTAACCTGGCGCTGCTCGTTCATTACGTTGTCAAAATCCAACAGTTGTTTTCTAATCTCAAAATTTTGCCCTTCAACCCGGCGCTGAGCGTTTTCAATCAGCCGGGTAATCAGCGGGTGTGAAATTAACTCCCCTTCCGGCAGGGCCGACATTATCCCTAACAGCCGCTCGGAACCGAAGAGGCGCATCAATTCGTCCTCCAGGGAGAGATAAAAACGGGAACTGCCCGGGTCGCCCTGGCGGCCGCAGCGTCCGCGCAACTGGTTGTCGATGCGGCGCGCTTCGTGCCGTTCGGTCCCGATGATATGCAGGCCGCCGGACAGGATTACTTCAAGCGCCTCTACGGTCTTCCCTTTTAGTTGTTCCGGGTCTACGGTGGGGTATTCGGCAACAACAAGGGAGGCCAACCGCCGGTGTTCGTCCGTCCAGGGTTCTTCGGTTGTGTGCGACCCGCCCAGGACGATGTCTGTTCCCCGGCCCGCCATGTTGGTGGCAATGGTAACCTTGAATTTGCGTCCGGCCTCCGCCACAATGGAGGCCTCTTTTTCGTGATGTTTGGCGTTGAGGACCTGGTGGGGGATGTTGCGCCGGGTCAGGATGCGTGAGAGGAGTTCGGACTTTTCAATGGAGATGGTGCCGACCAGAGCCGGCTGTCCCTTCCGGTGGAGCGCCTCTATGTCGTTGGCAACCGCCTCAAACTTCTCGCGGGCCGTTTTGTATATGGCGTCTGCCTGGTTCTGGCGGATTAAAGGGCGGTTGGGCGGAATGGTGACCACATCCAGGCTGTAGATGTCCTTGAATTCAACCGCTTCGGTGGCCGCAGTGCCGGTCATGCCGGCCAGCCGTTTATATGATTTGAAGTAGTTCTGAAAGGTGATGGTGGCCAGAGTCTGGTTTTCCGCTTCAATCTTAACGCCCTCCTTCGCCTCCAGCGCCTGGTGGAGCCCGTCGGAAAACCGGCGGCCTTCCATCATCCGGCCGGTGAACTCGTCTACAATCACCACCTTGCCGTCTTTAACCAGGTATTCCTTGTCCCGCTGGTAGTGGATGTGGGCCTGGAGCGCCTGCTGGATGTGGTGGACCATCTTGATGTGGTTCTGGTCGTAGAGGTTGTCTATGCCTAAAAGTTTTTCCACCCGGCGAATGCCTTCTTCGGTCAGGTAAATCGACTTGGTCTTTTCCTCGTCCGCGAAATCTTTGTTCTTTTCCAGGCGCGGGATCATCTTGTCCACCTGGTAGTAAAGAGAGGTTGATTCTTCCGCGGGACCGGAGATGATTAAAGGCGTCCGCGCTTCGTCTACCAGGATGCTGTCCACCTCGTCCACGATGGCGTAGTGGAGTTCCCGTTGCACCCGGTCCTCTTTCCGCAAAACCATGTTGTCGCGCAGGTAGTCAAAACCGAACTCGTTGTTGGTCCCGTAAGTAATGTCGGAATTGTAAGCGGCCTGGCGCTCCTCTCTTTTGCTTTCGTGTTGAATCGCGCCCACGGTTAACCCAAGCGATTCGTAAACCGGGCCCATCCAGGCGCGGTCGCGCCGGGCAAGATAGTCGTTTACGGTCACTAGGTGCGCCCCTTTTCCTTCCAGCGCCGTCAAGTAAAGGGCCAGGGTTGCCACCAGGGTTTTTCCCTCTCCGGTGACCATTTCGGCGATGGCGCCCCGGTAAAGCGCGATACCGCCTAAAATCTGGACGTCAAAATGGCGCATTTTCAGGCACCGGCGGGCCGATTCCCGGACTACCGCAAAAGCGTCCGGCAGGACATCTTCCAGGGACGCGCCTTGCGCCAGCCGCTCCTTAAATTCTGCGGTCTTGGCGGCCAGGCGGTCGTCCGGCAGTTCGCGCAAGGCGGGTTCCCGGTCACAGACCGCGGCCAGGAGCGGCAGCATCTTCTTGATGTCCCGCTCGCTCTTGCTCCCGAAGATCTTGCTGAGGAATCCGGACCGCTGTTTCTTCGCTTCGTTTAAGACGTGTTCAAAGCGTTCTTCGTTATTTGCCATATACGTATGCTCGGGTGTTTGGTTTAACAAACACCCTCGCGTTTTTAACGCTGCACTTCAGACCGAAACTAATAAATCTTTTTTGTTGTAAGCAATTTCCGGGCGTCGTTAAGGTCGGAAGAATTTACCATTAGCCTGATTGTAAAATCCAGGTTTGTGCCGATTCGTAGGGAGAAGCGATGGGCTGGGTCGTTGTCAAAGATATAAGCGATTATGCTGTTTGCTTCCAAAAAACTTCTGGCGACAGCAGCTTCTGTTTCGGTGGAAAAACACTCCAACACCACAAGCCTGTTTTCCATGTTTCAAGTTTTTATTTTTAGAAAAAGGGCGCAACTGTTATTATACGTCTTTTCAGCAACTTCTTCCACGCTTGTTTTTTTAATATCCGCGATTGCCTTCGCCAGTAAGGGAATGTTGGCCGGTTCGTTGCGCCGGCCCCGCTTGCCTTCCGGCGGCATAAACGGACAATCGGTTTCCAGTAAAAGCCGTTCCAACGGCACCGCCCGAACGACTTCTCTCAGCGCTTCATTTTTCCGGTAGGTGATGTTGGCGGTAAAGGAGATAAAAAAACCCAAAACCAGGACCCTTTCCGCCAGGTTTGCGTCACCGCTGAAGCAATGCCAGACACCCCGTGTTGGGCCGGCCTGACGCAAGGCATCCAGGGTGTCCTCTGCCGCGTCTCGGCTGTGGATGATTACCGGCAGTCCCAGGCCTTCGGCTGTTTCCAAAAAACCACGGAAGGCCGTTATTTGCCGGGAATGCTCCACAGCACAGGCATAATCAAGCCCGACTTCACCGATGGCAACCACCCGGTTGTTGGGCAGTAATTCTTTAACCCCGGGAAGCGCCGGATTATCTGTTTCTATGTCGGACGGGTGGAGGCCCAGCGTAGCCCAAAGGTTATATTCTGAAGCAACCCGGACCGCTTTCCGGTTGTTTTCGGCATCAGTCCCCACCACTAAAATATCCGACACCTTGTTTTGGCGGGCACGCTCTACAACCGAAGGAAGGTCGGCCGCAAACTGGGGAAAATTAAGGTGGCTGTGCGTATCAAAAAACATTTCTAAAGGCAGATGTAAAGACAGACATAAAGACACAGAGACGGATACCCGAATAAAACATTTCGGGAATGACATTTTCTGTTCTCGTGGTGCCGGGACCCAGAGTTGAACTGGGGACGCAAGGATTTTCAGTCCTTCGCTCTACCGCCTGAGCTATCCCGGCAAAAACCAGACTTCAGACATCAGAACACACTAAATTATACCCTTTATTTCTTCAATTGCACAACCCGGGGAGAGATAATGATAAAGATGCGCGGTGCGGCAGTGAAAGCAAAAGTTGCCCCGGAAGCGTTGAAGAACGAGGAGAAGATAGCGTGGTTTTAGCAGCCAGTACGGCGTCCGCTTTACAGGTTAAACTAAAACGTATTATCGTGGTATGATAATGCTTCCGCCGACCAAGAGAACCAAGAGACGGCGGAAGGTTACGCCGGGGGCAATTGGTTGACAACAGGCGGAAAGGGGTGTTTTAATATAGATCGGCAGCGCAAGAAATTGCCGCCGGCGGCAACACTTTTTAAACTCGTCTGGGCCGCGAAGTTTAGACCGACCCCTAAAAACTGCTACGGATAGAAACTTTACAGTGGAGGAATTCATGGACAGAAATGGTTTTCCGCGGATACCAGACAGTGAATTTGCGGCGAGGATGGCCAATCTAAAAAAAGAGATGGAGAAACAGTCCGTCGATTTATTGATTGTCTACGGCAACATGCTTGATCCGGCGCACGTCAGGTACCTGTCCGACTTTTCGCCGCTGAACGAGTCATCAGCGGTGGTGGTTCCCCTGGAAGGAGACCCTATCCTTTGTACCGGACAGGCGTGTCACGCCTGGGCAAAGCACAAATCCAGAATAAAAAACATCAGGATACTTCCCGAAATAGGGGAGGTGGGCGGAGTTGAATACGAAATCAAGGGGCTTACCACCTTCTCAACCCTGTTTGCAGAAATCAAATCCAAACACAAAATAAGGCGGGTGGGAAAAGTCGGCACGCTAATTTTTCCTCTGGTAATCTATCAGCAGATTATGAAGGTCTTTCCGGAAGCGGAAGTGGTCGAGGCAGAAAAGATTCTTTATAGCCTGCGCACAATCAAAAGTAAAAATGAAATTTCCTGCATGCAAAAAGCGGCTGAGATTTTGGACAAGGCATTCAAGAAAGCGATTGCCGTTATCCGGCCCGGCTGGACCGAACTTGACATCCAGGCGGAGATAGAAGCTGGTGTCCTTCGCGGCGGGTCGGAAGACCATGCTTTATCATGGACCCCGATGATTCCTTCCGGGGCGCAAAACACCCAGCTATGCATGAACCGCAACACTCTCCGGAAGGTTAAAAAAAGCGAGATTATCGACCTCCAGGCAGGCGCCCTCTATGAAGGATATAACGCCGCCCTTTGCACCCCGTTTGTGCTCGGCAAGGTTCCCGAAAAGATGCGCAAGGCGGTTATGGTGTCATACCAGGTAATGGAAAGCGTGGCGGAAAAGTTAAGGCCCGGAACCACTTCCCGGGAACTGAACGACGCCGGGAGGTCAATCCTCAAAAAGGAAGGATACTCCGAATACAGCCCGTACGGATTGGTCCATTCCATCGGCCTCCTGGAATGTGAACTCCCCTGGTTTCCGGTTGACGGCAACCTGCAGGTTGCAGAAGGAATGGCTGTTTGCGCGGATGTCTTTTTTTTCGGAATGGAGTGGGGTTCATTCCGGCTTGAAGACGTATTTGTAGTCCGCAAAGACGGGCCGGAGCAATTGACAAAATTCAACAAAACCTTCATCCCCCGATTTTACAAATGACCCCGCGCGAGCGTTTTTTGGCGTGTATGCGGTTTAAGCCCACAGATCGTCCTTTGCTGTGGGAGTGGGGACCGTGGGAATCCACCGTTAACCGATGGATGGTTGAATCCGGAGCAAGCCGGGAGCAGGTTCTGGCGCGGCTCGGTGAAAGGGACCCCGAGGAGAACGTCGGGGTCGATTTCAGTATGGTTCCAGCTTTCCAGGAAAGAGTGGTTTCGGAGGACAAAGATACGGTGACGGTGTCTGACCGGCTGGGAACGACCCACCGCCAGTTCAAAAACAATCCGGAACGGTCAATGCCCGAATTTGTGGCGTCTCCGGTTAAAACACCCGGGGATTGGAAAGATGTCAAGCGGCGCTTCGATCCGACCATTCCGGAGCGGTATCCCCGGGATTGGAATGTCCGTCTTGCGCGGTGGAAGCAGAACCAGCCCGTTTTGAGATTTTACGGCTGCGTGTATGACTATTACGGCGGGCCGAGTCTCTTCGGTTTTGTCCGGATGTTGCTGGGCGAGGAGAAGGTACATTATGCCTTTTACGATGAACCGGCAATGGTCCATGACATGATGGAAACCGCGACCGAATTTGCCATCAATGTTATGTCAAAGGCGCTCGCGGAAGCACCCGTAACCCTGGTCCAATTTTGGGAAGATATGTGCTATAAATCGGGACCCCTGTTATCTCCGGCGATGTTTCGGGAATTTATGCTCCCCCGCTACAAAAGGATTACCGACGTAATTCGCCGCGCCGGCGTAGATGTTATTTTTGTCGATAGCGACGGCAACGTGGAACAACTGCTCCCGTTGTGGATTGAAGCAGGGATTAACGGCGTATTCCCGATGGAGCAGGCGGCCGGCAACGACATCCATGCCTACCGTAAACGCTTCGGAAGAAGCCTGCTGATGACCGGCGGTGTTGATAAAAGAGCGTTGGCCGCCGGGCCGGAAGCCATTGATGAGGAACTCCGGCGGAAAATCCCGCTTGTCTTAAAGGGCGGTTATGTTCCAACCTTGGACCACACCATCCCGCCGGACGTCAGTTATGAGAATTTTCTTTACTACTGGCGCCGCAAAAAAGAACTTCTGGGTATCGGGAAATAAGGCCTGCCCGGCAGGATTTCGCAAACCACAAAAAAGGAGCAACGTGGCAAATTCCAACGCTAACCCAATTCGTTTTCCTTTGTTCAGCATAAACTCCGGGGCAGGACGATGAAACTGATGACCGTGACTGGTCCGGTTGATACGCAGGAAATGGGGATAACCCTTCCGCACGAGCACCTTTTTATTGATTTGCGCAATCAGTTCACGGAATTTGAAGATTCCGAAAAGCGGCGCATCAGCCGCCAGACTCTGGGGATGGAGAATCTGGGAGTCGTCCGCCTGAATCCCTACGCCATCAAAGACAACCTGGTCTTTGAAGACCTGGAGCTGACGATTCAGGAAATAGAGCGGTTTAAAACGGCGGGCGGGAGTACCATCGTTGACTGCACCTCTGTCGGTATTCACCGAAACCCGGAGAAGTTGCGCATAGTAGCCGAGCGGACCGGACTGAATATCGTTGCCGGTTGCGGATACTATACCCATGATACCCATCCGGCTGAAATGGATGGCTGGTCTGCCAAAGAGATTGCCGAGCGGATGGTTGGAGAATTAACGGTCGGCATGGACGGGACGGACATCAAAGCCGGCGTTATCGGTGAAATCGGCACCGATAATCCGATACACCCGAACGAGTGGAAGAACCTGGTTGCCGCCGGACTTGCCTTTAAACAAACCGGGGCGGCAGTTCTGGTTCACACCAACCCCTGGGCCAGGTTTGGCCTGGAAATCGTGGACTTGCTTATAAAGCAGGGTGTCATCCCTCCCAAGATTGTAATCTGCCATGCCGACGTACAGGTTGATTTGCCGTACATCCGTTCTTTACTCAAGCGGGGGGTGTTCGTTGAGTTTGACAACTTCGGCAAGGAATTCTACGTTGACCGGCTGCGGGTTTTTTCCCGGGACATAGAACGAGTCCGGGCAATCAAGGACTTGCTGAACGAAGGATACGGAAAACAGATTCTGATTACCAACGACCTTTGCCTGAAAAGCATGCTCCACCGCTATGGCGGCTGGGGCTATGACCATATTTTGAGCAATATCGTCCCGATGATGCGCGAGCAGGACATTGACGCAGAAACTATCGGCCTGTTCTTGCAGGATAATCCGCGACGGCTCTACGGAACGTCCCCATAACTTTGCGGTTAAATAATTTATAAATAATGCGGTCTGGTAATCAGGCGGACAGGCTTGACAATGAAAATAATTTACATTATAATATTAATTAATGAAAAAAATTTCATTGCCAACGGGGCGTTCGGCCGCCGGGAAACCCCGCGTGCAAAGCATTAAGCCGGGCAAGGGAAACTGCCTGTCCAGAATTCAGACGATGTTTAGCGCCAGGCAAAAGGGCGCCTTTAAAATCGCGAAGTACGTTCTGGCGCATCCCCGCGCGACGGTAAACTCCACGATTTCCCGTTTGGCGGAGAAGACCGGTTCCAGCGTCGCGACGGTCTCCCGGTTCTGTACCCGGATAGGTTATGAAAATTACCGTTCCTTCCAGATAGACCTCGCCGCGTCACTGGTCGGCGCCCCTTCCCCGGCATCCGACATCTTCACCAGAAGCGACAATCCCGCCACTATCATTAAGCGCGTTTTTGAACTTAACCGCCGGAGTCTTACCAGCACCGAAGGTCTTCTCAGCGACAAAACGCTGTCGCGCGTTGCCAAAATCATCATCAACTCGAGACGGACGGTTCTCTTCGGGAGCGGGAGCTCCGGTCTTACCGCGAAGCTCGGAGCCGTGCGGTTCCAGGGGCTTGGGATTACCACGCTGGCGGTGACCGATCCCTACGAGAGCTTGCTGGCGCTGTCATCGGTCACGCGTGAAGACGTGGTTATCGGGATAAGCCACACCGGGAAGAGCACCCTGATTGTAAGGTTAATGAAACTGGCGTGTGAGAAAGGAGCGCGAACCGTGGGGATCACCAATTACCTGAATTCGCCGCTGGCCGAATTACCCGAATTCGTACTGCCCACTTCGTTCCGGGAACACAGGGTTAACGCCGCGGTTTGCTATTCCGGTATCGCCCAGATGTGTATTCTGGACACTCTTTATTTTCTGGCTGCTTGTTACCAGGGGCCGAAATTTGAACGCATGGCGCTGCAGGTGGAGGCCGCGGCGGAAAAACTGCTTCGCACCAACGGGAAACGGTAATTCAAAACCCGCCTTCGCTAAAGCTACGGCGGGCAAGGGAGGAATTGATGTACACGAGATATTACGACCCGGAGATATTTGTACAGACTTTTGACGGGATTGACAAGGACAACTATGTAATCGCCACTTATTATCTGGACGATACTCTGGCCGGAGAGGATTTTATTGACCATTTTGCCCTTGTCCAGGCGATGGCGCTGGAGGGCTCCACCGGAACCTGGGAAAAGGTTGAAGAAGACACCGCGGAGATGCGCAGCGTCTTCTCCAGCAAGATGGTGGGATACTTTGAAATCCCCACCCCGGAGTCGGACCGGCGCCAGGCTGTGGTTCAACTCGCCTTTCCGGTTGATGCCTGGGGTGACAACGTTCCGATGATGCTGCTGGCTATTGCCGGTAACTGTTTTGCCTACAGCCCGAAGCTGCGGCTCCTGGACATTACCCTGCCGAAAAATTTCCTCAAATTTTTCAAGGGTCCGAAGTTCGGCGTACCCGGAATCCGGAAGCGGCTCGGTGTTCCCAAAAGGCCCCTTTCCCTCCACATTCTCAAGCCGAAGATGGGGATGACGCCGGAACAGGTCGCTAACCAGTGTTACCAGACGGCAATCGGCGGCGTTGACCTCATCAAGGACGACGAGATGACTTCCGACGTGTCCAACAATAATTACCTGGACCGGTTGAAGGCGGTCCGCAAGGCCCTGGCCAGGGCGGAGGCAAAGACCGGAAAGAAAGTTATTTATCTTTTAAGTATTACCCACGAGCCGGGCAAGATAACGGAACGGGCGCGCAAAGCGGTTGCCGCCGGAGCCAACGGACTTCTGGTAACCTATTCGGCCGGGCTGGGAAGTTTGCGCCAGTTGGCCGAAGACCCGGAAATCAACGTTCCGATTATGCTGCATGCCTCCCACATGATTGCCGGCATGAAGAGTATTGCCTGGCCGGTATTCGCCAAACTGTGCCGCATCTGCGGCGCCGACATGATGCTGACGCCGACGCTGTGGTCGTCCATCCCGATGGTAAGTCTGGAAGAGGGGATCAGGACCAGCCAGGTCAAGCTGGCGCCCCTGGGGCATATTAAACCCATGTTTCCGATGCCCTGCGCCGGCGTCTATCCCGGGTTGGCTCCGGTATTAATCGGCGAGTACGGGACCGATATCGTCATCCCGGCCGGCGGCGGAATGCTCGGTCATCCGGACGGATACACGGCCGGCGCCAAATCCTGGCAGCAGGCGATTGCCGCGGCCATGTCGCCGGAAAGCTTCATTGACTGTGCCCGGAAGCCGGAGAACAAAGAACTCCGGCGGGCGATAGAGAAATGGGGATATTTGGAACGGCCGAAGTCCCCCTGGCTCCGGGTAGCCCCCAAGTTTCATCCGAAAAAAACAGTAGTATAATAATTAAGATGAAAGCGTCCCAAAATTTTCTCGCTTTTGATTTAGGCGCTTCCAACGGCCGGGCGCTGTTGGGGGCATTCGACGGCGGTACGCTTGGCTGTGAAGAGGTCTACCACTTTCCCAACAACCCGGTCTTTCTTCACAGCGGTCTGCACTGGGACGTCCTGAAACTTTTCACGGAGATAAAAAAGGGACTGGGGCTATGCGCCGGGAAGCATGGCGCCGCCTTGTCCGGCATAGGCATTGACACCTGGGCGGTGGATTACGGGTTGCTGGACCGCAGCGGCGAACTTATCGGCAACCCCTATCACTACCGTGACCGGCGCACCGAGGGCATGGTGGAGGAGGTCGCCGGGATTCTCGGAGGGTACGAAACATACAGGACTACCGGAGTGCGGCTCGCTCCGATAAATACCATCTGTCAGTTATATTCCATGGTACGGAATGATTCCCCGCAATTGAGCATAGCCGACACTTTTCTGATGATGCCCTGTCTCTTGAACTATTTTCTGAGCGGCGAAAAACTCCAGGAGCATTCCAACGTCACGACTACCGGTCTTTACGATATTTATAAAAATGCGCCGGCGGAAGATTTTTTCCGGAAACTCGGTATTCCGGCCGGGATTATAGGCAAGGTTATGGATCCGGGAACGGTGGTCGGGAGTTTGAGAGCCGACGTGAGAAAAGAGATGGGGCTGGGGATTGTTCCGGTCGTGGTTCCCGCGACGCACGACACGGCGAGCGCGGTTGTTTCCGTTCCGGCGGACGAAAAGAAGAAGTGGGCGTTCTTAAGCTGCGGAACCTGGTCGGTGCTCGGCAGGGAGACCGAGAAACCCGTTACGACAAAAGAGAGTTACAAATTAAATATCACCAACGCCGCCACCGCCGAAGGCAAGTACATGACGATTGCCAACATTACAGGCCTCTGGCTTGTGCAGGAATGCAAGCGGATATGGGACAAGGAAGGAGAGAGCCTGGGTTATCCGGACCTGGTGAGCCTGGCCAGGAAGGCGCAGCCGTTTGCTTCCTTCATAGACGTTGACGACCAAGCGTTTGTCAACCCGGTTAATATGCCGGAGACAATAATTGCCTGCTGCCGGAATACCGGACAACGTCCGCCGAAGGACAAGGGCGGGATTGTGCGGCTGGTTCTGGAGAGCATGGCGTTTAAGTATAAGATGTTTCTGGAAAAATTAGAGCGGTTGACCGGGGAAAGGTTTGAAATTCTGCACATGGTGGGCGGCGGCGCCCAGAACCGGCTCCTTGGTCAGTTTACGGCGGATGCGCTTGGAATCCCGGTGCTTGCCGGGCCGTATGAAGCCACCGCGCTGGGCAATATCCTGATGCAGATGAAAGGCGTGGGAGCGATTGGTTCCGTGTCCCAGGGTCGGGCGCTTTTGAGGAAATCCATCGATTTGATTGAATATACGCCGAAAGATGCGGAAAGATGGAACGAGGTTTTTCCCGGATACCGGAAAATCACGGGAGGAAAAGAGCCATGCTGAAAAACTTTAAGGCGGGAGCGTGCCTGCCGACTTTCGGTTCCTGCGCGGACCGGTTTTGCCTTTCCGGCTACGGAAAGGGCAGAAAGACGATGGAAGAGATGCTGGACATGGCGGTCCGGGTCAAGGAACTTGACGGGCTGGAACTGGTAAGCAACTGGCACATCAACGACGACAACATCACCGCCGTGAAGAAACTTTTCGCGGAACGGAACCTGAAGATATGCATGGTGGCGCCGGACCTCTGGACCCAGGCAAAATGGGGCGGAGGCAGCCTGGCTTCCCCGGACCGCAAAATTCGTAAAGAAGCGGTCATGGAAGTGAAGCGGTCCATGGACTGGGCGGCCGGTGTCGGCTGCCGTTACGTGGACGTCTGGCCGGGACAGGACGGATACGACTACCCGTTCCAAGCAGACTTTCTGAACAGTTGGAAGTGGCTGCGCGAGGGAATAAAAGAGTGCGCGTCTCACCGGAACGACGTAAAAGTTCTGGTGGAGTATAAACTCAAAGAACCCCGGACCCATTGTTTTGTAAACAGCGCCGCCAAAGACATCCTGCTTATCCAGGACCTGAAGAACGTCGGCGGGCTCCTTGACGTGGGGCACAGTCTGGCAGCCGGGGAAAACTGGTCGGAAGCGGCCGCGCTCCTTTCGAAATACGGAGTGCTTGACTACCTGCACCTCAACGATAATTACGGTTCCTGGGATGATGATATGCTGGTAGCCGCGGTTCATGTTCCGGAATATCTGGAACTTGCCTACTGGATAAAGAAACTGAAGTATAAGGGCTGGCTCACGCTGGATATCTTCCCTTACCGGGAGGAAAAAATACCCGCCGCGCAGAACTGTTTTGCTTGGTTGAAAGCGCTTTTTACGGCAGTTGAAGAAACCGGAATGGACAAGATTCAGCAAGTGATTGAGACGGGAGATGCCAACGAGTCGTCCCGTCTCGTCCGGGAAATGCTTTTCAAAAAATAAATGGAAAAGGCGATATCTCCCAAAATCCTGCTTGAGATGTACCGGGTAATGGTCAAAATCCGGCAATTTGAAGACACGGTTTATTTCCTGTTTCTGGAAGGGAAGCTCCCCGGTACGGTCCACCTCTATCAGGGAGAGGAAGCGATTGCCGCCGGCGTCTGCGCAAACTTGACGAAGAGTGACGTTGTCCTTTCCACGCACCGGGCCGACGGGCACGCCCTGGCCAAGGGCGTATCAATGAAGTCTTGTTTTGCCGAATTGTTCGGTAAGGCCACCGGCTGCTGCGCAGGTAAAGGCGGCGCCATGCACCTGGGTGATATTTCGGTCGGTATGCTTCCGGCGATCGCCATCGTAGCCGGAGGAATTCCCGTTGCCGCCGGCTGTGCCCTTTCTTTCAAGTTTCGGAAGAAGAATAATGTGGCGGTATCCTTTTTTGGAGAAGGAGCCACCAATGAAGGTGTCTGGCATGAATCGCTGAACATGGCCGCCATCTGGAGCCTCCCGGTTATCTTTGTGTGTGAAAATAATCTTTACGGCGCCTCCACGCACGTCACCAAAGTCATGAAGATAAAGGATGTTGCCGAAAGAGCCGCCGCCTACGGTATGCCGGGCGTGGTAGTGGACGGCAACGACGCGGCGGCGGTCTACCGGGCAGCAGCCGAAGCCGTGAACCGGGCGCGGTCCGGAGGCGGGCCCACCCTGCTGGAGTGCAAAACCTACCGTCGGGGCGGACATTCCCGGGGTGACTCCAACCTGTATCGCGATAAGGAAGAAGAAAAGGTCTGGCTTGGCCGTGACCCGATAGTTATCATCCGGAACAAACTGAAGGAGATGGGAATTCTTGCTGACCCGGACGTCAAAAGGATTGAGGAAGAAGCCAAGGCGCAGATTGATGAGGCGATTGCTTTTGCCGAGGCAAGTCCGTTTCCGGCGCCGGAAGATACTTTGAAAGGATTGTGGGTATAATAAAATGGCAAAACTCAGTTACGCGGAAGCCTTGAGAGAGGCAATCAGAGAGGAGATGCGGAGGGACGAAAAAGTATTCTGCATCGGAGAAGATATTGGAATAACCCGCGGGTTCGGCGGCGCTTTTACGGTGACCCTCGGGCTCTCTGACGAATTCGGACACGAGCGGATCCTTGACACGCCCATTTCGGAAGCCGGCCTGGTCGGCATAGCGGTCGGGGCGGCCGTAATGGGGATGCGGCCCATCGCGGACGTCCAGTACGCAGATTTTCTCTTCTGCGCGATGGACCAGATAATAAATGAAGCCGCGAAAATTCGGTATATGTCCGGCGGAACCATTAAGGTTCCGATGGTCTTGCGCGCCCCGGTCGGCGCAACCCAGCGCGGCGCCCAGCACGCTCAATCCGTCGAATCATACTTCATGCACTGCCCGGGTTGGAAGATCGCCTGTCCTTCCAACGCGTATGATGCCAAGGGGCTTCTTAAGACCGCAGTTAGGGACGACAACCCGGTCCTGTTTTTTGAGCACAAAAAATTATACGGCGCCAAAGGAATCAGGAAGGTAGCCGGAAGTTTAGACGCCTCCTCGGAAATTCCCGAGGCAGAACACCTCCTGCCCTTCGGTCAGGCGAGAATCGCCAGAGAAGGGAAAGACGTTACCATACTGGCGACCCTGCGGATGGTTTTTGAAGCAATTTGGGCGGCCGAGGACCTTGCCGCGGAGGGAATCAGCGCAGAAATCATTGACCCCAGGACACTTATCCCTTTTGACTATAAGACCCTTTATCAATCCGTACAGAAAACCGGGCGGCTGGTAATCGTGCACGAGGACAATTATACCGGCGGCTGGGGAGCCGAAATTGCGGCGCGGGTGTCGGATGAAATCTTTGAATCTCTTGATGCGCCCGTGAAGAGAGTTGCGGCCCCGGACACGCCGCCGCCCTTCTCCACGCCGATGGAAAATTTCTACGTGCCGGACAAGGAAAGAATCAAGACGGCGGTGCGCAGTATCTTGTAGGGGGCGGATTTATCCGCCCGCAGGCTTGATGAATCAAATCCTTTTTACGGAGAAAGAAAGCGGCCGAAAGCGGCGCCAGTTGGTTTTTTCAACAAAGATGTATTTTCTCGTATTTCACTATTTTTCGCAGAGTTTTCTTATCAGGTTTCGGAAATAGAGATAATTATCCAGCGAGATGTCCGGCGGAACAGCATGGTCACACTCGGCGACAAACCCGCCGCCGGTATCAAGCAGTTCTCTGATTTTTGGAATTACTTCCGCGTCAATGGCGGCCGGGTCTCTGGCCAGCGCGCGTTTGTCTATGCCTCCGAAAAATGCCACATTCCGGCCGTATTTACGGCGGGCAGTCCGTACATCCATTCCGGCGGCAACTTCCATCGGATGCATAACGTTAATGCCGGCGTCAAGCCAAATAGGCATGAGCTCGTCTATGTTGCCGTCTGAATCCAGCATTACAACCTTGACACCGTTCTTCCGAGCCAGCTCAACCAGGACCTTATAGAAGGAAAGACAGTATTTCCGGTATTTCTCCGGCGAGAGAAGCGACCCGGTCTTGTACGCCATGTCTTCCCAAAACACAACGGCGTCAAGCTGTATGCCGGCTTCAAAAATTTTCTTGGCCAGCGTCGCGTAGAAATAGGTAAGGTATTCCATCATCTCTGCTACCAATCCCGGGTCATCGTAAAAAATATAACTTGCATTCTCAACGCCCATCCAGTCACGGATATAACCGTAGGTGCCGCCGAACCAGGCACAGAGAGGCGTACTTCGTGTTAGAGAAGACTTACCTATTTCCGGAAGGTTGGCGGGAAGCCTGCCCGGTGTTTCCGGGTCCAGACGCTTTTTGTACTCGGCCCACGTTTTTCTGTCCGTCACCGGATAGGAAATGAATTGAGGCATGGCCGGAGGCGGAGCGTTTTTCAGTACTTTTGCCGTCACCCCGTTCCCGCCTTTCGTGATAGTATAGACATCTGTTTCTTCAACGACAAAGGATTCAAAATACGGGATGACACCGTTGTTGATGGAGAGCTGTTGACCACCCCAGATGTCTATATGGTCCATGCCGAAATAGTTGAAAAGTTCTTCTCGGCTCAGGTCCTTCGGGAGGCCCTCCTTTTCCCATCGTTTCTGCGTCTCTTCATAGTATAAATAATCTCCGTAACTTGGCCGGTCAGGGCAGGAGCAGGTTAGCGTTCTGACAAATCGTTCCCGTTCAGTCATAAATTGTTCTCCCAGTGAATCGTTGTCCGTTGCCGCACCCGGGAAAAAAGTATCCGCCTAAACCTGTTTCTGGATTGGCCGCCCTCTTTCCGAGAAATGGACATCCCGGTAATAATTTAAAAGGGTTTGCCCGAGCAGAATCCTGGTCTTCAGCGCTTCTAACAATCCGGCGACCCGGTCGCGCAGGAAACGCTCGGACGCCACCCGGGAAGTAAGCAGTTTTTCCCGTTCCATCTCGGTGAGTTTCTCCTTGGAGGGCATCCTGGCGTTTTCCGCCAGGTCAAGGTAGGTTTCGGAAAGAGCCATAATGGTTTGCAGCCGCGCGTACCAGACCTCTGCCTTGCGCAGGTCTCCGACCAGGCCTTCCGGTTCCTCCGACAGTTGTCGTCGGAACATCATCTCCACGGAGTCAATCTCCGGTTTGACCTTTTTTCTGAAAAGCCCGAAGGCGTCTTTCTCCACGTATGGGGGTTGTTAAATAATAAAATGAATTATTTGGAGTCCCGGATTTAAGGTCAATGCCAGGCGCAACGAAGGAGGTGTGCCCTCTGCGGCACATCGCCGAGGAGCAACGCCGCAATGACCCAAAGACGGGACTCCCCACCAAAGGGCCAGATGCTTTTGGGCTGCGACTTCGTTGCTCATTGTTTGAGTAGTGCAGTGACTACTCAAACTTCTTCGCTCCTTGTCTCGCTCCAAAATCATCTCTGGCAAATAATTTATTTTGTTGTTTAGCAACCCCCCCGTGATATAATATCTTAAAATACCGTTTAAATTCAAGAGGAGGCAAAACAGATGGGCAATCAATTGAAAACAATTCTTTTGTTAGGTGTTCTGACCGCAATCCTGGTCTGGGTCGGCGGCATCTGGGGCAGGGGCACAGCGGTCATTGCGCTTGTCGTCGCTCTGGCGCTCAACTTTTTCGCTTACTGGTTCAGCGACAAAATGGTGCTGGCGATGTATCGCGCCAGAGAAGTTTCGCCGGACGAGGCGCCGGTCCTTTACCGGAGCGTGAAAGACCTGGCAATGCTGGGCAACCTTCCGATGCCTAAGGTTTATATCTATCAGTCCGACAACCCCAACGCCTTCGCGACCGGCCGGGACCCGAAACACGCCGCGGTTGCCGTCTCCACCGGAATCCTGGACCTTCTGAACGAGCAGGAACTCAGGGGTGTTTTGGCTCACGAACTTTCGCATATTAAGGGTCGGGATATCCTCATCGCCACCTGTGCGGCCACGTTGGCCGCGGCCATTACCTTTCTGGCCCGGATGGTTCAGTGGGCCGCCATCTTCGGCGGCGGCCGGAACCGGCAGGGGAACGCGCTTTCCCTGGCCGGAACGCTGCTGATGGTAATTCTGGCGCCGATCGCCGCTCTTCTGGTTCAGATGGCGGTGAGCCGCAGCCGGGAGTACCTGTCTGACGCCGGAGGCGCAAAACTTTCCGGCAACCCTATTTTTTTAGCCAACGCCCTGCGCAAACTGGAGACAGCGGGAAAACGCCGGCCGATGCTTAACGTCAACCCGGCAACCAGCCATCTCTTTATCGTAAAGCCGTTTTCCGGCCGCGGCCTCCTTTCGCTCTTTTCCACCCACCCGCCGGTTGAAGAGCGAATTGCCCGGCTGGAAAAGATGATGGTGTAGACCCGGGTGAGTTCTCCCCGGCTTCAAACAGTGCTCCGCCAGAAACAGCGGTAAGGGCTTCCCTTAAGGGGAACCCTCCAAGATAAGCGCTTGGTTTCCCTCTTTTGGGAATCCCAACCGCTGTCTTTCTGTCTTCCGCACAACTTGCCGGGGAGAACTCACCCGGGTTGGATAAAGAAAGAACAAAAAATTGAAATTATGGATTACAGAAAAACCGTAAACCTGCCCAAAACCGATTTTCCGATGCGCGCCAACCTGGTTCAGCGCGAACCGGAAACCTTGAAGTTCTGGGAGAATAAAGATATTTTTCGGAAGATGGCCGAGTTGAACGTCCAGGGCCCGCGCTTTATACTGCATGACGGCCCGCCCTACGCCAACGGACACATCCACCTGGGCACCGCCTTCAACAAAATTCTTAAGGACATCGCGGTGCGCAGTCAACTGAGGGGGGGCAAACAGACGCCGTTCCGGCCCGGCTGGGACTGTCACGGCATGCCGATTGAGCACCAGGTTCTGCAAAAGACCGGCCGCAAAAAAGCCGAGGTGGACCCGGTTTCTTTTCGGAAAGAGGCCGCGGAATACGCGAAGAAGTTTGTGGAAATTCAAAAGAAAGAGTTTCAGCGCCTGGGCGCTTACGGAGATTGGAACAATCCGTACCTGACCCTGTTGCCGGAATACGAGGCGCAGGAAGTAAGAATATTTGCCGACCTGGCTCTTTCCGGATATATCTACCGGGGTAAACGGCCTATCTATTGGTGTACTCACTGCGAAACCGCGTTGGCCGAGGCCGAAATTGAATATAAGGATTTAAGCACAGATTCTATCTATACCTTATTCCCGGTGGCTGAGGACCCGCAGGGAATTTTGTCCGGTGCAGAAAACATTTTTTTTCTAGTCTGGACAACCACGCCCTGGACGCTTCCGGCAAACGTCGCTCTTCTGGTTCACCCCAACCTCAATTACAGCCTGGTGGAATTTGAAGGCCGTAATATAATCCTGGCGGAAAACCTCGTTCCGGTTGTTTTTGATAAGACCGGCAAAAAGGCGGTAAAACGGGGAGCGAACCTGAAAGGCGAGGTGTTGACCACCCTTCTGGCGAAACACCCGTTTCTGGAACGCAAGGCGCCGGTTATCGCCGCAGACTTTGTTTCCGCAGAAGACGGTTCCGGAGTTGTCCACAGCGCGCCTGGTCACGGCGAGGAGGATTTTTTGGTGGGGAAGGAACACAATCTGCCGGTGCTTTCCCCGGTTAACGAAACCGGCCGTTTTACCGACGAAGTCCCGGAGTGGGCGGGCCTTTCGGTCTGGGACGCTAACCCTCTGATTATTCAGAAACTGCGCAACAATAACCTCCTTCTTTTTTCGGAAGAAATAAGCCACAGTTACCCGACCTGCTGGCGCTGTAAAAACCCGGTCATCTTTCGCGCCACCGAACAGTGGTTTCTTAACGTAGAGCATAAAAACCTGCGCCAAAGAATGATAAAATCAACAGAAGAGACCAGGTTTCTGCCTCCGGAGAGTCAGCGGCGGATGGCCGGCATGCTTGAGACCCGGCCGGACTGGTGCCTCTCCCGGCAGCGGCACTGGGGTGTTCCGGTTCCGATTGTCCGGTGTCATGATTGCGAAAAACCGTTGCTGGAAAGGAAAGTTTTTGACCGGATTGCCGAGGTCTTCAGTCGGGAAGGGTCTGACTCCTGGTTTAAAAAGGAAGCAAAATATTTTGTGCCGGAAGGCGTGGCTTGCGCCTGCGGCGGCAACCGGTTTGAAAAGGAAAGAGATATTATTGACGTCTGGTTTGATTCCGGCGTCTCCTGGGCCGGTGTCTTGGAAGGAGCCGGCTGTTACCCGGCCGACCTTTATCTGGAAGGCAGCGACCAGCACCGGGGGTGGTTTCAGACCAGCCTGATTACTTCTATGGCAACCAGGGAGAGGGCGCCTTTTCGTCAGGTCCTTACCCACGGTTTTATGGTTGATGAATTCGGCCGGAAGATGAGCAAGTCCCTGGGCAACGTGGTTACCTCGGAAGAGGTTTTAAAGGAGTTCGGCGCGGATATCATCCGGCTCTGGACCGCCAGCCAGGACTACGGTTCCGATGTTAAAACCAGCCTGCACGGCTTCAAGATTGTGGCCGAGCAGTACCGGACCATCCGGAACACGCTTCGTTTTATCTTGGGCAACCTTTCTGGTTTTGACCCCGGCACGCAAGCAGTTGCAAGGGAAAATTTGCTGCCGGTTGACCGGTGGGTTCTTGCCGAGATAAGCCGGTTTCAGGAAGAGGCGTTTGCCGGATACCAAAACTTTTCTTTTTATCGGGTGGCCGGGCAGGTTTACGAGTTCTGCAACCAGACCCTTTCCGCTTTCTACCTCGATATCCTGAAAGATCGGCTCTATACCTATTCCCAAAATTCTACGGAGCGCCGCAGCGGCCAGACCGCCCTTTACCACGCCGGCCGGCTGCTGATAGACCTGCTGGCGCCAATTTTAGTCTTTACCGCGGAAGAGGCCTGGCAATGCCTGCCCAAAAAGGCCGGAGACCCGGAAAGCATCCATCTTCACCTGCGCGAGGACTTCCGGGAGTTTAAGGACGAAGCACTCACTACCGCCTACGGCGAATTCTTCGGCTTGCGCAAAGAAGTTCTGAAAACCATAGAAGACGTACGCGCCAAGGGCACAATCGGAAGCAGTTTAGAAGCAAAGGTTGAAATTAAAGTTAACCCGGAGCTTTTAGTTAAACTTTCACCGTTGGCGCTGTCAAAATATCTGAAGGAATTACTGATCGTTTCCGAGGCGGAGATTTCAGCAAGAACAGAAGGTTTTGAACCAGAGATAACGGTTAGCCGCACCAGCCTGCCTAAATGCCCGCGCTGTTGGGTGCATAGCGGAGAAATTGGCCAGAGTTCCGAGTATCCGGACCTTTGTCCGAAGTGCGTGGACGCGGTAACCGTTCCTATAACCGGAGGTGTGTCATGAAAGAAACGGAAAAGATATTGAAGCAGGCGACGGAAGAGAATATCAAGTTCATCAACCTCTGGTTTGTAGATATCCTGGGACAGTTGAAATCGGTCACCATCCGGGACCGGGAATTGGAAAAAGCGCTTGAAGAAGGCATCGGCTTTGACGGCTCCTCGGTTGAGGGCTTCGCCCGTATTTACGAAAGCGACCTCCTTTTGAAACCGGAGCCGGCGACCTTCCGCATCCTGCCCTGGTGTTCCCGGCCGGACGAAAAAGTGGCCGCAGTTTTTTGCGACATCATAACCCCGGAGGGAAAGGGTTATGCGGGCGACGGCCGCCTGGCTTTAAAAAAGCTGATGGACCGGGCCAAAAAACAGGGTTTCGAATTTAAGGTCGGCCCGGAACTGGAATATTTCTATTTTAAAGGGTGCGGCACGGAAGTGATTGACCAGGGCGGTTACTTTGACTTCGCCCCGCAGGATCTGGCTTCGGAACTGCGGCAGGAGACCGTCCGTCTGGCCGAGGATATGGGTATTGCGATTGACTATGGCCACCACGAAGTGGCGCCCGGCCAGTCGGAACTTGACCTCCGCTACGGCAACGCTTTGACTATCGCCGACGACCTGCTGACGGCCAAGGTCATTACCAAAGAAGTGGCCCGGAAATACGGCTTAAGCGCTTCTTTCATGCCCAAGCCCATCTTCGGTGAAAACGGGAGCGGCATGCACGTCCATATGTCCCTTTTTAAAGGCAAAGACAACGCTTTTTTCGATTCCGGGGACCCGTCTTTCCTTTCCGGCACCGCCCGGCAATTTGCCGCCGGAATCCTGGCCCACTGCCGCGAAATCACCGCCATCTGCAACCAGTGGGTTAATTCCTACAAACGGCTGGTGCCCGGATACGAAGCGCCGGTCTATATCGCCTGGGCGAGCCACAACCGCAGCAGTTTGCTGCGCATCCCGGCCTTCAAGCACGGTAAGCCGTCTGCGGCACGCGTGGAATTCCGCAGCCCGGACCCGGCCTGCAACCCCTACCTTGCTTTCGGCGTCATCCTGGCCGCCGGGCTGGAAGGGATTGAAAAAAAGATGTCCCTGCCGGAACCGGTGGAAGAAAACATCTATCATATGGACGACCCGGAAAGAAAACGGCGGAACATTCCCAGTTTACCCGGCAGTTTGATTGAGGCCATCATGCTGGCCGAGAAGAGCACTCTGGTACGCAAAGCCCTGGGCGAACACATCTTTGAACAGTTTATCGCCAACAAAAAGATAGAGTGGGACCGCTACCGCACCCAGGTGACCGATTACGAGATTAAGACCTATCTCCCGCTCCTTTAGTATGCACTGGTTAATTGACGGATACAACCTAATCCGGCAGGTTGATTTTCTGCAGGCGGAAGAACATAAAGGGCTGGCGTACGGTCGAGAAGCGCTCCTGAAGTTTCTGGCGGAGTTCTCCCGGCGCCGGATAAAAGGCAAAAGCCGGATTACGGTTGTCTTTGACGGCCCCAAAATAGAACCAATTCCGGCACGTTTCAGGATGGAATCCGACAATTCTTCCTCGTCTTTTCCACCCGCCCCGGCCGGAATAAAGACGGTTTTTTCCCGCGGCACAACAGCCGACCAGATTATCGAAGAACTGATTACGGAGAGCAGTAATCCGGCGGACATCACCGTGGTTAGCGCCGACGGAGAGGTTAAGCGTTTTGCCAGAAGACACCGTTGCGCAACGCTTGACCCGGCCGGATTCCTCGAGAAGATTTTTGCCCCGGATAAAACCCCAAAAACTAAACACTCGCTGCACCCGGACCGCCGAAATCAGATAGAATCCGAACTGCGCAAACACTGGATAAAGGAGAAGATTTAACTGTTTGTTAGACACAGAAAAGCGCACCGAAACTGCTGACGCATGTCTCGCCAGGCTAATTACCCGGCTAACGGAGATTCCTTTTTCAGCTTAAGAATATGATTAATCATCTCCAGCCGGATGGTATCCAGGTCACGATTTACGTCCAATTCCGAAAGCCATTTTTCGGCTGATAGAGCCGCTTCTTTTATCCTGGCATCGGCTGATTTCTTTGCTTCCGCTATCTCCAGTTTTAAAGTAGTGGCGTACCTGATATCATCAACCGCTTCCCGGTAGCCTTCCCACTGGATGGTGTCTATCACTCCGTTTACGGTGGAATACGCCATCATAAAATCCCGCTGCACCGGATTGTCAAGGTCATTCCAGGAATTATCGGCGTTGGCCTGGTAGGAGAAGGTTGCCGCCCCGTCATAGTTGGCCTTCCAGAGAAGCAGGCCGAAGTTCCTGCGGTAGATTTCCGGGTTTTCCACCCCGCCCTGAGGATTGTAATACTGCCAGATTTTGTGTCCGACCGAATGCCACTTTGCCGCCTCCTCCGGAAGCGGAGGACGATCTCCGCCGTGACAAACAAGCAAATCCTGGATATCGCCCATCAGTTCAAAATTACTGTCTGCGTAACCGGCAACGAAAATCTTGCCCCCGGCTTTACGGGTCGCTTCCCAGGCCGGCCTCTGCGATGTTAAAGCGTCCCCTCTCGCTTCATCCTGACCATAGAAATAGACCTCGGGTATCCCGTAGGATTGAGCAATTTCTATGGTCTTCTTGATATCAGCCGGATTGCTGGAAGCAGTTATTGCCCCCGGGCACCAGGTTAAAAGGTACAGGGGCTGCCCGCCCATGCCCGTCTCCTGCCTCATATCCAGATATTCCCGGAAGAGCGCTTCACCAAAGCCCTGGTTGCACTGCGGGTTGGTCACCCCGTGGCTAAACAGGTTGTTCAATTCTGCCCGCAACTGTTCTTTACTCTTGGTGTAAGCCGAGAGGCTTCCCTCCGGCAGGGCAGGATTCATATAGCTGTGGTAGTAGATG
>JBDRQI010000015.1:0-35924 GCA_043826355.1 Candidatus Omnitrophota bacterium
CCGCAACTTCGCCACCTGGTGGATGGACCTGGGCGGCGCCGGATGGTTCGACGACCCCAATATGTGGGCTCTGATGGAACAGTTCCGCAAACTTGATGAACCGCTCCTGGAGAGCCCCATACCGTACGAACCAGAGATGGCGCTCGTAATTGATGAGCCGAGCATGATGCGTCTAACCGTAGGTCAGCCGGTCGGACACACCTGTGTCTACTATTCCCGCATGATAGTTGGCCGGGCCGGCGCCCCGTACGGGCAGTACCTGCTTGACGATGTGGCGGCCGGCCGCGTGCATTCCAAGCTCTACGTGTTTACCAGCGCCTGGATGCTGACCGCCGAGACGCGCGCCAAACTGCTGGCGGCCACCCAGGGCAGCACGAAAATCTGGTCTTACGCCCCCGGGTATTTCGACGGCTACCGCAAATCCCCGGAGGCGATGCGCGAGCTGACCGGGTTCACGCTGACGCCTGTTTTCCCGGGTAACGCCTGGGCAACTCCCACGGAACTTGGAAAGAAGCTGGGCCTGCAGAAACCGTTCGGCATTGATGGCCCGGTCTGGCCGCTCTTTGAGGCGGCGGACGCCAAGCCCGATGAAATCCTGGCCACCTATCCGGACGGTTCGGCGGCCGTAGCCCTGCGCCGACTGCCTTCCGGCGTCTCAATCTTCGTCGGCGTGCCGGGGTTCAGCACCGACCTGATCCGGCTGGCGGCCCGTTCGGCCGGGGTCCACCTCTTCACGGATGTGAACTGCAACGTCTACGGGAACGGGCCGTACCTCTCGCTGCACGCATCGCAGGATGGACCGGTCACGCTGGATACCGGCAGAGCTGACGCGGTGAGGGACGTGCTGACCGGCGAGACGGTCGGCCGGGGACCGAAACTCGTCCTGCCGATGAAGCTCGGCCAGACGAGGGTGCTCCAGATTGGTGTGAAGCGCTGAATCGGATGGTGGGTAATTATAAAGACCGCCCTACATTCCTCGAAGCCCTTACCGCCTGGCCCCCACCACGCCTCGGGTTGGCCATTCGCTGACATTGCTACTTGAAAAGAGATCAATCCAGTAAATAACTGTTATAGTGTGGAGGAATGTATGAGCAGAATTACACGTTATGCATGTTAAAAACTTTGTCAAGAAGCTATTCAAACCGACGGATTACGAATCCCGATAATCCAAATATAACCGAAGCCCTTTCCTGCTTCCAATCCCAACAATGCCAAACCTTTTGAATTCGTGAAAATTCCGCCGGCGGCGGGGGAAAAATAACCATAAACAGCGCCAATTTCTTCATAAGACCCCGATGTCTTTGGTTTTAACCTGCCGGACTATTGCAATTCAATATACTTGTGAAGCATGGAACCGCGCAGCGCCTCCCACATCTCCTCTTCATCCGCCGCGGCGAGGAGCGCTTCCCTTGCCGAACCTTCCGTCAGCACGTCCAGAATGGCTTTAAGCATCTCGTCCCGTATCCGGGGATAGCGGTGCGGCACCAGGAGCAGGAAGACCAGGTGAATCCTGCCGGGGCTGTCCTTCCAGATTATGCCCCGGGGAATCCTTCCGGCCACCACCATCGGCTGTCTCAACGCAGGAACCTCGCCCGAAAAAAAGACCGCGCCCAGTTTATAACTCGTCTCTTTTTCCAACTTGCACTCGGTGACCGGGGTACAGAGCAGTTTTGCGTTAGGCAGGAATTCGTGTTCGGCCCCAAGTTCGCACAACTGTTCAAGAACGGTTTCCTTCTCCCCGCCGTACATGGCGGCAATTATGTTCCGGCGCGAAAAGGCGTCAAAAAGGTGCATGCGCTTTTTGCGCAAGAGGGCCGCGTTCATCCAGGGACCCAACACAACCGACGAGAGGATGGCCCCGACAAGAATGGCCACGAAAACGGGGTTTGTGACAAACCCGAACTGCAGGGCTATGATGGCAACGACTATCTGCATCTCGCCGCCCGGGGTGTGGGCAATGGCTATCAGGGGGTAATTTTCTCTCTGCTGGCGCGTAAACAGACAGCCGACCCAGGCGCCGATGTACCTTCCGGCAATCCCCAGGACGGAAAAGAGCAGCACGAGAAAAAGGTTGAAATGCGCAAGAAAATCTATCTTTAACCCGATGGCGGCAAAAAAGATAGGGACGAATATCGCGTGAACCATTTCGGAAAAAATTTGCCTTGTCCTACCGGAAAGCGCTTTGGCCTCCCCCACGATGATGCCGGCAAGAAAAAAACCGAAAAGGGCATGGATGCCTATGCTCAGAGTTATCGCCCCGCATATAAAGCCGAGCAAAACTATGAAAGTTATGGAAAACCCCGGTTCGGGAAGGCCCTTTTTCTGGATATAGGAAAGGGAAACTTGCGACAACTTCCTGCCCCAGGCAAGGCAGAGATAAGAAAATACCAGAGTGCCCGAAATCATAAATAAGATACGGCCCAACCCCGGGTCGGCGCGGCCTACCAGGCCCAGGATAAGGGTAAAGATTATCCAGCCGATAAGGTCGTTTATGGAGAGGGCGCTCATAATAAGGGAGCCGAGGTTGGTCCGGTATATGTTAAGGTCGTGCAAAACCCTGGCCGTCACCGGAAGAGCGCTTATCGTCATTACCGTGGCGATAAAAAGGGCGAAGAGGAACCTCTGGGCGGGGTCGGCCAGAAACCGTGCGGGCAGAAAGTATGCCGGAACGAACGCAATCGCCATCGGCAACAGAACATCAGTAACGGCTATTTTGGCCGCCTCCACCCTCTGCCTCCAGACGCTGGAAAATTCCATCTCCATGCCCGTTTTGAGCAGAAAGAAGAGGATTCCGAGCCACGCGACCGTATCCAGCATGGTGTGCTGGAGGGACGAGTCCGGGAAGATTACGGAAAAACCGGCCGGGTAAACCCTTCCGAAGATGGTCGGCCCCAGCAATATGCCGACCAGAATTTCCGCAGTAATGGTGGGTTGTTTGATTCTGCGGAAGAGTTCTCCCAGTATCCTGGCGGAAGCAAGCAGGAGAACTATCTGCACCAAAAAAATAAAAATCTGTATTTCGGTCAATCCTTCCATCGCAACATATTGTAAAACTTTAACCTTTAAATTACAACTGCGCGGCGCGTCCCTGCCGGATGGAATTTTACGGAAAATGCCAGAATGCCCCGCCCTGTGGACGGGGTTCTTCACTTTGCCGCGGCCGGGGTTAGGTTATTCAAGTTGAATAATATGAGGACACGTTATTTGGAGAAGGAGCAGTTAGTTTTGGTTTCTAAAATGCTTGACAATAAACCCGGGCTTATAGTATGATTTGTATAGAAAGTAATATTTTTCATACAAATTATACTAAGGTGAGTTTTGCGGGAAACCAATCCGGAAAGGAGCGGGGAAATGAACAAGTTTCCAAAGTTTTACGGCAAAGTTCCGGTAGGCACTAAAGGGCAGATTGTTATTCCGGCAGAAGCAAGAAAAGCAATGAATATCAACCCGGGAGACAATGTAATCATTATCTCCGGACCGCCTCATCACGACAAGACGATTAATATTATGCCCGAGGTTGAATTCAGCAAATTTTTGAAATTTTTTGAAGACCAGATAACTAATTTAAAAAAAACGATTTCTAAGTAACCGGGATTAAACGCGGTTTGTTTAAACTTTTTTAAACAAAAAAATATCTAATAACTGATATTCAAAAGGAGAAAACGAGATGCTGCGTAAAACAATCCTCCTTCTTTTCGTAACTTTACTGATTTCGGTCGAGGTGTTCGCCGCCGGTCCGATTCAGTCCGGCGACCATCTTACTCTGGAAATATGTTTGGATATCGCCCGGAAAGCCAACCCGCAAATAATGACCGCCGAACACGGGGTAAGCGCGAGCCGGAGCAAAATCGGCCAGGCGAAATCGGCTTATTACCCGCAATTAAACATCTCTTCCGGCTATAACCATGGCTGGTCTGATACCGGCCCGACAGAAAATTCCTCAGACCGTTATTCAACCAGCATCGGAGTCAGTCAAAATATCTGGGATTTCGGGAAGACATCCGCCCAGGTAGAAATTGGAAAACTGAATCTGGACTCGTCCTTATTGAACCTTGACGAGGTGTCCGGCCGGATAGTCCTTAAGGTTAAACAGGCCTATTACCAGGTTCTCCAGTCCCGGAAAGCAGAAGAAGTGGCCCGGGAGGCGGTGGCGCAATATCAAAAGCACCTTGAGCAGGCGCAGGGATTTTACGAGACCGGTAAAAGTCCTAAATTTGACGTAACCAAAGCGGAAGTTGACTTAAGCAATGCAAAAGTGAATTTAATAAGCGCAGAGAACGCCGTCCGGCTCGCCTTTCTCTCTTTGAATAATGCTATGGGGGTTCCGGATGCATCCGAATACACGGTGGAAGACAATCTTTCATCCCGGCATCCGGAAATTACCCTGGACGAAGCCTTGAAGACCGCCTACCAGAACCGTCCGGACCTGAAAACCGCGGCCACCGCCCGCAAATCCGCCGCCTTGTCGGCAACCCTGGCCCAAAAGAATTATTACCCGGCAATCTCCGGAAACGCCGGTTACGGCTGGTCCGGAGATGATTTTTCCCAGAAAGACAGCAACTGGAGCGCCGGAGTTACCCTGTCCGTCCCGCTCTTTAACGGTTTTTCAACCAAACACAAGGTGGAGGAAGCCCGCGCCAATTTAAGGTCGGCCGAAAGCCAGGAAGAAACCTTGAAACAAGGCGTGTTCCTTGAAGTAAAACAGGCCTTTCTGACCCTCCGGGAGGCGATAGCCAAGATCCCGGTGGCCGAATTGACCGTTACCCAGGCCCGGGAAAATCTTGAACTGGCAAACGGCCGTTACCAGGCCGGGGTCGGAAGTCCGATTGAAACGACCGACAGCCAGGTTTCTTACAGCCAGGCCCGGTATGCCTACATTCAGGCTCTCTACCAGTACCAAACCGCCCGGGCCAACCTGGATAACGCGATGGGAGTAAAATAATATGAAGACGCCGAACAAGAAGAAAAAATTATTGATTTTCATCTTTTTTCTGGTTGCCGCGCTTTTGGCTATTGCGGCGGTTAAGATTACGAAACATAAAGATGCAGCGCCCAAATACCGGACCGAAAGAGCAAGCCGAGGAGATATCGTGATTACCGTTACCGCATCCGGAACCATTAACCCGGTTACAACCATAGAAGTCGGCACCCAGGTCTCCGGCACCATCACACAGATATTCGTCGATTACAACTCAGCGGTGCGGAAAGGGCAATTGATCGCCCTGGTTGACCCCGCTTCCCTGGAAGCCCAGGCGGAACAGTCGCGGGCAACCCTGGACGCGGCCAAAGCAAACCAGGAAAAAGCCGAAGCATCGCTCCTTGATGCGGAACGCGCCTACGAACGAAATAAAGAACTCTTTTCCCGAAACCTCATCGCCCGCAGCGATATGGAAGTTTCTGAAACCAATTACCGGGCAAACCTGGCCGCATTAAAAGCGGCCAAAGCCCAGGTAATTCAATCGGAGGCATCTTTAAAGTACACGGAAACCAATCTCGGTTACAGCAAAATCGTTTCCCCGGTAGACGGCATTGTCATCTCCCGCGATGTTAATGTCGGCCAGACGGTGGCCGCCAGTTTTTCCACGCCGACTTTATTCACCATCGCCCAGGATTTGACCAAGATGGAGATAAACGCCAGCGTGGATGAGGCGGATATCGGTCAGATTAAAGCCGGACAGGAAGTGGAGTTTACCGCCGACGCCTACCCGGAAGACATATTTCACGGCAAAGTCCGGCAGGTCAGGAACGCGGCCACCACCGTCTCCAACGTTGTGACCTACGATGTGGTCATTCAGGTGGACAATCCGGATTTAAAACTCAAACCCGGGATGACCGCCAACGTTTCGTTTATCATCTCCGAAAATAAAAATGTCTTGCGGGTCTCGGAATCGGCTCTGACCTTTACTCCTTCGGAAATAAGCGCCGGAAATAAAGCAAAGGAAAAGAAAGACGGGGTCTGGGTCCTTCAAGATAAAAAACCAAGCCGGGTTGCGGTAACTGTCGGCGCAAGCGACGGTACCTCCACCGAAATTGTCTCCGGCGCGATTAAAGAAGGGGATTTGATTATAACCGGCTACCTTGCCGCCGCAGAAAAAGGGACCGCTTCAAACAGCAGCAGGTCAAATCAACGGGGCGGCATGCCGCCGCCGATGTTCTGATAAAATGGCTTTGATTGAACTGTCAAAAATACGCAAAGTTTACCAGTTGGGCGATGTCAGCCTGACCGCGCTCAACGATGTTTCAACAACCGTGGAGAAGGGTGATTTTTTGGCGATTATGGGCCCTTCCGGTTCCGGGAAATCCACCTTTATGAATATCATCGGCTGCCTGGACAAACCCACCTCCGGACGTTATCTGCTGGAAGACCGGGAGGTGGGCGGGCTGGATCGGAATACTCTCTCTGCCATCCGGAATGAAAAACTTGGTTTTGTCTTCCAGGGTTTTAACCTCCTTTCCCGGACTTCGGCTATCGAAAACGTGGAGTTGCCGATGCTTTATGCCGGAGCTCCGTCCGCTAAGAGACGGCATAAGTCCATGTCCGTCCTTAAATCCGTTGGCCTGGAAGGCAGGGAACACCACTACCCCAACCAACTGTCCGGCGGACAGCAGCAGCGGGTCGCCATCGCCCGGGCCATCATTAACGACGCCTCAATTTTACTGGCCGACGAACCGACCGGAAATCTCGATACCCATACCAGCGCCGAGATAATGGAACTCTTCGTAAAACTCAACCGCGAATCCGGCATCACCGTTATCCTGGTAACCCACGAACCGGATATCGCCGCATACAGCAAACGCATCCTGAGATTTCTGGACGGTAATATCATCTCTGACGAAAAGAGAGGTAACGTATGCTCAGCCTGAACGCCACCATCAAAATTTCCTTAAGGGCTTTACAGGCCAACAAAATCCGTTCCGGCCTCACTATCCTGGGCATCGTAATAGGCGTTAGCGCGGTAATCGCCATGCTGGCCATCGGCACCGGCGCCAGCCGGAAGATTACCGACCAGATATCGAGCGTCGGAAGCAACGTCCTGATTGTACGTTCCGGTTCTGCTTCTGCCGCAGGGGTGCGGATGGGCGCCGGCACCGGGCCGACCCTGACCCTGCTTGACGCGGAAGCGATCAGGACAAGCTGTCCTTCGGTGGCTGAAGCCGCGCCGGTCGTTATCGGAGGCGTGCAGGCGATAAACGGAAATAAAAACTGGTCGACTTCCGCCACCGGCAGCACGCCGGCTATCCTGGAAGTCAGGGACTGGCAGATAGCCGAAGGCCGGTCCATAACCGGGCAGGAGGTACGCAGCGCGGCGAAGGTCTGCCTGTTAGGCTCCACTGTAGTTGAGAACCTTTTCGGAAACCAGCCGCCGGTCGGCAAAGTCATCCGGCTTAAGAATATGCCTTTTATCGTAATCGGCGTGCTGGCGGAAAAAGGCCAATCGGCAATGGGCCAGGACCAGGACGATACAATCTTTATTCCGGTTACAACCGCCCAGAAGAAACTCTTCGGCACCGCTTTTCCGGGGATGGTCGGCCAGATTATGGTAAAAGCGAACAGCGCCAAAGAAACCAAAACGGCCCAGACAGAAATAGAAAATCTTCTAAACCGCAGGCATCGTATCAAACCGGGGGGAGAGCCCGATTTTACGGTGCGGGACCTTACCCAGATGCTTGAAATGGCTGAAGAATCCACCAAGGTAATGACCATACTCCTGGGCGCTATCGCCTCAATTTCTCTGCTGGTCGGCGGAATCGGCGTAATGAACATAATGCTGGTTTCGGTAGCCGAGAGAACCCGGGAGATAGGAATACGGATGGCGGTCGGCGCAAAGAGTATGGATATCCGTCTCCAATTTCTGACCGAAGCGCTAACCCTGTCTCTCATCGGCGGAATCATCGGAATCATATTGGGCACAGTCGGTTCAAGAATTATTTCCATAAAGGTCGGCTGGACGACCGTGGTATCACTTTCCTCGGTCTTAATGTCTTTCGGTTTTTCCGGTTTCGTGGGCATATTTTTCGGTTTCTACCCGGCCTACAAAGCCTCTCTCCTGAATCCCATCGACGCCCTGAGATACGAGTAAAAAACATCATGGATATAATCGATGTTATTGATTTAAAAAAAGAATATGGCAGCCTGGTTGCGGTAAACGGGATATCGTTCAGCGTCTCCCAAGGTGAGATTTTTGCCTTTTTGGGACCGAACGGAGCCGGAAAGAGCACAACCATAAAAATGCTCACGACGCTATTGAAACCCACCAGCGGCAAAATGCAAATTGACGGCAAGGACCCGGTCACCGAACATGCCGAAGTCAGAAAATCTTTCGGCATCGTATTTCAAGATCCGAGCCTGGATGACGACCTGACCGCTTATGAAAATATGGAATTCCACGGAGTTCTTTACGGCCTGCCGAAGGAGATTCGCCGGGAACGCATTCCGCAATTATTGAACTTCGTAGGATTATGGGCTCGCAGCAATGATTTGGTCAAGCATTTTTCGGGCGGAATGAAACGGAGGCTGGAAATTGCCCGGGGACTACTTCACCACCCCAAGATTTTGTTTTTGGACGAACCGACCCTGGGTCTTGACCCCCAGACCCGGAATCACATCTGGACGTATGTTCAAAATTTAAACCGGGAAGAAGGCCTCACTATTTTTTTTACAACCCATTATATGGATGAAGCGGAACGAATTGCCCGGAAAATCGCGGTGATTGACCAGGGAACGATTATTGCCCAGGGTTCTCCGGAACAGCTCATAGAACAGACCGGAGCCAATTCGTTGGAAAACGCGTTTTTATCACTAACCGGCAAAACAATTCGCGAAGAAAAAACGAACGCGACAGAACAGATGAAGATGCACGTAAAGATGCATCAACGGACTTCCAAAAGATAATACCAACCTTATGCCTACAATTTACGTTCTCTGGCTCAGACAATTAAAAAAGTATGCCCGTTCTAAACCCCGCATCATCGGGTCGCTGGGGCAGCCCTTGTTATTTTTGTTCGCCCTGGGTTACGGTCTCGGACCGGTTTTCCAAAAAGCGGGGCAGGGAAATTACCTTCAATTTTTAACGCCGGGCGTCATCGCCATGACGATCTTATTTACCTCGATATTTTCCGGCATCGAAATCATCTGGGACAGGCAGTTCGGATTTTTGAAGGAGACCCTGGTTGCCCCTGTGTCGCGCTTCAACATAATGGCCGGCCGGACTCTGGGCGGGGCAACCGTAGCGACTCTTCAGGGAATATTGGTTTTCTTAATATCATTGGTTTTTGGTTTTCGCCCGGCAAGTTTATTCCTTTCGCCTCTTACTTTTCTGGTAATGATTCTGATTGCGCTATTGTTCACCGCACTGGGAACGGCAATCGCGTCCGTACTTGAAGATATGCAAGGATTTCAATTGATTATGAATTTTTTAGTGATGCCTTTGTTCTTCCTGTCCGGCGCTTTATTCCCGTTGGAGGGTTTACCAAAAACAATAGGAGCAATAACCAGATTCAACCCTTTGACTTATGGTGTTGATGCCCTGCGGGGGTCGTTTACAAATACTTTTCATTTTGGGTTACTGAGCGACCTTGCAATTTTGGGGGCGGTTACTTTCCTGGTTTTGGTTATTGGCAGTTATCTTTTTTCAAAGATCCAGATTTAGCCGGATCCATCAACCCCTGCCCCACTGCTCTATTTAATCCAATTCCATCTGCCAACGCAAGAAACCTTTTACCCCACCATTCTGTAGCAATTAGTTTCGTTTTAGGAAGTTGACCCTGGATACGCCGGATAAATTCTCTAACTGGATGGACGCTATTTGGACACCAGGCGAAAATTCGGGGAATTTGGAAAAAAAGCAGGCTGGAAACGCAAATGGTATAATGGTCTTGAAAAGTGGGCCCAGCAGGGATCGAACCTGCGACCAACGGATTATGAGTCCGCTGCTCTACCGCTGAGCTATAGGCCCGGGGAAAAGAAAGACAACATAATTATAACATAAATACAGGATTATTCGGCTGTGCTCAGAACGACACCAAAACATTAAGTCAGGATGACAGAAAAAAATTGCGCTTGACAAACTATTTATTAGTAGGTAAAATTATCTTAAAAACAATACGGTCTTTCCAGATTTACACCGGAAGGGGGTGAAACAAGATGAACAAAGCGGAGTTGATTGAAACAGTGGGGAAATCGGTTTGCAGCAAAAAGGAAGCGGCGGCAGCAGTAGAAGCCGTACTGAATGCGGTTAAAGCAACCCTGAAAAAAGGCGGCAACGTAACGCTGGTCGGTTTCGGAACATTTAAGGTCGCAAAGAGAAAAGCCCGCACCGGTCGGAACCCGCGCACCGGCGCCAGCATAAAGATTTCCGCCAAAAATGTCCCTGTTTTTAAGGCAGGCAGCGCACTGAAATCAGCCGTGAAGTAATACGAATCCGGTTAGAAAACCGAACGAAGCATATAAAAAATGGCAGCCAGAAGTAATGCAGGCTGCCATTTTTTATAGATAGATATTTATAAGCAGATTATTATTTCCACTCCACCATCTTGACCCCGGGGACGGACGCAAACTTCCGGACCACATCCTCGCCGGAGACAGTTCCCTTGTGCCTCACGCTGAACTCAACTTCCGTCATCGGGGGCGGAGTCTGAACTTTGATGGTCTGGTTCATTATCTTCATCTGGAATTCGTCCAGAATCTGAAGCAGGGGTGCCATCTCTTTTTCACCGTCCCGGTTGATAAGGATTGAGTTGTAGGTGTCTTTCGGGATGAGCCGCTCCACCACCCGCAGAAAATAGAGGACCAGGATTGAAATCGCGGTGCTGGCCGCGCCCAGGTAGTAAAAGCCGCACCCGATTGCCAGGCCGATGGCTGCCACCACCCAGAGGCAGGCGGCGGTAGTGATGCCGCGGGTGCGCTTTTTATCCCGGACGATGGCGCCGGCCCCCAGGAAGCCGATGCCGGTAATGGTGCCGTAGGCGATACGGGCCGGGTCAAGCCGGAGGACGGAATCGGCCGAAAAGCCGGCAAAGAGTTCCGGGATGCGCAAGGAGGTTATCATTATCAGACAGGTTCCGCCGCAGACTAAAATCAGGGTGCGGAAACCAGCTTCCCGGCCGTGGCTTTCCCGTTCCAGGCCGACGACTCCGCCCAAAACCGCGGCAATAAGCAGGCGCAAAACCCATTCCCATTCGGATACTATCATAGATAAAATTGTAACTCTTTTGCCACAAATAGGCAAATTGGGTTAAAATGAAACGATGCGCTGCCTGTTTTCCTTCCTGATTTTTTTTGCCGGCTTTGTCCTGTTTTGCCGGGCGCAGGAAATCCCTTTCAGGGCCGGGGAGACCTTTGAATATCAACTTAAGTGGAATGTCTTCTCCGGCGGCAAGATGTCTCTTGCGGTAAAGGAAGACGCTTACCTTGAAGGGGAACGCGCCTTTCACCTTCAAGCGGAGACAGAGACTGAAGGAATGTTTCACAAATTTTACCCTTTTCGCGCTAAGATTGATTCCTTTGTTTCCCGGAAGGATTTTCTGCCCCTGCGCTATCAGTATTCATCCTGGGTACCGGATACAACCGTGTCGGAAGTAAGTTCTTTTCCGCGCGGTCAGTCCCAGGGGAAGTATCGCCTGGAGCAGTACAAGAAGGGAACGAAGAAAGAAAAAAACGAAACGTTTGATCTTGCCGCCTTTTTTCAGGACCCGCTTTCGGTTCTCTACTATATCCGGACCCAGGAACTGAACGTCGGAGACCGGATTGAAGTTCCGCTCATCACCGACCGGAAGGTTTCCAGGGTTACGGTAAAAGTGCTCCGCCGGACAAGGATAAAAGCGGCGGGAAAGTCCTGGGATGCTTTTATTCTGGAGCCTGGATTTCCAGTGGGCGGAATGTCGTTTAACGAAGGTTCATTGTGGATATGGATTTCGGCGGATAAGGCAAGGATACCGCTCTATTTTTCCGGCCGTTCGCCGTTTGGCATGATTTCTGGGACACTGGTGAAGATAGGAGAAGGTTAAGGAGGGCCGAAGGGTAAAATGAAAGTGCTGGCGATTGATACGACCGGGGAAGAGAAGAGTTTTGCACTGGCTTGCGGCGGCCAACTGCTTGCGGAGTTTTCTTTCAACGGAGACCTCTTTTTGGAATTCTGGCCGCACCTGAAATGTTTTTTGAACGCGAACCGGGTAAAGATAAAAGAGGTTGACTGTTTTGCGGTTAACACCGGACCGGGTTCCTGGACCGGATTACGTTTTGGAATCTCGGTGGTCAAGGGCTTGGCCGCGGCGACCGGCCGGAAGGTTTTCGGGCTGCCGGCCGCGGAATTATCCGCCTTGGCTCCGTCGGAACACACCCCGTATAGGCGGCTGTTGCCTTCTGCGGGGCACACGCCGGCGGCGTTCCTGGCCTGCCGATGCAGCGGCGGGGTAAATCCGGAGGATTTGAAACTGGTTTACGGCCGCCTGCCTAAGTTTAGAAAACTTCAAAGTGTCACCCTGAGTAATAACGAAAGGTCTCGTATTAAAGGATGAGATTCTTCGCTATCGCTCAGAATGACAAGAACATATGACTAAAATTCTCTTTTTTACGGTGGACAGCCGCATCGGCGGAACCGAGAAGATGGTAATCTCCCTGGCCGCCTCCCTGCCGAAAGATGAGTTTTCCGTGTTCATCCTTACCATCAAGCCGGAAGGCCCGCTGCACGAGATGGCTCAGGCTTCCGGAATAGGCGCCGGCACGCTGGGAATCAGAAGCCGGCTGAACGGCTTTCTGGCTCCCCCGCGCTTGTTTCGTTTTCTGCTTAAAGACCGGTTTGACGTTATCCACACCTTTCTGTTTCAGGCAAACAACCTGGGACGGGTGGTGGGCTGGCTGGCGAATGTGCCGGTAAGAATCGGAAGCCAGCGGTCCACCGACTACTGGCGCCGGCCCTACCACAACCTGCTTGACCGGATAACCCTGCCTTGCAGCCGTATCGTCGTGAGCAACAGCGAGGCGGGACGTAAAATGCTGATGCGCCGGGTAGGTCTGGCGCCGGAGAAGATTATCGTCATCCCCAATGGCGTTCCGTCGGCTACTGTAATTTTAAAAGATAAGGCGCGGGAAATGCTGGGTTTTTTCGGGGAAGAGTTTTTAATCGGTTCGGCCGGCAACCTGCGGCCTCCCAAGGGTTATCAGTATCTTTTGCCGGCTTTCCGGGAGGTCGCGTTGAAATACCCGGAGTCAAGACTTCTGATTGCCGGCGAGGGACCGCTGAGAAAGACGCTGGAAAAGTTCAGCCGGCGCCTGGGAATTTCCAGTAAGGTATTCTTTTTAGGATTTCGGAAAGACCTGTCGGTCTTCTATTCCGGCCTGGATATTTTTGTGATGCCTTCTCTGTGGGAGGGGATGCCGGTGGCGCTCCTGGAGGCGCTCTCCTATGGGATTCCGGTGGTGGCGACCGCAGTATCAGGAATTCCGGAAGTGGTGAGCGACGGTTGTGAAGGTTTCCTGGTAGCGCCGGCAAACCCCCGGCAGATTACCGTTGGGATGCTGGAACTTCTGAATAATCCGCAGAAGCGGTTGGAGATGGGCGGCCGGGGAAGGGCAAGGGCGGAGACCGAATATTCGCGGGAGAAGATGGTCACCGCCTACGCGAACCTTTACAGGGAGATGGCCAAGGAAGTACAATAGATTCTAACGAAAGCCCCTCATATTTGACCTCTCCCCGTTGGGGAGAGGAACGGTGAGGGGGGAAAGGATACCATGTTTGGATTTGGAGAATTAATCATAAAAGGCGGGGTCATCATGATTCCCATCATCCTTTGCTCCATCCTTTCGCTGGCGGTTATTATTGAACGGGCCATCAACCTGCACCGCGCCCAGGTTGACAGCGAAACCTTCTTCCGGAAGGTGGAGGACCCGATTCGGCGCAACAAGATTATTGAAGCCATCAACCTTTGCGAAGCCGCGACGGGTTCGGTGCCCCGGATTGTCAAGAGCGGCCTGTTGTGCCACGACCGGACCAACGATGAAATAAGGGAAGCGATTGCGGAGACCGCTTCTTTTGAGGTTCCATACCTGGAGCGGTATTTCGGAATCCTGGCTACCGTTGCCACCATCGCTCCGCTGTTAGGGCTTTTAGGCACGGTTACCGGCCTGATGCGCGCTTTTATGATTATCCAGATGAAGAGCGGCCTGGTCAACCCAAGCGACCTGGCCGGCGGAATCTGGGAAGCGCTTATTACCACCGTGGCCGGCCTGGCCGTAGCCATTCCCACTTATGTTGCCTACAACTATTTTGTCAACCGGGTCAACGCGATAATTACCGAGATGGAGAAGAGCGCCAGCCGGCTTCTGCAGTTGCTCTCGCTAAGGGAACCGGTGGGGTAAGAACATTTTGTATTAGAATGCTGTTTGTCATCCAGAGTTTTTAAATAATTTGTCATCCTGAACGAAGTGAAGGATCTCTCTTTTAAGAATGAGATTCTTCGCGACCGCTCAGAATGACAACAATGATAGCATGAGACAGGTAAAGTTCAAACGGCACCACAAACTGACCAGAGGCCAGCTGGATATGGCCCCGCTGATTGACTGCGTCCTCCTGCTGATGATATATTTTATGCTCACTTCTTCATTTATCATGCAGCCGGGTTTGAAGATTAAACTCCCGGAGGCGAAGACGACCGAGCAGGGAGTGCCTCAGCCGGTGCTGGTTTCGGTTACGCAGAATAATATCATCTTTTTCCATGACCGGCCGGTGACGATTACGGAGTTGGAATTCCTGCTGGCCGCAGAAGGCAAAAAGGGAAAGTTTGCCCTGGTGGTCAAGGGCGACCAGACAGCCAGCCACGGATTGGTGGTAAAGGTGCTGGATATTGCGCGGCTGGCCGGCGCGGAAAAGTTGGTCGTTGCCACCCGCCCGGAGTTGTAAAGTGTTGTTTATGTCATCCTGGGTCCTCAATAATCTGTCATCCTGAACGAAGTGAAGGATCTCTCTTTTAAAAACGAGATTCTTCGACTACCGTCTCAGAATGACAACAAAGGGTCTCAGAATGACAGTTCTGTATGAATCTCTTTCAGAAGACCCTGGTGTTTTCCTTTATCGGCCATGCGGTTGTCCTGACCGTCTTTGCGCTGGCTCTGCCCAGCCGGGTGATGACCTTTGCCCAGATACCGGTGGAACTGGCGCCTTTGCCGGAAGCGCCGCCGGTCTTGGGGCAGAGCCGGGGCAGACCCCTGACTGCGGCTCCGGCTGAAGGCGGTTTCCGTTCCCTGGTCGGCATCTATTTGCCGTCTGCCCGGTCAACCTATGCCGGTCCCGCGGTTTTGGAGCCGGGCGTCGCGCCGTCCGCCTTGTCGTCCGTTGACCTGTTGCCTTCTGCGGCCAGGCCCGGGGCAGATTTGCCTCTGATCGTTCCGGAAGGAAATATCAACCGCGTCTTTTCCAGCGAATCCGCCTTCAAGCTTTCCGGACCCGGAGCTAAACGGAAGATCATCTCCGCGCCGCTCCCCTATTATCCTGAATGGGCAAAGGAGCGGGGCGTAGAGGCATACCTGGAATTGAAGATGTGGATTGACGGTTCCGGCGGTGTGCAGGAAGTCGCCATCCTGAAGAGTTCCGGTTACTCGGACCTGGACCGCATCTGCGCGGAGACAGTCAGCCGGTGGCGTTTTGACCCGGAAGAGGGCCAGCCGACCTGGGCGATTCTGCCCTTGCGCTTCCATTTGATTTGACGCTTGCCTCTTTTTAGTATAATATAAAGAGATATACTGTTAAACATATTCCGCGCTTTTTGTATCTAAATATAAGTGTTAAGGATATTTAGAACGAACTTTTTTTGCGGAAATAGGTACTAACTATACAGAAGACCAAAAGAGGTTGGTATTTTCTTGCGTGGTGACAGTATCTTAATTTCCCGGAGGCCTAAAATGCGATTCAATAACAGATTTAAAAAAGTGCCATTGCGAGCCTCGCCAAAGGCGGGCGTGGCAATCTCAGCCCTTTTCCTTTTCCTTCTCCTCTCTTCCTTTTTTGTCACGCCGGCTTTAGCCACGCTTACCGTTACCAGTGTTACCAGCACGGCGGTTGCCAACCAGGGCATCCTGCCCAACAGTCCGCCGACCGCGCTTTTGCGGGTGGAGATTACCGCGTCTGCCGGAAGCGACATTTTTCAGTCAATCACGGCGTCACTAATTGATGTAGAAGGATTGACTGCAAGCGATATCAGCCGGATAAGCATTTACGAGGATTACCAACCTTCCGTCGGCAGTCCTGGTGACGGGCTCTTTACCAGCGCGGATGTGGAAATTGCTTACATAGATAACCCTGATCCACTTACAAATATACTAATCAATATTCCTGGTAACAGGACGATTCCTTTGAATGGCGCGGTTTATAAATGGTACTACTTTATCGTTGTTGAAACCTCAGGTTCTATCTCTCACGCTGATGCTTTTCAAGGAAGATTAGAGGGAATCGTGGGATCAGCTGGCGGTAATCTTGGAACTTTCGTATCACCAGAATCCAGAACTTCCAACGCGATCCGTTGCGAATGCAAGGTGGTGGACATCTATTACACCGAATCCAACGCTTCCCTGTTTACGACGTGGAACCTGGTGGCCAACGCCTACGAAACTTACTGGAAGCCAAACTACCTTTCCCACGGCATCGTGCAGGAGATGACCGAGCCCAAAGAGTTTGTGCTGTCCGATACCCACCTTTACTCTCTCTCCGAGGCCTGGAGGTATTCTAAATTAGGCGGTGCCCCGGACGTTGCCTCGAGCAAAGCCGCGGCCAGCAATTTTCTCAAGTTTGAGCGCAGACGGAAACTGATGGGGATGAACGTCCCGACCGCGGTCTTAGGCGTAAAGGTTGCCGGCAAGAACCAATGGCAGGACGCCACTTACTACGACACCGATTATTTACAACAGATTACCATCGTTTTTAAGGATACGCCCAAGGGTACACCACCCACTTACAACTTTGATCCGGAATGGGCGCTCTTTGGCATTACTTCAGGCAATGAGGCAGGAAGCGGCGTAGCGGTTTACCGGGATACAAACAAAAACGGTGTCTTTAACGAAGGAGTTGACCAAGTTTTAAGCATAGTCTCGCGTTCGTGGAGCGGCTGGGGCGGGGTTGGTTTGGACGAGAAGACCCTGACGCTTAATTTTTCGGGACCGGCAGTTAATCCCCAGGCCGGGATTCCCAAGTTATTTGACGCGGACCTGGATGACAATACCGGGCACGATACGAAGGGCGTTGATTTCCTTGTGGTCCTGCGCGGTAACCCGGCTTACATAGAATACGGCGCGGACTTTACGGCGAAGGTTAGCGGAATGGATTTTGTAGGAGCCGACAATCCGCCGGTTTCCGCCGACTGGCACGAGACCCGGGAGATAAAGGCGGTATTTGAACTCTTTGATTATACCGGCACCCGGGTTGACCCGAACACCACCTTCCCGGTCATCGGCATCAACCTCAACAAGGGCGTGTCGCCGGCAACCCTGACCAGGTTTACCTTTTTCCTGAAAAAGACCAATACCAATTTTAACCCCGCCGATGATTTAACTGCTCCCGGCGTAACGGTTTTAAGCCGCACCGGCGCTGTGGTTCCGACAACCACTTCCGGTTGGAGCGATGATGTTGACCCCGCAGGCCTGCCCGCAGGCACCTGGGCTAAGACCATAGTCACTTTCGTTTCGGCGGGAACAACTATTCCCGGCGATGACACTGGCGTAGATTCCGGCCCGGACTACTTTGTCAACCTTACCACCAACAGTAATTTCGGATATAAAAAGCAGATTGTCGCCGCTATCCGTAATTCAGAATTTGTTTTTGGCAGCCCCACCAGGACCAATGCGGCCGGGACCGCTTTAACTACCAATGCCAACGTTGACCACGGCAGTAATGAACGGGTCTATCCGGAAATTAACCTGATAACGCCGGAAAATAATCCCATGCTGGGCAACCCGGCGGTGGTCTTCAGCCAGGTAGACACCAAAATCAGGATAAACAGCAACCCGGCCGCAATCATCGGGATTGAACTGGCGGCAAACACCAGCCTTTCCGTTCCCGCCGCGCCGGTTGAACTGAAGAGTTTGGTGGTGCAGATAGCGGATATCGGCGGCGGGTTTCTGCTGAGTGGCCTGGCCCCGATGACTACCGATAGTAATACCAGCGGTTTGGGTGTCTGGCTTGACAACGGAAATGGCGTCTTTGGCGCAGGCGACACTGCCCGCGCCCTGGCTTTTCCGCCGACTTACAGTATAACCGAAGGGGCGGAGGGATATTATCGGTATCTCCTGGTTCTGCAAACCCCGCTGGTTCTTCCCACCAGCGGCGCTTCCAAAATCTTCGTCACCTTAAGGAGCAGCGGTACGATGAGCGCCACCGATGCCATTGACGTGCGCATCTGGGGCAGTGAGATTACACCCTGTTCTTCCTACGGGCTTGGTTTCCGGCCTACGGATGCCAACGTGACAAGCAGGGAAACATCAGATTACACGGTAAACTCGATTCTCGACTCTGACACCCTGAGGCTTGCATCATCTCCGGGCGGTTCTCCTCCTCTTGATTACAGCCGGGACTGGTACCTGGTTATTACCTCGGGTAGTGCGCTGGGTCAGGTTTACCGGGTGGTTAGCGTATCCGGCACGGATGTCACGGTGGCTGGCGCGGATGGCACTGACCCTGGCCTGACCTACATCGGTTCGGTGACCGCGGTGAGGTTTTTCAAGGTGGATAGCACCAGTTACCAGCGCTCCTCCGCGCCGGTTGCCTGTTCCGGAATTTACAGCCTGAATATTATCAAGCCCAGTTCGGCCGGCGAACTGCCGACTGCCGGGCAGTATACAATTTATTACAATGCGGATGCGCCCGGCGGAACCCCGCTGACGCTTTACCGGGTCAGGGACCTGACCTATACCGATACCACCCTGATTGATACAGGTCTTTCCGTTGGGTCCGGGCAGACATATCTCTGGGACACCAACACCGCGCCGGCAGGAACCTACCGGATTTACGGCGTTCTCGGCAGTGCTCCCAATACAGTCACAAACTATTCCTCCGGCACGGTTACCATAGACACCAGTCCGCCAACCGTTACCGGTCCGCTGACAATCAGTCCTACGACGATAACTATCGGCGCTACCGCCTCCATTAACCTTGGCGGCATAGAGGATGTTGACTCCGATACCGTGTTCGTTACTTTTTACTCTGTTATAGACGGTACCGGCGCAGACACAAGGTTTGTTCCGGGCTCTTTCACCGTTCTTGCGCCTTATCCGAAGTCAATCACCGTATCCTGGAACACTTCCGGCATGCCGGCAGGAACTCGCCAGCTCTTTGCCCAAGTTTCCGACGGCGGCAACAAAGTTATTTTCCCGGTTTCACCCGCCAAAACCACCTTTATCCTGCAGACTGCGTCCACCGTTACCGGTACGGCTGTTAGTATGGTTCTTCCGAACCAGGGTATTTTGCCGAAGAGCCCGCTGACCGCAATTTTTGGGCTAAACCTTACGAGCACAGCGGGCGACCCCCTGAACAGCGTTACGGTTAAATTTACCGATGTGAGCGGTTTTAACGACGTTGGGGGCTCCGATACTGAGTTGACAGAGGTTGCTGTCTACCGGGATTCCGGAGGCGCCGGGGCTGGAATTTTTGATTCCAGCGATACTTTTCTGGGTAGTATGTTAGCCCCGAGCTTCCCGGACTGGCCGTGGGTGACAATACCGATATTGGGCGGCAACTCGATTCCGATAAACGATACCGGGTTCAACGCGGGCATAGATTATTTTATCGCTATCCGGACATCAGACACAATGGACCACGCTACCGCTTTTTTCGCAACCGTTTACGAAATTAACGGAATCTTGATTGACGGAGTTTACGGTATTTCTTCCGGGACCATCCAATGCGAATGCAAGATAGTGGATGTTTTTTATACGCAATCTTTTCATTTTGAGAGTCTTATTCCACCCCTGGTTTCTGACCCCTGGAACCGTTACTTGATGCCTAATTATATCGGGTACTCTATCCGCACCGAAATGACCGAACCCAATTATCAAGACCCGGCCGGCGACCCGCATCCCTGGTACTTGGCTGATACCGGAAATTACCGGTATTCCTATACTACCGGCGGTCCGCTAACCGGAGACGATTATCGGGAATTTACCCGGGCTTACTCCAACCTGTTGAAGTTTGAACGCAAACGGCAACTTCTCCAGATGCAGGTTCCAACCGCTATCCTGGGAATCAAGGTTGCCGGCAGGAACGAGAGACAGGTGGTCGGCGACGACAACGAATATCTTGGTACCCTGGTCGTCGAATTTACCGATGCCGATGGTTCCAACTTCAATGCCAGGGATATGCTCTTTCCTTTGAATGTAAATGACGACGCCCAGAGCGGCGTCGCTCTTTACCAGGACAATAACCACAACGGCATCCTGGACGATGGCGATGCGGTGGTGAACCTCTATAACAGTAGCAGCGTTCTCCAATGGAATGCCGCCGGAAACCAGGTCACATTCGATTTTTACGGCACTTCCATTCCGATTCCGCAGACCTATGATGCCGAAGGCGGGGGCGATACTGATGGGAGTTGGAATATTACTTATTCCCACGACCGGACCGGCACCGATTTTCTGTTTGTTATCCGGGCAAGGCCCCAGACCACCCTGGATTCAAAGATTAAATACGGAGCCGATTTTACGGCCAGAATTACCCGTCTTACCTTAAGGAGCGGAATCATTTTAACCAGCGATACCCGGAAGCAGTGGTATGGTATCCGGGAAATTAAGGCGGTTCTGGAACTCAGCGATTATACCGGCAGCCGGGTGGACCCCAACTCCACCTTCCCGCTGATAGGCATCAACGTGGTTGACGGGCCGGGCCTTTATGAGAAAATTTATAAGATTACCCTCCAACTTAAGGACGAGGTTGGGTTTGACCCCAACATTGACATAGCCGACGTTCTTATTTACCGGGGCGCCACCATACAGCCCGGCATAACCAGGAGCGATTGGGTGTTGGTCGGGTATCCGATAGGCGCCCCTACCGAATGGTGGTGGCAGACCGTTGTTTCCGCCGAATCCGGCCTGGATGTGCCGGATACTGATTCCGGTCTCTACCAGGGCGACGATTACTATGTGGCGCTGCAGACATCGGAGGATTTCGGATACCTGGATAAGATTACCGGCCGGATACTGGACGGCGGAATTGAATTCTCCGGCACGACCACAAGCGCCGCCGGGACCGGCCTGACAACCAACGCTTTGCTTCCGCCGGTAAGCAATAACCGGGTGAACTGGAACCCGTTTGCTTCTCCGGAAACACCGCTTGTCGGCAATGTCGGGGTAAAGTTTTACGACCTCATCACCACCCCGTTCCTTGACGCCGGCGGCCCGACCGCAGTCCTGGGCCTGGAACTGTCCAGCAACACCGATTCCGACACGCAGCCGGTTCTCAAGTCCCTGGTGGTGCAGTTGATAAACAGGAACACCGACAACGGCGCCCTTGATATGAACGACCTGGCCCCGATGACTATCGACAGCAATACCAGCGGTTTGGGCATTTGGAAAGATGTCAATGATAACGGTAGATTTGATACCGGCATTGATATGCCCTTGACGATGGCGGCGCCGCCGACCCAGTCTGTTGGCACTGCAGCGGAAAACTACCAGCGGTTTATCCTCGTGCTGGATGAGGCGCAGCCAATCGACACGAGTTTTTCTTCTTCCGGCAACCCCGACTATTTCATCACCATAAACACCAAAAACACCGTTTCCGGCGACCAGTTCATCATGCGGCTCTGGGGCAGCGAGATGAAACCGCCGGCTTCTTACGCTCTGGGTTTCCGGGTAAAAAATACCAACGTTACCGGCACGGAAGCGGTTACCTACGGAGTTAGCGGCCAGACCACCACCCCCACTTCCACCCTGACGATTAATCCGGCCCTGGGCGGAAACCAACCTGATTACAGCCAGAACTGGTACCTGGTGGTAACCGGCGAGAACGACACCGCAAAGGGTGTGGTGAGAAAGGTTCTCGGCGTCAACGCGGCGCGTAACATCGTCACCTGCGAGGATTTATCCGGGCTGGGCATTATAACTCAAATCCGCGTTTTTAAACTGGACAGCGCCAGTTATCAAAACCATTCCGTGGGTGTTGCGTTCAAGCGCGCGTCTGCGGTAACTCTCTTCGCCAGTTCCACCACAGCCGCGATTACCCTTACCTGGGTGGATGCTACGATTGGCGGCGGCGCCAGGACGTTTGACATTGAGCGCCGGGTAAAAGGAACGATTCCCATTTCAGACTGGACAAAGATTGATACCGGCCTTACCAGCGCTTCCACGAAATTAATCGTAGTTGGAACCAACACTTACCAGTATGTTGATGTGCCGCCGGATACGGTCACCTATGAATACCGGGTAACGGTTAAACAGGCGGGCGCGGCTGATGTCCTTTCCAATGTTGTTTCGGCGAAAGTGGCTTCTTATTTCCCTTACCGGCCTACAGATTTGCATTATACGGTAGGTTTTGGCGTGGTGGAATTAGACTGGTACTGGCAAGACGGGTATGAGGTTTACGAAAGCGGATTTATTGTGGAACGGAAAGGGAAGAATGAGCCGGAGTCCAGTTTTATCGCCATCGGCAGCACCAGCGCGTATCCGCTCGATAATTTCGGCCGGTTTACCGACCATTCCATTACCGACGAGATGATGGAAATTGAGGATACCTACCATTACCGGGTCAGGGCGTATAAAGGTGTCGGCATCTGGACCGTATATTCCGATTACTCGGATACGATAGAAGTTCAAGTTTTACCCAGTCCTACCATTCCAATCGGTGCCGGAGGCGGGGGGGCCGCGGTCGGGCCCCTGGCCGCAGGCGTATCCGCCCTGCTGGGCTGGTGGAAACGCCGGAAGCGGTGTGTCCCAAAAAGAGAAAGAGAGACGAGAAGGGAGAAACAATGAGGAACCGAAAGATTTTGCGGAGCGCCCTGAAAGCATTATTCGGCCTGTGGTTGTTTTCCATGGTCAGTGAGGCGGGAGCCCAGTCAATTACTACTTATATTGTTCCATCACCCCTTGGCACAGATGTATCGGACCCGATGCTCAACCCGAACGACGGCACAGACATATTGCCCTTTGACACCCTGCCGGTTGCCTGGACGTTGACGGATACGATTACGGTAGTGGCCACGCCCGGCGAATACGAACCCGCCAGTTTTGTGCTCCGCCCTGATTATAACCTGACAAACCTGACGCTGACGGTAAGCAACCTGACCGGCGATGCGGGAGAAATCCCGTCATCCAGCGTAGATATTAAGGTGGTTAAGTGCTGGTATCAGGCTACGTGGTCGGGTGAGACTCTTAACCCGCAGGGCTGGCTTGTCCCGGAACTTCTGTTGAACGATGATACGCTGATTGAGGTCGATTATACAGGCCTCTCCTACGCCGGCGCTCCTTATGGTAGCAGGTTACGGAAGATGGGGTGGCCCAACCCCTTGTACGGCAACCCGACGGGCAGGAATTGGGTTAAATTAAGCTTCCCGGCTCCGAGAGGAGAGGAGTATTACTGGATAAACAACCCCTATCAAACACCATGGGACGCAGAGGGACGGCCGGAAAATTTTCCGATTAAGGACAGCCCGGTGCTTTTGCCGGTGGATATTGCGGCAGACACCAATAAGCAATTCTGGGTTACGGTGAAGGTCCCGGAAGATGCGGCCGCCGGTATCTACACCGGCGCCATCACCCCTTCCGCCGGAAAAACTATTTTTGTAAAACTGGAGGTCCTCCCCTTTAAACTTGCGTCTCCGAAGACTTACTATGATTTGAATCGGGAGTTTACCAGTTCCATTTACTATACCTCGGCATACAGCCCTATCAGCTACCCGAACGGAGCGGTGTTCACTTTTGCTAAAAGCAGCGAACAGTTAAGGGCAGAGCTGGCGAATCTGGTTGCCCACGGGGTAACCAACCCTATTTGCGCCCAAGATGTCTCCTCGGGCAGCCGGCCGTTCTTAGGGCTAATGCTGGAAATGCGGCAGGAGGCTGGAATGACAAGCCCAACCCTTTATTCCGGCTCCTGGGATTTGGATGGCATACTGGGGACCGACTTTCACTGGAGCGATAAAGGGATACCCATTCCTCCGGAAAAATTGGACTATCTGGAACAATTGACCGCTTCGGCGGTCGCCTTCTGTAGCTCTTACGGTATTTCCGAGGTCTATTTTTACGGCAAAGATGAAGGCTTCAACGACTCTTTAAGGCGCCAGCGTCCCGCCTGGGAGGCGATACACAAAGGCGGCGGTAAGATATTTGTAGCCGGATATCGCCCTGGCCGTGGTTGGGGGCCCAACTATGGGCTCGAGCCGGCTGAGGGTAGCTTTGAAATAGTGGGTGATATCCAGGACTTGTTTGTCTGCGAGGGACCAACTCTGATAGAAGAAGCGGATAAATGGCATTACGATTCGATTAATCTATGGGGTTCAGGTTCGGAGCATCATGAGAATTTTTATCAGCTCTATCATAAGATTTGGTGTTACGCCAACCCTCAGGCGGATACTGAAAATCCGGCTCCTTACCGAAAGAATTACGGCTTCCGAATCTGGAAATCAAACTACGACGGCGCTGCTACCTGGGCTTATATGAGTAATCACTATAACGATTTCCGGATGAATGCAGGGGATTATAATGGGTGGATATGGGGAATAGTCTATTCTACCGTAAACGGGGTAATTGACACGATTGCCTGGGAGGGCTACCGGGAAGCGATCGATGACATCCGCTACGGAACCACCCTGATGGAGCTGATTAAGCAGGCAGAAGACCGCGGATTGCTGCCGGCAGAAGTCCAGGCGGCAAAAGATTACCTGGAAGACCTTGATGAAAAATACTGGGACAGGACCCGGGGCGATTACACGCATAAAAGCTATGGCACTATCCGTTCCGAAATAATTGAACTGATCAAGCCCTTAGTAATTCCCACTTATACCGTAACCTCTTTCGCCGGGTTGCACGGCACAATCTCTCCCCTGGGGCCGGTAGAGGTCGTTGAGGGAGACACGCCCATCTTTAAGATTACGCCGGATACCTGGTACCACATATCCGATGTTCTGGTGGGCGGCGTATCCGTAGGCGCGGTGTCCAGTTATACTTTTGACGCGGTTTACGCAGACTCGACAATATCGGCAGAGTTTGAGATAAACCGCAACGATATTTACGGCAAGGTGACCGACAGCGCAACCCTCGCCAACGTGGCGGGCGTGGCGATTACGCTTTCTTCACTGGAGGTGCCGCCTCTTTACGCCGACCTGACCGAAACAACCGATGGCGCCGGCGAGTATTCTTTTCTCGGGGTTTCGGCCGGCTATCACAAGTTCACTCCGTCGCTGACCGGCCGTGTTTTTGTGCCGACTCAGACCGAATTAAAACCTTTCACCGCGGCCAATCCTTTAAACGGGATTGATTTCGTCGCGTACCCTCCTTTTGAAATCAAGGTTCCTTTCGGCATCCCTAATCCGGTGGTTGAGAACAATTCGGTGTCGTGCCGGGTTACGACTGACCCGGCCGCAGAGAGTTATCTCTGGACAGTAAACCGCGGCCATTTTGTGGACTCCGGGACGCGAACCAGCACCCGGCAGGACCCGACCTGGGTTGCGGATATTGCAATGGCAGACGGTGTTTTGTTTGAAGAGGTAGCGTTGACGGTAGTTGCCTATACCAGCGACGGCCGGTCTTATTCGGCCTCCTATTCGCAGCAGGTTAATAAATTACCGGTACCGGAGGTGAAGTCACCCAGCGGCAGCGGCGATTGTTTTATCGCCACCGCGGCCTTCGGCACGCCGATGGCGAAAGAGGTGATTACCTTAAGGCAGTTCCGGGACAGGTTCCTATTGACCCGTAACTGGGGCCGGGTCCTTGTCCGCTTCTACTACCGCCATTCCCCGGCTGCGGCGGAATTTATCCGGTCCAGGCCCGTCTATTGCTTCCTGGTGCGGAGTGTTTTGCGCCCGCTGGTCTGGCTGGTGAAAGCGGTTTTGTAGGTCATTGGGAAATAAACCCTCTTTTTTGCTGGCGGCTCTTTTCTTACTCCTGGCGCCCCCTTTCCTGTTTGCCCGGGAACCGACGCTTGCCCCGCTGAATCCCGGGTTTATTGAGTACCAAAAAAATCTTCAGCAGAACCTTTTCCTGCCACAAGCAACCGGGGAAGGCCACCGTTTGGGTTTTATCCCACCGCCGGCAGACCTGGCGCACCTCAAAGAACAAAAAGTTTTCCAGGCGACCCGGCCGCTCCTCGGTTTGGTGCCTTCCCATGACCTGCGTGCGCTGGGAAAACTTACACCCGTCAGGGACCAGGGCGAATACGGCACCTGCTGGGCATTTGCTACCTTTGGCTCAATGGAATCCTGCCTTCTGCCCGGAGAGATAAGGGATTTTTCCGAAAGCAATCTGGCTAATCTGACTTCATTCTTTTCTTCAGGCGGGTTTGACCGGGATACCTGGGACGGGGGCAATTATTTTATGTCAACCGCCCACCTTGCCCGGTGGAGCGGGCCGATTAACGAGAATGATGAACCTTACCCGCAATACCGGAACCCTGTTGCCGGCGCACAAATTCAAAAACACGTTCAGGAAGTTCTTTTCCTGCCGGGCAGGGATAGTTCTGCCGACAACGACAAACTGAAACAGGCGTTGATGGATTACGGCGCGGTATACACCTCAATGTATTACGGCAGCCCGTACTATAACGCATTGAACAAGGCCTATTATTATAAGGGCAGCGCCGGCAGCAACCACGCGGTCTGCATAGTCGGCTGGGATGATAATTTTGACCGGAACAATTTCAACCCGATTGGTGAAATCTTTCCGCCGGCAAACGGCGCTTTTATCGCCAGAAACAGCTGGGGCGACGGCTGGGGAGACAACGGTTATTTCTACGTCTCATACCATGATTCCAAAATCGGCGAATGGAACGCCGTTTTTAACAACGCGGAGGCGGCCGGCAATTACGGCGCTGTTTACCAGTACGACCCGTTGGGCTGGGTGAACAGCGGGGGCTATGGAAGCGACACGGCCTGGTTTGCCAATATCTTTACCGCCACGAACCGTAACCTGGGGGCGGTCGGTTTCTATGCGCCGGCTGACAATTCATCTTACGAAATATATGTTTTTACCGGTGTTGCTCCGGGAAGCCCGGTAAGCGGTTCGCTGGCCGGTCCGGCAACCTCCGGAATTATTACGGAAGCCGGATACCGCACAATCGCCCTTGATACAACCGTTTCGCTCGTTTTCGGCCAAACATTTTCAGTTGTGGTAAGACTGACCACTCCCGGTTATGCCTACCCGGTCGTAATTGAATACCCTCTGGCCGGTTGGAGCAGTCAGGCAACGGCCAACCCTGGAGAAAGTTTTGTAAGCAGCGATGGTTTATCCTGGGATGACATTACTTTTTATTCCGCCGACACCAACGTTTGCTTGAAAGCATTTTCTTCCTATGCCGTTACCCGAAAAATTACGGTTTCGGCCGGCGCGCGCGGTGTCATAAATCCTTCCGGGACCTCGTTTCCTTACCGCGTTTTAACGGTAGACGAGGGAGATACGCCCGCCTTTACCATTGCGCCGGATTCAGGGTATTATTTAGCCAGCCTGCTGTTGGACGGTACGCCGGCAGATACGGAAAACGGGACCCTGGCCAGTTATACCTTTGGACCGGTTGCGGCCGACCACACGATTGCGGCAACCTTCGCTTCGATTCCCACCTATACCATAACCGCTTCCGCAGGATTGCACGGTGTAATTATCCCCCCCGGGCCGGTAACGGTAGACGAGGGAGAGACGCCCGCCTTTACAATTGCGCCGGATTCAGGGTATTATTTAGCCAGCCTGCTGTTGGACGGTACGCCGGCAGATACGGAAAACGGGACCCTGGCCAGTTATACCTTTGGACCGGTTGCGGCCGACCACACGATTGCGGCAACCTTTGGGGCCAACCTATCTTCAGGCGGCGGCGGTGGAGGAGGCGGCGCGGTCGGCCCCCTGGCCGTTGGCGTATCCGCCCTGCTGGGCTGGCGGAAACGCCGGAGGGAGCGCCAGTCATCCTGAGCCATTAATAATTTGTCATCCTGAGCTGCGGTTGCGAAGGATCTCTCCTTCAACTGCGGGATTCTTCGCAAAACCGGCTCAGAATGACAAGGAAGCGAAAACTATGAAAAAGACTATCTTCCTGTTGGTGTTGTCCGGTCTGGTGCTGGCGCCTTCCCTCTCTTTTGCTTACTGGGAGTGGACTCCGCAAACCAAAAAGTGGATAAACCCAAAACTGGCGGTCAGGGAAACGCCTGAGGCGCAGTATGCCTGGGCCGAAGAGTACGTTGCCGGCAAGGACTATGCTACCGCCATCCGTAAACTGGAACAGCTGATCGGGGTTTTTCCTGACTCGCCTTATGCGGCAAAGTCCAGGTACCGTATCGGTGAAATTTACCAGCTGGCCGGCGAGCGGGAGAAAGCGTTCCGCTCTTACCAGAAGGTTATTGATAACTACCCCGGTTCGGACCTGGTTACCCCGGCTGTCAGCAAGCAGTTTACAATCGGCGAGCAATTTACGAAGGAGAAGTGGGGCGGCTGGTTTTCTTTCCTGCGCGGCGACCCGGCCGATTTACTGACCAGGACGGTGACCACAGCGCCTTATGCGGCGGAAGCGGAGAAGGCGCTTTACGATTTAGGCGGTTATCATTTCCGGAGAGGCAATTTTCAGGAAGCGATGAACACCTTTGACCGGCTGGTCCAGGATTACCCGGAGAGCCAGTATGGCCCGGCCGCAGAATTGAAAGCCGGGGAAGCCGGTTTTAAACTCTACCGGAAGCAGAAGAATAACAAAGATTTGCTTCGGAATACCTCCACGCGCCTGGCCGCATTTCTGGCGAGATATCCGGCGGACAAAGATAAAGGCAAGGCGCAAAGATTATACGGCCAGACCCGGGAACTTTTGGCCGAAAATATGATGGAAGTGGCGCAGTTCTACGAAAAAACCAAAAATCCCACAGCGGCAAAATTCTATTTTGAAAAGGTTGCCGACGAATATCCGGAGACGGAAGCCGCCAAAAAGGCAAAGGGAAAGATAAAGTGATGTAATTTGTCATCCTGAGTGAAACGAAGGATCTATTTTTTGACAACGAGATTCTTCGCAAAACCGGCTCAGAATGACAAATCCATCATCATCCTGAGTTATTAACAATCTGTCATCCTGAACCGTAGTTGCGAAGGATCTCGTATTATGAACAACAACCTACGCCGCATTTTTTGGATTTTCACTTTTCTACTCCTCCTCTCCGGGTGCGGATACCAGAATCTGACGCGGCATCCGGTTGCTTTCTCCGTCTATTTTCCAATCCTTGCCAACCGGACGATGGAGCCGGGCGTTGAGGTTGTCCTGACGAATGCGATTACCCGGGAGTTGCTCGGTTCCGGCATAACGGTCGCCAAAGAGAAAGACGCCGATTACTCCCTTTCCGGAACCGTAGATTTCTACACCAGGGTTCCGCTTTCTTTTCGGAGCGACGACCCGAAAGAGGTTAACCAGTACCGGCTGGAGGTTGTGGTGCGGATGGAGATTACCCCTGCCCCCGCGCCTCCTTCACCTTTAATCTTCTCCCCTGCGGGGAGGGGGGAGAGGAGTGTTAGCCTGACTTCCTCCAGCAACTATTTTCTGACCGGCCCCTTCAGCCGAAGTGAAGCCGCTGCCTTAAAGGCGCTGGCCTCCGATTTGGCCCGGAAATCCACCGAATGGATAACGCAGCAGTAGGGAAAAGCGTCAGGCGTCAGGCGTCAGGCGTCAAGTATCAAGTATCAAAACCCCTCCCTTTTTACCTGGTTGCCTTCCAGAACGTTAAAGCGGCGGACAAGAAGATAGCCGAATTGAAAGCCGCTGCTTTTCCCGAGGGTTTAAACCCGTTTAACGAGTCAATATTTTACGGGGATGAGGCAAGCGCGGAGCGCATTATTTCCGCATGCCAGACGCCGCCGTTTTCCGGGGGCCGTCACTGCGTCCTGATACGGAGGGCGGAAAAGTTAAAGAAAGAGGACAAAGAGGTCCTGTTCGCTTATTTGAAAAACCCGAGTCCTTTTGCATTTGTAATCTTCCTTTTTCAGGTTGACCGGAGCGGTTGGAAGTCGTATGCCGGCAAGTTCCCCAGGCACCAGGTTCAACTCTTCTTTGCCGGGGAGGAGATGGAGTTTGAGGACAATTTCGGAATCACCAATGCTTTGCGCAGCCGGAACCTTGCCAGGGCCCTGAAGATTCTTGACCACCAGTATGGCGACCAGCGTGATTTCTACCGGTTTTTCGGCATCTTCACCTGGTACCTGCGCAACCGGGTGGAGCGCTTGCAGGGACGGTTAACCCGGAAAGACGCCGCGCTCTTTGAACGGTTCTACGAAATAGATAAGAATTTTCGCCGGGGCAGTCTGGATGGCCGCATCGGCCTGGAACTGATTATCTTTGCGCTGAACGAAAAATAGGATAATTTTTTCGTAGTTGCCAACCTTGGTTAGCTCTTTTAAAAAGCCGAGCAAGCTCGGCAACTACAAATTGTTAAGTATGACCTATCGGCAGGCAATTGATTTTCTGGAAAGTCGCGAGCGTTTCGGCATCCGGCTGGGCCTGGCCAATATGACGCGGCTCTGCGGCCGGCTGGATAATCCGCAGGAACGTTTGACCGCATTCCATATCGCCGGCACCAACGGCAAGGGCTCTACCGCCCGCATCATTGCCACCATCCTTTCGAAAGCCGGTTATCGTACCGGGCTTTATACCTCTCCGCACCTGCTGGACACCCGGGAACGGATTCAGGTTGATAACCAATTGATAAGCCGGGCCGATTTTGCCTCCCTGATTACCGAAATCGAGCCGGTCGTTACGGGTCTCTCGCAATTTCTGCCCCACAGCCCGACCTATTTTGAAACGATAACCGCCGCCGCATTTCTTTACTTCAGCCGTAAAAATATTGACTACGCCGTAATTGAGGTTGGTATGGGCGGCCGGTTGGATGCGACTAACCTGTTAAACCCCCTGGTTTCAATAATTACGCCCATTGGTTTGGAGCACCGCCGTTTCCTCGGTAAGACCCTGGCGGCCATAGCCGGGGAAAAGGCCGGTATCATCAAGCCGGGCCGGCCAGTAGTTTCGGCAAAACAGAGTTTGGCGGTTTTACGGGTGATTAAAGCCAGGGCCGCCGAGAAGAAGGCGCCGTTTTATTTGGCCGGTTCCGCCTCACCTTTATTCTCTCCCCGCCAGAGGCGGACTTTCAGCCGGGGGGAAGAGGGAGGGGTGGGGGGGCTATCCATTTCCCTGCCCGGACACTTCCAGGCCGAAAATGCGGCTGTTGCCTGCCTTGCCCTGCAATCGGCCGGGGTAAGGGTGAAAGAGGGGGTTTTACGCTCGGCGCTGAAGGATATTTCCTGGCCGGGCCGGCTGCAGGTTGTTTCCCGAAAACCATTAATAATCTTTGACGTCAGCCATAACCCGGCGGCAATCAAAACCCTGGTCGCCAACCTTGCCGGCCTTTATCCGGGTCGAAAACCAACTTTCCTTTTTGGGATTTTAAAGGACAAGGATTATTGGCCGATGTTGAAATATCTCGGGGATTACGGGGAGCGGTTCTTTTTTACCCGGCCCTATTCCGACCGGGCGCGGGAACCAAAAGAGTTGGCGGACAGTTTTCGCCGGGTTTACAAGAACAAGGAATGCCGGGTGATTTTGGAGCCGAAGGATGCGTTTGGGGAGGCAACTAAAAACTTAAAGAAGGATGATTTGCTCTGTATCTGCGGGTCTTTTTACCTTGCCCCGCTGTTGAGAATCACCGGTCATTCCCGTATGTTGTAAACGGGAATCCAATCTTTAAAGGTGTAGATTCCCGCCTGATACATGCGGGAATGACATATTTGGGTTACATGCGGGAATGATGACAATGTTTTACAAATTTTTTAACTCCGCTTCCAGAAATCCATCCAGTTCGCCGTCCAGTACCGCGTCCACGTTGCCGGCTTCGTATCCGGTGCGATGGTCTTTGATTAACTGGTACGGCTGGAGAACATAGGAGCGTATCTGGCTTCCGAAAGAGGCCTCACCGGCTTCCTGGCGCTGCAGTTTCGCTTTTTTACGTTTTTCATCCTCCTGCAACTGGTATAACTTACTCTTTAAAATCCGGAGGGCGTTTTCCCGGTTCTTATACTGGGTGCGCTCAATCTGGCAGGCAACCACGATGCCGCTGGGCTTGTGAATAATCCGGACGGCCGTCTCCAACTTATTGACGTTTTGGCCACCGGCGCCCCCGGAACGGAAGGTCTGCACCTCAATCTCGTCATCCTTAATCTCAATCGTTGCTTCCGGCGGCAGTTCCGGTATGATGGAAAGAGAAGCGAACGAGGTGTGGCGTCTGCGGTTGGCGTCAAAAGGGGAAATACGCACCAGCCGGTGCACTCCGGCTTCATGTTTCAGGTATCCGTAAGCGAATGGACCGGTTACAATCAGGGTGACTCTTTTCAGGCCGGCCTCTTCACCGGCAAGCAGGTCAACCGTTTCCAGTTTCCAACCCTTCCGGGCCACGAAGCGGCTGTACATCCGGACCAGTATCGCAACCCAGTCGCAGGATTCGGTCCCGCCGGCGCCGGCATGAAAGGTCAGTATTGCCGGTTGCTTGTCGGTTGATTCGGAAAAACGGACTCTGGTTTCCAGCTCCTGTATTTTTCCGGAGAGTTCTTTCAAGAGCGATTCCGCTTCTGCCTGTAGTTTTTCGTCCGATTCTTCCGCTAACAGTTCCAGAATAGCCGAAGAGTCCTGTTCTTTTTTTTTCAGTTCCTGAAAGGCGTTAACGTCTTCCCGGAGCGTCTTTGTTTCCTCTATGACGCGGTTGCATTCCGGGTCACCCCAGAAGCCCTCCTGCTGGGTCTTGGTTTCCAGGACCGATAATTTTTTGCGTTTTGCTTCCAGGTTGATTTTGACCGCTAACTGGTTGAGGGAAGCGGCCAGGAGGGCAAAACTATCTTTTATTTCCTTAAGTTCCATAATTTGTGGCATCCTACACGAAAAACATTGTCATCCCCGTGTGTGGTAAACGGGGATCTCGTCTTTTAAAAACAGGATTCCCGATCTAAGCATTCGGGAATGACATCTGTTTGTTTTGATTCCCGCCTTCGCCCGCCAAAAGCAACTTTACGACCTGCGGGAATGACAGATTTTTTGTAATCGGAAACGAGACGAGGCGCTACGGTTTATACTTTTTGGTGAATTTACACTTCGGGTAGGCGGCACAACCCAAAAACTTGCCGAACCGGCTCTGCCTTAAGGCAAGGTTTCCGCCGCACTTGGGGCACTTTTCCTCAATCTTGATCTCCTCCATTGCCTTTTTTCCGGCGGCCCCTTCCGCTTTCTTTCCCGGCGTATATTTTGGTTCTCCGAAACTCTTTTTTTCGACCATGTTTTTGCTGTACCGGCATTTTGGATAATTTTCGCAACTCCAGAAAGCGCCGTATTTTCCCTTTTTCAGGAGGAGTTTTCCGCCGCACTTGACGCAGACTTCTTTGGAAATTACCAGACTTTTCTCGGCCCGGTCCATCGCCTTGGAAAATGGTTTGTAAAAATCGGACAGGACCTTGCGCCACTCTTCTTTGCCTTCAGCCACTTTATCAAGTTTTTTTTCCATTTGGGCGGTAAATTCCAGATTGACCACTTCCGGGAACTGTTGGACCAGAAAGTCAATAATAAAGACACCCAGGGGGTCAGGCGCCAGAATTTTTTTCTCCCGATTTACGTATTTTCGGGACAGAAGCGTATTTATGGTCGGAGCGTAAGTGGATGGCCGGCCGATGCCGAACTTTTCCATCGCTTTAATCAAACCGGCTTCGCTGTACCGGTCTGGCGGTTGGGTTTCCTTTCCCTCTATTTCAAATTTACGGCCGTCAATCCGTTCTCCCTGGACGAGGGGAGGCAGCGCATTTTCTTTTTTGGCGGAACCGATTATCTTCCGGTACCCGTCAAACCTCAGAACCTGGCCTTCCAGGTCAAAGAAATAGGGGCCGCATTCTATCCTGACCTTGGTGAGGTCTACCCGCGCCGCCGCCATCTGGCTGGCTACAAATCTCTCCCAGACCAGAGTGTAAATCTTTAGTTGGAAAGAGGTGAGGAAAGCCGCTACGTTTTCCGGCGTCCGGAGAGCGCTGGTCGGCCGGATGGCTTCGTGCGCTTCCTGCGCCAGGTTGCTTTTGGTCCGGTAAACCGGGGCCCGGTCCGGAAGGTACTGGCTGCCCAGCGTCTCTTTGATGAACTGGCCGGCTTCCTCGCGGGCGCTGGCGGCAATCGTCAGGGAATCGGTGCGGTGGTAGGTGATCAATCCCTCTGCGCCTTGCGGTCCCAGGTCCACGCCTTCGTATAATTCCTGGGCGATGGACATTGTCCGGGTCGCCGGCAGGTTGAGTTGCCGACCGGCCTCCTGCTGCAGGGTGCTGGTGGTAAAAGGCGGTTGGGGGTATTCCTTTTTTTCTTCCTGGCGGATGGAGGCTACCAGTAAAGGGTTTACCTGCAGAAAGGCGGCAATTTTTTCCGCTTCGCCCCTCTCTTTAATTCCGGGCTTGGGAAATTTCTTATTATCTTTCCCGGAGAGGGTGGCGGTAAAAGTAAATTCCGGGTTTTCCTTCCGGGCAAGTTCTGCGGAGATGACAAAGTATTTTTCCGGTATGAACGCCTGGATTTCTTTCTCCCGGTCAACCAGGATGCGCAGCGCAGCCGATTGTACCCGTCCGGCGGAAAGGCCTTTTTTGATGCGCTGGCCCAGGAGCGGGCTTAAGGTATAGCCGACCACCCGATCCAGAATCCGGCGCGCCTGTTGGGAGTTAACCAGCCGGATATCTATGCCGCGCGGTTTCTTAAAGGCATTTTTGACCGCTTCCGACGTAATTTCGTGAAAAGCGACCCGTTTCATCTCCGCCGGGTCTTTCTTCAGGATGTGCGCCGTATGCCAGGCGATTGCCTCTCCCTCCCGGTCTTCGTCGGTTGCCAGGAAGATGTTACTGCAACCCGCGGCGGATTTACGCAGGGCGCTGACCGTTTTGCTCTTGCCCTGCATAATTGCGTAAGTGGGCTCAAAACCTTTCTCAATGTCAACCGCAAATTTATCGGCCGGCAAGTCCCGCATGTGGCCCATAGTGGCTACAATCCGGTACTCTTTACCCAGAAAACGGCTGATGGTACGGCTCTTGGCCGGGGATTCCACGATTACCAGTTTACATTTTTCCATAAAATTATCTCATTCTGAGTTGTTAGTTAAATCTGTCATTCTGAGCGCCAGCGAAGAATCTCGTTCTTTAATGTTGACCTTAAGAATATAGCAAAATTAAGGGGAATTGTCAAATGTTAGGAGGGGATGTTATAATTATACCCTCGAGTTTGTCGTAGGTCGCTTGCAGGTTGGGGCTTTAAAGTTCTGTTTGAGTTTTCGCCCCATTATCCAGAGGCCCAGGACAGGTGGTTGACTTCGTCGTCCTGAACTACGAGGTTGACTTCGTCGTCCTGAACTACGAGGTTCTCAGCCATCAGACAGGGGCTTGAAACCGCGTTCTCTGGGTTTCAAGGAGAGCGGCAGCGAATGGCCGACCCGAGGCGTAGTGAAAGCCGGGCGGCGCCAAATCCCCGCGGGAATTTGAACCCAGGGTATTAGTTTTAGTACAGTTTTTGGCCTTTTCGGCCCCATCGTCTAGAGGCCCAGGACAGGTGGTTCTCAGCCATCAGACAGGGGTTCAAATCCCCTTGGGGCTGCTTCCTGAAGTTATTCTTCGGGGATTTGAACTTGAAACTTCAAGGATGGGGCGGCTCACCTGAGCCCGCCTCACCTTCTCGGCGGGCCTGCCAAACGGTGCTCTTTACTCATCACACCGGCAGTGCCGCCCGACGCAAACGATG
>JBDRQI010000016.1:0-4528 GCA_043826355.1 Candidatus Omnitrophota bacterium
TCTCCCGGGCCTGGCTGAGCGCCGGCAGGAGCATCGCCGCCAGGATGGCGATGATGGCGATAACCACCAACAACTCAATCAGGGTAAATCCCCCTGCTTTCCGCACCGCTTTCCTTATCTTATCCATAATTGCTCCTCCTACTTGTTGCCCGCCTGCGGCGGGCTTCTCCGGCGGCCTCCGAAAATCCCTCCGGCCGGGCCAGTCTTTGGCGCGGACGTTAAGGCCGCTTTACCACCATTAAAACACATCCTTTTCTTTTTGTCAAATTATCTCTTGCGTTTTTACCTGATATGCACCACAACAACATCCCGCGCCGGTATGGCTACCTTCATTTCTGACGGATTACTTGTCTTTATGTTTGTGCCGTATATTACGGCAGTCTGCCCGCGCATTATTTCCTTATTATTAAGCACCGCCTCAATCAGATTATCCCCCTCGTTGAACATTAGCACCACCCGCTCTCCGTCTTTTTTCAATACCAGGACGTTGGGATATGCCAGTTTGTCGCAGACGGCAAGGGTATCGGCCCGCTCTCCGCGGTGGAAAAGGTCTTCATATTCTGCCATGATGCGGGTTGCCTCGCCTATCCAGTAAAGCATCCCGGCCGAACATTCGATTGAAGCCTGGATGTCAATACCTCCGCCGTACGCCGCAACTACCCGCAAAAACTGGCTCTTCCACGTTTTGGGTTCTACGTAGCCGGTAGGGGAAAGCACCGTCCACTTCTTCCAGAATTGCTGGTGGTCCTGGGTGGGCAGCCAGGCATAGTGTGAAAAAAACGAAAACCGCTGTCCCATAATAACCGAACGCTCAAAACCGGCTTCATCACGCAAGAAAACAGCGTTGTTGTCTAACCCTCTCTGCTGATATCCGTCCGCCGCCGGGTTGCCCGGGTCACCGATAAACACCCTGTCAATATTGCCTTTCAGGGCAGCCCATAAATCTTTATGCGCACTCCAAGAATAAAACATGTATTGCCGGTTGAGTTCGTTGGCCGCCTGCTTGGCGACCGCGGCAATCTCTCCGTCCTGGTAACTGCGGAACGAATGCCACTTTTCCCGGTAAGAGGCGAATATGTTGCTGTCGGAAAGGTCCGCATCCGCAGGCAGTTGCGCCCACCGGCGGAAATTTTCCCTGCATCGGTCACAAAAACACCAACTGCCCTTTCCGTCTCTGGGCATGACATATATCGTATCTGCCCCCCAGGGCGCCTCTTCGAAATCACTCCAGACAACGGAAGCGCCGGGCAGACCTTCCAGTCCTGACCGGTAGTTCCCCAAAACCTCCCGGTAAAAACCCTCTCTGCCTTCTTCCAGCGCGTAAGAGGGACACCACTGCCCCATTCTCTCCCAGGTATCGCTGTCCTGCCAGTATCGCGCGCGCCCCCGCGGGTTTTCCTCAAGCCACCGGTAAAGAAACTTCTCGGGGTAGAATTGTTTGGTACCGTGATAGGGATAGTTGTTCCAGAGCACTACTTTTCCGTTCTTTTCGTTTATCGCGCGGTCATGGATTGTTTTCAGATAGGGGTCAACGTCTATGTTCGACCACGGATATACGGGCAGAACCCACGTGTTGAAACCCGCCCGGAATGACTGGCTTAAATGCCTTTCCAGATGTTCGGATGATATGTGGGGAGACGCACCACTCGACCAGGGCCTTGCGCAATATTGGGATATCATTATATCCTTCAGCATCCGCCCGTTTATGGGCGGCAGTATCCGCACCGGTATCTTCTGCTGCAGTTCGGTGAAGTTCCCTTTTGCTTCCCGCCGGTAATACCACGCGGTTGTTTCTCCTTTTCCCGTCCATTTCTCCAGAAAAACAGGCAGCAGCAAATACCGGCTGGCAATAGAGGTTTCCCCGGCATACATACTCTCTTTCGGGAACGCAATGCGGTAGCGCGTGTATTGTTCTCCGTCATGCGGCACCTGTTCCACAACAAAGCCTGAAGGACGGGTGTTGAGAAAGTGCCTGCCGTCTTCATGCATAAAATCCAGCAGCCGGAAATCAGCCGGCACGTCAAGTATAAACTCGTAGTCTTCCGGCGGAAAAGCAAACGGTGAATAGATTGCGCTGAAGAGCGTCTCTACGGAATCCTCGGAAATTCCCCACTCCTTAACCAACGGATTGATGCAGCGGTCCGGCCCGTCATGCCCCTGGTTCCAGAGTATTACCTGGCGCATAAGCGTTCTTTCCGACCCTTTGTCCGCAGTCCAGATAAAACCGCCGGCATCCTCAGCCGCCTTATCCCAGCCCCGGTCGTCGTAATTGGCTGTTACCCAGACCGCTGCAGGTTCCTGCCGGCCGGAAATACGCCATCTGCCGCCTGTCTCCGGGTGTTCCCGCATATCTATTTTTACACCCGGATTGGTCCCCTGCGCAGCGGCATCAACAGCAATCACGTTGATACCCTCGCGGATAAGCGCCGATAAAGGCTGTCCGGGCGTGGCCGCAACCGCCGCACCGTTGACAAACATCTTTGCCGAAGCGTTACGGGCATCAAGATCAAAAATAAGGTTTTTTACGGCTCTCGGCATAACCTCGTCAACGGCGGTGCCGTCATCCTCAAAAAGCTGTATGTTGTCGTACCATGCGACGGCATCGCTTCCTATGTTGTATAGCATCAGTTGAGATTCCAGCAGATTGTCGCTGGTCTTAAATCGTATCTCATAGCGCCCCCATCCTCCGGGGATATCGCCTTGCTGTGATCGGTCGCCGCAGCGGTGGTATGTCCAGTCAGCATCCCTGGAGTCACGTTCCAATACATCCACGCTTATTACTCCGGAGAATTTGGAACGCTTGATATCGGCGCGTAAAATATAGCGGGCGCCGGGTTTCAGGCTGACAGACTGAGCGGCGTAAACAAAAACAGGTTCTTCTCCCGGATTTAAAACTCCGTCCAGACGGATGGACTGCCTGCCGATGGTGGAGGTGGTTTCGTCTACGCTGATACGGTGCGGCTCCCGGCGCCCCCAATATTCCAACCCGTCTTCAAAGAACCGGTTTTTGACAGGGGTTTCAAGGCTGTGCGGCGCCTGTTTGAGAAACGCATAAAAGGGCTCGTTCATCATTTGTTCGGCAGCCGATACTTCCTGATGGGCAGAGACTCCCATGAAAACCATCTTGGTAAAGTTAGGCACTTCTCCAAACCCGCGTTGCACAGGCGCCCACGATGAATATCTTTCGGCGGCCGGGCCAAGAATTGCATTACGGGCAACGTTCAATTTCCACGCGTCACCTTCACGCGGGGTCTTTCCGATAACGGAAAACGGGATGCACATCTCCGCCGCCCAGTAGTCACCGTAAAAATCCGCCCCCGCTTTCCAGCCCCAGATACCAGGCGGCACATCTCCGTCTTTACCGTTCCAGCGCGCACCCGCGCTGTTGACAATAAACTGACAGTAACTTGTTCCGCCGGGTGAAATGAACACTTCCACGCTATCGTCATCCCACAGCATATCACCGTCTCGGGGCAATGCATCGATACGGTGGTTGAACGGCTCTTTACAGCGCACGGCAATATGAAGGCAGTCCCGGTCCCATCCCATGCGGAACGAAGTTGGTTTTTGCCACGCAAAACCCTCGCCTTTAAAGATGAAAAAACCCGCGGCTTCCGGCAGCTCCTGCCAGACAGCATCATCTATTTTTCCGTCAATTGCCGGTTTTTGACTTATCCGGTAAACCGGGTAGTTGCGCGCGTAAGCCGCCGGCAGGAAAAGAAGATTAAGTAAAACCGCAATAACCATAACTTTCATTCTCATCTGCTTACTCCATAGTTGACGGGAAAAGAGATGCTGTTCCTTATACAAAATCGGTTACTCCGGGCGGCCAGAAAACCGCCCGGAGTAACCGATAGGCACCGCTTTGCCGCAGTTAAGCCTCAAAGGGCTTATATCTACAGCAGGTCAGTTCACAATCGTGGGGTCAAACCAGTTGTCCGTAAGTTTCCCGCCCTGCTTAATCCATTCTACGTGGCCGTCGCAGAAGAGGAAGTTTGCGCCCCCGCTGTGCACCCAGTTCACGCCGATTCCGGTAGCATTCCACCAATAGGTGCCCTGCGTACCGGTGGCGTCGTGTTTGTAGCCAACATGCGAATCGGCAAACGCCACCTTTTCGCTCGGGGAGATGACCCGGTCAAGTTTCGTGCCAGCGAAGGAGGTGCTTATAGCGTAGTCAACAACACCGTAATCATTTCCTCCGGCGTTGGTATTCGGTTTTGAGGGACAATCAAGGAGGCAACCCCGGTTCATATACCCCGAACTTTTCAGGTATGGAACAGCAAAGAATGGAACGACCGCGTTGTCGGTTCCATAGGACCAGCGAACACTGGCGGCCCCTTGCACGACAACCGGCACAAACCCGTCATTGTCCTGGGCGTAGACAAAAACCATCAGGCCAATCTGCTTCAGGTTGTTGATGCAGCTTGCCGCCCGGGCTTTCTCCCGGGCCTGGCTGAGCGCCGGCAGGAGCATCGCCGCCAGGATGGCGATGATGGCGATAACCACCAACAACTCAATCAGGGTAAAT
>JBDRQI010000017.1:0-15142 GCA_043826355.1 Candidatus Omnitrophota bacterium
CGCGGACGTTACCATGCCAACCAGGCCGACCAGTGCCGATGCCACCATTATTCCAATCCATCCTTTGTTCACGTTGTCCTCCATCTACCCGTCAAAAAAATGTTTCAGCCTGATACCCTGCTTTATTTATCTTCATTTTACGAAAAATGCCAGAATGCCCCGCCCTGTGGACGGGGATGAATGGTAGCCGTGCTGTGGTAGTCGCACCCTTCCGGCTCGGTCAAGTTTGGTCAATAATGATTGCGGCGTAAATAGTGATGATACCTGCGCCGGTCCAACCGGAGGCGGCAAGGCAATTTATTGCCGGCGCGGCCGGCTGCTGCATAATCCCGGCTTTTTTGCAAGGCTAAACTTATTTCACTCTTTTATCCCACCGGAAGACAATCCCCAGGTTAAACGGTTTACCGGTATGCAGCAACCGGTATCCTTTAAGCGCGTCCCCGGCTTCAAACCGGTGCGTAATCAGCGGAGCGATCTGAAGCAGCCGGTTGCGGATATAGTTTGTCGTATCCAGCCAGTCCTGCTCATCAATTCCACAGGTAGTTTTTATCGTTAACTCCTTTATTTTTATCTGGTCAAGGTCAAGAGCACAGCATTCTTTATCAAAATACTGCGCCTGTAATAAGACGGTCCCCTGACGCCGCATATTCAGAACCATTCGGTCTGTTGTAGCCGCGTGTCCTACCGTGTCGTAAAGGATATCAAATCCGGCTGGGGCAAATTCCTTGAGCCGTTTTTCAAGATCGTTATCCGCTGTGTTGAAGACGTCGGGTAACAGTTGTTTCACGAAAGCGATGCGTTCCGCGTCCTGTTCCAGCAAGACCGGCTGGGCGCCTCTTTTGGCTGCCAGTTGGGCGGCGCATATTCCAATAAACCCGGCGCCGATAATCAGAATCTTCCGGGCAGGTTTGACATTACAGAATCGTATTCCCCGGGTGGCAACACCGGCTACAATAGCAAATGACAGCGTTTCTAATTCCAATCGGTTCGGCAGCGACGACGAGACAAAGCGGTAGCCGGCCCAGTCGCCTACCGAGAGCCCAACGTGGGCGCCCCACAGGGATACGATATTTCCCTTCCACCGCCCGGTGCTTCCATAAACGATATCGCCCGCCCGAAAGTTAGATACCTCTTTCCCGCATTCTTCCACAATTCCAATCCGGTGGTAGCCGGGAACGCAGGGGAACTGGGCGCCGAGATGTTTACCGCGCAAAAACCACCTTTCGGTCCCCGGCGAGACAGCTGACACCAGAGTCCTGACAACGATATCGCGCGGACCCGGCTTCTCTAATTCTAATTCAGTCAGCGCAAACCTGTTTGCTTCCGGAAAAACTACCGCCGGCGTCTTCATCGCTATTCCTCCATTTCAAATACGACCTTGAAAGCCTCCTTCTTCTTCAGCAATTCAAATCCTCGGACAATTTCATTAAACGGCATGCGATGGGAATAAAAACTATTCAGATTGAGCAGATTTAATTTTAGCAGGTCAAACATATACTGGTGGGTCTGGACTTCACCGGTTACTCCCCGGGCAACCTTGCTCTGGTCAAAGTTTTGGGTCGGGTTGCCGGTTGGGAAAGTCGCATAGGGAGCCACCTTTCCGTCTTGAGACAGCAGGGTTAATGATTCTTTCAACAGAGTTTCGTCGCCCGCAGTATCTATTACCAGGTCCGCACCTTTACCCCGGGTATATTCTTTCACCTTTTTCGCCATATCTTCCTTTTGGTTATTAATGGTGAAGTTTGCCCCAACTTTTTTTATCTCCTCCAGCGGTTCGGCGCGGCGGCCAATGACGATGATGGGAAAGGCTCCCAGCAGTTTGGCGAAGAAACAAAAAGACCTCGCCACCGCCCCGGTTCCTAAAATAACCAGCGCCGTATTCAAGGTAACCTTCAAACTCATAGCAAAACCGGCGGTTTCCTTCAGAGTAATCAGGATGGTGGCATCAGCCGGAAGGAGCGCCGGGACAGAAGGAATCTGCATTTGAAATTGAATATAGAAGTGTGGTGCTTCGCCGGGATGGTCTTCCTGAAATGCCTGGGCATCGGTTATCAGGCCGTATTCCGCAAATCCACCCCAGAGGGAATGGAAGCCGCCTAATTTCTCACCCTGGTAAACCGCGGTTGGCCGAAAGAATAAGTCGCCTTCTTTGATGTGCGCGACCTTCTTGCCGACCTTGATTACCCTGCCCACGCTTTCATGTCCTAAAATACCCGGATAGTCTTGTTTCCAGGGCAGTTTATGCGCAATAATCTTTTGGTCGGTGCCGGTACAGGTAGCGCAGGCTAAAGTTTTACATAAGCACTGATAAGCGCCGGGCTCCGGTATTGGTACTTCGGCTAACCTTAACTTGCCGTCGCCTTCGGTAACCGCTGCCTTCATAGTTCTTCTTTTATACAAAATCGGTTACCCCGGGCGGCCAGAAAACCGCCCGGAGTAACCGATAGTCACCGCTTTGCCGCAGTTAAGCCTCAAAGGGCTTATAACTACAGCAGGTCAGTTCGCAATCGTGACGTCAAACCAGTTGTCCGTAAGTTTCCCGCCCTGCTTAATCCATTCTACGTGGCCGTCGCAAAAGAGGAAGTTTTGGCCCCCGCTGTGCTGCCAAGGCAAAGTGTACTTCCAATCAAAAGTCCCGGAGCCGCCGGTAGAGGCAACGAGGTAGAAGGGGCCCCCCGCCAGATACGACGCCGTATCGCAGAAAGCGACCTTTTCGCTCGGGGAGATGACCCGGTCAAGTTTCGTGCCCTGGAGACTCGCGCTCATAGCGTAATCACTACGCCAAGCATGGTCGTATTGATTTGGTGTTGAGGGACAATCAAGGAGGCAACCCCGGTTCATATATCCTGTGCTCTTCAGGTATGGGTTGGCAAAGTAGGCAGGTGAACCCGTAGCCTCACCTTCGGCTTGGGACCAGAGAATAGTCCCCGTGGGGGTGGTTTGATTAGCCACCGGCACAAACCCGTCATTGTCCTGGGCGTAGACAAAGACCATCAGGCCAATCTGCTTCAGGTTGTTGATGCAGCTTGCCGCCCGGGCTTTCTCCCTGGCCTGGCTGAGCGCCGGCAGGAGCATCGCCGCCAGGATGGCGATGATGGCGATAACCACCAACAACTCAATCAGGGTAAATCCCCCTGCTTTCCGCACCGCTTTCCTTATCTTATCCATAACTGCTCCTCCTCTTGTTGCCCGCCTGCGGCGGGCTTCTCCGGCGGCCTCCGAAAGTCTATCCGCCCGGGCCAGTCGTTGGCGCGGACGTTAAGGCCACTTTACCACCATTAAAACACATCCTTTTCTTTTTGTCAAATTACGTTTTAGCGCAGCGTACCTTATTATTCATCACGCCGCAACTGCATCGTTAAACATTTTTTACGGTTTAATCAAACGTAAGAGCGCCAAACTTATCGGGGCTCTGATGGCTGCCGTCAGTAAATGTCCAGCCGCTTATTTCCCTCATCTTGGAATCTTTTCCCTGGCGCGAACGGTTAAAATTTACTTTCCACCGGGAGCCCTTGCCGGGCTTTTGTCCGTTGAAGGATGTAAAAGGAATGGCCATCTCCACCGTCCAGAAAAAATCACCTATATACACCTTTGCCGAATATTCAGGATTCGCAAAGTTATCATATTTCAGACCGCCGGCCGAGACAATTATCTGGTAGAACTTGTCTCCCTTGTCCGCCTCGGCTGCCGGGACCGCAAAGAATTCAACGCTATCATCATTCCAAACGGTTCCGCCGGGCTCTTTGGTTTCCGTTACCAGTTTATCCGTTTCGGATTCCAGGCACAGGTATGCCAGATAGAGGTTTTTTGAATCATACGCAACCGCTACGAACGTGGGCTGTGATACTATCGTGTCGCCGATATACTCCCTGAAACCACCGGCCTTGGCCGCTTTTCCCCAGCATCCGTCGTTTAAGATACCGTCAATTTCGGGCGGGGCGGCGGTTGGCTTTATGGAAAGAACTTTTTTTTCCAGGCCGTCCGGCCGGAGTCCGTAAACAAAAGGTTTCAGCCATTTTACCCCGGATTTACTCCAGGGGCTGCTGTCAAACGCCTGCATCCAGCTCCCTTGTTCGCCCGCTTTCTCCATCAACATTCCCGCCGTCAAATAAAGGGAATCCGTATAGGGCGTCGGCGGAGTATTGTCCAGCCAGTTTTTGTAGTTTTCAACGGCAAAAAGCAGATTGCCTTTGCTCAGTCGCGATAATCCGTCCAACTGGGAAAGTTGTTCCGAGTCTGTTAACCTGGAAGTCACCGGTTTTTTCCAATCTTCAAAAGAAGCGAGGAAAAATTGCGCGCGCGCTTTTTCTTTTTCGGTTTTTGCCGATGATACCGTCGCCCTTAACAGTTCTTCGCAGTTGATAATATCGTTCATGGTCAGAAGCTTGAGGTAAACATCAGAATTAAAGTTCAGATAGAGGTCGGGGGATTGAAACCACCCTAATTGGATAACGCGCTTTGTCCAGAATTCTTCCCAGAAAGCAAAATACTGCGCCAGGTACGGGGCGGCTTCTTTACCGACAGCACACTCATACCATTCTTTGAGCGTTTCGTCAACGTCCAGGTAAGGGTTCCACTGCAGTTTCAGGGACAAATACAGTTTGGGCCCGTCCTTCCAGTGTTTGGGCCCGTCCGCCCAGAGCCCGGGGTATGCTTCCGCATAAAGGGCGCGCACCCCGTGTTCATAGCCAAACCGGCAGTAATCAGCCATGAGATGAAAGTGCACCCGGGGAACAAGGTAAACACTTCCGTAGAGATAGTCATACCAGCCAAGGATAGCGGCGGATTCCGCCCATCTTTGGGTTGCCCGATGACCTTCTTTTTCTCTTTCCTTATCCGCCCATTTCAAACGTTCGTAGGTGATATAGGGAATAACGCGGTGATTTAATTTCAAATCAGAGGGCGGCTCAGCGACTTCCCGGTACGCCAGCAAACCAAAATACTTATCGGGATATCGTTTTAACACCCCCTCAACTACGGCATTGACCCATCCGTAATAAACATCCGAATGGTTTTCATACCCCCCGGCAGTCCGGCCGCCCATTTTTGCGAGGCATTTTTCACACTCGCAGTATCCGCCGACATCATTGACTCCCAGCGAGTAGGATATCTCCGCCGGATTTTCGGCAAAAAATCCGCAGATGTTCTTAATAGCCTCCTCAACCAGGCCTTCCGCGCTGAAGCAGGGCTGCCAATACGCTGATTTCCAATCCGGGCCAAGCGTTGCTTCTGACGGCAACAACCTTTTGCCGGCGCGGACCGGAAAAAATTCAGGATTGCTTTTCACGTATTTATCAGGGTTAAATAAATTACTTAAGTTATGGTGAAAATAGACCCGGCCGCCTGCCCTGTTGCGTTTTGCCCATACGCTTTGGTCGCCGTACAAACCGCTTAAAAAACGGAATAAGGGAAATGCCGGCTCCTGCCGCACTTCATCTGCGGGAATTTTTATTGTTTTGCGTTCGGGGACATACTCGCCCAGGTCGTACGGGAAAAGCCAGCGGATGCCGAGGTATCTTTCCAAAAACTCGTAGACGGCAAACTCGGTGCCGGTGTCGGACGCGCCCAGAATAACTATGTTCCTGGTGTCAGGAAAGGCAATAACAAAGCCTTCCGCATCAAGTTTTTCTACTCCCAAATCCAGTTTTCGGGAGTATGCCGTGCGTCCGAGATGGATACTTATAATGTTTGGAGCAAGCGGGCTGTTTTCATTATCCCTGTAAATGGGAATATCCGCTTCTGCGCTTAACAAAACATACCGGGCAAGTAAACGCGCCGCGGTTTCTATTTTGTCGCTGGCGTCAGCCGGAATAATAACGGCGGCAAAAGATTGCCCGTTGTCTGCCAGGCAAAGCGTCTCAGGCATCTCCTTTGCCGAAAGGACTGCGGCTGAGAGAGAAAAAAGAATTAAGGCAAGCAACGCCTGTTTTTGCAATGCACCGAAAATATTCTTCATTTTATCCCTCCCTCCTTATGGTTGTTTAAACCTCTTAAAAGTCTATCGCGCGCGCGCGCGCGGGCGCGCGGGCGGGCGCCTATTCACACGGCAGAGCGATTCCCAGCCTCACCATGTATTCGCCCTGCCATGCTTTATCCGGAGCGTAATGGGGCCTTAAGGTATCAAACCGGAATGTTTTTCCATAATCTACGCTGGAACAACTGCGGCGGGCTTTCCCGGCAGTATCAATTCCCATATAAAAAACTCCGTAGGAGGCGTTTAAAGGATTGTCCCCGGGAATCTCCGCCCATGAAAATTTGATTGTATTGTCTCCCCGTTTTAACAGTCCCGGTTTGACGGGTATCTCGTGCCAGCCTAAGGTCGCTATCTCCACCGGCGATTTCCGGGTGACCGTCTCATCATTAACCCGAATAACCACATCTGCCCACGCCACCCCTTCGGTCGCCGAGTTGAAATATGCCTGCAGTTTGGCGTGGTAAGGGTCGCAACCGATTTTATACCGGATTATTGCGTCTTTTATCTGTTCGGGCTCGATATTTAAGCGGATTATCTTGCACAGCACCTGGGCCGGATGTCCGGCCGTCCCCCAGTGCGATTCATCGGAACCGTAATCATCCCGAATTGTTATCCATATGCAGTCAACCTGTTCCGCTCCTTCCGGCTGCACGCTTGCCGTCGTTGTCTCTTCGCCTGCACAGGCGCTATCAGGACACCGGCAAAATACCGCCATAATTATTATTAAAATCACAGCCGCGAATATGCACCTTGCCCTTAAAAACAAACTTTTCCGCCCCATCCTTTTCCTCCTTGGCGCTTATCAGATTTTAACAATCCGGAGTCCCGTTGCCTCGGCAAAACTCTCCAGCGGCAGACTCTGGTCGCCGTACCCGATAACCAGATGATGCTCCGGTCCCTGCCGGCACCAGGCATCGACAAACTGGTGGATGGGCTGGCTTGTCCTGACCCGGCAGTTAGGGTTGCCGATCTTCAGGATAGGCCCGGGTATTACTTCGGCTACCGTGTAGATAAGTTTAAACGTCTCCCCGGAGTCAAACTGGGTCAGGTTAAGCAACGTAACCGGACCGGGTTTAACGTCAAAATCTATACCCAGTCCGCGGCCTGACTTTCCGTGATGCACCTCCAAATGCTGCAGCCGGGAACGACCGTGGGCCATATTGATATTACTCGGCCCGTCATGCCCCATCATGATGAAATTTTCGTCAAAATCCATCGAGAAAAATTCCGCAAACATCCCGGCGGCGCCGAACAAATCCATAATTTTCATGGCCATGGCGCTTTTAACGTCTCCTTCGGTTACGCCGGGCATTCCCAAAGACGAAAGCCGGGAAACGGCCAGGGCCGACTGGGAACGGAGCGTGGTAATCGGTTCCTTTTCCCCCCACCAGTAAAACCCGAAAGCGTTAATGCCGTATTTGCGTATTACTTCATCAAAAGCAACCGATATCCGGGCGGAAAGGGACATGTCTTTGTCGGTTACCGTCTTATCAACATCATACATCTTGCGGAATTGTTTCAGCATCGCTTTAACCTGGTCTTTGGTGGCGCGGTGAAACGCCTCTTCAATCTCCTCCACCTCCGGCCGTATCAGCAAACGTCCCGTAGCGCGCAGCAGGCGGTGTTCATCAACCGGCATGTCGCACATGTGCGTGTAAATCTCTCCGATAAGCCCGATCTTCATCTTTTTGAAAAAGGCCGCGGCGGCGGACCCTTTGAAATCGGCTTCCAGTTCATCCCACAGCCGGGTGTCGTCAAACGACCCGGTCCGTACCCTGAATTTCTTCCCGATTCCAACCAGGGCGCCGGAGAATTCCGGCACACAGCAGACGGCTTCATGATGAAGGTAGAGGGCGGTATCCGCGGAAGCGTAGTCGTAAGAACGGTCTTCATGCGCATTTAAAATGCGGATTGGCACCGTCAGGTCTTTCACCGCGGGAATCAGGCGCATGCTCGGGCAGTAGCCTACCGGGAATATCACCGCCATATCCACGCCTTCCCTTTTAAAAAGCTCGCCGGCCTTACCGGCTTTCTCTTCCGTATCCACCAGTTCCGGCGCCACGATATCGGCCAGCGCCGCCAGTTTCTTCCGGAGACGGGCGTACATCCGGAGTCCCATCTCTTTCAATTCCGGGAACTGGGACCAGTAATAATCATGACCGGTGGGCAACAGGCCTATTTTGGGACGCGGCATCCTTTCTTTCAGGTTTCGCATAAGAGCTCCTTGTTTAATAATTAGCAACGGGGGCGGTAATCAAAGACCTTAAGCATAATCTGGTTTGCCTCATTCAAATTTTCGGCGCCGGAAACCACATAGGTTATTCCTCCCGGCAAGGCGCGTTCTTTTAATTTTTTGACAAAAATCTCTTTTGGTATATTGATTCGTATCGGTATCGGATGCATCTCTTCTTTTAACTCTTCCACAATTTCATAAGGGTTTGCATAACCAACATCTTCCGTGAACCAGCACTCGCTAATCTTTTCTATTTTAGATACCAGCCGGCAAAGCTGTCTGCCGTTTCCGTGGACGTGCAACCTGGCTCCTCCGTAATGTTCCACGATTTTTTTGTGTTGCTCAAGCCCAAAAGACACGTAGAATTCTTTTCGGCACAAACCGTAAGCATCAATGCTGATATCCGGAATATTACACCGGGCATATTTATAACACGGATGGTCGCCGTAAGCGGTTCTGACCAATTCTTTCACCAAGGACGCCTGCGCATCAAACACCCGGATATTTTCTTTTACCGACCAATCGAGAAATTTTTCGACAAAATCCGGGTAGTCATAAAGATCGGTATAAGCAGCCGCGCCTCTCAGCTCAACCAGTAAGTTCAAGCAATCCATGAAGATAAAATTCTGGACATCGCAGACCGGCTCTAAATGGTCCGCAAAATATTTTGTTACCCGCAACATCTGATTATACCAGAAATTATCTTCTTTAACCTCGGGAAAGTTAAAAGTTTCAATTGTTCCGATGACCGGCGTCGGGCAATGGCTCCAGGTATGGAGATTAGTTCCGGCAAAAAGAATATCTCCGCCCAGCATTCCACTCCAGATTGACTCGCCGAAGTTGCAGGTGGGATAAACCAAAGGGATATAGTCCCCCAAACAGTTGGTAAAGTTTTGCGCCTTAACCCTGAGGAAAAATCCTTCCAGATTTTCCAGCAGCAGGCATTTTCTGCCTCTTGGTTCTCCGGTTTCAACGGCAGGTTGAACGGGAGATTCTTCTGGGGGCGCCGGAATATGAGCCAGAATCCCGTCTTCAAGGCGGCGTTCGTAGAAAGCCAGATAGCGGTCCAGGGTTTGCCTGAGATTGTTTTTTTTTATCACGGTAAAGCAACACACCTGAGTTGCCGGAACTTGTCCGGATTTCAATCTATCTTAAGACATTCCCCCAGAGTAGAGAAGGTAACATTGCCTTGTTCCCGGGCATACCGGAATAGTTTTTCGTAAACCTTAAGACCGGCAGAATTGACCCCGGTTACCGGGGTCACGTGGCAGACGGATGCCATCACACCTCCGGTCTCAGCCGCCTTATCAAAATCTTCCCTGATTAATTGATAGTGTCTTTCCACGTCCGCCTCTTTCAGGAACCAGGTGTATTCCGCCATAATCGGAATCTCGATTAACCCGGCCTGGTGTTTAAACGGCCTTGGAGTGATATTTTTGTCCCAGATCATCCCCGGGGTATAATCTTTTACGATATATTTCCAGCCCTTGGGATTGATAATCAGCGAAGAATCATATTGAAACCCGCATTTTACCAAGGCCGTAAACAGGTTCGGATGGGTGGAACCGTAGGGGGCGCGAAAACCGATTGGACGATGCCCGGCAACCCTGGTGAAAATCGCTATCCCTTTCTCCAGTTTCGCTGTCAAAACGTCCGGGGAGAACCCCTTCTCAATCTCGGCGCGTTCTTCCTGCAGCCGACGGCGTTCCCGGTCTTCGTAGGCCAGGATGAATTCCGGGGGGATTCCCCATTCAAAAGCCTCATGCCGGTAACCGTGAAGCTGCAGTTCGTGTCCGGCAAGCGCGGCGTCCTTTAACGCCGCAACCCAGTCTTCGCGCTGATACAAGGGAATATCCTGGTTAAACGGCACCACGAAAAAGGTGGCCGGGACACCCTCTTTTTTGAGAAAACCCAGCAGTTCCCGCAAATCCTCAACGCTGGAAAAATCCTTTAAAGCAACATCGTCTACCGTGAAGGCAAATCTGGTCTGGTTTACAGCCATAACCCCTCCAATTTTTTAGAATTCGCTTATTCCCCTGATTGCCTGGGGAAGATAGGCGGACATTTTGAGGGCCTCGCCGTATTTTACGTTGATCAGGCTGCCGTAAAATCGCGCCCGCGCCTCCAGTTGGTCTGCCAATGTATCCAGAAACTCATCCTGGCTGGCAAACGCTTTCCAGGCATCCATCTTTGCGGCGAAGGTATCCGAAATGTCCACGATGTGGGTCGGTTCCTCCAAAAGCTGCAACACTTCAAAATAGTACAGTTTTTTTGCCTGCCAGGGTTCTCCCTGCGCCAGGGAAGCCTTCCAGCCGGCCTGCCACCAGGCGTCGGTAACCAGCCGGGCGGTATTGTGGTGTTGAAAATACTCCTTCCAGTAATGGGTGAAGATGATGTCCGGCTTGTGCTTTCTAATTGCTTTGATGGCCAGCCGGTAAGTCTCTTCGTTTGCCAGAATATCAAAGTCTCCGTATCCAAGGCACTCAAGGTTCTTGATGCCTAAAATCGCATAACTCTTCCTGACTTCCGCTTCGCGCAGAGCGACGATGCTTTCCTGTTTCTTCAGGTCGGCGTACCCCTCGTTGCCGTTTCCGAAATAGACGATGCTCACTTCCCCGCCCGCGTTGACTATCTTGCGCAGGGTTCCGCCGACGGCAATAATACTGTCATCGTCGTGACCGCATAAAGACAAGACCTTTAACATTGTTTACCCCCGGCTTAGCCATTCGGAACAAAGTTTTCTGACCAGTTTTGACATCGGCTCCGGTCCTTCTTTCGTAATAACAAAACCTTCTTCAATGCGGTTGGAACCGGCCGGATGCCCGAAGAGACTGATGTCGGTATTGACGGTCATGTTCTCCTCAAAGACCAGTTCCGAATTTTCGTCGGGATAAGGAGATTCCGCCTCTGCATATCCACAGCCGTGCAGCGGCGGATAGACGTCGTACTGTGACAGGTTGTTATCCCGGAAATACTGCCGCACCTTCCGGACGAACTCCCGCGCCGGCGTACCTGCTTTTAAAAGATTGAGCGCGCGGTCCTCGGCAACTATCAGGGCGTTGATTAAATCTTTCTGCCCTTTGCTCATGCGGCCGGCCACAAAAGGAAACTCCGCCGAGGCGATATATCCCTCAAACTGAACCGCCAGGGCAGCCATAATCATGTCGCCATCTTCAATTATCTTCTCCGTCGGCCTGCCTACGATGGTATGCGTTCTTTCACCGCTTCCGAATACGACAAACGGCACGTATTCTGCTCCGGCTTTTCTGGCTCCGTATTCACCGGCTGCCGCGGCGGCAAGCTCGCTCGCGCCGGGAACGCAGGCTTCCATTAATGCCTGAAAACCCTTATCGGCAAACTCCGCCGCTTTCCTGAGGCATTTTATCTCCTGGGGAGTTTTGATCAAACGCATCCGGTTCAGGACGCTTTCAAAATTCACTATTTCCACACCCTCAAATGCCGATTTAATGCTTTCCAGGACCGGCGCCGGAATTGCATTCACTCCGACCAGCCCCACCCGTTTCAGTTGGCTCCGGCTGTTCACTTCACGGTAAACGCTGGAAAACGAGGAGAATTCTGCCAGCGAGTAATCAATCTCATCCGGTACCGTGACGCAGGTGAAATCCTTGATGTTGCGGATATCCGGCCAGGCGGACATTTCCCGGGCAACTTTTTCACATTCCGGGGCGCCCAGCAGGATGGGGTCGCCGTCCTTCGGAATCACCAGCATTGCCCGTTCAAATATCGGCCAGTAGTTTGAGACGTACCTGATGTACTCGCGGCGGTATTCATCGCCGTACACCAAAACTGCGTCAATATCTTCTTTTTCCATCTCCCTTCTAATCCGGGATATCCTTTCGCTGAACTCTTCTCTCGGTATCTTCATTTTTCACTCCCTGTTTTCGGTGAAAAACTCTTTTGCGGACTTTCTTGACAAGGCCTTACTCGCAATACCCGACTCCAACGTAATAAGCCAGGTTCTCCTGGGTGGAATCCAATCTTCCGAATTGAACCACCACGTTTACATTGCTCCGGACGCGGAGCGAATACTGGGTCAACGCCGGAATCCGGTGTCCGCCGACGTCTTGGGGATTATCCATGCGGAGACATTTCACCCGCCTCGCACCTACGGTAACCGGGATGCCGGTCACCGGTTCCCGGTCTTCAAAATAGAGGTCAAGTTTTACGTCAGCCGGTTTATCATTAACGTTCAGAATCATCAGGGCTTCGTGCGCCTCCAGGAGCCCCCGGCCGGTCTTCTTCGGTAAGTATCCATCGGGAAAATACCAGATTCCCGCCCCGCCTTTTATCTTCTTCGCCATAACGCTCCTTTCCCGTAAATTGCAAAAATTTCACCCGGCGATGTTCACCTCCGTAAAGCCGGAGAACGGGTTTGTTTTGATTCCACCGCGCAAGGCGGACATCCCAATCCCCGGGATACCGCCCCGGAAGAGACGGGTCGAACCGCTTTTTGCTCTTCTTCCAGCCATCCGGCCCTTTTACCGGAGGTGCCATCTGGCATTGACCGTTCCGGATTATGGCGGCGTAATTTATTTGGGATGCTAATTATCAAGGGTAAGGTCCAGAACCGCCACGCCTTTTCCCGGAACCCTGACGGTAAATTTTGACCCGTGGAACGCCACGGGCCTATACGGGAATTTAGTGACAGTTTTAATGCTGCGTATCTTCTTCCCCATATCGATTTCCGGGTGGGCGTAACCATATTCATCGTTTCCGATAAAAAGGCGGACCGCGCCCTTTGACTGTTCCATCGCCAGGACCTTCGCCGGCACATTATTCACTACTTTGGCGCCGGCAACCAACCGGGAGATTACCTTTACGCACCCGGTTAGAAAACTGTCCGATATTTTACGGGAGTAGAGGTCCAGACAGTAAATGGGCGGCTCTTCCACCCCGGCCATATCCGCCGGTATCTTTTCCTTGCCTTCCCTGACAATTTCTACTTGAAGGTTTTTCGTCAAACCCTTCAAACCGTAGACAGCCATGATTAACCGGTCCGGCGGATAGACATCCTCAAACTGAAAATCGGGATTTGGGGGAAGGTTTTTCTTTTTGCCGATTATTATTACCGGGCCATTCTTGCAGGCAAGTATTTTCTTTAACTCTTCCTGCGGAAAATGCTGATGGTTGATTACCAGCAGCGGCCCCGGCGCATTATTTACAGAATCAACATTAACGGCGGAATAAATCGGGGCTCCCTTGGCCAGCAAACGGTACAGGATGCTGTGGGTTCCGGCGCTTCTTGTCTTGATGAAGTCTTCCAACTGGTTTTCCATCGCGTTATCGGACCAGACCAGGGTTGGCCCGGCGATTGACCGGGGATTTACGGCAAAACTATTGTTCCAGTTGTATTGCAGCCAGTTCCACTCCTCACGGTTGATACCGTCCGCCAGACAGACCAGAAAACCTTCAATGCACCTTTGGAACCTGTTTTTAGAGTCAAGGTGAAACAGGTTGGGATAGGTGTAGATTTCTTTCTCCAAAAAGGTAGGGGCATGACGTAACATTTCGTAGTTTTCGTTTACGTCATGAATGTGGTTAAGCGCCACCATATTTGCATCGGGCATACTGGCTTTGGTTAAAAGAATCGTCGCCATTACCTTATAAAAGAAGCCCGGGTAGACCCTCCCTTCCCCCCCAAATTCATTGCCGACGCCGGGGCACTCCTGGATAAACCAGTCCATGCCGGCATCGGCAATCTTGCGGTAATCCACTCCGTAGCGGTAGATTGCTTCAAAAGGGTCCCGCGACCAGGAAGTGTTAAACGAAACCTGCTTTTTTTCACGATGAACCGCGTTCACAATCTTCCGGCAGTATTCTTCCCACCGCCCGGTAAAAAACTTTATCCAGGCAACGCGCCGGTTGCGCCAAATCCAATCGGCCCGTTTCTCCGACCTGGCCTTATTGCCGTCGCATTTTCCAGAAATATCTTCGGGAAGTTTTACCCCGGTTTTTTCCGTAAACTGGCCGACCATATCATCAGAGTAATACGCCCAATACAGGGTAAATCGTCCGTGGTTTAACCCGTCGGCGCAGTGAAAACCGTCAAAATCATAATCCCGGATTACTTCCATCAATTTCTTCACGAAAAAATCTTCAAAATAGGAGCCGTCTTTGAAGCGGGCCAAAGGGTTTATGGAATGAAGTTGTTCGCCGTTTCGCGCGGTGGCAAGAACTTCCCGGTGCTTGCTCACCCATTCATCGTGGAACGCATTGCCGAGAAATATATCAAATACGGAGGGATAAACTTTTATGCCGTGTTTATGAAGTTCCGCCACCAACCTTTTAAGGTCACGCTTTGACCAGACCTGCCTTTTCTTTCCTTCCCCCAAAGGAAGACGGCCGCCATAGGAACAAACATCGGGCGGCAAGGAGACGTCTTTCCTGGCGGCATCATGCTGCAGGACAAAGTCGGTTGAAGAAAGAAGCAAAGATACCAATGAGGGCACAAAACCCGCGTTGGCAAGATATTCCTTGACTCCCAAATCACGCTTCTGATTGTCAAAACCCGCCAGTTCTATCCAGCACCATTTCTGATACTCTTTCATTTAATTGCCCCCCGCCTGTTGTCCTGTGTCCCGACATTCCCCCAAGGCACAGAAGATTGATGTTTCCCCAAAACCGCAGTCCAAACCTCCGGTTTGGACTGGAAAAAAACAGTGGTTTTGAAGGTGCAAAAAGTAGTTGACGCAACCGCGATTCTGCTGGCGGCCAATCTTTTTATTAAACCACCTTTTTGTTCGGTATGTCAATTTGTCTTCTCGCCCGGTCGCCCGGCAGCGTATCCGGAGAATGCCGGTTTTGCCTTGAATCCGGCCCCGTATGTTTTTCGCATCCCCCTCCTCCTGTCGTGTTATCCTGATATATGTTAAAATATGCCCATCAGGGTTCCGCCGGTTTCCGGTTTCCGGGGG
>JBDRQI010000018.1:0-2382 GCA_043826355.1 Candidatus Omnitrophota bacterium
CTTGCGAAGAATCCCGCAGTTAAAAGAGAGATCCTTCGCTGCGCTCAGGATGACAGATAGCCGGTGTCATTCTGAGCCGACCTTGCGAAGAATCCCGCAGTTAAAAGAGAGATCCTTCGCTGCGCTCAGGATGACACAGAAATAATAGCTCAGGATGACAAATTTGGTGTTTCGTGCTACACGACACCCTGCTCCAGCATGGCGGCGGCCACCTTTTCAAATCCGGCAATATTAGCTCCGGCCACATAGTTGCCGGGATTTCCGTAATCTTTTGCGGCTCTGGCCGTTGTCTCGTGAATGCTCTGCATAATCTCCTTGAGCCGCCGGTCTACCTCTTCTTTCTCCCACGACATCCTGATGGAGTTCTGGCTCATCTCCAAACCGGAAGTCGCGACGCCTCCGGCGTTAGCCGCCTTCCCCGGTCCGTAAAGAATCTTCGCTTTGATAAACTTTTCCACGCCCTCGGGTGTGGTCGGCATGTTCGCCCCTTCGGAAACAACAAAACACCCATTCTTAAGAAGCGTCTCCGCGCCTTTCCCGTCAATTTCGTTCTGGGTGGCGCAGGGAAAAACCGCATCACATTTAATTCCCCAGGGTTTCTGCCCTTCATAATACTTTACGCCGTACTTATCGGCATACTCTTTGATGCGGCCCCGCTTAACGTTCTTCAATTCCATCACGAAACTCAGCTTATCGGCGTCAATGCCGTCCGGGTCATGGATGAAACCGTTGGAATCGGACAGCGTAACGGTCTTAGCGCCTAAATGGTTTAATTTCTCCACCGTATATTGAGAAACGTTTCCGGAGCCGGAGACCACGCAAACCTTTCCCTTGAATGAATCCCCGCGCGTCTTCAGCATCTCCTCCGCGAAATAGACCACACCGTATCCGGTGGCTTCCGGACGAATCAGGGAGCCGCCCCAGGCCACCCCTTTTCCGGTAAGCACTCCGGTAAATTCATTGGCCAGCCGCTTGTACTGGCCAAAAAGATACCCGATTTCCCGACCTCCCACGCCGATATCGCCGGCCGGGATATCGGTATCCGGTCCGACGTGACGAAAAAGCTCGCTCATAAACGACTGGCAAAAACGCATCATCTCGCCGTCTGACCTGCTTTTCGGTTCAAAATCAGAACCGCCCTTTCCCCCGCCCATCGGAAGCGTGGTCAGCGAGTTCTTGAAGACCTGTTCAAAAGCCAAAAACTTCAAAATACCCAGGTTTACGGTGGAATGGAACCGCAGTCCGCCTTTGTAAGGTCCGATAGCGCTGTTGAACTGAACCCGGTACCCGCGATTAACCCGACACCTCCCCCTGTCGTCCACCCAGGGCACCCGGAACATAATCACCCGTTCCGGCTCCACCAGCCGCTCCAATATTCCGGCTTCCTGGTACTCGGGATGCCGGGACATTACCGGTTCCAGGGAATCGAAAACCTCCTTGGCTGCCTGGTGAAACTCCGGTTCCCCGGGATTTTTATGCTGCACCCACGTAAAAACTTTTTCAATATACGTCTTCATTCTTGCTCCCCCGCAATGTAGGAGAGGGGCTGTGTCCCCTCCCAAAATAATGGTTTTCCCTTTTTCCGCACAATAAAAAAAGGCGCACCCTTCCCCTTCCGGGAAAGAAGGCGCCTTTGCCTTGCTTCTTGGGATAGTCAGCTTACGGAAACTTCCTTGTCCCCGCTGTCTTAATCTATCTTTACAAAATCGGTTACCCCGGTCGGCCAGAAAACCGCCCGGAGTAACCGATAGTCACCGCTTTGCCGCAGTTAAGCCTCAAAGGGCTTATAACTACAGCAGGTCAGTTCACAATCGTGACGTCAAACCAGTTGTCCGTAAGTTTCCCGCCCTGCTTAATCCATTCTACGTGGCCGTCGCAGAAGAGGACGTTTGCGCCCCCGCTGTGGACCCAGTTTGCCTGTTCCTGCCACCATGCTCCCTGGGGCTGGGTGGCGTCAACGCGCCAGTAGTTCGCATCCATAAAGGCAACCTTTTCGCTCGGGGAGATGACCCGGTCAAGTTTCGTGCCAGCCAAGGAGGTGCTTAAACCATAATCAGTTAAATTGAACTGTTTATCTCCACTGTATGACCCGGTATATGGCCTTGAGGGACAATCGGTGAGGCAGCCCCGGCCCATCCACCCCGAACCCAGGTATGGGTTAGCAAAGTAGGGATGGTACGCACTCTCGCTTCCCTGCCACCAGTAAGATATCAGCGTATGGCAGCTGCAGGGTTGATTAAGAACCGGCACAAACCCGTCATTGTCCTGGGCGTAGACAAAGACCATCAGGCCAATCTGCTTCAGGTTGTTGATGCAGCTTGCCGCCCGGGCTTTCTCCCGGGCCTGGCTGAGCGCCGGCAGGAGCATCGCCGCCAGGATGGC
>JBDRQI010000019.1:0-18249 GCA_043826355.1 Candidatus Omnitrophota bacterium
CGGTGTTGAGTCTGTTGAGGCTATGGGACAAAAACCTTTGGCTTATGTTCATCTGGATTATGGCGGAAAATCTGGAAGGCCAGGTTCCGGTGTTATTCTTTGTTGCGCATCAGGTCCAACTTATCACTGTTCATATTATGCCAGCGCCTACAGTCAATGGGGTGCTATTCATTCACCAAACTTAGGGGATTTTGAATTTCCCTGGGCGGCAACCAAAATCCTGAAGAGAATAAAGGAGATGGTTAAAACTAATAAGCCCCCGGTTCCTTATGAAGAAATGATTGAAGGAATCGCTATCGCGACGGCCGCCAGGCTATCCCAAAAAGAACACCGAAAAATATATTTAAAAGAAGTTTGATTAATCCTATAATCCTCGACAGATTTAGGAGTAATAGTATATTCAGTAAAAAGGAAAAGGTAACATATTAGTGTTAAATAGTCAGAGAAATCGGACCTCAACCCACATACAAAAAGCCTGAAAAACGGGAGGAGAAATTGAGGAGATACACGAAGTAGTGGAAAGAGCAAAGAAGGAGATGGCGTAAGAATTAACCTTTAGATAATTTACTTTGAAGGAGTCAGACCATGCCCACACTATTACGAATTGAAGAACCAATTAATGGTGCAATTATTAACTGGCGTCAAGGAAAGAAAACAGAAGAGGGTTTGCTAATTTCTGTTTGTGGTTTGGACTGCACCCTTAAAGTTGGACACTTATGTTAGAATACCTGGCAGAGCCTAACCGCCCCCAACCGGGGGCAGAAAGGAGCACCTGCCATGAAAGACAGAAGAAGTTTTACCCCGGACTTCAAACGCCGGGTCGTTGAAGAATCACTCAGTGGTGTCACGACCCCAGCACAACTCGTCCGCAAATACAACATTTCCTGGGGAGTGCTCTACCGCTGGAAGAAACGCTACGGCCTGGGCAAACTGGGTAATCCTCCCCGTTACGAATTAGCCTACAAGGAACGAATCAAGGAACTTGAGTGCATGGTCGGAAAACTGACCATGGACAATGACTTTTTAAAAAACGCTCTTTCCACCACGATCGAACAAACCCGGAAAAGAGAGAGCTTATTGCCGGCTCCTCTACCAGAAATCACGGCGGCGTCAAAAGGCGGTGCCAAATGCTGAATATCGCCCGCAGCACCTATTACTACCGGCCGAAAAACCGTGACAGAATTAAGACCGACACCAATCTTCAGGACCGGATAGAAGCAATTGCCCTGGAATTCTCTAAGTACGGCTACCGGCGTATAACCAATCAACTTCGGCTGGAAGGAATTCGCGTAAACCACAAACGCATCTTACGCATCATACGGGAAAGTTCCCTCCTGGTGGCGGTTAAAAAGCGCTGGGTGGCCACCACCGATTCCAACCACAATTACCCAGTCTATCCGGACCTGACAAAAGAACAGCCGCCAACGGCGATAAACCAGGTTTGGGTATCCGACATCACCTACATCCGGATAGAATCAGGTTTTGTTTATTTATCGGTTATCCTGGACGCCTTCTCCCGCCGGGTCATCGGCTACTGCGTTTCCAGGGGTTTGGATAACCAGATTACGCTTACGGCCTTGGATATGGCCATCTGCCGAAGAAACCCCGCCCCGGGAATAATCCACCATTCCGACGAGGGGTGCAGTATGCCTCCGGTGATTATACCCGGCGGCTCAAGAACTGCGGTTTTCAAATCAGCATGTCCCGGAAAGGCAACCCTTACGATAACGCCAAAGCCGAGAGTTTCTTCAAGACCCTGAAAGCGGAAGAAGTTTACCTCTGGGAATACCTTTGCCGATGTTCAGGAACGAATTCCCTATTTTCTGGATGCGGTGTATAATAAAAAGAGATTGCATTCTTCCCTGGGGTATCTGCCCCCGGAGGAATTTGAAAACAGGTTACTTTTCAAAGAACAAAAAAATCACCGGCCGGAGCCAGGTTATTCTAACCTGTCTGTCCAAGGATAAGGGTTCACTTCAGTTCTGCTGCTTGTTGGAAGTTTTGTTAGTGTTAATGGTGGAATAGAAGTGAAGTATAAAGGAGAAAACTATGGCACAGAGGTTTTATTAAAAAAAGAAGAGACAGACATTGGTGTTACCGCTAGCGGTTCTTATGGTCATCAAGAACAATATATTCGTGTGGTTTGGGACAAGTTTTCTAGGCCACGATATCAATTTTTTATTGATGATAACATTTTCTTTTTGAGAGATATTTTTCAAAATAACTACAAATCTCTATTTGATTGCTTTTATCTTGCTGGACTAAAAGAATTACACCAAAAATAACGTTGAACCTGTCGGACGATTTCCATGTTAAGACGGGAATTCTTAGGAATGTTATGCAGGACCCTAATTCCTAAATCAGAAATCGCTTTTTTTATTTTTCGAACCGAAAAACAACCGTCTTCATCTGTTTGGTGTTCCAGGAAACCGGCGCCCAATTGGCTAATCTTCTCCTCCAGCGTCATCCGGGTTAGCAGGTCCCTAACTCGTTTTTCAACTGACCGGCTATTATCAAGATACAACCTGTATCCTTTTTTCTTTCGTTTCATGGTATCTCTTCTTTCGTCGTTCTGTTTTCGTACTCTTTTTCCTTGCTTATTCCAGCCGATAACTAAGCAGGTTCAGTTCCAGAATGACGCTGTGAAGCAACCAGCCGGTCTGAATTATAAACCAACACCCTTAATTTATGGCACTTTTAAATTGTCAGGCAAGCGGATAGGAACCGGCTTTTTTTGCCGTTTTAATCATCGCCCGCAGATTCTCCGGTTTGACTCCGGAAGAGATGGTGTTAGAAGAAGAAAGGATGTGCCTTCCGCCCGGGGAGTATCTTTTAATATTCTCTCTGGTCTCTTTGATTACTTCTTCTTTTGTGCCCCTTACCAGGACGTCCACCTCAACACTGCCCATCACCGCTACTTTCGGATAACGGCTTTTGATTAGAGCAAGGTCGGTGCCGGCGCTTGCCTGCAGGGGACCCAGACAGTCAAGACCGGTACCAACCAGCATATCCATAATTTTCCAAATATTGCCGTCGGTGTGCTTGATGCAGTATGCGCCGGCACCCTTGATTTCCTTAACTATCCTGGAAAGACCCGGAAGAATAAATCTCCGGAAATCATCCGGGGAAACCAGCGGTCCGGTTTTTCCGGCGTAGTCATCGCCCAAAATAATAATTTCAATCCCTTCTTTGATAACCCGGCGGTAGAGTTCAATGTAATATTCTTCGGATATCTTTGCCAGACTTTCCGCCAGTGAAGGGTTGAGTTTAAAATCAATCGCCAGGTTTTCTAGTCCGCCCCGCAGATACTGTGGGGCGGCAAAAACATCTTCACCTACAAAGATAAGAGCTTTCTTGTCCTTGAAGCGCCTGACCATCTCCTTTACTGCGCTCATAATGCCCGGGTTCGCCGGGTCAGGCGGGGTGTAGGAGGCAAGGTCTGCCTCCGAGTCAATGCGGACCGGAGGAATGATTATGGGAATGGCTTCTTCGGTAAACTGCTGGCGGGCGCCCCACTTGTCGCGGAAGATCTTTTTCTCCCGATCAATCCAGTCTATGTCGGGAGGAACGATGCCGGCCAGTGAATTGACCGCATCGTAATAGTCGGACTCTTCTATAAAATCATAATAGGATTTACCGGGAAATAGCGGATGAAAAGCCTTTTCGTCAACCCAGATTTCCGCAATTGGAATCCGGTCTGGAATTTCTCCTTCCAGGACAGCGAAGATGCGTTCTGCGGAATTAATTTTTCCCCCCAATTGTTTTCTGGACGGTCTTTGCTATCGCCTCCGGAGACATACCGTATTTACCCCGCAACCACTCTTGGCTGCCGACTAGGGAGACGTAAATATCCGGCAAGGCGATACGCTTGAACTTAATGCCGGTGATGTTGTTATCCACCAGCACCTCTGCCACCGTGCCGCCCATACCCCCGGAGAGGTTATGCTCTTCCACGGTGATGATGGCGCCGGTCTCCCGGGCGCAGTCTTTAATCATCCTGGCGTCTATCGGTTTGATGGTCGGCAGGCTGACCAGGCGACAGTTGATGCCTTTTTTGGCCAGGATATCGCTGGCCAGAAGGACGTTGTAGCCGATAGGTCCGGTGAAGATAATGGCAGCATCCTTGCCTTCTTTAACCCGGATTGCCTTGCCGATTTTAAAGTTAATCTTCTTCTGGTGGATATCCTTTTCCCCTTTGTAGCCGCAGCGGTAGTAGACGGGCCCGTCATACTCAATCATGGCCCGGGTGGCAGCTTCCGCCTCCACGCAGTCGCAGGGGCAAAGGACCACTAGGTTGGGCAGTGCCCGCATGATGGCGATGTCTTCGGTGGAGTGGTGGGAGATGCCCAGGGGGCCGTAGGAGACCCCGCCGCCGATGATGACTATCTTGACGTTGGCGTTGTGGTAGCAGACGTCGTTGCGTATCTGCTCCAGGCAGCGCAGGGTAGGAAAGTTGGCGATGGAGTAAGTTACCGCGATATTGCCTTCCAGGGCGATGCCGCAGGCAACCCCGGTCATGTTCTGTTCGGCCACGCCCACGTTAAAGTAGCGTTCCGGAAAGGTATCCCGGAAGGGCTCAATCTCGCCGTAGCCGATGTCGGCCAAAACCATGTAAATCCTCTTGTTCTTCTTGGCCAGTTCCAAAAGGGTCTTGTTGAATATCTTCCTCATGGCTCCACCCCCAGTTCCCGGCAGGCCTGGACAAGCTCCTGGTCGTTGGCGCATTTGTAATGGCTGGCCACGGTATCTTCCAGGAAGGAGACGCCCTTGCCTTTGACGGTATGGCAGATAAGAAAAGAGGGCTTATCCGGTTGGAAAGGCAGGGTTGAGAGGGCGTCTTCAATCTCCTTAAAGTTGTGTCCGTCTATCTCCTTTGCCGCCCAGCGGAAATCTTTAATCTTTTGGGCGAACGGCTCCAGGTCGATGATATCCTTGCTTCGGCCCAGGGCCTGGATTCTGTTGTAGTCAACGACAGCAACCAGGTTATCCAGGCGGTGCTGGGCGGCGAACATAATCGCTTCCCAGGTGGAACCCTCATTGCAGTCGCCGTCGCTCATCAGGCAGAAGATGCGGTGCTTTTTGTGGTTGTGTTTGGCGTGAATGGCCAGGCCGCAGGCAACCGGCAGGCCGTGGCCCAGGGAGCCGGTGGAAAACTCAACCCCGGGCACGTGGTGGCTGATGTGGCCCATCAGGCGGCCGTTGTCCCGGTAATAGGTCTGCAGCCATTCTTTAGGGAAAAAGCCCTTTTCCGCCAGGACGGCATAGACAACGGCGGCGGCATGTCCCTTGGAAAGGATGAAGCGGTCCCGGTGTGGCCATTTTGGTTTCCTGGGGTCAACCTTCAATATTTTTGTGTAAAGAACAGCCAGGATGTCGGCCATGGAAAGGCTGCTTCCCACGTGGCCGCTCTTACCCCGGTGGGTCATCCGGACTGCGTGTGCGCGGATATTGGCGGCAAGACAGCGGTAATTTTCAAACCGGTCTTTCATAAAAAGCGCCTCCTGTTTTTGGCGACCCTGTACGCCGGAGGCGTATTCGCCTTTGGCGGAAAAGGGTCGCGCTACATTTATAGTTTAAAGTGTTTAACCGCAGCCGTAAGGGATTTATCAATTAAGTCAAGCATAAAATCAACCGATTCCCGGTTAATATTCAGCGCCGGCGCAATTACCAGGATGTCTCCGTTGTTGCGTAAAATCATCCCGTTCTTCCAGCAGTAGTCCCGGACCCAGTTACCAACCTTCAACTTCGGGTCAAACGGTTTATTCTTTTCCCGGTCCGCAACCAGTTCCACCGCCAGAAGCATTCCGATACCCTGGATGGAACCGATACAGGAATGCCTGCCGGATAACCGGGCCAGATTGTCTTTAATATATTCACCCGTCTTCGCCGCCTTTTCCACCAGGTGTTCTTTCTCAATAATGTTAATATTGGCCAGTGTGGTAGCGCAGGCGGTCGTATGGCCGCCGTAAGTTGAACCGGACCGCAGTTCGGAACCGGGCGCCTCAAAAACCTTGTAAATCTTTGGCGTGGTAATGGTAACGCCCAGCGGGAGGTACCCGCCGGTCAGGCCCTTGCCCAGCGTCATGATATCCGGCGTAACCCCTTCATGTTCGCAGAAAAACCATTTTCCGGTCTTGCCGAATCCGGTCTGAATCTCGTCAAAAATAAGCACTATACCGTACTTATTGCAAAGATTACGAATGCCTTTCAGGTAGCCCTCTGGCGGTAAAGGATAGGCCGTGTTTGACCCCGGCAAAGGGTCCATAATCATGCCGGCAATGCTGTCTGGAGATTCATCCTCAATGACTTTTTCCAATTCCGTTAAAAGCTTCCGGCCGTAAGCCTTTGAACTCATCCCAGGAGGGCAATCCCGTTCCCGGGCGGCTGAGACAAAAATACAGCCGGGCAGCAGAGGCTCAAAATATTCCCGGAACCATTTCAGCCCTGTGACCGATGAGCCCCCTAACGTAGTAGCATGGTAAGAGTCCCGCCGGGCAATAAATTTATAGCGATGCGGCCGGCCTTTTTCAATATGGTACTGCCGGGCAATCTTTAAAGCGGTCTCGTTTGCTTCAGAACCGCTGTTTACGAAAAATGAAACTGAGAGGTCCCCCGGGGTAATCTCAGCCAGTTTTTTGGCAAGTTCAACCAGGGGAACAGTATAAGTGTCAACGTAATTTGGGAAGAATTCCAACTGCTTCATCTGATTTTCGGCAACGGCCGCGATTTCCTTCCTTCCGTGTCCGATAATGGTGGTGAGCAGTGACGCAAAAGTATCCAGGTATTTATTCCCTTCAATGTCCCAGAGATAGCAACCCTCCCCTTTCACGAATATCTTCGGTTCCCGGGTAAGGAGTTCGTAATTGGCAAAGTGCGGAATGATATATCTCCGGGCATCCCTTTTTAATTCTGCAATCCTCTTTTTTTTCGTCTGTGCGCTCACGTAACCTCCCCGCCTGATTATTCTCCAAACAGTCTCAGGCAATTTTTCAAAAAGACATTCTGCTTCAGTTCTTCCTTTTCCTCGTTTGTGACGTTCAGTCCCTCCAAGGCGTCTTTAAAATCCTTGATGACATGGTAGGTATTGTAGGTTAGCGCCTGGCATTGTGCCGTTAACTCCTTGTTCCGCCGCGGGTCGGTCCAGGTATAATCGCTGCGGGTAAGAAAGGTCGGGTCGGTCCCCGAAGACCAGTATTCCTTTCCCGTAATCAGGCCAAACGGAACGTCCGAGCCGAAGAGCAGTTTGGTCCATAAATCCCTGCGTCCGAGAACCGCTTCATATACTTCCCGGCTGGTCGCCGAAGACATTTCCAGGAATACATAAGGAGAATCAAGTACGGTTGAGCCAAGAAAAAACAGAAACTGTTTGGGCTCAAGATAACGTCCCATATGCGCCAGGATAATTTTAATCCTTGGATATTTTTCCACGACCGAATTTATAAATTCCTGGTTGGCCGGTTCGGACATTCCCAGGCCGGAAGTGTGCAGCATCATCACCAGTTTTTCTTTATCCATAAATCGCAGCAGTTCTTCCGGGATGAACTCCGGCATGGTGGTTTCGTAATTACTCTTTCCCAGCCGGTCAAAATACGGTTTTACTCCGTAGAACCTGACCCCCATTTCCTTTGCCTTTTCAAACTGTTCAATCGTCCGGCCGATATCCTGCGGTTCGGACAGGATAAAACCTTTTATCCCGGGGTTACCCCGTATCAACTTTGCGATATAATCATTGGCTTTATCAATCAACACTTCCTGCTGCGGAAAACCGAAAGTAAGCAACCCTGCAATCTTTTTGCCGGAGTAAAGTTCCCGGTAAAAACCGGCCGCCGTCTCCCAGGTAAAATCGGTAAAAGTGGACAGCGGTTCTTTCCGGCGGCCGACGCTCATGGTCCTGACTATTTCCGGAGGCCCCAAGTGGACGTGCGCATCAAAAATGGTATCCGGAATCCAATTCTTTAATTCCTTCTTCCAAAGACCGATGTGGTCCTCGTATGGCGGTAATTTTTCGGCCATTTTATTAGTTTAAGGTTGCAGTACCAGGGACTACTTCACCAACTCTTTAATGGCTTCAACGATCTCTTCTTTTCGGGGCACGCATACATCTTCTAAGGCAGGCGAAAACGGAATGGGGGTGTTCCTGCCGCCGAGTACCCGGGGCGGCGCGTCCAGGTAATCAAACGCCTCCTGGATTACCTGCCGGACAATTTCCGCGCCAAAACCACACCTTACCGGCGCTTCGTGCAACACAAGCAGCCGGCGGGTCTTTTTGACTGAATTGACAATCCGGTTGATGTCCAGGGGAACCAGGGTTCTGGGGTCAATTACTTCCACGCTGATTTCCAAAGCCATTTCTTCCGCCGCCGATAACGCTTTTGGCACCATATTAGAAAGGCCTACCACGGTAATATCTTCACCTTCCCGTTTAATATCTGCTTCGCCCAGAGGAACAAGCCACTCTCCTTCCGGAACCATCTCTTTTTTAAAATAGAGCATCCGATTTTCAATAAAGACAACCGGGTTGTCGTCGCGGATGCAGGATTTGAGCAATCCTTTGGCATCATAGGCGGTGGATGGCATCACCACCTTCAGGCCGGGAGTATGGACAAACCAGGCCTCAAGACTTTGGCTGTGTTGAGCCGCTTCCCTGGTGCCGATCCCGTAAGGAGCCCGGATAACCAAAGGTACTTTAAGCTGGTTGCCGGACATGAAGGCCAATTTGGCTGCCTGGTTAACAATCTGGTCCATCGCGGTGGTGACGAAATCAAGATACATTATCTCTACAACCGGCCGCAAACCGGTCAGCGCCGCGCCGATGCCCAAACCGGTAAAACCGGATTCAGAAATCGGAGTCTGTCTGACCCGCATCTGGCCAAATTCCTTAAATAGTCCCTTGCAAACGCCGTAACCTCCGCCCAAGGGACCGACATCTTCTCCGACAATAAAAACATTTTTATCGCGCCTCATCTCTTCAAATAAGGCCTCGTTCAGCGCCTCAATATATTTGATTTCTCTCATTGGTCTAAGTACCCATTTCGCGCTTGAATTCCTGCGGGTCCGGAAATTTGCTTGCCAGCGCAAAACGTTCGGCTTCATTAATTTCGAACAGAATTTCTTTCCGGATAGTTTCCAGTTCGGGGTCGCCGGCCAATTTCTCTTTTTTCAGATATTTTTCAAGCCGGATAATCGGATCCCTCTGCGTTTTCCACTCGCTTAATTCGCATTCGGTGCGCATTTCCGGCAGAACCATGCAATGAGGGTCAATCCGGTAGGTCTTGCATTCAAGCAGATAAGGTCCCTTTCCTTTCCGGGTGTGCTCGATGGCTTGCCTTGCCGCCCGGTAAACCGCCAGAAAATCGTTGCCATCCACCACCTCGCCCGGCATGTTGTACCCGGAAGCACGCTGAGCCACATTGGCAACGCAAATAGTGTCTCCAACGGAAGTAGTCACCGCGTAACAGTTATTTTCGCAAACAAAAACAACCGGCAATTTCCAGAGCCCTGCCATATTGAGGGATTCGTGAAAAGTTCCCTGGCTGGCGCCGCCGTCTCCGAAGAAACAGACCGTCACCTGGTCGGTACCGCGGTAAAGGGCAGAATAGCCGGAACCGATTGCCAGGGGAATTCCGCCCCCCACGATGCCGTTAGCGCCCAGAAAACCGATTGACGGGTCAAAAAGGTGCATCGAACCTCCCCGGCCCTTGCAGCAACCGGTCTCTTTTCCCTGCAATTCCGCCAGCGTTTTGTCGGTACGTCCGCCCCGGGCAATGAAATGTCCGTGCCCGCGGTGGGTGCTGAAAATATAATCATCTTTAGCAAGATTGAGGCAGACACCGACGGCAATCGCCTCTTCACCAATATACGTATGCAGCGCTCCCAGGAAACTGCCGCAGAGTAGACCTTTTTTGTATAACGTTTTGGCGCGCTCTTCAAAAAATCTTATCCGGCACATTAACCGGAACGCTTCCAGCAATTTTTCCCCAGCCGGTAAATCTTTTTTGTTTTCCATCTCTCAAAAGAAAAATCAATTCCTTAAGAATTTTTTCTGATTTCTTTCAACAATGCGTGAAAATTGGATAGATTTGTTCTTCTTATTGCTTCTAAATCCGCCCAAGACTTCATCTTGGATATTCCGTCCCCCACATATTAGCAGCGTAATTTAAGAGTTTGGATACTTCTTTTCCTTTTTGGCTAAGGATATCTGTGTCTTGCTGGTTTAGATTCCATCCTGCTGCCTTTACATTATCATTCAACTGAAAGATATTCCTTGCGCCCACAACAGCAGAGGTAATTCCTGGCTGATTGATCACCCAGTTTAAGGAAACTTCGGCCGGGGTTTTGTTGTATTTTTGGGCTGTCTCTTCCACCAAATTCACTGTTTTCAAACATTCTTCAAAAATTCCCTTTTTGAAAAGCACATTTACTGTCCTTATTTCTCCTTCTTTGGTGGGAAGATCGGTGCGGCTTTTGAATTTGCCCGATAAAAGCCCCTGAGCAAGGGAACTGTAGGTGAGGATGCCGACATTCTCTTTCTGGCAGAATTCTAATATGCCTTCTTCTTCAATTTCTCTCCAGAATAGATTATAGGGACTCTGACAAGAGACAATCTCGGTTACTTTTATTGCTTCTTTCAGTTGCTCTACCGAAAAGTTAGAGACGCCAATATGGCGAATCTTGCCCTCGTCTTTTAGTTTTTTCATTGCTCCGATTGTATCGGCAATGGGAATTTTTGTGCTTGGATAATGAACCTGGTAGAGGTCAATATAGCCTAAATCCATCTTCTTCAAAGAATTATCTATCTGACCGGGAATCTGCTCTGGGTTTGCCCCACATTTGGTGGCAATATAGAGCTTATCTCTGATTCCTTTAACTGCCTTACCTACTACTTCTTCCGATTCCCCATAGGCAGCAGCAGTATCAATTATGTTTATCCCTGAATCAACCGCCCTGTAAACAATATCGATTATCTCTTTTTCCTCTACTTCTCCTGCCCAACGGACAACCTTCCCATAGGCCCAAGCGCCTAAGGCAAGAACGGAGACCTGCATATCTGAATTGCCTAATTGTCTTTTTTGCATAATATTCTATTATCCTCATTTATTATCTATTAGCATAATTTCAATATAGTTGTGTTAATTTCTGCACTCTCTATTTTTATTTCCATTATGGACTTGCCGTTAGTTTTTGTTTTCAACAGGATCCTTTTATTTTCGACGTGTTCAAAATTCATAAAACATTTTCCGCGGGATATTGAAACTTCAATTTTGTCCCCCTTGGATACCTTTGGATTAAAAGCAAGTTTTGTCCCTCTGTTATTAAGTAAAATTGCTTTGTTGTTCTTGGTTATTCTGACGTCGGGGTGCAGGTTCAAAACAAACATAAGGTCTTTTGGTGTTTTTGTGTTAACAACATCAGTAATTGTAATAGAGTTGTTCTTTGATATTTTTATAGCTCTATTCCAGCTTACACCTTCCCACCCCGCAGCATTGCTCTTAAGATTTGAGGAAATTATATGATTTCCGCTGAGGCTATTCCAACCATCGCATTTTACAGTAGCATAGCTCATCCAGCGATAGGTTCCTTTAACAATTCCATCGGCGTTTCCATTTACAAGCAAACTTGAATGAGATTCTCCTTGCTTGTACCATTTAGCGAAGAGTTTATCATCATAACTGCAACAGCCGCTATCAACAAAAAATGGTTTTTTGTCATACCAATAAATAAAACTATTCTTCCCGGCATGATAATGAGAAAATTGGCCGGTGTATGGTGAAGCATCAAATGTCAAATACCTCTTCTTATCTTTGTAGACACCAATGGAAGCATCTTCGAAAAAAAATAGCTGAATATCGTTTTTTTTTGGTTCTGCTTTAAACGGTAGCGATTTTAGAAAAGGACTTAGGTTGACAGGGTAACCGTCGTTTATTACGGGAGAACAGCCGTCGGGCTGACAAATGGCATTTATAAACAGGGCGGACTTCTTAAGTGTTTTTGGAGTTTCAGAACGAAGCCTGAAGTTGTAGCGTTGGGATAATATAAATGCATCTCTTACATGCCAGGTTTCGAAAACATGATATGAAGGACTGTTTTCCGCTAATGTCCCATCCGGCAAAAAATCAATTTTCGTGTGGAAATTACATATCCTTACGCCTTCTTTTATAAAATCTTTCCCGGCGCCGTAATTTTTGAAAAAACACCCTGCATGCAAAAGCGCAATACCTCTCACTGATTGATGATTATCTCCTTTGCTGAGCTTCCTAAAATATTTTTCACCAATCATTATTATTTCTGCATGTTTGTAAATACTTTCCCGGATTTTTTCCCATTCGCTTTTGGTAACGGATTTTGAATCTTTCAAAAAATGCGCAAGATAGATAAGGTGAATAAGTCTGCTGGCAGGCTGGAAATCAAACCATATATATTTTACATCCGTTTCATCTCTTTGGTTTTCTTCATAAGTTTGTTTATTGTAATTATTGTCTCTGATGCCGTAAACATAGTTAATGTGATCTCCTATTTCTTTCTTACCTTGTGGCGGAGGGTACTTTTGCAGGAAGTGAATGACAATTTTTTTGATAAGCCTTGCGATCTTTTCATCCTTGCGAAGCCAATAAATCCTGGAAAGTGATGCCATGAAATAAAATCTGTTCAACCAGCAACTTTTCTCTATGCTGCGCCACCTCTCAAACTTCTTGAAATCAATTTCCGGCAGAGAACCGAACTCACTCAACACATTCTCTTTAATGATTTTTCTGTAAATTTCTTCGTCTTTTATTGTTCCCAGCATTTCATTAAATATCAATCCGCCGCCGCCATCAAATGGATACAATTCAAAAAAGTTATATTCCCTCAATAACCTATCATTCAACATTTTCTTCTACCCTCCATCCCGCATGTTTGGTTTAGAACCCCCAAATTTTTTCAACGGACCGCTGTCCGGTTAGGCTTTCTTATTTGGTCATATTACAGGAGTTTTCCGCTTCATTCTTTCCTTATTATTGAACAAAATCTTTTAAAATCTCAAGGGGACTTCGGGCATAGTTGAAAATTTTTACTTCGCCTATGATACCCTCAAAACCATAAGCGGCGCCACCCTGGAAAGCACCGATAGTAACAATATCTCTCCCTTTGGTGAGGCTTAACCCTGGTTTGCTTTCACCAACCTGTTCACCATTCAAATAAATCCGGTACATCGAACCATCATAAGTACCAGCGACATGACACCAAACCTGAACTTTGATGCTCGGGTTATAAGATGCAACTCCCCGTGGTTCTCCCTCACCACCTTCACCAGAGCGAAGCTCTAGTCCCGTATAGGAAATTCTGAAACGGAATCCCGGTCCTCGGTCTTCTACCGTATTCGTAACTATCTCATAGGTACGCGATTTTTCATTCTTGTTCAGTTTAACCCACGCTTCCACGGTCAAACCCTTGGAAAAATCATACTTTCCCATTGCCGGAATTGTGACACAGCCGCTATCCCTTCCATTTCCATCCCCGGTTCCAGCATTGCTAAACTCAAGGGCTTTACCTGCCCTTCCCTCCACCCACTTTGCATATTCACCGTATCTCTGTATTTTTCCGTCGTTACCTTTTCCGCTGCTATCTTTCACAATCTCGCCCTCACCTTCATCACATTTCCAATAACCAACCATCTGTTTTTCTTCAGCAGAGAAAACTAACTTTGTCCCGGCCATTATTAAACAAAACATTCCCAAAACTAAAATATTTTTCATGGTATCCTTATTATTCCGAATAACATTCAATCTCCGAGATAACCGAATTGGAATCGTTTGCCGCGGTAATCCAGACCCGGATTTGATCAGTCAAGACGGGAGTAAACTGATGAACCGCCAAATTTTTATCGTTTCCTTTCACGGAACGGAGAACCGCCCAGCCGTTTCCGTTCCAGTACTGAACCTCGTAGTCCCGCAGATTTATTCCATAGAGTATCACCCGACCGATGCGCTGTGTCTTCGACCAGATTATCTGAATCCAGTCCGGAAACTGATTGGCCTTCGCATCACGCCACCCCTCGCCTCCGTTTTCATCAATTACTCCGTTGACTGCCATCCGCGGCGCGTCGTGAAAACTGCTGTGCGTCCAAGAAGACGCTTTCACAATGACATCGTTTTCCATCCAGACGGCCAGATTGCCCTTCTTTCTGCGTAATGCCTCTTCTACGTCTATGGTTGCCTGCACTTGTTTGATGGTGCTTGCCGGTAAATCATCTGCGGTTGTGTAAATGTGCACCTCGTAACCTTCAAAGGAATCGGTAAACTTTTCGTTTGTAAACTTCAAACTTCTATTTTCGGAAACTACCTTCAATTCCTTCCGTCCGAGATCGGGCAACCGGAATTCAACTCTTTTGTTCTCAGGCGTCGCATTCACCGCAATGATATAAAATCTGCCCTGGTATTCTCCGGCCACAGCTTCAACCCCTGATTTTTCCGGTAAAACTTCAACCTTCCTTTTTTCGGCAAAAAGTATCGCCGGCGCAAGAAAATTCAGCTCACTGGCAATAAAAGGGATCCCGATTCTCAGGTTCGGATGCCTTATGGAATAAGGATAGGCAAAATGAAGAAAACCTTTTGCGCCGTGGATAATCGCCAGGTAAACCATGGCCCGGAATTCCTTAAAATCAGGGGCGCGTTGGGTACTGCAGGTTTCGTCTTCGTCACCGACGTCAAAAGCCTGCAGGGTAATCCAAGCCGGCTTGTCGGGAGCAGATTCCCTGCACCTGTCCATAAAGACGGAAATTTTGGTAATCGGGGAGATGAATCCCCCCTTATTAACAAATAAGGGGTAAGGGTCAGGCATGAGTATGTCGGCACAGCCTTCATAGGTAGCTATTCCCTCCAGAGAATTGTTGAGCATTACGCAGGGATGATAAGGATCCAACTTCTTTATCAATTCGTATGTTTCCTTAAGTTTCTCCATCGGCTGCGACAAAATTTCCGGTTCGTCATACATATACCAGCCGAGCAGGGCCGGATGATTTTTGTAAAGGTTAACCTGTCGCATGATTCCCTTTTTTGCCTCTTCGGACAGGCGCGGTTCCCCCGAACGCATGTCCTTGTCGCTTCCCCAGGGACAAATCAAAACCTTAAGATTGTTTTTCTGCGCCGTGTCCAGAAACGCCTTGCCTTCTTCCGGAGACCAGTAAGGAAAATTGTAAGATTGGATGACGTTGCTCCCCTCTTTACTCACTTTTTCCATATCCTCGGTCGCCACGATAAAATATCCCCGGACCAGAACAGGCTTGCCGTCAATCAAAAGATTAAGGTTTCGATCTACCCTAACCTCGCCTGGAAGAGACGGAACTTTGGAAAACAACCGACGAAAATTCTCGACTTCATTGTTTTTTTCATCATAAAGCGTAACGGAGATAAGGTAACTGCCTGCCGCCAGACGTGCGGCGGAAAAACCGATTTCTGTTTCGTTCTTCTTAAGCGGCATAACGGCGATTGATTCCAGGACATTACCTTCTTCGGCTGTCATCAGGTTCGCCTGCAGTCGGTAATTCTTCAGTTTCTCCGGATCCAACCTGACCGTGACCCGCGTGACAATATTTTTTAAATTCTGGCTGGCGAATATCGTATCCCGGTAGGAAGGTTCTATTATCCTGACAGCCATCGGCACATACGCTATTTTTTGCTTTGAATTTGAGAGATAAAGTGTCTTCTGGGTAACAGGATCGCTCAGTATAATATGGCAATCATATTCTCCGGAAACACTTAATGCAAACGGTCCGATAACCGTTTTTGTCTCTTCGCCTGGTTGCAGGGTTACCGTATCTGACTTTATAATCGGGTTTTTCCCGGGGTCCACCAGCCAGCACTGAACCTTGACTTCTTGTTCTTTGCCGGTTTGATTTTTTATCGAAACCGCAACCAGAGCGTTTAGTTTCTCATCCTTGGCTTCAGTTGATATAGAAGGAGCGCCAACACGATAAAAATATCTAACAAGGTTCGTTGTTAATCCCCCTAACCGAGCAAATTTAGCGGGAACATGAAAAACTCCATCCTGCCCGATGGAGGAATTTTCCGAAAAAGGCAGTTTCTTTTCCCGCGTCAGATTTATACCCCAGGTAGAAGTAACTTTTTCGTTCAACCCCAGGATAGAATAGGGAATAGACACTTCGGCCGACCAATAATTTTCTCCGATAAATGTTTTTGCTTCCCATCCACCATTCCAATCGGCGGCTTGCGCAGAACCACCCTGGGAACAATAACTGTCATATGTGCTGCCGGAAGCATTTACCGCAAAATGAAAATATTCGTCTTTACTGAACCAGGGGTCAATCATAATTTCAATACAGTCGTCGGCGAAAATTTCCTTTTCGTTTTCCCGTTTTTCAGTTTTTATGTTTTTCACATCCGGTTCAAGACATTTAAAACCAAAGTAGAGGTTACTATCATCGTAAAGGATATACGCTATTGTTTGAACCCGGGCCAATATTCCCGTGTTATTTATGGCAAAGTTTGTTACCGGTTGCGCTTTCTGCCAAACAGATTCTAAAAGTTTTCCATCTATTTGAATTGTTTCGTTAATTTTCACTGCACGGATGTTCGGCGTTTCTTCTGCGTTCAACCTCTCCACCAGGGAAATTGAAAACAGAAAGCATAAAAATAAACAGACAATGCCTGCCTTTAAAAACTTAAAAATATCCTTTCTTTGTCTATTCATAAAAGACGCCTCCGTTGGCTGGAATGAAATGAACCTATCAATAGTCTTGCCCCTGCCTGCGCCAAGACTTCGGCAGGTAAACCTTGCACCGGTTATCAAATTCAATTAGCTCTGTCCAGCACCATTTTACATATTCTTTCATGTTACTCCGACTGAACGCCTATAGGCCTGGGGATAATGTGATACATTTATTCTTGCGCTCCGTTTTATATAAACTTTTTCCTTCTAATTTCCAACACACCTTAACGACTCAAACAAAATATTGCCCCGACCGCGAAAAAAATGCCGGTTATTCTTGCCATTGTTACCTCTTCTTTTAAAAATAAAACCGCCAAGATGCTGGTTATGATAAAACTCAGTTGCGAAATCGGGACGGCAATAATAGCCTCGCCTCCCTTTACTGCAAGAAGCAAAAACAGTACTATTCCCGCGACAAGAAAACCTGAAATGCCGGAGTAAATGATTATCTTGCGGCTGATGAATGTTCCCCGCTCAAAAAAAGAGGCGTAGATTAATCCACCTAAAATCCATGAGCAGGCATTAACAAGTAAAAAAGTGTTATTAGCAACGTTATGATTAATGGCAACCTTGTAAAAGAATCCCATTAATCCCCGCAGAATTGATGCGACAATGACTAAAAAAAGAAAAGATAACTTATAAATATGATGCTTCTTTTGTTCTTGATTGTTTTTTGAAAGAAAAAGAGCAGAACCAATTGCCAGTAACCCGCCCCCGAGTTTAAACATCGTTAGCGATTCTCTAAGGAACAACGGTGCCAGAATAATAACCACAACGAAGTTTAACCGATAGATAGTGGAACCAATGGTTGCATCTGTTTCGCGCAAACCTTCTAAAAGAAAAACCTGTGCAACGATAGAAAAAAATCCGCATATAAGGCCGTAGATTACCGTGTTTGAATTAAACTTTAGTCCGTCAGAAAATAATGACGCGGTATAAAATACAAGGGCCCAAATTACTCCGGTCAAGGAGAGATAGATGCCGTTTAAACGACTTTTTGATACATATCTTTTAAAAATAAAGTCGTTAACTCCCGCACAGAACATGCTTCCCAAAGCAAAAATAACCGGATAATTCATCTCGCTTTCGTTCTTCCGCCTTTGCAGCTTTGTTTGTTATGTATAGCCATCTCTCAACTTCGCTTGCTGAAAGATAACTTTTCCCTTTCCCCCAAAACGGTGCTTGGTAATTCCGAATATGATCCGGGTTCTCTTATTGAAATTATTGCCAATGAACTAAAAGCAAAGTCGCGGATTGCTAAAAATACCAGAGGGGGTGCAAGCCCTATTTTAAAACTTTCTTCTATGCTACCCCTAAATCCGTCAGGATCAACAGGCTCAATCAAACTTCCTTTAGATATACCTTTCGGCGCTCTTTTTGGGATAGCCTGGCGGCCGTCGCGACAGTGATACATTCAATCATTTCTTCATAAGGAACCGGGGGCTTATTAGTTTTAACCATCTCCTTTATTCTCTTCAGGATTTTGGTTGCCGCCCAGGGAAATTCAAAATCCCCTAAGTTTGGTGAATGAATAGCACCCCATTG
>JBDRQI010000020.1:0-31702 GCA_043826355.1 Candidatus Omnitrophota bacterium
CCCACAGGGGGGCAAGAACCGTCTCCCTACTTCTTGAAAAGTTGCCGGGTTAAATTTTGAAGTTTCCGGAGTTAGTATAAACCACATACTAACTCTTTTAAAAGAACCAAATGCTCAATACTGAGCATTATACCAGGGGGTTGGTATGACAAAGATTATATGGGGAGTGACCGGCGGTTTAATCCTGATCGCCCTGATCGGAAGCATAATCAGCATCTACAACATGCTGATTATGATCAAACACAACGTCGCCAAGGCCTGGAGCAATATCGACGTCCTCCTCAAGCAGAGGATGGATGAACTGGAAAAACTGGTGGATGTTTGTAAAACCTACATGAAATACGAACAGGAAACCCTGCAGAAGGTCATCAGTCTTCGTTCAATAATTTCAAAAGCGGAGGGAATCGGAGAACGGCTTCAGGCGGAAGGCGCCCTGGCCGGGGCGCTTAAGACCCTCTTTGCGGTTGCGGAGAACTACCCGGACCTGAAAGCGGACAACAATTTTGCCCAGTTGCGGCAGCGGATTTCCTACCTGGAAAACGAGATCGCCGACCGTCGGGAATTTTACAACGAATCGGTAAATTTGTATAATATAAAGATAGCCCAGATTCCAACGGTCCTGATCGCCAGACCGCTGGGTTACCAACCCTCACCCCTTTTTGAAATACCGGAGGCGGAAAGGGAGAACCCGAAATTGGCGTTTTAATGTACAGAACTCCTGTCATTCCCGAATGTTTATATCGGGAATCCACGCTTTAAAGGTTTGGGTTCCCGCTTACTATCCGCGGGAACAACAAACGTTTTAACAACATTATAGAGGTAACTCATGTGGAAGAGCAGATTGTTTACTCCTGGCCCAACGCCGGTACCGGATGAGATTTTGCTGGAAATGGCAAAACCGCTAATTCACCACCGCACCCCGCAATTCCGCAAAATACTGGCCGAGTGTTTCAGCGGTTTGAAAGAATTCTTTCAAACTAAAGAAGATGTTATGATTTTGACCTCTTCCGGAACCGGAGCCATGGAAGCGGCTATCAGCAATCTCCTCTCACCCGGCGAAAAATGCCTGGTGGTTGAAGGGGGCAAGTTCGGTGAACGATTCCGGGAAATCGCCGTTGCTTACGGCATAGAGGTAACCACCCTTCCGGTAGAATGGGGGAAATCGGCAACTCCAATCGAGATAGAGGCCGCGCTCAAAAAAGAACCGGATATCAAGGCGGTCTTTACCACACTCTGCGAAACCTCAACCGGAACCCATACCGACATCAAGGGAATCGGCGAAATCATCCGCCAGCGGCCGGAGGTACTCCTGGTGGTTGACGGCATCAGCAGTCTGGGAGCAACAGAATGTCGCACCGATGAGTGGGGAATTGACGTAATGATTTCCGCTTCTCAAAAGGCGTTCATGCTGCCGCCCGGCCTGGCTTTCATCTCCTTAAGTCCAAAAGCCTGGGAAAAATCAGCCAAAACCAAAACCCCGCGCTATTATTTTGATCTATCCGCTTACCGAAAAGCGGTCTCAAAGGAAGATACGCCGTACACCCCGGCTTTGACTTTAATCATCGGTCTGGCCGGCGTTCTGAAGATGCTCAAAACGGAAGGAATTGAAAACGTCTGGAAGCGCCACTGCCTTCTGGCTGAAGCAACCCGCCAGGGGGTAAAAGCGCTGGGCCTGCAACTTCTGGCTGAACACCCCAGTAATGCAGTTACCGCGGTGCGGGTGCCTGAGGAGATAGACGCGGAAGCGCTGACCAAGGCCCTGCGGGATAGTTCCGGCATAACCTTTGCCGGCGGTCAGGGTAAACTGAAAGGAAAAATTTTCCGCATTGCTCACCTGGGCTGGGTTGACCAGTATGAAATACTGCAGGCGATTGCCGCCCTGGAATTACAATTGTTAAAGATGGGTTATGCGCTGCAGTCGGGAACCGGTGTCGGCGCAGCCGAAAAAGTTTTTTTGGAGCAAAAATGAAAATATTAGTGACCGACCCCCTTTCCCCGGAAGGAATCAAGATTTTGAAAGAAGAGGGTTTTGAAATTGACGAAGCAGGCAAATTAACGACGGACGCGCTGGTTGAAAAGATCAAAGGTTACGACGGTTTAATCGTCCGCAGCGGTACAAAAGTGACACGGCCGGTTATTGAAGCCGCCGACAAACTGAAGGTAATCGGCCGGGCCGGGGTAGGCCTGGACAACGTGGAGTTGAATCCGGCGACCGAAAAAGGCATTATCGTAATGAATTCGCCGGAAGGCAACACCATTTCAACCGCCGAACATTCCTTTGCGCTCATCCTGTCTTTAATGCGTAACATCCCGGAAGCGCACCTTTCCGTCAAAGAAGGCAAGTGGGAAAAGAAGGGTTTTACCGGAACCGAACTTTACCGCAAAATAATCGGAATTATCGGCTTTGGCCGCATTGGCCAGCGGGTAGCCCAGTATGCGCGGGCATTCGATATGGAAGTACTGGTCTGTGACCCTTTTATCAGTGAAGAAAAAGCGATTGCCGGCGGCGTCTCGCTGGTGGATTTGGAAACACTGGTTAAGACCGCAGACCTCATTACCCTGCATATGCCCATCACCGCGGAAACAAAGGGAATTGTCGGCGCCAAAGAAATATCCCTGATGAAACCAACCGCTTTTATCGTTAATTGTGCGCGCGGCGGACTAATTGATGAAAAAGCCCTGGATGAAGCCCTTGCTTCCGGGAAGATTAAGGGTGCGGCCCTGGATGTTTTTGAGAACGAGCCGCCGGTCGAAAATCCCCTGTTGAAGCACCGAAATTTAATTGTAACCCCGCACCTGGGCGCTTCCACGCGGGAAGCGCAGGACCGGGTCGCGCTGGACATCTGCCGCCAGATCTCCGATTATCTGAAGCGGGGCGTCATCACAAATGCCGCAAACCTGCCTTCTGTAAGCGAAAAGATGCTCAGTTTCTTAAAACCATACCTTAATCTTTGCGAAAAACTGGGCCTCTTTCTGGCCCAGGCAGTTCCGGGCCGTTTCAACCGGGTACAACTGGAATACTACGGGGAGGTGGCGGAAATGGACCTCTCTCCACTCCAGCATGGTTTTCTCAACGGCCTCCTTCGTCCTTCCCAGGGTGCCGGCGTAAACTACATCAACGCCCCGCTCCTGACCCGGGAAAGAGGCATCAAATTTTCAGAATCAAAAAGCACCGAAGCGCTTGAATTTGCCAATATCATCACCGCAACCGTCTCCGGCAATAACACCAGCTTCTCTGTTTCCGGAACCATTTTCGGCAAGAAGGAGCCGCGGCTGGTTAAGATTGACGGTTACCTGGTGGATGCGATGCCCGACGGGTTTATCCTCTTCTGCCAAAACGAGGACAAGCCGGGCATCGTCGGGAAGATCGGCACCATCCTGGCCGAATGCCAGATAAACATCGCCGGAATGACCCTGGGACGAAAAGAAAAAGGCGGACCAGCCATTACCATTTTGAACGTTGACGCCTCGGTGCCGGAAGAGACCCTGGACCTAATTAAAAATATCAAAGAAGTGAACAGCGTTAAACTGATTAAATTGTAATTTCTGAGGTCAGTTCAAAGATAATGAGACAAAAAAGAGGAAAACTAACCAATAGATATCTACCTGTTTTTTCCTGCGAAGGTTCGCCGGGGAGCAATCGGTTTTACGATAATTCATCCCCGGAGATAATGGCCGAATTTACCCGGCACGTTACTCCTGAACCCTAGCGGGAAACCTCGCTGTCCCGTATCTTTTCCGCTGACCTCGCTTCGTCGCCGAAGCGCCATTGCAAAGTGCGATTGCGCGCTCCGCGACCGAAAGGAGGTATCAATTGTCACCTTCCGACATTCTGCTCTGGCTTTTGATTGGTGGATTTTTAGGATACCTGATCCATCTTTTACTCACCGAAAAAAATATCAAAAACGCCGAGACGAAGAGCCGCCAGATTCTGGCCCAGACCGAGGCAGAGGTAAATCGACGCAAGAAGGAACTTGAGATAGAAACAAAAGAAGCGCTCTTTAAATTACGCGGTGACGTTGACCGGGAAACAAAAGAAGAACGCCGCCAACTTCAGGCCCTGGAACAGCGCCTGTCTCAACGCGAAACCAACCAGGAACGCAAACTTGCCTTCCTGGACAAAAAGGAGCAGGACCTGAGCCAGCAGGAAAAAACCCTCACCGAACGCACTAAAACTATCGTCCAGAAAGAACAGGAGCTTTCCGGCGTCCTGGAAGAAGAGAAAAGTCGGTTGTCACGGGTAGCCAACCTTTCCCGGGATGAAGCCCGGCAAATCCTGATTTCTAAAATGGAGGATGAGGCCCGGCACGACGCCGCGGTCCGCCTCAAACAGATTGAAGACGATACGCGCGAAGAATCCGACCGCATTTCCCGCACCATCGTCCTGGAAGCAATCCAGCGCTGCGCCTCCGAACAATCCGAATCCTCCACTACTTCGGTTGTCAGCCTCCCCTCGGATGAAATGAAGGGACGTCTCATCGGCCGGGAAGGACGCAACATTCGCGCCTTTGAAGCCGCGACCGGCGTTGACCTGATTGTGGACGATACGCCTGAGGCGGTAACCATCTCAGCCTTCAATATCTACCGCCGGGCAATTGCGCGGCTGGTCCTGGAGCGGCTCATTTCCGACGGACGCATCCACCCGGGCCGCATTGAAGAAGTAACGGAAAAGATCAAGCTTGAGATGGAGGAAGAGATATTAAAAACCGGTAAGGAAGCCGCCCTTTCGCTGGGTATCCCGAAACTACACCCGGAACTCCTGCGCCTCATCGGCCGGCTCAAATACCGTACTTCCTACGGCCAGAACGTCTTGCAGCATTCAATCGAAGTAGCACACCTGGCCTCTGTGATGGCCGGAGAACTGAAGATGGACCGGGCCATTGCCAAGCGGGCCGGTTTACTCCACGACATCGGCAAGAGCGTGGACCAGGAGGTGGAAGGCGACCACATTCAGCTGGGCTTTGACATCGCCAACCGTTACAACGAACAGCCGGAAATCCTGGAGGCAATCCGCGGTCACCACAACGACTACTCGGCAACCACACCCTATGCGGTACTAATGTCTGCGGCAGATGCACTTTCCGCCAGTCGTCCCGGAGCGCGGCGTGAAACCCTGGAAGGTTATATCAAGCGCCTGGAAAAATTGGAAGCCATCGCCACCAGTTTCCGGGGCGTAACCCAGGCCTATGCTATTTCCGCGGGCCGGGAGGTACGGGTCATCGTCAAACCGGAAGCCATTACTGACGCGGAAGCATCCCTCATGGTCAACCAGTTGACTAAAAAGATTGAAGAGGGAATGGAGTATCCGGGAACCATCAAGGTAACGGTGATACGGGAAGTAAGGTATTCGGAGATGGCCAAGTAGGCGCGAGGGTGTCTGGTTAGCCGAATACCCTCATTTGAAACAAACCGGAAAATAATTCTGGCGATAAAAATGCATACGAGGAAAAAATTGAATGTAATGATTGTCGGGGCGCATCCAGATGACCCCGAAGGGCAGTTTGGCGGTGCGGCAATGCTTTACCGCGCAAAAGGACACAGGGTAATGATGGTTTCCATGACAAATGGTGACGGCGGACATCACCTTATGGACAGAAAAAAACTTGCTGCAAGACGTAGGAAAGAAACGCTGTCTGCCGCCGGAGTAATGGATGTAGAGTATGAGGTGTTGCCCATTCACGATGGAGAATTAATGCCGACTCTCGCCAACCGAAAAAAACTTTTAAGAATAATAAGACGGTTCAATCCGGATATAATATTTACGCATTCTCCCGCAGAATATCACCCGGACCACAGGTATACCAACCAACTGGTGCTTGATACTTCCTACATTGTTATAGTTCCAAACGCTCTGCCTGACCTTCCTCCGCTTAAAGAAAACCCGTGTTATTTTTATTTCTCATCCGGCAGGCCGCAGAAAGACGCGTTTAACTTTTGCGTCCCCATCGACTCTGTGTGGAACAGGAAATTACTTGCCTGGCATCAACACACCTCGCAGATGTACGAATGGTTGCCTTGGACAATGGGAATCCTGAGTAAAGTACCTGCGGATGAAAAGAGGAGGCTGAAATTTCTTAATGAATGGCGCGGAAAAATCAATGGGTTGCTTACCGATAATTATCGGTTGTGGCTTAGAAAAAAATACGGGGAAAAAGCTGAAAAAATTCGATACGTGGAAGCCGTGTATTCTGCTCCGGTTGGAAAACAGGTTGACATGAAGCAGAAAGAGATTGAAAGTTTTTTCCCTCTTTAGTTTCCCGCCGCAGGCGGTCGCGGTTAATTCGTAAGACGGTGAAGATAAAAAGTGGTTTTTTTACCAACAATGTTCAGGGAATAAGTCGGCGCCGGCTGACCCTTAGTGTCTATGAGTTCAGAAGGAAGGCTGCCCTTGACGTCAAAATTCTCTAACTCCAGGACTGTTTCCAGTTCGGCCAATTCGCCCTTCTGAATGTCAAAAGAGATCTCGCCGCCAGCCGAAACTTTTCTTCCCTCCTTTCGAGAATCAATATCAGGCGGTACAAGGGTAATCTTTGCCAAACCGTCTTTTACTTCTTCCAAGCGGTAATTTATGCGCGCCGCCCTCTTATCGGCCAGTTCTGTTACTCCTTCCCGACGTTGCCAGGTATCACCCGTCTTAAGCGGTCCCTCGGGAAAGGTGGGAACGAATGACTGATAGAGTATGTTGAATTCGTTAGAGGAAAATTTAGAAGGGTCAATCTTTAAGGGAAGCCGGTCCAGACCCGGAATGTAAGCAGAAAAACTTTTCATGGCAACCTTGACAAATTCCGCAATTATCCCCTGCAATCCTTCGCTTTCTAAAATATCGCCGGTTGGAGAGATTCTTACCCGGACCTCTTTACCCGCTAAATTGATCTTCTTTCCCTGGTAACTGGCATCAGTATAAAGATGATGCCAGATGCCGTTCCCGTTTTCATCCACCCCTTCCACCCTCTGGGTAAACTCCAGCATCATATTCTGGGTCCTTTGTGTAACCTTTCCGCCCATCTTTATCTTTTCCCAGTCGGAAATATCGAGTTGATAACGGGTTTCCTGACCCACTGGAAATTGATAGCGCAAGAGATAGGTATCGGTGCTTGCGTTCTCCTGTCCGAAAAGATACGGAACCAGCCAGAGAATAAAAAAGAAGAAGAAGGCGCCTGCCTTAAACAAAGATTTGTTCCTCATAGTTTTTCCCAGTTAACGTGACCGTCTAAATAAAGAACGTTAATTCCTCCGTAATGGAGAATTCCTTTCCAGCCGGAACCTCCTTCAAGCGGAGGGTCCTTCAAGAGCCAAATATTGCTGGCGCCGCTTTGACCATCAACAGTACAATTACCGTCTAAAAATTTACTCTTAACGGTTTTGTTCAAAAACTCCGGGTCACCCGGCTGAACCGTATGGATAATGTACGCGGTGAATGGCGTAATTCCGTTATCAACGGCAAATTTCTTCACCTGCCCCCTGATGCTGGGGCAGAAGTAGATTGAATTCAAATCACTCGGCGGCCAGTTAAGGATGTCGTCCGGATCCAAGTTTGGCTCTAAAACCGGCCGGATAAAATTGGTCCAATTGATGTAACACATATACGGGAGGGATTCTGCAATTCCTATGTCCGGCGGCGGAATTCTTCCATCATAATTCTGGGCGTAGAGCATAAAACCAAGGTAGAGCTGCTTTAAATTATTAAGACAACTTGCCTGCCTGGCCTTCTCCCTTGCCCGCGAGAGCGCCGGCAGGAGCATCGCCGCCAGGATGGCAATAATGGCAATAACCACTAATAGTTCAATTAAAGTGAAGCCACGTTCCTTCTGTAACCTTTTAATGAGTGTTTTCGTTTTCATAAAATAAGGAAGAAGCCCGCCCACAGGGCGGGGCTTCTGAGCGGGTAGCCGCAGGCCCGCCTGTGCTAAAGCTACGGCGAGGTACAGCTTTAGCCTGCGTTAATAGGTGGCGCAAACAAAAGTTTGCGGCTGCCGAAACCATTCATCCCCGCCTGCAAAGCCGGGCATTCTGGCGTTTTTCGTAAATCAATTAGTTCCGGAAAAAGCTCTAAAGTAGACAATTCCCAAAAATTCCGCTATGTTGACCTCTTTCAACCGAAAGTCGTCCGCAGAGAAAAAGGGGTTGTATTTAATATCCTTAACCTCCAGCTTCACCTTATTGCCGTCACGTTCTCCGGAAAGGACTATCCGGTACGGCAGGTAATCAAAAGGTGAAACTGCGATGTTTTTGTGCTGCTGAAATTCGGCGGTAATGATAAGGTCTCTGGCGGCGGAAATGATTTTAAGAGTTGCCGGCACAAAAGAATCGGCGTAAACATCCAGTTCTAACCATTCGCCGTTTTCACCGGGCGCGGAGAGCCGGTAACACTCCATGCCCTCTTTTTTAACCTCACTTACCTTTGTCTGCCGGGCGGTTTTGTCCAAATTTGCCTTTAATTTTTCGGCCAGGCTCGCAAGATAAGATGAAATCTTTCTGGTTTTTGGCAATCCCATTTCAGGAAGATGCAATTGCTCTTTCCGGTTCCCGGTCATCTCCCTAAAACGGGCATAGCTATCCTTTACCAACAGGTTGAGTTGGGGAGAAATAAAGGTTATTTCATCCTTGTTCATAAAGAACAAGAATGCCCACTGGGCTGATGAAAATTCCAGAAAAAACTGGTCTGGCTGCAAACCGTCTTTGCCAGGGTCAAACTTCGTGCGGAAAGTTCCAGACCCATTTACCTCTGGCGTAAGTTCGTGGTTAAAAAGATTAGCCAGCGGCAATGACAGAGACCGGTAAGTGGAAGGGCTTAGACTCAGGGTGTAAGAAAATTTCCCTCTAACACCATTAACCGACGCAGTTTCGTCTTTACTTGCCTGGGTGATATTTTCAATCACCCTTGACAGTATTTCCCGGGGAACAGGTAAGGGCGGTTTTTTTTCATCAGCCCAAAGGCTTCGACCGCTGCATCCAACCATGGCTCCAACCAGAACAACCAGCCAAATCTTAGAACTCTTTTTTTCCCACATAATATCTCCTAATACCTGGTTAAAGTTTTGTCACGTTTCGGCGCGTTCCGGCCAGGGAATTCGGGATAAATCACGAATTTCCTGCGGAAAAGCGATCGCAGAAACCGTTTGGTAAAATCGGGACCAGAAGACCTGGCTAAAATCCTTGCCGGCGCCGGCCGTTTTTTCTTCCCTTTCTGCCGCAGGCGCTATTTTTTTGTGTTCTGTCAATACCGGTTTTTTGGTTTTAGGTATTTTTATTTCTCCTTTCGGCAACGGACTTTTCTCAATCGGTAACGGTGCCTTGTTTGAGACCAATATTGGTCCAGGCACTATCGGTTCCGGTATCGGTCCGGGCCGATAAAACAAGAATAAAACAACCAGAAAACTTAAGAGGAATCCGCCTGCCAATAAACCAAATCTTTTTGGGCAACCAAACCCGGCAGCATAACTTTTCGGCGGAACTTCAGCCAATTTCGGAGTTAAGTTCAAAAACGGAACCGGCTCGTTCCGGTGCGCGGCAAAAAGGTCATCTAAAAGTAACGTAAGCCGTCTTTCTTCATAAAGTCTTCGGCGGCAAAACCGGCATTCTTTTAGATGTTCAGGAACGAAATCTTCCTTGTCCGCTTCTTTTTCATCCTCAAAAAAATCTTTTACTTCCGGCCAGAAAGAACACTTTTTTCTGTTCATCTTGTCTCTCTCTGATTTATTAGTGTCTTAACCCACCCAAAAAGTTCGGTCTTTCTTTAAAATCCGGCTCAAAATCTGTCGGGCCGTGGTAAGCCGGCTCTTGACCGTGCCCAGCGGTAGGGAAAGAATTTCCGCAATTTCCTGGTAAGACAATTCTTCCAGGTGACGCAAAGTAATCATAACCTGATAAATTTCCGGCAGCGACAGAATGGCTTTACGCAAAGATTCCCGGCGCTCGGCCGCCAGCATCTCCTCCAGGGGATTGTTATCTCTGGCGGAAAGGAGATTATCCGGCGGCGTTCGGATAAAAAGATTTTTTCTTTCCCGGCGCAGACGCCCATAGTAGGTATTAATTAGGATGCGGTAAAGATAGGTGTAAAGGTTGGCTCTCTTTTGGTAACGGCGTAAACTTTGGCAAGCGGCCAACATCGTCTCCTGAAGCAGGTCGCGCGCCTGCTCCGCGTTTCCGCGGCAGAAAAAAACGGCGGCGCGGTAAAGGCGGTCCTGGTACGTCAGCAGTTCCTCGGTCAAATCTTTTTCTGCCATAGGGGATTACATATTATACCCGCATTCTCCATATGAAAACAGGAATTGGTGTCGGATTCGTATAAAAAAAGGGAGGGCGTAAATGCAGCCCTCCCTTTTTTCTTAGTTTGCGTTTGTTAAAATTGTAGGGTTCGATTTACCGAACTCTACCAAAAGCCGCACTCTCTTCGCTTCTTCGGCGAATGACAGGGACGAGTGTCGTTCTCAAACCCGCGGGCGCGATAAATCGCGCCCCTACGAATCCCCGCCGTTATCCTTGCCGGCCTCTTCGGTGATTTCGTTCACGATGATATCGGTAATCCGGTCATCCGGCAGGATGTTAATCAGTTTAACGCCTTTGGTATTGCGGCCGATGCACCTTATTCCGTTGCCGCTGATGCGGATGGCCTGTCCCTTCTGGGAAAGGATAAGCATCTCGTCCGTATCCTTGACCATGCGCATCGTAACCACCTTACCGTTGCGCTTGTCGGTCTTGATGTCAATAATCCCCATGCCGGCCCGTTTCTGAACCCGGTAGGAATCAGACCGGGTCCGCTTGCCGTAACCCCTTTCGCAGACCGTAAGCAGCGGCGCCGGTTCTTTCAGGGCCTCCACGCCTACGACCATATCGCTGCCCTTCAGCCGGATGCCGCGTACTCCGGAAGCGGTCCGGCCCATGGAACGCACGTTGGATTCCGGAAAACAGATGGCCATCCCGTTCCGGGTGGTCAGGAAAATATTATGTTCGCCAGTGGTTACCCGGACGCCGGCCAGGCGGTCTTTTTCCCGCAGGGTCAGCGCAATGATACCGCCGGCGCGCGGATGGCTGTAAGCCGAAAGCCGGGTCTTTTTAACCACTCCCTTTTCGGTTGCCAGGAAGAGGAACTTCTCGGCGCCGAAATCCGGAACCGGCACGATGGCGGTTATGGACTCGCCCTCCAGGAGTCGCAGGAGGTTGATAATCGGCCGGCCCTTTGCCTGCCGGCTCTGTTCCGGAACCTGGTAGGCCAGGAGCCAGTAAACTCGCCCGAGGTTGGTGAAGAAAAGCAGATAGTCGCGGGTATTGGCCAGAACCATCTCCTTCAGGTAATCGTTCTCCTTGCTGGCGCCGGCTAATACGCCCCGGCCGCCCCGCCTCTGCCGGCGGTAGGTATCCAGCGGCAGGCGCTTGATGTAACCGGTCGCCGAAAGCGTAATAACGGCGTCTTCCGGCTTAACCAGGTCTATTTCCGAAAATTCCATCACTTCGGAAGCGATAATCTGCGTGCGGCGTTCGTCTCCGTAACGTTTCACCAGGTCATGCAATTCGCTCTTGATGATGCCGTTGACCTTGCCCGGACTGGCCAGAATCGTCTCGTATTCCGCAATCTTCTTCTTTAATTCTTTGCTCTCTTCGCGTATCTTCCCCTGCTCCAGACCGGTGAGCCGGGACAGCGGCATCGCCAAAACCGCGTCCGCCTGTTTTTCGGAAAGTTTGAACTTCTTCTGCAAACCTTCTTTGGCTTCCGGCAGGGACTCGCTGGACCGGATCAGTTTGATAACCTTGTCAATATTTGCCAGCGCAATCAGGTAACCTTCCAGAATATGCAGCCGCTCCTGGGCTTTCCGCAAGTCATATCCGGTGCGGCGGACAATGATATTGCGGCGGTGGTTTAAAAATTCCGCCAGGAGTTCCTGGAGGGTCAGGATGCGCGGCCTTCCCTCTACCAGCGCCAGATTACTGATGCCGTACGATGTCCGCAGGGAACTGTGCTTGTAAAGTTGGTTTAAGACCAGGTCCGGGTCCTCTCCGGCCTTCAGTTCAATCATGACCCGGATGCCTTCCTTGTCCGACTCGTCCCGAACCGTGGAAATGCCTACTACCGCTTTATCTTCAGCTAACCGGGCGATATCAGCCACCAAATTGGCCTTGTTAATTTCATAGGGAAGTTGGGTTACCACGATTGCCTGGCGGTTATGGCTCAGGTCTTCAATCTCGGTATGCGCCTGCAGGATAATAATACCATGTCCGGTCCGGTAGGCAGAGTCAATCCCGCGTCGGCCCAGGATATATCCGCCCGAAGGAAAATCAGGTCCGGGCAAAACCTTCATAATCTCTTCCAAAGATACACCCGGTTTTTCAATCATCAGGACTAAAGCCAGCGCCACCTCTTTCAGGTTGTGGGGTGGAATATTAGTAGCCATACCCACCGCAATTCCGGTGGAGCCGTTTACCAGAAGGTTGGGAAGTTTGCTGGGCAAAACCGCCGGTTCCTGAAGTGTCTCGTCAAAATTAGGCTGCCAGTTGACCGTCTCTTTTTCCAGGTCATAAAGAAGTTCGCCGGCAACTGATGCCATCCGCGCTTCCGTGTAACGCATCGCGGCCGCAGAATCTCCGTCAATGGAACCGAAGTTGCCCTGGCCGTCAACCAGGGGATAGCGTAAGGAAAAATCCTGCGCCATCCGGCAGAGGGTCTCGTAGATTGCCAAATCGCCGTGCGGATGGTATTTACCCATCACCTCACCGACGATGCGCGCGCTCTTCTTGTAAGCCCGGGAGTGTTCCAGGCCCAATTCCTGCATGGCGTAAAGGATACGACGGTGGACCGGTTTCAGACCATCCCGTACGTCCGGCAGCGCCCGGCCTACGATAACGCTCATGGAATAGTCGATGTAAGACCGCTGCATCTCGGTCTCTAACTCAACCGACTGTATCTTGCCCCATCCCTTCTCCGCGCTCTTCTCCTTTTCTTCAGTCATTATTTTAAATGTCTAAATTTCTCACTTCGTGGGCGTGGCGAAGAATGAAATCACGCCGCGGCTCAACCGCTTCGCCCATCAAAATGGTAAATATCTCGTCAGCCCGGACCGCATCCGCCAAGTTTACCTTCAAGAGCCGGCGATTACCGGGGTCCATTGTCGTCTCCCAGAGTTGCTGGGGGTTCATCTCGCCCAAACCCTTATAGCGCTGGATGCGCAAACCTTCCTTACCCAGTTCCATAATTGTGGGAACCAGTTTCAACGGAGTTACTTTTATCTCCGTCTTTTCATTACGGATAATGAAGAACGGTTCTTCCAGGCGGTCGGATTTCAGGCCGTATCCCTCTAATTTCCTGATAATAACTCCCAATTCCCGGCTCTCGTAAATCTCAATCGCCGGGAATTCCTTCTCCCGGTCGGCAAAAAATTGCGCCAGTTCAGTCTCCTCGTAAAAATAGGCCTCGTCCTTTTCGGACGACTTGGCCATGGGACCGCCTCCGTTTTCGCGAACCAGGTAGAGCGGCAGTTTCCCTTCCCGGGAAATTCGTTTTAAGAACGAGAGAAGATAAATGCCTTTGTGGTGCAAACTTCTTTCGATATCCTCCATAACCTGGAACATCCGGGCCAGGTCGCGCACCTCTTCCCGGGTGCATTCTTTGTGTTCTTTACCGCTTTTATAAAATACGCGGTTGCCTTCCAGGGCCAGGGAAAGCAGTTGCCGGCTCATGTCCCGGTCGTCCGGAACGTAAAACTCCCTTTTGCCCTTATTAACCTTGTAAAGCGGCGGCTGGGCGATATAGACATACCCCTGGTCGATCAGGGGCTTCATCTGGCGGTAAAGAAAAGTCAGCAGGAGAGTGCGGATGTGGGCGCCGTCAACGTCTGCGTCGGCCATCAGAATCAGACGATGATAACGGAGTTTGGTGGAATCAAATTCGTCGCCAATTCCGGTGCCCAGGGCCGAAATCAGGGCTTTAATCTCGTCGTTGCGCAGCACCTTATCCAGCCGCGCCTTTTCCGCATTGATAATTTTGCCTTTCAGGGGCAGGATTGCCTGGAACTTCCGGTCCCGGCCCTGCTTGCAGGAGCCGCCGGCGCTGTCACCTTCTACGATGAATAGTTCCCGCTCCTCCGGGTTCTTGTTGCTGCAATCGGCCAGTTTACCGGGCAGCACGCCATCCAGACTGGACTTGGCCCGGGTCAGGTCACGCGCTTTCCGGGCCGCTTCCCGCGCCTGGGCAGCCAGCATAATCTTGCCGATAATTACGCGGGCCGCATTCGGATTCTCTTCCAGAAATTCGTTGAACTGGGCTGCGGTCAGTCGGTCCACCAGGGTGCGCACCGCGGAATTGCCCAGTTTCATCTTGGTCTGACCTTCAAACTGGGGGTTGGGCACTTTTACGGAAATTATAGCGGTCAGGCCTTCCCTGGTATCTTCACCGGAAACCACCTCTTTTCCCAGCAGGTTGTATTTCCGGCCGTAATCATTCAAACCGCGCGTCAGGCCGGACCGGAATCCGGAAAGATGGGTACCGCCTTCCCGGGTGTTGATGTTATTGGCAAAGGTAAAAACATTTTCGGTGTAAGCGTCGTTATATTGAAGCGCTACCTCCGTCTCCGTGCCGTCATCCGCCTTGCGGAAAAAAAAGGGGGGCGTGAAAAGCGGGGTTTTGTTCTTGTTGATATGCTCCACGAAAGTAACCAGGCCGGATTCGTAATGAAACTCCTCCTTATGGTCGGAGCGCTCATCCGTAAAAACAATGGTCAGAACCGGGTTGAGAAAAGCCAGTTCCCGCAACCGGTTGGAAAGAATGTCAACGTCAAATTCAACCGTCTCAAAAATTTCATTGTCCGGCTTGAAGGTGATCTTGGTGCCGGTGCCGGCCGTCTTGCCTACGGTCTTCAGCGGACTGACAACCTTGCCCCTCTCGTAACGCTGCTGGTGGATGCCGTTGTTACGCCGCACCTCCACATTCAGCCATTCTGAAAGCGCGTTAACAACTGAAACTCCCACTCCGTGCAATCCGCCGGAAACCTTGTAGGAACGGTGGTCAAACTTGCCGCCGGCGTGCAGGACCGTCATTACCACTTCCAAGGCCGGCCGCTTTTCCGTCTTGTGCAGATCCACCGGGATTCCCCGGCCGTTGTCTTCAACCGAAATGGTGCCGTCAACATGGATGGTGACTGCGATGCGGGTACAATGCCCGACCATCGCTTCATCAATGGAGTTGTCAACCACTTCGTAAACCAGGTGGTGCAGACCGGCTACGGACGTATCGCCGATGTACATCGCCGGCCGTTTGCGCACCGCTTCAATTCCGTCCAGAACCTGAATATTTGTTGCATCGTAATTTTCCATAGAAAATCATGTTTTAAAAGAATTATTCCTAAAAGTATTCGCCGTATTTTCTGCGTATCTCTTCGTCCAAACAAAAAAACGCCCCGGCTGTCTTAAAAAAACACACCATCTTGTTATTATCGTTCTTTAATTATACTACTTATTGCGTTTTTGTGTCAAATCGATGGGCGTGCCGAAATTAAGGGGTTAAACCATCCGTTTTTTGATGACTTTCTTCATAAGTTCTGGAGGTATTGCGTTCTTTATTTCTGTCTTTCCAAGTTTCACCGGTAAGACAAATCGGTTGGTACCATTAACAGATTTCTTGTCATGTTTTAGAAATCGGATTATATCCGCCGATTTACAACCGGAAATCTTAACCGGCAGGCCGATTTTAGATAACAATATTTCTATTCTTTCTGCTTCCGGACGACTGAAAATTCCGATTTCACAGGCAAGATCGTTAGCGCATACCATACCGATTGACACGGACTCTCCATGACTGTATTTAAATCCGGCCGCCGATTCAACCGCGTGACCGATCGTATGGCCATAATTTAAGACCATCCGGATTCCCTTGGTGTCTTTTTCGTCTTGTTCGACTATATCGGCCTTTAAACGATATGATTTTTCCACAATCGGCTCAATCACATCAAGGTTTATTGCCAGGATATCCTTTACGTTTTCCTCAAGATACCCCAAAAGAACCGGGTCTGCGATTACGCCATATTTAACTACTTCCGCCAGGCCCGACCTTATCTCCCTGAGATTTAAAGTTTTTAACAAATTCAGGTCTACGAAAACCAATTTCGGCTGGTGAAAACTCCCGACCTTGTTTTTTATGTTATGAAAATCTATGCCTACCTTCCCGCCTATTCCGGAATCAACGTTGGCTAAAAGCGTCGTGGGAATTTGAACATAGTTGACCCCCCGATTAAAGGTTGCGGCTACAAACCCTCCGACGTCGCCCGGCACCCCCCCGCCCAGGTTTACCACCAATATGTGCTTATTCAAACCTCCGTCAAATTTTGCGAGCCGGGTCATCAGTTCAATGTAGGTTTTTATATTTTTATTTTTTTCGCCGCCGGGAAATTCTGCCAGACCAACATCGTGAAAACCCGCTTTTGCGAAAATACCGACCAATCTTTTGGCGTACAATCCGCCCACTTTTGAGTCGGTTATGATAAAAACGCTTTCACCGATATCCATGGCTTTTAACCGAGTCCCGATGGTGCCAAGGTTGTCGCGTCCAATTAAAATGTCATAAGCCCTGTTTTTATCTAAGTTAATGCTGGTTGTTTTCATGTTAATATTCTTCCCATTTTACATCGGTAATCCGCTTGGATTATTATATCATATTCAATCCAAAATTGACTCTTTTGTTTTGGTGGCGCAGGCTAAAGCCTGCGGCTACCTGCATCGGGAGGGGGGGCAAAGCCCCTCCCCTACATTTTCTCCGGGTCAGGCCGCGCCGGAATTGGTGATTTCCCTCAATCCGTCACCCAACAGGTTATAGGCCAGAACCGTAACAAAAATAAGCAGACCCGGAATCAGCATCCAGCCGTGATAGAGAATTACCTCCAAACTCCCCATCGCAGAAGAAAGGATGTTACCCCAACTCGCCTGCGGTTCCTGGATTCCCAGACCCAGGAGAGAGAGTGCGGACTCGCCCAGGATGTAACCGGGCACCGAAAGGGTAACGGCGGTAATGGTGTAGGAAAAAGTCTGGGGAATAATGTGGCGCCAGATAATGCGCTGGTCGGAAAAACCCAGGGCGCGCGCCGCCAGGATAAAGTCCTCCTCGCGGATGGAGAGGACCATGCCCCGCACCACCCGCGCCAGACCGGCCCAGCCGATCAGAGAAAGAATCACGACCACCATCAGGTAAATCTGAAAAGAAGAAAGGGTTGCCGGGAAAACCGCCCGGAGCGCCAGAATCAGAAAAAAACCGGGAAAGGACATCAGGAGCTCTGAAAGGCGCATCAGCAGGTTGTCAACCTTTCCGCCGTAGTAACCGGCCATCCCTCCGAAAAAAAGCCCCAGCAGAAATGAAATACTCACTCCCACCAGGCCGATGGAAAGTGAAACCCGGCTCCCGAAAAGCAGGCGGCTCAACAGGTCCCGTCCGAACTGGTCGCTGCCCAGAAGATAGACCCGCGCCGGCGCCTCGCAGCCGAAAAAATAACGGTCAAACGGGATAAACCCGAAGACCTTCCGGGGTTTGCCTTTCACCCAGAAATGGATGTAGTAAGGCCTGGTGGTGTCCCTCCGGTATGAGAACGATTCACCGGACGGAGGCGCGTAGTTGTAAACAAAGGGCCGGATGTGCCATTTGCCGTTTACTTCCCGGAAACTTATTTGGGTCGGCGGACAGAAGAGCTTGGAACGTTCCTGCTGGTCATAAGGGTAAGGAGCCAGAAAATCGGCGAACAATCCAGCCGCGTAAAGAACCAGGAGCACCCAGAGGCTTAAGTAAGCGACGGGCCGTTCCGAGCGCAACCGGCGAAGTAGTTCCATTACTGTGGTTTATGCGAAAACACGATGTCATTCCCGCGTGTGGTAGGCGGGAATCTACACCTCAAAAGATTGGATTCCCGACTTAAACATTCGGGAATGACAAATTTTTACAATTTTACTATCTCCCGTATCCCTTCCTGACTTTCTTTCGGGCCGATTAGGGCCAGGTTAAGGTTATTTCCAATTAAAATTTCTTGGGCAACCGTCTTTATTTCTTCGGCAGTAACAGCGGATATTTTGGCGATAATTTCTTCCGGAGTTTCAATACGGCGCCGGGTAATTAACTGGCCGGCCAGAAATCTCATATATTCGGAGGTACCCTCCAGGCCAAGCTGCATCTGGCCGATGACAAAGTCCCGGGCGCGGGTCAACTCCTCAACCGGCACCGGTTCTTCTTTTATCCGCGCCAGTTCGGAAAAAATTACCTTAAGCGCTTCCTTCAGGGTTGCGGCGGAAGTGCCGGCTTCAACTCCAAAAATTCCGGCATCCGCGTAAGAAGACGCTCCGGCCGAAATCTGGTAAGCCAGACCGCGTTTCTCGCGTACCTCGGCAAAAAGACGGCTGCTCATATTTCCGCCCAGAATTACGGTCAGAAGGGAAAGCGGCCAGCGCTTTTCATCATCAACGGAAACACCGCGTCCGCCCAGGCATAAGTGGACCTGTTCAGTATCTTTGGCCAGAAACGAAAAACTCGGACCCGGCTCTTTCTCCATTGCCGGTAGAAAACCCGGGCCTTCGCCTCCGGCAACCGGCTCCAGGAAGTCCTCTGCCTCTTTCCGGGCTTGTTCCGAATGAAAATCCCCGGCAATGCTCACCACCATGGAGTTCCCCTGGTAAAAACGTTGCCAGTAGTTAAAAATCCCCTCGCGTGTCAACCCCCTTACCGTTTCTGAGGTACCCGCGATGAACCGGCCCAGCGGGTGGCCGGGAAAGACCAGTTCGTTGAAAATCTCCTGGACATGGGCGGCCGGAATATCAAGGTACATCTTGATCTCTTCCAGGATGACGTTTCGCTCCTTCTCAATCTCCTCTTCCACCAGACTGGGCCCGACAACCATATCCGAAAGAACATCCAGGGATAAAGAAAGGTGCTTGGAAAGCGGCATCTTGATGTAATAACATGTTGCCTCTTCGGAGGTAAATGCATTAAAAAGGCCTCCGACGCCTTCCACCATGCGCTTTAACTCCTCACAGGTCCGCTTCCTGGTCCCTTTAAAGAGCAGGTGTTCCAAAAAATGCGCGGAACCGTTTTCCGAGTGTTTCTCGTAACGGCTGCCGGTCCGCACCCAGATACCGGTGGTTACGGAACTGTACCCGGGCATCGGTTTCAGGATAAGTTCAATTCCATTTTTCAATTTTATGATTTCCATAGTTTTCGTTGGTGCCATTTTCGCATGAGAAAAAATGTGTCATTCCCGAATGCTTAGATCGGGAATTCAAACCATAAAATACGAGATCCCCATTTTCTACATACGGGGATGACAAAAAAGAGGCGGGCGGGACGCCTGCCCTACTTTAACAAATCCAAACATGCTTTTTTCGGGTCGGGCGCCCGGGTAACCGGCCTGCCGACTACGATGTAATCACAACCAGCGTTAAAGGCCTCTTTAGCGGAAAGAGTGCGTTTCTGGTCGTCATTACCTCCACACCTTACCCTATCCGCATTTGTAGGGGCTCGATTTATCGAGCCCGCGGGCGCCATAAATGGCGCCCCTACATTATAAGAGCGTATTCCCGGAGAAACCACCAAAAAGTCCCGGCCGAAACGTTCTTTAATTACAGCCGCATCCCGTGCCGAAGCCACCACTCCGTCCAGACCGGCTTCTTTTGCCCTTTCCGTCAAACGCACGACTAATTCCGGCACCGTGTAATTCAAACCAAGATCCTGCCACTCGGTTCCGCTGCTGCTGGTAAGGATGGCGACACCCAGAATTTTAGGCGCCGTCCGGTTCCTCCGCGCCGCTTCCTCATGCGCCGCTTCCTTTGCAGCAACCAGCGCTTCCCGCCCGGCCAGGAGATGCAGGTTGAAAATGTCAACACCCAGCGAAACAGCCGCCCGGCCGGCTTTCGCCACCGTGCTGGGAATATCAAAAAATTTCAGGTCCAGGAAAACCTTCAACCACTTTGCCTTCAGGTCCCGGACGATTTCCGGGCCAACTGAAGTGTAAAGCTCCAGACCGACCTTGTAAAAAGAGATTATGCCGGACAGTTTTTCAACTAATCCCAGAGCGTCTTCCCGGTTGCGATAATCCAGCGCGATGATAATTTTGTCCGTCATATCCTTTCCTTTTTTTCCAGTATCGTAAGCACCCCCAGAAAGAGCAGCGCCTGGAAGAGAAGAACCAGTCCTCCGGTGAGCGGAACTTTTTCCAGGACCAGCGCCGGCAAACCCAGCCCCAGCGCCAACAGGTAGATAATCACCACCGATTCCCGTTTCGTGAGGCCAAATTTCAAAAGACGGTGTGAAAAATGGTCCTTGCCCGGGGTAAATATTGAACGGCCCTCCCGGAATCGGATAACTATTACCGAAAGTGTGTCAAAGAGCGGAATGGCCAGTACGAAAATCGGCGCCAGCACCGGCAGATAGGACGGCGCTTTCTGATAATAAAAAGTGGCGGTTACGGAAATAACCGCCAGGAAATAGCCGATAAAGGTGCTGCCGGCTTCGCCCAAAAATATCTTTGCCGGCGGAAAATTATAACGCAGAAACCCGAGGACCGCTCCGGCGAAGACCGCTAACAACGTTGCGATAAAGAGCGCTCCGTTGCTAATCGCATAAAGAAAGAAGAGAACGGTGGAAATCAGGCCGGCGCCGGCCGCCAGACCATCCATATTGTCCAACAGGTTAAAACTGTTGGTAATCAACAGAAACCAGCCCATAGTCAAAACCAGGGAAAATAAAAGATTTGGTACAAAGAGCGAAATTCTCATCCCCCAGAAAAAAAGCAACAGAGCGATTAACCCCTGCCCCAACAACTTCCACCGGGCCTTGAGTCCGACCAGGTCGTCAACCAGGCCCAGGAGAAAGATGAGCACGCCTCCGGCAACGATGATTAAAAGTCTGGGCAGAGTATTAAAAGCGCCGGGCAAATTTTCAATAATTCCCTGCGGCAGCAGCGGCCGGAAGAAAGCGACAAAGACAAAACCGAACAGGATGGTGACCAAAAAAGCAAAGAGAAGCCCGGCGCCGCCCAAAAGTGGGGTAGGAACCTGATGGACCTTACGCGCCGCCGGATAATCCACTATCCCGTTGGCCAGGGCGACCTTTCGGAAGAGCGGAGTCAGGAGCAGGGAAAGGATCAGGCTGAGCAGAAATGCAGCAAGATAAACAAAATTCCACATATTGCTTGCGTTCCCGCATGTAGTAAGCGGGAATCCATTAAAAACACTGTCATTCCCGCATGCTTTGTCCCGCCGGAGACGGATAGTAAACGGAAATCCACACCCCCGCCTAAAACATGCGGGGCAAACTTACAGATTAGATTCCCGACTGGAACATTCGGGACAAACGTTTTATTATTTTATATTTACCGGCGCTGTCTGCTGACTCATAAAATCCCGGATGAGTTCAACAATATGGTGTACCAAACCACCAACCAGGGGCAACCCTTCCATCCAGCGCAGGACGATGAAAAAAAAGGCAACCAAAAGCGCGCCCAGAACCGTCATCCCGAAGACGATGCCCAGACCCCGCACCACCCCCAGCATGAAGTTCTGCCACATGAACTTCCTGGGGCTCTTCATCATCTGGAGGAGTTCCTGCGTGTCGGAAGTGAGGGCTTTCCGCAACTGTTGAACAACCGTATCCACCTGGTGCGGCAGCAAAAACTCGATCTCCTCTTTCTTTTCCTCTTCTGTCTTGCGCTCAGTTTCGCCCATAAAGTATCGATGTCATTCCCGAATGTTTCAATCGGGAATCTACAACATATATTGAATTTGGATTCCCGCTTAATACGCGTGGGAATGATATTACAACTCCCCTTTAGTAGAAGGGACCTTCCCCTTTAGGCGCGGCTCCGGGGAAACCGCCTCTTTCAACGCCCGGCCCAGACTTTTAAAAAGCGCCTCCAGAATATGGTGCTGATTCCGGCCGCGGCGGGTTTCAGCGTGCAGAGTAATACCCGAACTTTTTACAAAAGCGTTCAGGAATTCCCGGGCGTCGCTGAATTCGAAATACCCTTTATTCCGGGGTAAACTGGGCAATTCCAGGAAAAGATAGGGCCGGCCGGAGATATCTGCGGTGGTCTCCACCAGCGCCTCATCCATCGGCACGGCGGCAAAACCAAACCGCCTGATGTTTTTCTTATCGGATAACGCTTTTGCCAGCGCCTGGCCCAGGACCAGGCCCAGGTCTTCGGTAAGGTGGTGCCGGTCTACCTCCAGGTCACCCTTGGCCCGGACATTCAGGTCCATCAGGCCGTGCTGGGTAAAAGCGGTAATCAGGTGCGCCAGGAAACCAATCGGGATTTCAATATCCGCAGCTCCGGAACCGTCAAGGTTAAGCGCAACGGAAATTTCCGTCTCTTTCGTCTTCCGGTAAACTTCTGCTTTTCTTTTCATGGGTTCGATACGTCATTCCCGAATGCTTTAATCGGGAATCCCCGCTTAAAACTTGCGGGGGCGACGTCTGCTTGCGGTTTGGATTCCCGCTTACCACACGCGGGAATGACATTTATTAATTCGGCATTGCCACTATTCCGGCGGCCTCCGGTTTTTGCTTTATCTCCTCTTCAAAGGCCGAACGCCTTATTTTGTTGACATAATCCTTCGCCTGGAAAGAATAGGCAAATTTGGTATGGAGGTCGTAGCGGCCCTCCAGTATGGCAACCGCATCCTCCACGAAGACCATCTCTTCATCGGTCGGGATGATGAAAATCTTGACACCGGAATCCGGGGCGGAGATGTCAAATTCCGCATTGCGGCTACGGGCCAGGTTGTTCTTGTCCGGGTCAAATTTGATGGAGAGCCCAGCCAAATCCTCCAGGACCAGCCGCCGGATATCAGCCGCAAGTTCTCCAACGCCGGCCGTAAAGATGAGGGCGTCCACCCGGCCCAGCGCCGCACAATAGGCGCCGATGTATTTCTTGAGCCGGTAGGCCTCAACCGCTAACGCTAATTTACAGCGGCTGTCCCCTTCGGCCGCCGCTTTCAGGACATCGCGGCGGTCGGTGAACTTTCCGGTGATTCCCAGAATACCGCTCTTCTTGTTCAAGATACTATCCATCTCCTTGCCGGACAGGTTCTCCTTTTCCATCATAAAAAAGTCGATGGCAACATCATGGTCGCCAGCCCGCGTGCCCATCACCAGACCTTCCAGCGGGGTAAAACCCATGCTGGTATCCACGGAAAGACCGTTCCGGACCGCATTGACGCTCACGCCGTTGCCGATGTGGCAGGAGATAAGATTGATTTCAAATGGGTCCTTGCCCAGGAGAACCGCAGCCCGCTTGGCCACGTAAAGCAGGCTGGTGCCGTGGAACCCGTAGCGCCTGACCCCGTACTTCTGGTACCACTCGTAGGGCAGGGCATAGACATAGGCGTGTTCCGGTATCGTCTGGTGCCAGGCGGTGTCAAAAACCGCAATATGGGGAACCGACGGGAGCACTTCCAGCGCTCCTTCAATACCGGCGATATTGGGCGGGTTATGGAGCGGCGCCAGAAAGGACGTCGCTTTGATTACCTTTAAAACTTCATCATCAATCCTGGTGGAACAGGTAAACCGCTCGCCGCCGTGCACTACCCGATGTCCCACCGCAGTAATTTCACCCAGGTCTTTAATCACGCCGAAGTCCGGGTGCTGCAACACTTCCATAATCAAAGTAATGGCGGTGCGGTGGTCACCGCATTCCCGCTTGATGGTAATCGGCTTCAGGTTGGTAATCTCGTGGGTGATGTAACTCCCGGTAATCGTCACCCGTTCCACCATACCCTTGGCCACCGGACGTTTCCGCTTCCAGTCGTAAAGAAGATATTTGACCGAGGAACTTCCGCAGTTTAAAGTAAGTATCAGCATTTTTTGTGTTGTCATCCTGAGCCGGAGTTGCGAAGGATCTCGTATTTAAAAGATTGGATTCTTCGCTATCGCTCAGAATGACAAATTATTCCTTTCCTTATCCCCGACGTTTTAACCGCTGTGCCTGCACCGCCACAATCGTGCTTACCGCGACAATATCTTCCACCGAACAGCCCCGGGAAAGGTCGCTGGCCGCTTTGCTCATGCCTTGAACCAGCGGTCCCCAGGCCTCGGCGTTCGCCAGCCGCTGGGTCAGCTTATAGGAAATATTGCCACTGTTCAGGTCCGGAAAGATAAGCACGTTCGCCTTGCCGGCCACCGGGCTGGCCGCCATCTTCTTGGCCGCCACTTCCGGCACCATCGCCGCATCCACCTGCAATTCACCCTCAATCGCCAGGTCCGGCCGTTTCTGATTGGCAATCCGGGCCGCATCCACCACCTTGACGATCAGCGGGTCGTAACCGCTGCCCTTGGTGGAGAAAGAGAGAAGCGCCACCTTCGGCTCAATCTCAAAAAGGTTCTTAGCCATATCCGCGGAAGCGATCGCAATCTCAGCCAACTGTTCTGCGTCCGGATTAGTTATCAATCCGCAGTCCGCAAAGATGAAAACGCCTTCGTGTCCGTAACTGGAGTTTGGAACCGACATCACGAAATAGGAAGAGATATAATTTATGCCGGGCTCTTTCGGGAGTATCTGGAGCAGGGGTTTGAAGGTCCAGGCAGTGGGGTGGCTGGCGCCGGCCACTACGCCGTCCGCTTCCCCGGAATAGAGCAGCATCGTGGCAAAGTACATCGGGTCCAGAATCAATCTATCCGCTTCTTCCGGGCTGATGCCTTTGTGCCGTCTGACCTTGTAGAGTTCTTTCCCCAGGTGGGTGCCGTTGGAATCCGCCGTCGGGTTAAAAAAGGAAATATCCATCAGGTTTATCCCTTCCCCCGCCGCAACTATCCGCACCTTCTCCGGGTCGCCGACCAGGAGCGGTTCCGCCAGGCCCTCATCCTTTAGAATCCGGCAAGCGGCCAGAATACGCTTATCCTCCGGCTCCGGAAAAAGAACCCGGTTCTTCTCCTTGCGCGCCCGTTCTTTCAACCCATCTAAAAAAAGCGTCATTTGAAATTATTATAACACACACCAGAACGCTTGACAAAACTGCCTGTATTAAGGTATAAATATAAATAACATTATCGGAAATGCAGGGGAGGGGCTCCGCCTTCGCCAAGGCTTCGGCGGGCGCAGTGTGTCCCCTCCCGATAAGCGCTTGACAAGACAAGAAAGATAGTGTTATAATTCCAAATGATTAGGAAAACTCTACCCCCGGTTCTTACCGGAAGGAGAGGAAAATAAAGACCGAAAAGGAGGTGATTAAACGTCGTGCGGTCCGCTTGGTCCGCCCAAAAAGGTAATTCCGCCTTCGCAGGGAGATTTCGGGAAATGAAGAAAAATTTACCCGGAAAAACTTGTCATTCTGAGCCGCTTTTGCGAAGAATCTCGTTTTTCGGTTAAATAGTTAAATAGAAATAAAGGATAAAATCAGCGAAACATAAATATTTTGTTTTTTGGAGGAAACACAAAATGGCAAAAAGAATCTTAACGCTCTGCCTGGCGCTGGTAATTGGTATCGCCTTTGCGATGCCGGCAACCGCCGCGGTCAAGAGCATAAAGGTTGGCGGAGACCTCGTAATCCGGGGCATCTACCGCGACAACCTTGATTTCGGCTTTGGCTATTACGATTACGATTCCGAAGACAACGCCGCGGCCTGGCTGATGACCACCACCAGGATTTGGGTCGGCGCGGAACTAACGGACAATGTCTCCGCGGTAATCCGGCTCATGAACGAAAGAGATTGGGACTCTACTGAGGGAAACCAACACCGTGACGACCTCAATCTTGACCTGGCTTACATCAAGATGAAAGATCTCTTGATGCCTGGCCTCACCGCCACCATCGGCCGCCAGGAAATTCTGTTAGGTAAAGGCTTTGTGGTTGGAAACGTCAACGGCGTTACCGGTAATTTCCAAAGTATCTTTGGCGGAGATTTTACCGCCCGCAAGTCGTTTGACGCTTGGAGATTGGACTACGAAGTCGGCGCCGCTCCGTTGACTATTACCCTCTTTGACGCTAAGATTCGCGAAAATGTACCAAACAACAGAGACTACGACCTGTGGGGCATTAACGCTGGATATAACACCGAAAACGCGGCAATTGAGGGTTACGTCCTCTTGCTCGACAGACAGACCGGTTCCTTCACCAATCTGATGACCTACGGCGCCCGGGTTGACCACACCGTCCTTTCAGTCCCAGGCCTCAACTACAACCTTGAAGCCGCGATGCAGAGCGGTGATTTTCAAGGGTCAGACCAGGATGGCTGGGCCGGTAATGCCGATGTATCCTACACCTTCCAGAACCCGATGCAGTTCCAGCTCGGCGCTGCCTGGTTCTATGCCAGCGGCGACAAGGGTGACAGCGATGGAAATTGGGTGCCTCTCTACCCGGACAACCTCGGCGACCGCATCGGCCGGATTACCTATGCATCTATGCTCGGTACGGGATTTACCCCATACCTGGGCACCAACATCTCGGTCCCGAAGATTTACGCAGGCCTGAAACCGACTGAAAAGGTCGGGCTCTCGCTTGCCTGGTTCCCGATGAGCACCATCGTGGATACCTACGGAGACGATGACCTTGGCTACGGAGCAAACTTCGGAGCCACCTACCAGTACACCGAAGACGTTACTCTTGGTATCTGCCTTGACTACGCTGCCGCCGGAAAAGCTATTCCTACTGACGACGAAGACGCCTGGCAGGCCATCGCTACGGTAGCGTTAAGCTTCTAAAGTAAGATGTCATTCTGAGGCGTAAGCCGAAGAATCTCAACTACGGGATTCTTCGCAAACACGGCTCAGGATGACAAAGCACAGCAGTCAGACCCCCGGAACGGAACAATCTGTTCCGGGGGTCTTCTTTTTTGTAACCTTCCTGCCCGGTAAAACATCTAATCTAAAAGTTGCCAACACCCAATTTGTCATTCTGAGCCCTTCGCGTTGCTCAAGGGTAAACTCCGCGAAGAATCTGACGTATTCTGTCATCCTGAGGGAACCGAAGGATCTAATCTTTAATAAAAGATAGATCCTTCGCAACCGCAGCTCAGGATGACAGAGTATTAATTACTCAGGATGACATAATAATAACAGGCGAGACCTTGTCCGCCGAAGCTTTAACGAAAGCAGGACGCCTGTCCTGCGAAAGCCAAAAATCCGCATTTGCGTTTTTTAACCATATTGTTGTATAATATGTATTTCCAAAAACACAACTATTTTTACGAAAGGAGGGAGGGAGATGAAAATTAAACCTTTGGGAGACCGGATCGTGGTCAAACCACTGGAAGCGCTGGAAAAGAGCAAGGGCGGCATCATCGTTCCGGACACCGCCAAGGAGAAGCCCCAGGAGGGCAAAGTAGTGGCTGTAGGCAAGGGACGGATGACTGACGAGGGCAAGGTTATTGCCGCCGAAGTTAAGGTTAACGACAAGGTCCTTTACGGGAAATATTCCGGGACCGAGATAACCGTTGACAGCGAAGAATACGTCGTTCTGCACGAGAGCGACATCCTGGGTATCGTAGACTAATAAAACCTTTAAGGAGGTGACGTAAAATGGCAGGTAAACAGATTTTATATGCAGAAGACGCAAGAGGCAAGATACTGAGAGGCGTCACGGCGCTGAAAGACGCGGTTGCGCCTACCCTGGGACCAAAAGGACGTTTCGTAATTCTGGAAAAGAAGTACGGCAGCCCCACCGTCATCAACGACGGAGTGACCATCGCCAAAGAGATTGAACTCACGGACCCGTACGAGAATATGGGCGCCCAGTTAGCCCGGGAAATCGCCAGCAAGACCAACGACATCGCCGGCGACGGCACCACCAGCAGCGTACTCCTGGCTCACTCCATCGTCAGCGAAGGCCTGAAGTACGTTGCGGCCGGCAGCAACCCGGTCCACCTGCGCCATGGCATTGAAAAGGCCGTGAACTCCGTGGTGGCAAAACTGAAGAAGATGAGCCAGCCCATCAAAGGCAAGGAAGAGATTGAGCAGGTTGCCACCGTAGCCGCGGCCAACGACAAGGAGATCGGCAAGATTATCGCGGATGCGATGGACAAGGTCGGCAAAGACGGGGTCATCACCGTAGAGGAAGCCAAGGGAACGGAAACAACCCTGAAGGTCGTGGAAGGCATGCAGTTTGACCGCGGCTACCTCTCTCCCTACTTCATCACCGACCCGGAACGGATGGAAGCGGTCCTGGAAGACCCCTACATCCTGATTCACGACAAGAAGATTGCCGCGATCAAGGACATGCTGCCCCTTCTGGAGAAGGTTGCCCAGGTCGGCAAGCCGCTGGTAATTATTGCCGAAGAGGTTGAAGGCGAAGCCCTGGCCACCCTGGTTGTCAACAAACTGCGCGGCACCCTGGTTACGGCCGCGGTCAAGGCCCCTGGCTTCGGAGACCGCCGCAAAGAGATGCTCCAGGATATTGCGGTCCTGACCGGCGGACAGGTAATCGCCGAGGAGTTGGGACTCAAGCTGGAATCCGTTGACCTGGCAATGCTTGGCAAGGCGAAACGGGTAACAATTGACAAGGAAAATACCACCATCGTGGAAGGCGCCGGCAAGGCATCCGATATTACCGGACGCATCAGCACGATTAAGAAGGAAGTTGAAAAGAGCGACAGCGACTACGACAAAGAAAAACTCCAGGAACGCCTGGCAAAACTGGCCGGCGGCGTGGCGGTCATCAACGTGGGCGCTCCGACGGAAACCGACATGAAGGAACGGAAAGCGCGCGTGGAAGATGCTCTTTCGGCAACCAGAGCAGCGGTTGAAGAAGGAATCGTCCCGGGCGGCGGCGTGGCTCTCCTGCGCTGTGGTTCCGAGATAGATAAGGTAAAGTATGACGACGAGGAAGAAGAGCGCGGCGGACGCATCGTAAAACGCGCCCTGGAAGCGCCTATCCGGCAGATTGCGGAAAACAGCGGAAAAGAAGGCTCGGTAGTCGCCGAGTACGTCCGCAACCAGGAAGGAAACATCGGCTTCAACGCTGAAGACAACAAGTACGAAGATTTGGTCAAGGCCGGTATCGTGGACCCGACGAAGGTCGTGCGTTCGGAACTCCAGAACGCAGCCAGCATCTCGGCGTTGATCCTGACCACCGAAGCGTTGGTCGCGGAGAAACCGGAAGAAAAGAAGGATGCTCCGATGATGCCTCCGGGCGGCGGGATGGGTGGAATGGGCGGCGGAATGTACTAAAGAAAAAACGTCAAGCAAGATAATAAAAAAGGCGGGGTTTCGGATGAAACCCCGCCTTTTTTCGTGTAAGCCTTGTATTTGTAGTGACTCGATTCATCGAGCCCGCGGGTCGGATGAATCCGACCCCTACTTTACCTCACCCATACTCTTCTTCAGCGCTTCCTCGGATAACTCCAACTCAACCATCTTTCCGTTAAGATAGGCATCGTAAGCGGCCAGGTCAAAATGGCCGTGCCCGGAGAAGTTGACCAGAATCACCTTTTCTTCGGAAGCGCCTTTCGCTTCGTCAATTGCCGCCTTTATGGCATGGCTGGTCTCCGGCGCCGGTATAATCCCTTCGGTCCGGGCAAAGAGAAGAGCCGCGTCAAAGACCTCTTTCTGCTGATAAGCCCGCGGTTCTATCAGCCCTTCTTTCGTCAGAAAAGATACCAGGGGGGCCATGCCGTGGTAGCGCAGACCGCCCGCGTGAACCGGCGGCGGCACAAACTTATGGCCCAGGGTAAACATCTTCAAGAGCGGGGTCAGGCCAACGCTGTCGCCGAAATCATAGGTAAATTTTCCCCGGGTTAACGTTGGGCACACCTTCGGCTCAACCGCCACGAAACGCAGGGGTTTTCCGGCCAGTTTATCCGGCACAAAAGGAAAACAGATGCCGGCGTAGTTACTGCCGCCGCCCACGCAGCCGATAATTACATCCGGAAAAATACCGGCCAGTTTCAATTGTTTCTTCGTTTCCAGGCCGACCACGGACTGGTGCAGGCAAACATGGTTTAAAACGCTACCTAAAGAGTAATTGGTATCCTGGTGCTTGGCCGCGTCTTCCACCGCCTCCGAAATGGCTATGCCCAAACTGCCAGGACTGTCCGGAAACTCGGCCAGAACCTGGCGGCCGCTGTCGGTGAGGTTCGTCGGGGATGCGTGCACCTCGGCTCCCCAGGTCTCCATCATAATCCGTCGGTACGGCTTCTGCTGAAAACTAACCTTAACCATGTAAACGGTGCATTTCATGCCAAAGAACTGGCAGGCAAGCGACAGGGCGCTTCCCCATTGCCCGGCCCCGGTCTCGGTGGAGAGCCGTTTTACCCCTTCTATTTTGTTGTAGTAGGCCTGGGCGACTGCGGTGTTGGGTTTGTGGCTTCCGGCCGCGCTGACGCTCTCGTTTTTATACCAGATTTGGGCCTTGGTGCCCAGCGCTTTCTCCAGGCGCCTTGCCCGGCACAGGGGCGAAGGCCTCCAGAGCCGGTAAATATCCAGAATTTCGTCCGGAATATCTATCCAGCGTTCCTGCGACATCTCCTGGGCAACCAGACCCTTGGGGAATATCGGGTAAAGATCCTCCGGCTTGATGGGCTGGTTGGTGCCGGGGTGAAGCGGCGGCTCCATCGCCCTGGGTAAATCCGCCTGGATGTTATACCATTGCTGCGGTATCTCTTTTTCCGAAAGCAAAATTCTCTCTTCCATCTTTCCTCCAAAAAATCTGTCATTCCCGCAGAACACAAAAATCTGTCATTCCCGCATGTCTTAAGCGGGAATCCACACCGCAAGCAGACGTCGTCCCTGCAAGTTTTAAACGGGGATTCCCGATTGAAATCCCCGTTTACTACACACGAGGACAGGCATTCGGGAATGACAGAAAATATCTTGGCGGGGCCGACGAGATTCGAACTCGCGATCTCCTGATCGACAGTCAGGAATGTTAACCGCTACACCACGGCCCCGTCTAACATCGTAATTATAGCGCAAAACAGACCCTAAATTCAAATCCCAGCCGAGGAAATAGAGATGTAAAAGAACTCTATGGTGGTAAAATTGACAGGCAAGATTAAGACTGGCGTTTTGTTTCTAAGATACACAGGAAAAGAGAAGACGAGATTGCCGCTCCCTATCTAGGACACTGGATAGGGGGAACCCGTACAAACCACGTTTCTCGCAATGACATTGCACGGCATCCGCAATAAAGAGGTAATCCTCAGGCGTATGCTATTGTCGGGTTCTAACTCCTGGTTTCTATCCGGGTATTTACCTAAAACCGGTATTTATTCAACTGCGCGGCCGTGCATTCCTCGTCTGTGCCGATGAGCATCGCCGGATAACTGATTCCGCCCAGGCCCGAGGAATGGGTAACCCTGATTGCTATCCTGTTCCTGCTTCCCTGCTTCAGGTATCTCTTAACGTCAGAGCTGAGCGTCCGGCTTCCTTCGAAAGCAGGCTCGCCGTTGACATAGACCCATCCCCGTTCATTTACGCCGCGGAAATAAAGGTATAAGTGGTTCCAGCCGAACATATCCTCCGGTATCTCTATGTTCTGGAAATACCAGCCGTAGCCGTCGAACCCGGGAAACCCCTGCTGCTCCCAGCCAACCCCCCGGTTAATATGCAGCCGGGTAAGCCCCTTAAGTGACGCTTCCTCTCCCCTGAACTCATCGGCCTTCCTGAAGACCGCATCGTAGAATCTCTGGTTCGCATACCACTTCTCGCTCACGCCCTTGTCATCCGGGTCGGTGGTGAATATCCATTCGGCCGGCAGGTCGAGTTTTGGCAGGCGTGGGCTTTCCAGGTCAAGGCACGACTGCCACTTGGCAGTTATCTTT
>JBDRQI010000021.1:0-44682 GCA_043826355.1 Candidatus Omnitrophota bacterium
TGGAAAGACAGAGCGTGATGGCGCTGGTGAGAGTAGTCTTGCCGTGGTCAACGTGACCGATGGTACCGACGTTTACGTGGGGCTTTCCGCCGCGTTCAAACTTTTCCTTGGCCATAAATTACCTCCGATTGCACAAAAAATAACAAATTAAAACCGTTAACCTCTCCGCAACCGAGCCGAGGGAGCTCGGCAACTACAACCCTTCTTCTCCTCGTGCCGAGCCCACGACCGGAATCGAACCGGTGACCTCATGCTTACCATGCATGTGCTCTACCGACTGAGCTACATGGGCATCATAAAGTTATATAGTTATTAATAAACGGATACAAAAATTTTATTATTTATTATTATAACGGGAAAAACTATTATTATAAACCAAATTTTAAATTAGGTCAAGTCTTTTTGCAAATTCACCAAATCCTGCGGTAACGGCACGTTAAAAGAAAGAATCTTTTCCCGGTGCGGGTGATGAAAGGAAAGTCCGGCGGCGTGCAGAGCCTGCCGTCCGACCAGTTGGTCAAGCGGGCTCGCTTTCCCGTAATGTTTGTCTCCGATAATGGAAAACCCTAAAAAATCAAGAATAACGCGAATCTGGTGCGTCCGTCCGGTCCTGGGATAAACCTCCACCAGGGAAGCAGCCGGGTAAAGTTCTTTAACTTTTACTAAAGTCTGGCTTTCCCTGCCATCCCGAAACGCAACACCAATCCGCATCCAGTCGCCTCTTTTATGCCCCAGCGGAAGGGCTATTTCCTGTTCCGGCCAGGGAATAACACCTTTTACGAACGCCAGATATTTCTTCTTCACGCGACGGAACCGGAACTCATCGCTCAGAAACCGGTGGCTGAAATCATTCTTGGCCACCACCATCAAACCGCTGGTCTCTTTGTCCAACCGGTGCACAATACCGGGCCGCAAAGTACCGGCTATCCCCGAAAGGTCTTTTAAACAATAAAGCAGGGCGTTGACCATTGTGCCGGAAGTAACCCGGCCGTACGGATGACAAACCAGGCCGGCCGGCTTATTGATTACAACCAGGTCTTCGTCCTGATAAATAATTTCTAACGGGATTTCTTCCGGTGGGACAGCTGATTTAACCGGAGACGGCCAGTCAATTTGAATAACATCTTTTCCGTCAGCCGGCTGATTTTTACGGACCGGACAGCCGGCTATCGTAACCCGGCCCTCTTCAATTAACTTTTGAATGTATTGCCTTGAAACCTGATGCTTTTCGCTGAGAAACTTGTCCAACCGCATAATATCAGATATCAGGCTCAGACATCGGACTAAACTATTTTAAAATTTTAGCAAAGTTTGGAGTCTGGAATCGGACGTTTGGTGTCTGAGGCTTTATCTGGTTTTCCGGCTGGCCGCTTCCTGAATCAATTTCAAACCGATTACGTTGCGCTGAATCTGGCTTGTACCCTCATAGATTTGGGTAATTTTGGCGTCGCGCATCATCTTCTCCACCGGATAATCTTTCATGTACCCATAACCGCCGAAAATCTGCACCGCATCCGTGGTAACTTTCATCGCCACGTCAGAGGCCATCAGTTTACTCATCGCGGATTCCTTGCTGGTATCTTTGGCGCCGGCATCGTACATCCGGCTGGTGGCGTAAACCAGAGCGCGGGCCGCCTCAATCTGGGTTGCCATATCGGCCAGCATATGTTGTACGGCCTGAAAAGAAGCGATGGGCTTACCAAACTGAACCCGGGTTCGCACATAGGCAACGGCCTCGTCCAGCGCGCCCTGGGCTATTCCCAGGGCCTGAGCCGCTACCCCGGGCCGGGAGGCATCAAAGGTCTTCATCGTAACGATAAAACCCATCCCTTCCCTTCCCAGCATATTCTCCGCAGGCACGCGGCAATCCTGAAAAACCAGTTCCCGGGTGGCCGAAGCCCGAATACCGAGCTTCTTCTCTTTTTTCCCAAAGGTAAATCCCGGCGTATCCTTGCGAATGATAAAAGCGCTGGCGCCCCGGGCGCCCTTGGTTTTATTGGTCATTGCGATTACCGTATAAACTTCCGCCTCTCCGCCGTTGGTAATCCACTGCTTGGTTCCGTTAAGAATATAAGAATCTCCGTCCTTAACCGCGGTGGTCTCAATACCGGCGGCATCGCTCCCGGCATTTGCCTCGGTTAAGGCAAACGCAGCCAGCCATTCACCTTTGGCAATTCGCGGCAGATAGGTTTTCTTCTGCTCCTGGTTACCGAAAAGAATAATTGGAAAAGTACCCAGGCCGGTTCCGGCCAGCGCCAGAGTAATACCGCCGCAGAAACGGGAAAGTTCTTCAATGGCGACGGAAAGCTCCATGATTCCGAATCCCATCCCACCATATTCCTGGGGTATGAAAATACCCATTAAATCACTCTCGGCAAAAACCTTTACCGCTTCCCACGGAAACTCTTCCGTTTCGTCGTAATGAGCGCGCACCGGTTTAATCTTCTCTTCGCCAATCTGCCGGCACAAATCGCGAATCATTTTCTGCTCTTCCGTCAAAAGATAATCCATGTTTATTCCATTTTTTTAATTACCAAACAAGCGTTATGGCCTCCGAACCCGAAAGAGTTGGAAAGCGCGGCCTTTAACTCAACCGGCCTGGCCTTATTGGGAACGTAATCCAGGTCACACTCCGGGTCCGGATTTTCGTAGTTGATGGTCGGAGGCACAACCCCATCTCTCATCGCCAAACAGCAAACCGCCAGTTCCACTGCGCCGGCCGCACCTAACATGTGACCAATCATTGATTTGGTGGAACTCGCCGGGATTTGATTCGCCTTCTCCCTGAAAACTTTTTTAATCGCCCTGGTTTCAACCAAATCGTTCCAGGCGGTAGAAGTACCGTGGGCATTAATGTAGCCAATCGTCTCGGATGCCATACCGGCGTCTTCCAGGGCAGCCTCCATCGCCAGGGCCATTCCGACCCCTTCCGGATCAGGCGCGGTAATGTGGTAAGCGTCTGCGCTAGCGCCGTAACCGGACAGTTCCGCATATATTTTCGCGCCGCGCTTAATCGCGTGTTCCATCTCCTCCAGCACAAGAATTCCGGCTCCTTCCGCCATCACGAAACCGTTCCGCTCCTTATCAAAAGGACGGCTAGCCCTTTCCGGTTCATCGTTTCGCGTAGAAAGCGCTTTCATGCTGCAAAATCCGGCCAGACCCAGCGGAGTAATGCAGGATTCGGTTCCGCCGGCAACCGCCAAGTCTATCTCCCCGTGTTGAATAGCCCGCGCAGATATGCCGATAGCGTGGGCGCCGGAAGCACAAGCGGATACGGTGGCAAAATTAGGACCCTTGAAATTAAAGAGCATCGCCACGCGTCCGGCCGCAATATCCGGAATAAGCATGGGAATGAGAAACGGTGATACCCGGTTGGGACCTGAATTAAGCAGATTTCTGTGTTCTGTTTCAATAACCCTTAATCCGCCGATTCCGGAACCGATAATCACCCCGCACCGACAGGCCTGCGTGGAACCAGACGCCAAACCGGCATCTTTCGCCGCCTCCCAGGCAGCCGCCAGCGCATACTGGACGAAGGGGTCCAGGCGCCGCGTCTCTTTTCTGTCCAGAAAATCAGGCGCGGTAAAATCCTTTACTTCCCCGGCTATCCGGGAATCAAAGGCCGCCGGGTCAAAATTCTTGATGGCGGCAATACCGCTCTTGCCCGCTTTAATAGCTTCCCAGGCAGCCGCAGAACCACAACCAACCGGTGTTATCAAACCAAGACCGGTAATAACTATTCTTCGTTTTTCCTTCATTGAAATTAAGAGGATGCAGATTACCGCAGAGCAAAAAATAATTTAAAATTAAAAGGTAGCCGCAGGCTTTAGCCGGCGTAAAAAAAGCGACGCAAACTAAAGTTTGCGGCTACAATCATTGTTAATCCTTTTTCTGTTGTTTCTGCGTATATCTGCGTCAAAAAAGGGAAATTCTAGACGATTTTATCAGGCTTTTTTGGCGGCGATATAATTAACGGCGTCTCCGACGGAAAGAATCTTCTCCGCAGCCTCATCCGGTATTTCCAAACCGAACTTTTCCTCAAAAGCCATCACCAATTCCACGGTATCCAGGCTGTCGGCGCCAAGGTCATCTACAAAAGATGCTTTGTCATTAACCTCTCCGGCGTCAACGCCTAATTGTTCCACCACAACTTCCTTTACGATTTTTTCGACTTCACTTTTCTCCATAGATTCCCTCCCGAAAAATACAAACACTTTCTGAACACATAATTATATTACATTGCAAAGCCGCCGTCAACCCGCAAGACCTCTCCGGTAACATATTCGGAAAGAGGCGAGGCCAAAAATAAAGCGGCCTTCGCCACATCCTCCGAAGTACCCAACACTGCCAACGGTATCTGTTTTTGGATTTCGCTCTTCTGCTCCGGGGTAAGTTTATCGGTCATGGCCGTCTGGATGTAACCGGGTGCAAGAGCGTTGACGCGCACTCCGAAACGAGCCAGTTCCCGGGCTGAAGATTTGGTCAGGCCGATCAGACCGGCCTTGGATGCTCCGTAGTTCGCCTGGCCCGCGTTACCGCGCAGTCCGACTACGGAAGAAATATTGATAATGCAACCTGTCCCCTTTTTTGCCATCATCCTGCCGATAATTTTGGTACAGTTGAACGGACCGAAAAGATTAACCTTTAAAACCAGTTCCCATTCTTCCGGCTTCATCCGGAAGATAATATTATCCCGGGTGACGCCGGCGTTATTAACCAGGATGTCAATCCGGCCCATCCCTGACTCGGCTTCCCGACCGGCCTGCTCCACTCCGGCCAGGTCGGTAATATCAACCGCGGCGCCGATAACCTTACGGCCGGTTTCCGCTATCTCCGACCTCAAGTTCTCCACTGACGCCAGGTCCCAGAGAACCAGGTCTGCGCCTTCCGAAGCAAAGAGACGGGCAAGGGCAGCACCGATACCGCCGGCTGCCCCGGTAATCAAAGCAGTTTTATCTTTTAGCAACATTTGATTTCCTCCAAATTCATTATAGTCCAAGCACCCGCAATTCCTTTAATATCTGTTCCCTTTTGTTTAATAACGTTTCCGGCAGGTTATCATAGTAATGGGGATGGACAAAAACTGTCGGGGCCGGATTCAGTGATTTTTTCAGTTTCCCGCCGTATTGTTTGGCGGCGGCTTCAAAAATGGCGATGTCCTCCACGCCGTCCCGCAGAATCTTGAGCCGGAGAGAAGGCAAGACCGGTCCGTTTTCTTCCTTCGGGGGATACACCAGGAAACCATTTCCATGGTGAATTCCTCCGTAGGGATATTTATAGTTTTGTTCTGCGATTTCCAAGTTCTGCCAAAAATTATTACCTAAACTATTCCATTCCATGTTACCCGACCAGATAAAAACGCCTTTTGCATTGTAATGCCAGGACATCCATAATGCGAGACGATGCTGGAGTCCCGGATTGTCAATCATCATGTTGGGAGCGAGAGTGAGCGGACTACGCATCTGAAAATTGACGGGAAGGTGACAATAGTAATGCCAGAGAATGAGATTTTTGGGAACAGTGAACGTCCTTGGGTCGTAACGACAGGAAGACAAATCAGTCATCCATATATCACATGCCTTTTCCATGCCGGGGTAATATTCTGACGCAAGAAATATTTTTAATCCCGGGTAAAGTTTGTGTATTTTTTCCGCGTAAGGAATGTTTTTTTCACGCAGGCTTGCTTCATCTGGTTCATCGGCGTTGCTGTAAATCATGAAACTGGAAAGCCAATTTTTATCTTTAAGGAACCGGTACATTTTTTCATCCGGCTCGTTTATCTGAAATATGGTCTGTCCTTTGCTCATGGAGGTCCGAACAAACCGTTCAAACTGTTCGGGTTGTTGGAGATTCCAGAGGGTTTGCAAATATGCCTGCGTCAGCGGCTGCAGGTGATTTTCCAAAGCCATTTCATACATCTGCTTGAACTGATTTTCCGAAATAACGTTCCTGTCAAAATTAAACCACGCAACAAGAGGAATTTTTCCGGGTTGAATGTTGAGTTTGACCACCTCTACGGGAATTGTAAATTGGAGCGATTTGCCTTCTTCCGCTGAAACTTTCACGGTGCAGGCGAATTGTTTTCCGGAAAAGTTCTCCGGTATTTTCAACTCCACCAAAAAAGCACCCAGTTTCATTCCTGATATGACGGAACTATTTTCCGGAACAAGCGGGTCAGGCCAAGAATTACTCTGAAAACGGGGGTACGCCGCCTCTCCCAACTTTACATACTCCTCCCGATAGACAATATTTTTAACGGGAGCGTTTACTTCAATGGTATATCGCGTTGGTTTTGCGCCGATTTTTGGCAGGATTGCAACCTGAAAACTCACGCTTGAGCCGGTAACCGTCCAGAGTGTTTTCCATACTTGCTTTTCACCGGGTTTTATGATGTCCCCTCTAAACCAATACTTATTCGGCCATATTTTTACGAGGTTGTGGGAAACACCCACAACAAATTCCCCATCCTTGTTCTGGGTAAAATAGGATTCATAACGAGCAATCTGGTCGCTAAAGGCAAGACCCCATGGGTCGGTTGTGTCAACCAGCTGTTTCTCTTCATCAGGGAGATTTTTAATCTCCACGCCTGCCGGTGATGTCTGCGACATAAAATATAACGCGAAAACAACCAGAAGGATGATAACTGGTTTTAACTTAAACATTTCCCCCTAAAATAACATAGTGTGGAACCTTGATTCAGCTAAACACCCGGCAATTCTAAAAGGACCCTTGCCAGAGCTTCAGCAAGGGAACCCGGCCGGTAATTGACCCACTTCTATTGCTTCTGTGTGCGGCCGGGACGAGTGCGGTTCTCAACCCGTGCGCTACAGAATAACCGCTTCCGGCACGATACGCTTCAACAGTCCGGAAAGAACCCGACCGGGTTCCGCTTCTAAAAAAAAGTCCGGTTTCGCTTCCCGCCAAATCTGTTCTGCCGTCTCTCTCCAGAGAACCGGCGAAGTAATCTGTTCTGCCAGAAGCCTCTTGATTTCATCCGTATCCGAAAATTTTCTCCCGGTCACATTCGCATAAACCGGGAAAATTGGAGCCTGCACCGGACAGCCGGAGAGAACCTTTTCAAAACCATTTCGCGCCAAATCCATCAGCGGAGAATGAAAAGCACCGGAGACTTTAAGCGGAATTATCCTGCACGGATGCCTTTGCGATAATATCTGCCGGGCCTGCTCAACTGCGTCCTTTTTTCCGGAAACAACCACCTGGCCCGGCGCATTATAATTAGCCGGCCAGACACTACCGACTTCGGCACAAACGGCCGCTACCTTTTCGTCGTCAAGACCCAGGACCGCAGCCATTGCTCCCGGCTGTTCCCGGGTTGCCTGAGCCATCAATTGGGCGCGGCGGCTTACCAAAAGAAGGCCGTCCTGAAAAGAAAAGACGCCGGCCGCAGTCAAAGCGGTATACTCCCCCAAACTATGCCCGGCTGCAGCCGCCGGCAGTTCCTTTCCTTCCTTCCAGTTCACGAAATAAGCAAAACTGGTCAGGTAGATGGCCGGCTGGCTGTTCTCCGTCTGAATTAACTCTTCTTCCGGCCCTTCAAAGATAACCCGGGAAAGGTCTCTACCCAGAATTTCGTCTGCCTGGCAATAAATCTGCCGAACAACCGGGGAAGCTTGGTATAATTCCAGCCCCATGCCCTTATGCTGGCTGCCCTGGCCCGGAAAAAGAAGGACAGTCTTCATAAAGAATGCAAATAATAAACGGTGGCCACAATCATACCCAACAATGCCATCAGATTGAGACGCAGGGTTACGCCGAAAGTTATCTTCGACAGGATAAGGTCAAACTCCGCCGGACCGAAGAAAGGCGAGGCGGTAACGGTAAAGAATTGACGGGCAAACGAATCAACCGGGAGCAACAACCCGATTATCTCGCCGATGGCGCTCCCGATTACGGCGGAAATCAGCAAAAGCCCCAAAAAAAACCAGAACCCTCTTTTCATAAATGGTTTGTTATCCTCCTGAAGTATTGTTTGCTTTTAAGGGTAGCCGCAGGCTTTAGCCTGCGTCACTACTAGGTTTGCGCACCCTGGTACCCTGACGGGTACGGCTACCTTGCTTCCTGCATCCGATTAATTTATTTTTCGGTTTCAAAACTATTGGTAAACTCCATCAGGGATTTTAATTTCGCCAGCGCCCGGCCGGATTCTATCACCTCCACGGCGTAAGCGACGCCTTTCTTCCAATCATCCGCCCGGCCTGACGCCATAAAAGCGGCGCCGGCATTCAGAACAACCATGTCCCGCGGCGCGCCCTCCTTCCCTTCTAAAACGGAAAGGATGATTCCGGCGTTTTCCTCTGCATCTCCGCCCCGGATGTCAAGCAGGGAAGCCCGCCGCATCCCAAAATCTTCCGGTTGAACCCGGTAACTGATGACGCGGCCGTCCTTAACCTGTGAAACAAAAGTCTCGCCCACAATACTGATTTCGTCAAAACTGCCTTCTCCGTAAACCACCAGGGCGCTCCGGGTCCCCAGATTAAGCAGAACATTTGCTATCTTTTCGGTCAGATTTGCGTCGTAAACGCCCAACACTTGAACGTTGGCCCCGGCCGGGTTGGTAAGCGGACCCAGGAGGTTGAAGATGGTCCGGATGCCCATCTGGGTGCGCACCGGCAAAGCGTATTTCATCGCGCTGTGGTACAGCGGCGCATAAAAGAACCCGACACCCACTTGCTCCACGCAAGACTTCACTTTTTCCGGAGTAATATCGATATTTACACCCAGACCGCGGACTACATCTGCGCTGCCGCAGCGACTGGATACGGAACGGTTGCCGTGTTTCGCCACCAGACAGCCGCCGCCGGCTACCACCAGAGCGGTAGCCGTGGAAACATTAAACGTATTGGTGCCGTCTCCGCCGGTACCGCAGGTGTCAATAATCGTCTCGCGATCAAAATTAATATCGTCCCGGTCAAGGTCGATTATCTCTTTATCTATTTCTATCCGCAGAACCTTCTCCCGCATCACCCGGGCACAGCCGGTAATTTCGGACACCGTCTCGCCCTTCAGCCGTAAGCCCATCAGGAAAGCGGCTATCTGGGCTTCAGTCGCCCTGCCCTCCATAATTTCGGTCATAGCGGCCGCCGCTTCCTGCCCGGACAGATCTTCCCCTCCGGCCAACTTCGCAATTATCTCTTTCATAAATGACAACTAAATTAGAAAACCAGCAGAAAAATCTTATCAGAAAACAGTGCAGAACGTCAAATCAACCGGTGCCGTTATCTAAAAACTTTTCAGATTGCATGTTTTCCGACTTCAGTGGAGACAATCGCCCGATTCAGGTCTGCGGTTTGATGCCGGCCCGGGCCATTATTCCGGGTAATGCTTCTACCTTCCAAATTGTACTTCTTCCTGCATTCCAAGGTCAACTGCCGGCGGTATTTTCCCCCGCTGCCCGGGAATAGCTGCGCAAAAAATTTATCCGTAAAGCGAAGATTTGACAGACAAGGCAAAAATGTACTATTCTACAACCTAATATCGGTATATTCCCTGCCCATAACTGGAGGAAAACATGGCAATAACTCAAACTGCGATAAGTTATTATGGCTTGAATTACGTGGAACATGCGGAAAAAGATTTTCAGGAGATGCTGGAACACGGATGTACCACCGTGATTCTGGCGGTAACGGAATTCGATGCAGATTTTTGGTTTCCGAGCATTCCGAAAATTGTGAATAAAGCCCGGAAACTTGGCTTGAGGGTGCTTCTTGACCCCTGGGGTATCGGGAAATACTTCGGCGGCGAGCAGGTAAGTTTGTTCCTGCAGAACAATACGGAAAACCGTCAGGTTTCCGCGTTTACCGGCGAAAAATTGCCGCATGCCTGTTTTAATACGCAGTCTTTCCGGGATTACTTCCAGCGGATATGCCTGAAGCTGGCCGGCGAAACTGCCGCCGACGGTTTTTTCTGGGACGAACCGCATTATGCGCTTTCGAATACCGGTACTGACGACTGGACCTGCCGCTGCCCGGTTTGTATGAAGAAATTTTTTGACTATTACGGCTATGAAATGCCGAAAATGATGAACGATGACGTCAAGCAGTTCCGCTGGCGGGAGGCCCTTTTCATTCTGGAAGACACGTCACGGAAAATAAAGGGAATTAATCCGAAATCAGAGATTACCTGCTGTGTCCTGGCCACGCCCAGCAATTACTACGTTACGGAATATCGCGGCTATGATAATTGGGACCTGGTGGCGGCGTCTCCGTATTTTGACGTGTTTGCGACGTCAATCCTCGGCTGGGATATGCCGGAATCGCTTTTCGAGCACATTACGAAGCGGACGGTGGATATCGCTAAAAAATACGGTAAAAAATCCGAGCGCTGGATTATGAATTATTATCAGCAACCGCATGATTTCGCGCAGGTGGACCGGTTAGTTAACCTGTACGAAAAGCTGGGCGTTGACCGCATAGGAGCCTGGACCTACCGCGGCGGTTACGGAACCGTTTTGGCGGCGCCCGACGCATTGAAGCTGTGGGACCGGCTCGGAGAGAATTATAAACGCGTGTTGAAAAAGTGATTTTACGTTTACGACTATAAAATGCAAATATTAAAGCCGAGGTGATTATGTTGAATGATTTCGGATACGTGGAGAAGGCTTTCGCAAACATCCGGCGCGTCAAGGAAGAACAGGGTGGTAATATCCAGGCGGCGGCAAAATTGATGGCCGATGCCATCGCCGCCGACAAGGTGATCAGCGTTTACGGCGGCGGCGGCCACACCACGCTGGTGATGGGAGAAATGTTCTTCCGCGCCGGCGGCTTGAGCAACATCAATCCGATTATGGAAACCGGGCTTTCCGTGTTTAATCAGGCGTTGAAATATCTGGAACTCGAACGCTGCGTCAACTACGGCCGGTCAATTATGAAGTACTATAACCTGCAAAAAGACGATGTCCTGATTATTTTCCACAACATCGGGATTAACGCCGCCACGATTGACGCGGCGCTGGAAGCCAAAGAACGCGGGGTGAAAATCATTGCGGTATCCAGCAGCTATTGGCAGAATGAAATGCCGTCGGACCACTTTATCCGCCACCCTTCACGGAAAAACCTGTTTGACCTGGCCAACGTGTGTATTGACGACTACAATCCGGTAGGCGACGCAATTGTAAAAATCCCGGGTTTTGAAACTTCGGTCGCGCCGGTTTCCAATATAGTGGATTTTACGATAGCCCATCTGCTGGAGATCGAAACTATCCGGCTCTGCGTCGAACGCGGAATCGCGCCGCCGGTCTGGAGCAGCGCCAACGCCCCCGGCGGTGATGAAAAAAATGCGGGGTTCCTGGCAAAATACAGTCCGAGAATAAAATCGCTGTAAGAGCCAAAAAGGAAAAACGCGAAAAACTTAATAAGGTTGGGAAAAGGAGATTCTCGCATGGGTTCGGAAACGTTGTTGATTCCGCTGGAAGCAGAGAAAAAAGCGGTTGATGACCAAAATTTTTATTCGGCTTATCCGCTGCGGGAATGGGCTTTGGTGAAAAAAATCCGGCAGATGATGCTGGATAATATCTGCGGAGGGGAGCTTTGTTCCCTGCGTTTTACCTGGCAGCGGCCCAAGAAAGAAGCGTCTGATGAAGCGGTTTTCCTGTATCAGACACTGCCGTGGCTGTTAGACGCCGCCTGGCTGTTGGCGGATGCGCCGTTGACTGCGCTGCACATTGAACGGGTAGCGAAGAAAAATAATCTGTTCGCGCTGGCCATGTTTGAAAACGGCGTCGCCGCCGAAATTGAGATGAACGAATGCCTGCCGGATTCGATGCCGGCGACTAATTTTATCAAGGCCAATTTCAAGCACGGTTGTCTGACCAACCAGCCGGTAGTCGGACATTTCAACGAGGAAGGCTCAATCCTGGCCGATGATTCCGTTGCGCGGCGCCTGGTCATTGAAAATTCCGAATGGGACGACTGCGGCGATGAAATTGAAATATGCCGCCGCAGCATGTTGTATGCGATTAAAAAAGGGACCTATCCCGCCGGGCCGCTCAACAGCCGGGTAATCATCAAGGCAATTAAGGAAGCGTTGAAATGAATCCGATAAAAATGGTCATCACCGGGACGGCGGAAGGGCATATGGGGGGCTATCTTAGCGGAATCGGCCGGGGGAAAGCGCCGGAATTTGAGTGTATCGCGGTTTCTGATTTTGACCCGGCCCGGCTGAAATGGGCAAAAGAATTACTCGCCGGCAAACCGCGATTTTTTTCTGACTGGCGGGAAATGCTGGACGCCTGCCCGGAAGCGGAAGCCGTTATCATCGGCAGCGATAAGAAGTATCATTTTGAGATGTTCCGGGAGGCAATCCGACGTAAATTGCATATCTACAGCATGAAGGTTGTCACCATGAATGAAGCCGAATGCGCCGAACTTCTGGCCTTAACCCGGAATTATGGCCGGACTATCCAGGTGGAACTTGAATTACATTTCGGTCCGCAGTTTCAGTACGCCAAAAAACTGGTTGAATCGGGTAGACTCGGTAAAATAGAGTCTATTTATCTGACCAATATCTCTATCAGCCCGATCGATTCCATCCCCAACCTGGGCGATCCGGAATTACACTACGGCAGCACTGTTCCCATCAGGCCGGGCGCAAATATTTTCCGGGGCGGGGCGGTGACCGACCATCCGCATCCCTACGACCTTATTCGCTGGATTACCGGAGGGGAATTCAAAAAAGTGTTTGCCGTCAGCGCCAAAAACCAGCGCGACCACTTGAAGGTTGAGGACCATGCCGCCATCACCGGCGAATTGCATAACGGAATAAAGGTTTTTATTAACCCGTCCTACTCCAACCTGGAGGAAAAGTCTTTAGTCTACCGTCAAATTTGGCCTAAATCGCTGGAATGCAACCTGAAAATCACCGGGACGAAAGGATATTACGCGACGGATTATTTCGACAAACATATTTATCTTACCGCCAATAATTTTGAGTACCCGGACAAGATGATGGTTGGCGGAACCGGCCGGGTTTCGCTGCACCCTGAAGACAGCAGTTTGTTGGGTTCTTTCGCCCAATGCGTCAGAGGTCTTCGAGCAAAGCCGGAATCAACACTGGCCGACGGTATCGCGGCGGTCAAAGTCATGAACGCCGCCTATGAATCTATCTACCACAATAAAGAGATTTATCTGTAATTTTTAAATTTTCAATCAATTAACCATGTGATTCACAAAAAAAGAAACTACGGTAAAGGATTTGCTGAAGCGGCTGTCAAGACGCATTAATTAACAGGGATGATACGGGAAGAAAAAACAGAAAAAAGAGATGCGTCAAATTAGATGTTGAAAATCCTTGATTGTCTTGCGCAGTATTTCCGCCTGATTTTCCGCTTCGGTTAAATTCCAGTAATTGGTTTTGAATTGGAGCATCCTCTTCTGCAGATATTCCGCGTTGGGACACAAGCCGCGGGTATACTTTTGCCGGATGCCCGGGTAACTCTGAACTTCGTTTTGAAAATAGGGTTCTTGATAGGTCGGTTTCCAGGCCGCGTAGATTCCATCACCGCCGTTCTTAACAAAGAGACTGCGGAATTGGTGCCAGCGCTCTTCCGGGTTATCAACATCCAGAAGCACGCTGTAGGACCAGCAGGAGTTTGTGTATCCCTCGGGAGTGTGCTGAGGAATGAGACAGGGGATATCCCTGATAGCGGCGTTAAATATCCCGGCGGATTTGGTCCTCACTCCAACCAATTCTTCGGCCCTTTCCAGCTGACCCAGGGCAACGGCTGCCTGAAGTTCTGATATCCGGTAATTAAAACCAAAACGGATATGACGGTCAAAATTTGGGTCCTGGATATCGGTTCTGGCAATTCGCCCCTTTTTAGCACCAATGCTTCCGTAGCCAAGACTGGCAAACTGGCGGGCCTTATCCGCCAGCGCTTCGCTGCCGGTAACCAGTATGCCGCCTTCCCCGCAGGTTAGGTGCTTTGAGGCCTGGAAACTGAAACTGGCAAAGTCCCCGAATTCGCCGACCAGTTTTCCGCGATACCGGGACAGAAAAGCCTGCGCATTGTCTTCAATCAGAAAGATTCCCTTTTCCCGGCAAATTTTCAGGATTTGATCGTAGTCAGGAGCAAGACCGTAAAGGGAAACAACGATGACAGCCCGGGTTTTTTCAGTGATATTAGCCAAAATTGAATCCGGAGAGATATTAAAAGTCTTTTGGTCCACATCGGCGAAGACCGGAATTGAACCATTGTGAAGCGCTGCCAGGGCCGGACTGGACATGGTCAAGGGCGGCACGATGACCTCATCACCGGGTTTTACGCCTAAAACCGCCAGGGCGGTGTGCATGGTGGCGGTGCCGTTGACAAAAGAGACGGCGAACTCGCGGTGGAAAGTCTCCGCAAACTTTGTTTCCAGACGTGCGGTAAAAAGATTGTTTTGGGAAGCCCGGAATTGATTGTCCAGAACTTCCAGAACGTACTTTTTTTCCAACCCGGAGATTCTTTCCATCTTTATTGTGATATAATATCATACTCATGAAGAAAATTGGAATCGGCCTAATCGGTTTCGGCACAGTTGGAGCCGGCGTCGCCCGGATGCTCCTGGAACGGAAAAAAATCTTGTCGGAACGTGCCGGGTTTATCCCGGAACTTGTTTCAATTTGCGACTGCGATTTGAAACGGCCTCGTCCGGTTTCTTTACCCGCCGGAATATTAACCAGAGATATCAAAAAAATTTTGGAAAATCCGCGGGTCCAAATAGTGGTAGAATTGGTCGGCGGCGTTGAACCGGCCGGTTCTTTTCTCCTGCGGGCGCTTAAAAATGGAAAATCGGTGGTAACCGCCAACAAAGCGCTCCTGGCCGAAAAAGGAGATTGTCTGTTCTCGGTTGCGGAAAGAGCAAAATGCCATCTTGGATTTGAGGCTTCGGTCGGCGGCTCCATTCCGATCATTAAAACCTTGCGCGAAAGTTTTATTGCCAACAACATAACCTCTCTTTACGGAATACTGAACGGCACCACCAATTTCATCCTTACCCGGATGGTTGAAGACCGGCTTTCCCTGGCAAAAGCGCTTACGGTTGCCCGGAATTCCGGTTTTGCAGAAAGAGACCCTTCCCTTGACCTTTCCGGCACAGACTCGTCGCATAAACTCTCGGTCCTGGCTACCCTGGTCACCGGTAAATTCTTTCCGGCATCCGGTATTCCGACCGAGGGAATTTCCGAAATTACGCCGGATGATTTGCAAGATGCGCAAGAGTTGGGATATAAAGTTAAACTGCTGTCCATATTAAAAATGTCCCCCCCACCGTCCCTCCCCCGCAAAGGGGGAGGGGAAAGTGGGATGAGCGTCAACCTTGCTACCTACCCGGCCCTGATTCCCAGCCGGCACATTTTAAGTTCGGTCCGTGATGTTTACAACGCTATCTTTCTTACCGGAGACCTGGTCGGTGAAAGCCTGCTCTTCGGCAAGGGCGCCGGTATGGACCCAACCGCCAGCAGCATCATCAGCGACATCATCGGCATCGGCAAGGACCTGGTTTGCGGAGCAAAGCCCTCACCCCTTTCAATGCAGTCGGACAAAAAACTGCAATTGCAGACTGATTTTGAATGCCGTTACTATTTTCGTTTCTTTGCTCTGGACCAGCCGGGTGTTTTCGCCCGGATTGCCGAAATCCTGGGTAAACACAACATCAGCATCGCCTCCTGCGTCCAGAAAGAAGAGAAACCGAAAAAGACAGTGCCGGTGGTGGTGTTGACACACAGCGCAAAGGAATCTGCGGTCAAAGCAGCGATTTCTGCCATAGACCGTCTGCCGGTGATTAAAGCAAAAACGGTGCTGTTGAGGTTGGCGTTTGACGGATGAATTTTAATTAATGCAGGGGCGGGGATATAACCCCGCCTCTGCAAATAATCTATGGATATCAGCCGATATAAAGGGGTTATCGAACGATACCGCGATTACCTGCCGGTAAGTTCCAATACGCCGGTTATTTCCCTTTTGGAAGGCAACACCCCTCTCATTCCATCCGTCTTCTTAGGAAAGAAACTTGGCTTGCGGCTCTATTTTAAATTTGAGGGCGTCAATCCGACCGGCTCATTTAAAGACCGGGGCATGACGCTGGCGGTGTCCAAGGCGGTTGAAGCCGGAAATACTGCCGTAATCTGCGCCTCCACCGGCAACACCTCCGCCTCGGCTGCGGCTTATGCGGCCCGGGCCGGCCTCAAGGCGCTGGTGATAATTCCGGAAGGCAAGATTGCCATGGGCAAATTGGCGCAGGCCTTAATTCACAATGCCCGGGTAATTCAAATCAAAGGAAACTTTGATACCGCGCTTAAACTGGTCAGGGGTATATGTGAAAAATATCAGGTTTCCCTGGTTAACTCCGTCAACCCCCACCGGATTGAAGGCCAGAAGACTGCGGCTTTCGAGATTATTGACACCCTCGAAAAAGCGCCTGAGTATCAAATACTGCCGGTGGGTAATGCCGGAAATATCACCGCCTACTGGAAAGGATATAAAGAGTATCATCAGAAAAAAAAGATGGCTCGTTTGCCTCAAATGCTTGGATTCCAGGCAGAGGGAGCCGCTCCCATCGTTTTGGGCCATCCGGTAGCCAACCCGGAAACAATCGCCACCGCCATCCGCATCGGCAACCCTGCCTCCTGGCAAACCGCGGTTGCGGCCCGGGATGAATCCGGCGGACTTATTGATAGAGTCAGCGACCATGAAATAACCGAGGCCTCAAAACGGCTAGCCGGCGAAGAAGGCGTCTTCGCGGAACCGGCTTCGGCCGCATCAATTGCCGGCTTGTTAAAACTCAGCCAAACCGGATACTTTTCCAAAGAAGCTCTGGTAATTGCAATCCTTACCGGCCATGGACTTAAGGACCCGCAGTTCGCCATCAGCGAGTGCCGCCTGCCGGAACCGGTCGCACCGGACCTGAAGACGGTCGCAGAAGCCTGCGGTTTGTAACTGAAGCTTAATGTAAAACATCTAATATAACAACGGCGTCGTTGCGAGGAACGCTGTTTGTGACGTGGCAATCCCGTTTGTTTCGGGTTGAGATTGCCATGCTGGACTTCGCTCGCAATAACCCAAGACCAAGGAGAAAACCAAATGGCTAAAGAAAAGATTGTCGGGATTGACCTGGGTACCAGTAACTCGGCCGCAGCCGTTTACGAAGCCGGCCGCGCCTCCATCATACCCAGCGCAGAAGGGCCTACTCTTTCCGGCAAAGCATTCCCTTCCTACGTAGCTTTCACCAAAGATGGCCAGGTGCTGGTAGGCGAACCGGCCCGGCGACAGGCAGTAGCCAACACGGAAGGAACTATTCTGGGCGCCAAGCGGAAGATGGGCACCGATTTTAAATACAACATCTACGGTAAAGAGTATACGCCCCAGCAGATTTCCGCTTTCATCCTCTCCAAGATAAAGAAGGACAGCGAGGCCTTCCTGGGGACCGAGGTTAAGAAAGCGGTCATCACGGTACCGGCTTACTTTAACGACAACCAGCGCCAGGCAACGAAAGATGCCGGCACCATTGCCGGACTGGAAGTGGTACGACTCATCAACGAACCGACTGCGGCCGCTTTTGCTTACGGGCTGGAAAAGATAGAGCAGGAACTGAAGGTCATGGTCTTTGACCTGGGCGCCGGCACCCTTGACGTCACGATTATGGACCTGCATAAGGGCGTGGGCAAGGTAATCTCCACCAGCGGCGATACCCAGTTGGGCGGGCTGGATATGGACAAGTTGATTGTTGACTACATCGCCTCCGAATTCAAGAAAGAATCCGGCCTTGACATCAAGAACGACAGGATGGCGATGCAGCGCATCCACGAAGCGGCCGAAAAAGCCAAGATTGAGCTTTCCACAACCCTGGTCACTGACATCAACCTTCCTTACATTACCGCGGACAGCACCGGGCCAAAACATTTGACAATGTCCATCCGTCGTTCCAAGCTGGAAGATTTAATCCGGCCGATTATGGACCGGTGCAAGGGACCGCTGAAACAGGCGTTGTCCGACGCCAAACTGGAACCCAGAAAGATAGACAGAATTATCATGGTCGGCGGACCCACCCGGATGCCGATAGTCCAGGCCTTCCTGGAAGAGTACGTCGGCCGCAAGGCAGAAGGCGGGGTTGACCCGATGGAATGCGTGGCGCTCGGCGCCGCCATCCAGGGCGGAATTCTGGCCGGAGACCTGCAGGACAAAGAACTGCTCCTGCTAGACGTTACGCCGCTTTCCCTGGGAATTGAAACGCTGGGTGCGGTATCCACCAAACTGATTGAGCGCAACACCACCATCCCGACCCGTAAATCCCAGATATTTTCTACGGCCGCCGACGGCCAGACCGCGGTTGATATTCACGTGCTGCAGGGCGAACGGGCGATGGCCTCCGACAATATCTCGCTGGGCAGTTTCCAGTTGACCGGCATACCATCCGCGCCCCGCGGAATGCCGCAGATTGAAGTAACCTTTGACATTGACGCCAACGGCATCCTGAGCGTTTCGGCGAAGGACAAAGGAACCGGCAAGGAACAATCCATCAAGATTACCGCTTCCACTAAACTATCCAAGGACGAAATTGAAAAGATGGTCAACCAGTCGGAGCAGTTTGCGGAAGCGGACCGGAAGAAGAAGGAAGTGGTTGAAACCGCTAACCAGGCGGACAACCTTATCTATACCACGGAAAAGACGTTCAAGGAACACGGCTCTAAATTACCGGAAGACGAACGCAAACAGATTGAGGAGAAGATTGCCGGCCTGAAGAAAGAACTGGAATCGCCCAACAAGACGGTTGAATCCCTTAAGGCCGCCATGGAATCGTTGAGCCAGGCCGCCAATAAACTGGCTGAGATTATCTACAAGCAGTCGCAGGCGCAGGGCCAGCAGGCAGAACCAGGCACGGAAGGCGCCGGCCCGGGTCAGGCCGGTCCGGAAGCCGGAGCAGGCGGTGGACCGGAGGAGAAGAAAGACGGCGAAGGCCCGGTCATCGACGCAGAATTCAAGGAAAAATGACATTTTGGATTGAACCAAAATGTCATTTCCGCATGTGGTAAGCGGGAATCCATAAATAACAGCCCAACCCAACAACCCCATGAGATGAAAACCCCGTGAGGCCTTTTGCCTCACGGGGTTTTTTGTTATCCATCCTGTTGACGCAAAACTGCGGATTAACATATAATAAGGGCTGCCATGGAAGAAGAAAAGATACGTTACCTGGCTCACCTTGCCCGGATTCAACTGAGCGAGGCAGAAGTCCGTGACCTAAAGAAGGACCTCTCGCAGATGCTGGATTACGTCGGACAGTTAAAATCGCTGGAAACCGGCGAAGTTGAACCGACCAACGCCGTGCTTCCGGCGTACAACCGGTTTCGCAAAGATGAGGTGATGCCCTCTATGCCGGTTGAGAAAGCGCTGGTAAATGCGCCGGACCGGATGGACGATTTTTTCCGCGTTCCCCGCGTTATTACGGAACGAAAAACGAATGAGTGAAGAACTGACGCCCTGGCAGAAGGTGCAATTGGCGCGGGAGCCAAACCGGCCCCACACCAGGGATTATATTGATAATTTAATCATTGATTTCGTGGAATTGCACGGCGACCGTTATTTTGCGGATGACCCGGCCCTGATTGGCGGAATCGGAAAATTCAACGGAGATACGGTCGTCATCTTCGGACACCAAAAAGGCCGGGAAACAAAGGAAAATATCCGGCTCAATTTCGGGATGGCCCACCCGGAAGGATACCAGAAAGCCAGGCGACTGATGAAACTGGGCGAAAAATTCCGCTTTCCGGTAATCAGTCTGGTGGATACGCCCGGCGCCCATCCGGGGATGGAAGCGGAGGAACGAAACCAGGCGGGCGCCATAGCGCAGAACCTGATGGCGATGTCCACCATGCGCACACCCATCATTACGGTAATACTCGGAGAAGGCGGAAGCGGCGGAGCGCTCGGCATCGCCCTGTCCGACCGGGTTCTGATGCTGGAAAACAGCATCTATTCGGTAATCTCTCCGGAGGGCTGCGCGGCTATTTTGTGGAAGAAACAGGAGGCAAAAGAAGAAGCGGCCCAGGCCTTGAAACTGACCGCGCCGGACCTTCTGGAGTTCAAAATTATTGACGAAATCATCCCGGAACCGCCCGGCGGCGCCCATCTCGACCCGAAAACTACCGTGGAAAAAGTGGCGCAGGCGCTTAAAAATAACCTGGAACAACTAAAGGCTCTGCCACTGGAACAGTTATTGAACCAGCGGTACGAAAAGTACCGCCGCGTCGGGGTATTTAAGGAGTAAGATGAAGACACAAAAACAGAAAGACGTAAAGGTACAAAGTAAAAAAAATAAACTGGTAATCGGGTTGCCTAAAGGAAGCCTGGAGGAGATCACCAAGCGGCTCTTCCATAAAGCCGGCATCAACCTTTACGGTAAACCCCGCGCTTATTATCTGGTATCAGACGATAAGGAACTGGAGATAATGTTAATCCGGGCTCAGGAAATACCCGGTTACGTTGAAAGCGGTAACCTTGACCTGGGTTTGACCGGCAAAGACTGGATCACGGAAACCGGCGCCCGGGTAAAAGAAGTGGCGGAACTTTCCTATGCTAAAAGCGGGCTGGGGACTGTCCAGCTGGTCCTGGCGGTACCGGAGGAATCCGGAATCAAAAGCGTAAAGGATTTAGAGGGAAAGCGCATCGCCACCGAACTGGTCCGGGTTACCAAAGATTACCTCAGGCGAAAAGGCGTCAAGGCGGAGGTGGAATTTTCCTGGGGCGCCACGGAAATTAAAGCGGGTAAGTTATGCGATGCGATTGCGGAACTGACCGAATCAGGCGCAACCATCCGGGCGCATAACCTGAAAATAATAGATACGATATTAACCTCGACCACCCGGCTGATAGCCAACCCGGAAGCCCTGGCCAACTCCTGGAAAAAGAAGAAGATTGAATATGTAAGTCTACTGCTCCGGGCGGCTTTGAACGCGGAAGAATTGGTCGGACTCAAATTAAATGTGAGCGAAGCAAACCTGCCGAAAATTTTTCGTGTCCTGCCGGCGCTTAAAAGGCCGACTATCTCCAAACTCACGGAACCGGGCTGGTGCGCCCTGGAAGTCATTTGCAAACGTGACGAAGTAACATTTCTCATACCGAAGTTAAAGAAGGCCGGCGCAGAGGGTATCGTGGAATATCCGTTGAACCGCGTCGTGTTCTGAACACAGCTAATCGTAGTTATCGGAGGTTTTAATGCCTTGCGGAAAAAAACGTAAACGCGCTAAGATGGCGAAACATAAAAGAAAAAAACGCCTTCGCCGCGATAGACATAAGAAAAAAGAATATTAGGGGTCTGATGGGGGTTGAGAAAGAATAATGGCGAAAATTATCTGCCGGCCTTTGTTCCTGGTTAGCCTGGTATTATTCTTATTATGCCGGACGCAAGTATCGGGAGAGGACTCATATTCCGCTTATCTTAAGGGTATAGCTGCCTCCGGAGAAGGTGATTTTGCCCTGGCGGAGTCATACCTGAAAGAAGCCAGCCGGTTTGACCCCCGAAGCAGCAAGGTCTGGAACGCGTTAGCCAAAATTTATCTTCAGAAAAATAAATTCAACGAGGCGATTATCGCCTACAACCGGGCAAAATCCCTCAACCCGGGCGATAAGGAGATTTACTACGGGCTTGGCCTCGCCTATCTGCGCCTGCAAAAAAATACGCTTGCCCGGCTCCAGTACGAAGCGCTCATCAAACGTTTCCCGCAAGAACGGGAAGCTTATCTTCTCCTGGCTGACCTTTATACCAGCGCCGGCCTCAGGAATGCCGCCCTGAATACCTACCGACAAATCCTTGCATTTCTGCCCGACAATCCGATTATTCTTTACAACTACGCTGTTCTTCTGGCCCAGCAAAAAGATTACCGGGCGGCTCAAAAGTATCTGGTTAAAGCAACCGGTCTGGCGCCTAACTTCATTCCGGCCGGAGCGCTGCTGGCCAAAATTTACTGGGAAACCGGCAATCTTGACGCGGCAGAAGAAAGTTATTGCCGGATTCTGGAACTGGCTCCCAATGATCAGGGCGTCCTGTTCGGTCTGGTCAGAGTATACCTTGAGAGAAAAAAATGGGCGGAAGCCGGAATTACCCTGGAAAAAATTACAAATCCAAAAAACGACGAACTTTTAAAGCTGATGGGTTATGTCTACCGCCAGAATAAAGAACCGGAAAAAGCCCTCCTTGTTTTTCAAGAGGCGCTGGAATTAAGAAACGACCCCCGCACCAGGTTTTACCTGGCGCTGACCCTGGATGATTTAAAGCGTGACACGGAAGCAATAGAACAACTGCGCAAAATAATCAGCCGGAACCCGGAAAACCACGAGGCGCTTAATTACCTGGGGTACACCCTGGTGGAACGGAACGAAAGATTGGACGAGGCCGAACAATTAATCAAAGAAGCAGTACGCCTGGATCCGGAAAACGGCGCGTACCTTGACAGTCTGGGATGGCTTTATTTTAAAAAGGGTAGATTTTTCTTCGCCCGCTATTATCTTTTGAAAGCGATTCGGCTGGAACCGGACCCGGAAATCTACCAGCACCTGTCAGAACTATACCGGCGAACAGGCAATACCAAAAAAGCGGAATACTACCAACGAAAAGCAATACCTTAGAAGATTGGATCCCCGCCTAATACGTTGCGCGGGGATACGGGGGTCCCCTATCCAATGCTCTGGATAGGGCATAAATCGTCATTTCCAGCCCAACCGCGCCATAACCGACCGGGCTTCATCCTCACTGGAACAACTAACCTGAACAAGAAGACCATCCGGTTTGAGATTTTCCAGAACCAGGGGAATCTCTTCTACGGCGGGATAAACAACGACGGACTTCTTCTTCGCCTGAATCTTCCGGTAAAGGGGAAACCAACGGCTGATACCTTCCTTGTCAAACCTGGCTCCGCGTACCCATTGAATCGCGTTCAGTTTCGGTATTTCCAGCAGAAGGTCAAGGTGCTGAAGAGCTTCAACGCCGTCCAGGTGGTAAATGGAATAATCCAGATATTCTATTTCGCTTAAGAGTTCTTCCAGGAAAAATTCCCGGTACATTCCGGGAGAAACAAGACAGGAAAAATCGTTTTGAACCGGATATGATTTTCCGGGCGCCCAAAGACCCATCCAGGAGCAACCTGTACCATCCTGGATTCCATTCACGATTTGGTAGTAATCGTCATAGATTTTTTGCCAAACCCGGTAAAGCAATCGCATCGCTTCTTTGACTCTCTCCGGATTTTCGATAAGGTCCAGAGCAGCCTTGTCCGGGCCGCCCCTTAAGACTGATAGACAGTCAAAACCACCGTGCAGGTCGGTCGGGCCTACCAGAAACTTTCCCCGGCCTCTCTTAATTGCCTGGCGGGTCAGTTCCAGATTTTTTGGGTAAACAGGGTTTGAATCCCTGATTTCCAGCCCGGAAAGATTTTTATAATCATTGAGAGTATTTTGCGACCAGTCTATCCAGGAAGTGATATTTGAGTCTTCGGAAAATTTAAGTTCGGTTCCCAGAAAAGCCGAGAAAACGTCCGGACCGAAATTGGGCCAGAACAATGGAAAAGCTAAACCTCCAAAAAAAGTATTCCGGCACCAACCCTCAAAATAATCAAGAACACGCTCCGGTAATTCCTGAAAAACCACCTTTGGGTTAGACCAATTGCCAGCAGATTCCAAATGAACCGGAACTTTTTTGGGGGCAGTTACGGAAAGAGCCACCCGGTCCAGAACCTCACAATTCCAAAATGCTTGGAAATATGGTTTTAATTCTTCGAAATTTGGCTTATATTCCATCGCTATTCTTCTCTTTCCGCAATATGCGGCTGATTAATTTTCCTTTGGCAAGTCTGGTAATAATCGTCTGGTTCAAATCAACATCCTTTGCATCCTTGACCACTTTTCCTTCCGGGTGGGTGAGCGTGATGCTGTAGCCCCGTTCCAGAACCGCTAAGGGCGAGAGCCCGGAAAGATGCCGGCCCAGGGATTCCCAGGTTTTGCGAAACTTTTCCAGCAGGGAATTTTCAGACCGGGCCATCCGTTCGGAAAGTTCATCTATCCGCTGGCCAAAAGTCAAAAGCAAATCTGCGGGCCGCTGAAACCCGTAACGGCCCTTGATGGTTTCCAGTCGCCGGTTTCCTTCTTGTGTTTGATTTCTTACCAAATACGCCATCCGCTGAAAATAGGTTGCAACTTTGGTAAAGGTCTCCTCCCGGTGCAGGGAGATGATTTCCGCGGCGGCAGACGGGGTCGGAGCGCGCAGGTCTGCCACAAAATCACTGATGGTATAATCAACCTCGTGGCCGATGGCGGAAATTATCGGAATAGTTGAACCGGCGATTGCCCGGGCAACCGTTTCTTCATTAAAAGCCCACAGGTCTTCCAAGCTTCCGCCGCCCCGGGCCAGGACTATCGCGTCAAAACCCGATAGACGGTTAATCTCCCAAATACCTTTAACTATCTCCGCGGCTGCCTCTTTACCCTGAACCAGGGCCGGATAGATGATAACCTTGATGGAAGGGTTCCGGCGCCGGAGGACTTGCAGAATATCCCGGACCGCGGCACCGGTGGGTGACGTCACTACGGCCAGGCGCCGGATAAGGTAAGGAATGGGTCTTTTGCGCTCCGGCGCAAAAAGACCTTCGGTCGATAGTCTTTTTTTTAACTCTTCAAAGGCGGCCTGGAGGGCGCCCAGCCCGCGCGGCTCAATCTTCTGTCCGATGACCTGGTATTCGCTTCGGCTCTGGTAAGCGGAAACCCGGCCGGCCAGAATAACGTTTACACCGTCTTCAAGCTTAAACTTCAAACCACCGGCCACATTGCGGAAAAGCACAACCCGTATCTGACTCTCGGCATCCTTGAGATTGAAATAAACGTGTCCGGAAGCCGGCTGCCGCAGGGAGGAAATTTCACCTTCAACCCAGACGTAAGGAAAACCGGCCTCCAGCAGATATTTAATCTCGCCGCTTAACTCCGAAACGGAATAGATTTTATTTATCGTGTCAGGTATCATAGTGTCAGGCATCAGGTGATGCGGCCCATCGGGTCAACGTGAATGGTAACGCGGGAAATACCGGGCATCTGCTGCTTCAAATGATGTTCCGCCTCATCGGCAATCTGGTGGCCTTTCTGAACGCTTAAGTTTCCATCCACCAGGATATGCATCTCCACCAGGATGTCCGGACCCAGCCGGCGGGCAGCCAGGTCGTGCACGCGGCGTACATCCTTAATGGAATAAACCGCCGCCCGAATCTGCTTCAACGTCGGTTCGTCCACGGAACTTTCAACCAGTTCCGCAAAAACACCCTGCCCGATATCCAGACCGACGCGCAAAATGAAGATTGAAGTAATGGCTGCGGCCAACGGGTCCATAAAAGGGAAACCGACCCTGGCTCCCAGAATGCCTAAAAATGTTGGGATAGAGGAAAAAGCATCTGAACGGTGGTGCCAGGCACTGGCAATCAAAGCCGGACTATTAATCCGGCGGCCGACCCGGATTGTGTAACGGTAAAGCCATTCCTTGAAAACTATTGAAAAAATTGCGGCAATCAGGGGCAGGAAAGTCGGTATGGTCCGATAATGGGTTAAAACGCTAAAGACCCCCCGGTACATAAATCCGAAACCGAATACCAGGAGGAAGATTGCACAGAACGCCGCGGCCATAGTTTCAAACTTGCCGTGGCCGTAAGGATGGCTTGTGTCCTTGGGCTGGGCGGCTACCCTTAAGCCAAAGAGGACGACAAAGACCGCTACGATGTCGGAGAGGGTTTCAAACGCATCGGTCACCATCGCCTGGCTGTGCCCCAGGACTCCGGCGAACATCTTAAAGAAAAAGAGGCCGGTATTAATCACCAGGGCGACCAGTATGTTTTTACGTCCGGCAAGATACCGTTCGGCGCGGCTAAGCATACACTTTCTTTTCTTCTGAAATCGCCCGGGATAGTTTCCAGCGTTTTCCGATCCAGGCAAGAGCGTTTTCAATCCGAACCGAAATAACCGGGTGGGTGCTTAACGGGGCGATAATCAGGCGGGGTTCTTTCTCTTCAATCTCGCTTAATTTTCGCAAAAAAGAGACCATGCCGGCAGGGTCGTACCCGGCGTTAACGGCATAGGACATGCCCAGGGTATCGGCCTGAAGTTCGTCCTTGCGGCTGTAAGAAAGCTGCGTCAGGTTAAAGGCAACGTTGACCGCTTGTTCAATCTGCGCGTACCGGCTTTCGGAAAAGATTATTGAAGCCGGAACAGAATAAAGAACCTGGGACTGCATTTGCTTGATGGCGTGCCGGGCCGCCACGTGTCCGACCTCGTGACCCAGGACGCAGGCCAGCTCGTCATCGGAAGAGACCAGATTCAACAGGCCGGTCGTCACATAAACGTACCCACCGGGTCCGGCAAAAGCGTTGACCGATTTGTCTTCCAGGACTTCAAAATAGAACGTAATGTCTTCGCGCCCTGATTGACCGGCCACCTTCTGGCCTATCTTCTTAACCCACGCGATCTTCTCGGCGTTGCTGCTGGGTTTGAACTCTTTCCTGACCTGGCGGTCAACCGATTCGCCCACCGCAATCTCTTCCTGGGTAGAGTACATGCTTTTTTCCTGGCGGCCGGTTACCGGATTATAAACGGTGGAACAACCTCCAAAAGAGATTCCGGCTAACAACAGAAAAAGACCCAAAAAAATATGCCTGTTTCCCATAATTTAAAGTAATCCGGTTAGAAAAAATGGTTTACTTTCGGAAGCGGGGGCGTTATTTATCAAGCTCGCGGATTGGATGAATCCAACCTTTGCTATTCAAATTTAGCGCCGGATCGAATTCTCTCAACCAACTGATTAAAGACCTTGGCTAAACCGCTGTAAAAATCCTTTTCGCGCAGGATAATCGGCGCTTTAGGTAGTTTGCCGGAAACAGCCATCTCCTGGACTGATTTTTCCAGGCGGTACAGCGGACCGGACACCCGGTGCAGGATACGAAAGTGCAGGATAGCTCCCAGGATGACTACCGGCAACCCGCCAAACAGAAACAAGGAACCCAGAATTTTCAGAGTTTTCTGCTGGATGACTAAAAGATATTCTGGATGCGTAAAATCCGGCAAAACTAAAAGGTTGTTCCAAAATGTAATATAAGTAACCAATCCGCTGATTAAAAACGCAATGATGATAAGCCAGGAGACAACCAGCGTATATTTTATTTCCACCACCGGGTTGACCATCCTCCAGAAAGACCTTTTAAACCGTTTTTCCGCCATAACCGCCTACCTCCACAGGGGTTGCCGCAAAATAATACAGATTAAAAGTTAGGTCCGAATTGTCCGGTTACCCAGATTAAGTCCTTTGCAAACCCGGTGCCGCCGCCTTTTTTATCTAAACCATAACTGCCTATTATGTAACCGGTGCGATTTCCAAAAGTTAGCGGAGCGGTAACGCCTAAAAGTATGTACGCTGATTTATTGCTGCGTGCCCTGACGGACAGAACATTGTTGGCTAAAAGGGTAATCGGTTTTTCCGTGTGAAGAATATCTTTCTTAAATTCACTCTCCGTTATTATCTCGACACCGTTGAGAATAACCGAACAGGCGGTAAGGTCGAAATTATCCATAACAAGAGTTGCGGCTCCCGGTGAGGCGGTAAATGAAAAATCCTGGTACTTGGGAGGAGTGGAACGAAAACACTGTGTCGGGCCAAAAATTATTCCCTCCTCATAAATCAAATTGTAGAAGTAAGGCGTACCCCAGGGGTCAATCGGAGTCGTCTTCAGGTAAGGGCCGCGCCAGCCCCTTCCGTAGCCGGTTGGCGCCCCGGCATAAATAAGGGACTCCAGGGTCTCGTTAACTGCCGGCGGGTAATAATTGGCGTCGGTTTTAATCACATCCAGAAGCATGACGTACTGGGAGATGCTGGCCTTGGCAACCACCACCTTGGTTCTTTGTGATGCCTGCCGTATCAGGGTAAAACCGATCACGCCAAGCACCACCAGGATACATATCCCGATAAGCAGCTCCAGCAAAGTAAACCCCGCCGTTCTATCTATTTTCATTTTGGAACCAAAGATACTTTACCACTAAATTCTGAAAAAAACAAGCGGTTTTTGCAGAGACGCCGTTCACTGTGTCTCGCCGTAGCTTTAGCAAAGGCGGGTGGCGCCCGCGGGAAAGCTAAACCGAGCCCCTGCAGTTTGATTTAATCAACCGTGAAGAAGACTGTCGGCAACCCGGTAAACCGGCCCGGCGCCGATGGTCAAAATGATGTCACCTTCCCTGACGCTTTCCTTTAAATAAGAAACCACATCCTGAAACAAGGGCAGAAAATACGCTCTCTTTCTCGCTGCGGCAAGTTTCTGCACCAGGTCTTTAGAAGAGACGCTGCGGCGGCTCTCCTCGCTGTCCCGTACAAAAAATATCTCCGGCACAATCACTTCGTCCGCCAGAACAAAAGAGCGGGCAAAATCTTCCAGGAAAAAGCGGGTGCGGCTGTACTGATGGGGCTGAAAAACAGCAAAAATCTTTCCCTGCGGATAGAGCTGGCGGACCGCGGAAAGGGTTGCCGCAATCTCGGATGGATGGTGGCCGTAATCATCCAGAACCACGGCACCCCGATATTTCCCTTTAAACTCAAGCCGGCGCCGCACACCGGTAAAAGAACCCAACCCGGCGGCTATCGTTTTTGGTTCCAAACCCAGGAGATGGCAGACCGCAAAAGCAGCGGTACTGTTCAAAACGTTGTGTTGACCCGGTATCCGTATGAAAACCGGCGCCAGGGACTCGCCCCCAAAAAAGACCGTAAAACGGGAACCATCTTTTTCAAGTTTAATTTCCTGCGCCTGATAATCCGCGTCCTTTAATCCGTAAGTAAAAAAGGTTTTATCCAGGCGGCTGGCTGCTTCCATCAGATTGCGGCTCTCCCGGCACAGCACCGCGAACCCGGCGTCCGGCAATAAGTTCAGGAATTTCAGGAAAGCCGACTCAATTTCGGCCAGGCCGCGGTAGTAGTCAAGGTGGTCCTCTTCAATGTTGGTAACCACGGCCACCTTCGGCCGCAGAGAGAGGAAATTCCGGCGGTATTCACATGCTTCCGCAACCAAAAATTTACCTTTGCCGGCACCGGAATTTCCACCCAGGAGCGGAACCTCTCCTCCGATGACAAAACCGGGTTCTTTCCCCGCCTGCCTCAAAATCCAGGCAATCAGCGCGCTGGTAGTCGTCTTGCCGTGGGTACCGGCCACCGCAACTCCGAACCGCTGTTCCATCAGAGAACCGAGCGCTTCACTGTAGGTAATTACCGGGATTTTCTGCTGCTGCGCCGCTAAAATCTCCGGGTTGTCATCCGGCACCGCGGAAGAAGCAACCACCACCTCCGTTCCTTTCGGCAGGTTCTCCGGCCGATGACCTACGAAAGTCCGGGCGCCGAGCGCCTGCAACTCTTTCAGCAACAATCCTTCCTCCGCATCGGAACCGCTTACCTCTTTCCCGGCAGAAAGCAGAATCCGCGCCACGCCGCTGGTTCCAATGCCGCCAATTCCCACAAAATGCACCCGCTGTAGTTTCTCGATTTCCATATTCTTTTGTTAATATTCTACCACATCCCCTTTCCCGCACCCCCCGCCAGGGGGAAGGGAACTCTAGCGGCAGATATCACCGAACCGGCAGTTGCGGCAGGAATCTTCGTCCGGGCCAAAGCCGACTGCCCCGTCGGTGATTTCGGACAAAATATATTGCAGGGCCTGGAGACACTTTTCCATTATCAGCTCTTTTTGCAGAAGGTACTCCTGGCCGGGAAACTCTACCAGAGAAACCTTTCTCAGGTAGTAAAGGGCGGCCGTAACACCGGTCGTTTTATATTTTTTTTCGATAAAATTGATGTAAAGAGGCAGTTGAAAAGAATTGACCGCTTCCCGGATGGATTCTCTGGTCAGTTCCATCAATTCTAATTTTTTTACAACCGGTACCTTCCGTTCTGCGCCGGTCTTGTAATCAATCACCAACAGTCTGCCGCCGGCCAGGTCGGCCAGACTTCGTCCAGACGAGCCCAGGCTTCGCCTCGGCAAGTCAGGCAGGCGGTCGATGCGGTCTATCTTGTAACCGAACTTAAAGACCCGGCCGGAAGATTCCACCTCGCCTTCCAGGCCCTGCTCCAGAGAAACAATCTCCCGGACCTTTCTATTTTCCCGTTCGTAATCAAGAAACTTTTCCAGACGCTGGCGGAGCAACTGCTGAACCAGGAAATCTCCGGCTTTAATCGTCTTCCGGAAACCGGTCCGGAACCTTTCCGCCATCATATCCAGAAAAAAGATTCGGAATTTCTCGTCAATTACCGGTTCTTTGCCCAGAAACCCCTGATACGCTTCTTCCAGCAAAACGTGAATGAAAGTTCCGATCTCCTTGCTTTCCGGCTCCTCCAGGAGTTCTTCTTTTTCGCGAAGCCCGAGCACGTACCGATAGTAAAACATCAGCGGGCACTGCAGGTAGGTATCAACGCTGGAGGCAGAATACCGGAAGTCCCGGAGAAAATTTACCATATCCGGATTTTTGCCGACCGTGCTTTTAACCGGCGCCGCCTGGACATTGAAAAACGCTTTACGCAACGATGGTTCCTCCAGGGATACGTCTTCCTGCTGTTTCTTCCAGTTAAGTTCTTCCAGGTAGCGGCTCTTCTCTTTTTTCAGGTTTCCGTCGTAAACCAGGTGAACGTTTCGGGCCGGGGCAAGCAAACTGTGAAACTGGTGGCGCTGAATCTCCTCCTCCAGACCGTACCTCTCCAGGCCGATATTCAACATAACGTCCCGGGGGATAAGCGGTTCGCTCAGGCGCAGGCGGGGCAGGATTGTTTCGTTGGCGTCAATTACGATTACCTCCTGAAAGGACAGGTTGCGGGTCTCAAACAGACCCAGAACCTGGAGTCCTTTCAGGGGCGAACCGGCAAAATTTATCATCTCATTGTTGAGTTTATCCTCAAATATACGGAATATTTCCGCGGCCGGGAATTTTTCATCCCGGAACGAAGCGGTCTCCATCTCTTTTTTGATAGCCAGGACCGCCTGGACGAACTCCAGGTTAAGCGGATACCGGGCCAGGAAGCTTTTTTGGAGCAGGAGGTCAACAAACTTTTCCAGAGTAACGGAAAATACGCTGAAGGTGTTCAATTTCTTCTCCTCCCAATTCAGGAAAAGATAGCGGTGGAGTTCCCGCAGTATCTTCTTTAAACCACCGGCGTCAATAATCAAACCCATCCGGCCCATAATTTCATTGGTTGATACGTAAATCTGTTCCAGGGCTTCTATTTCCCTGAGCCCGACGAAAAGACTACCGGCCAGCGGATTGTCCGCGACGCCAAGCAGAAATTCTTCCAGGCGGTGAATCAGGACCCTGGTCACGGACGGTTCAGATTCCAGTTTCAGGTTTTTGATAAACGGATGGCTCAAAACCCTCAGGTAGTCCCTGGTATAATAACGGCTGCCGTGCCGCGTCTCCTGCGCCCGGAAGATGGCGCGGAAAAGGGAATGAATGGAACTGCGCTTCAGGGGATAGCCCATGGAAACATTAAATTCTCCGGCCGGAACGGTAATCTCCGAAAGGAGCGGAAGCAGACTGGCCGGTTCCGGGACCACAATCACCGTTTTCTCCCTTTTTTCCGGCGATATGGTTTCCAGGATTCCCCGCACCAGCCCTGCCTGGGAATGGGCGTCAAACCCGGCGTATAATTTAACGTTATGCCCGGGTTTTTTATCCGTTTCCGAAATAATCGGACAGGCAAAAGATTGGGCCGCTTTCCCCAGGACAGACCACTCCGACTGGTCTCCCTGGAAAATAATTATTGCTTTATTGGTGTCGTAAAGATATTTCATTACCTGTTCTTCGGTCCGGTTCAGATAAAAAAGGCCGGCAAAAACAACCCGGTCAAATTCGCCCGGGCCGACTTCGGAGATATAACGGACGGCCAGGCGGTAAATCAGACCGCGGGAATACCGCTTCTCCCCTTCCAACACCCGGTGATAGGAATCCCTTAAAGAAACGATGGCCTTCAGCTGAACGTTGATGCTCTCCGGGATGTCAAACCCGATCTCCGCGCTCTTCTCCACATTCTCCAAACTTTCCGGCGGAATATCTTCTACGTCAAGCTGTTCTATGAAAGCATAGATTTCTCTTGCCCAGGGCAGGAAACGGGAAAACTTGTCCGCGGGCGAGCCAACATCACCAGACGCCCCCCCCCTGGCGGGGACGGGTGCCCTTTCCAAAGCTCTGGAAAGGGGGCGTACGAGGTGGGTGGGTACTCTTTTGTTCAAATTATAGATAAGGTAACAGGCCTCTGTTTCGGATATCCGTTGAAAATTTTCCCGGCGCCGGACAACATACTCCATAAACTCATCTACGGTAAAGAAGGCCGGCGGGAAGAAAGCCCTCTGAAATCTCTGCGCCAACTCTCTCTTCAGGTAGAGCGCCGGCCTCTTGCCGCCGAAAATAATTGCGGTGCGGCTAAAGTCCTTGGCCGACTCAATCTCCTCCAGAAAATCGGCCAGCCGCTTGATGAAATTTTCCGCTAAAGGGAAGGTTACGATTTTACCCATATTCCTTTTTTGTCATCATTCCCGCGGATATTAGGCGGGAATCTACACCGAAAATGAATGGATTCCCGATTAAAACATTCGGGAATGACACCTTTCTTAAACTTCAACCATCTTCAAGCCATCCAGATATATCAGAATACCGGCAACCTCCTTATCCGGATAAATTTCTTTAACAATATCAATATATTCCGCTAACTGTTTCCGGTGTTCCGGCATACCCTCCCCGGAACTCTTGTAGTCAAACACATCTATCCTGTTTGGTTTTACTATCAGCCGGTCAATACGCCGGACATTGCCCCGGCTGTCCACCACGTCCTTTTCCGCGAAAACAGATTCGCCTTCCAAGAGAAAGAAGAGCGGTTTAAACCGGGGGTCATCCAACAACCGCCGCACCTTCTTCTCCAGTTCAGTCAATTCCTTTGTTTCCAGCAAGTACTCCGATTGCACATCCTCTATGGCGGTCCGGATGACCGAATCAACATCCGCGCCGGTTAAATTCCCGATGCCGGACAATACCCGGTGCAGAACCTCGCCCCGCTCTATCTCCACCCGGTTCCGCAGTTGATGCTCGTCCACAAACTCATCCTTCAGCAAATTAATCCAGTCCGGGTATTCAGCCGGAGCGATAGCCGGATATGCCAAAGGCTTACTCGCCTCTGGCGAGAAAGTTTCAAAATCCGCCTTCCCGGGTTTAGCGATTAGCCTCTTCTCTCCTCTTTCCATTATCTCTGTTCCGGATATGAAGTGCCAGGCGGGATTTTTCCGGTTACCGACCCGGTCGGGTATGAATACATACAACTCTTCAGCCGCCCTGGTTAAAGCCACGTAAACACTGTCCAGTTCGTCAATCAAACTCCGGCTGTATTCCTGCCGGTATCGTTCCCTGATTTCCGGAGAAAACCGGGCGTAGTCCTTGTTCAACTGCATTAAATCAAGTTTGTTATCCCGGGCCTGGTATACGCTGAAGGAACTGCTCCGAACCCGGCCCGCCCCCCAGCCGCCCCTCCGATTTACGTTAATATCAATACCCAGAAACGGAACGACAACCACCGGAAATTCCAGGCCCTTGGCTTTATGGATGGTCATCACCCGGACCGCATTGCCCGGGGTTGCGGCCACGTACATCTTTTCCGTTGGCGCCGCCTGAAAATATTCCAGGAATTCGGCCAAACTGGACTGCTCTTCCTCCTGTTCCCTGATTATCTCCAGAAACCGCATGAAAAATCCCTGGCATCCGGGAAAGTTTCGGAGAATGTCAAATTTCCGAATGATGCTCACCGTCAATTCGTAGGGCGGGTAAAACCCGACGCTGTTGAAAAATTCCTCAATTAAGTCATCCCAGACCGCCCGGAATAAACTCCGGAATTCCGTGTAGAGATAACCGCCGCGCCTGCATTTTACGCCAGAGGCGTGTCCGCCTCCGGCGGAGAAGATAAAATCGTGCATTTGCTCCCGGCCCAGGCCGGAGGCATTCAGAAAGATATTGCCGGTCAGGAAAGAAGCGCAGGAAAGGTTGTCAACCGGCGAATTAAGAAATTTGAGAAAAGAAAAGAGTTCCTTGACCAGGGGGTTTTCTCTTACATTAAGGGTCTTCTCCGACTCCACCGGAAAACCGGCCTCCAAAAGCCAGCCGGTAATCAGCTCCACCCGGGCGTTATCCCGGGAGAGAATGGCGATATCGCCCGGCGCAAATCGCTCCAGAAGTCCGGCGGCCAACTCCTTAACCCTGGTCTTTATCGTCTCTTCGCTCTCCTGCGTTTCGCTTGCATCGCCCGCCATAGCAGGAACGCCCGATGGCAACGAAGCTGCCTGTTTATCGGGTGCCCGCATTGCGGAGGAGGACCCGACTTTTTCCACCCGGACATAACCTTTATCCTTATCCGGCAGATGTTCCTGCCGGGAGTCGGCAAAGACCGAAACAACCGCTTCCGGAGAATCAACCTCTTCCGCTTCCTTGCTCTCCGCCAGAAAACGCCTGACATTCTCCGGCGCAAAAATGCCGTTATTAAACTCCACAATCTCCTTGTGGCTCCGGTAATTTTTATTCAGCCGTTCGGAGAAGACCGGGCTGGCCGGGAACTCTTTTCCTTTTTCCAGGGAAGCAAGCAAAAAATCGTCCCCGCCCCTAAAACGATAGACCGCCTGCTTCCGGTCGCCGACGCAAAAGAGGGACCCGGCCCTGGAAAGCGCTTCTTCCAACAACAAATACAGGTTCTGCCACTGAAGTTGGCTGGTATCCTGGAATTCGTCAATCAGGTAGTGGTTGAAACGGGTCGCCAAACGGTAATAGATTTCCGGTACGCTGACCGCCTTCCGGCCAATCAGGCCCTGGACGCAACTGTTCAGTTCCTCCAGGAAGATGACGTCGTCCTTCCCGGATAATTTGCGGAACTCTTTTTCCACCAGATAATAGATGTCAATATACCGGTTAAATACGGCTGAGGATTGAAGCCGGCACAATTGGTCCAGGTCCGCCTTGATTTCCTGCCAGAGTCCAACAATTTCCAATGGCGCGCTGAAACCTTTGTTAACCGGAAAATCATCCCGGCTGAACCTGACCGGAACTTCTTTCACGCTGAAAAAACTGCCGCCTGATTCGCAAAACCGTTCCAGTGACTTTTTGAACGTTCCGTTGGTCCCTTCCGGCAAATTCCGGTATAATTTTTTGATATTTTCGGTTATCTTTTCCTGCAAGGGAAAGACATCCGTTATTTCCTTAGGGTACTTCCGGAAGACGCCGGCGTAAATGTTGTATTGATGAAAGAGGGAACTGATGATGGAGAAGATGTCCCGCCTGGGCAGCCAGGACGGATTCTCCTCCAGGCGGATGTACTGCCGGAGAAACTCTTCCAGCAAATTTCGGGCGCGTTTATTTCCCTCGCTCGCCTTCTGCAGAACCTCGTCCAAACTGTAGGAAAGATAATCCCGCAGGTCTTCCCTGACTTGAAAATTGGCGGAAAGGTTTAATTTAAAAGCGCAGGCGGAAAGGATGGCGTTGATAAAACTGTCTATCGTCTGCACCTGGAAGAAGTTATAGTTGCGGATAAGATAATCCAGCGCAGCCCCGGCCTTAGGCAGGCTCTCTGCCGCGGAGACGCCGGCCCCCTTCAACGCAGCCAGGATATTATTCTTCTCCTCGGGTGTAGAGTAAGAATCCAAACTGACCATCTTCAGGAACCGGATAATCCGCTCCTTCATTTCAATGGCGGCCTTATTGGTAAAGGTTATTGCCAGGATATTGCGCAAGGGGATGTCCGCCCGCGCTAAAGCTACGACGGATAAGTCCGCCCGCAGGGTTCGGCGAGGTCTGACGACCTGGTCCGCCCCGGAACCCAGCAGGAGCTGGACGTACCTGGTCGCCAGCGCATAGGTCTTCCCGGAACCGGCGGAAGCCACCACGGTCCTAATCTCCGGAAACCTCATCCCCATCTTTGTCATCTTTTTATGCAGGTAAATTCAGTTTACAACTTTTACGGGTACCTTAAAATCAAAGTTGTCAACAAGTTGTACACACAGATTGGCAACTAATAGACAGGCGAGACGCCTGTCCTACCCCCCCCCACCCCGTACGCCCCCTTTCCAGAGCTTTGGAAAGGGCACCCGTCCCCGCCAAGGGGGAGGAGTTTAAGTTATTCCTCTACTTCAAAACCTTTGGCCAGGAGAAAACCGCGGCTGCGCTCGGCCAGGGGATAAACAGAAACAAGGTCGTAAAAACTCTTGCTGTGGTTCGGTTCCAGGATATGCGCCATCTCGTGGACAATCACGTAATCCCTCACCCAGGCAGGCATATTGACCAGGCGGTGTGAGATACGGATGGTTTTTCGGCGATAATTGCAGCTGCCGAAACGGCTGTTCTGGTTGGTCACATACTTGATGGAATTCACCTGAATTCGTCCGTTAAAATAGCGCCGGTTCAATTTCGCGGCTATTCCGGCAAGGTCTTCGCTCCGGCTGAGTTCGGAAATTTTGTTCTTCCGTTCAAACTTCAACCGAAAGCGCTCCACTATCTCCTGAAGTTTTTCTTCCGGGATAGCAACCGGCGCGTTAACCTTCATCACGCCGTTCTTCATTCGGGCGCTGACGGTCCTGCGCCGGCGCTGACTGCGAGTAATCTGGATTTCCATCCCCCCGCCTCGCCTCCCCCGCCAGGGGGGAGGATTCGAAAAGATTAGCCCCTCCCGTCATGGGAGGGTAATTTTTTGTCTTGAGAAATTTTAGGCGATTAGTTCAAAGGCGTCGCGGACGTCCATGCCGACTCTGATGCCCAGCGCTTCGGCCCGGGCGTTGACCTTCATAATCTTCCGGTTTGGGAAACGTTCCAGGGTCCCGATGGGATTATCCGGAGTACTTTCCGGAATGGCTGCGGCTGCGCCGAACTTTTCAATCGCTTCCAGGTCAAAAACGCCGCAAGCCAGGAATCCTTTCTTACCGGCAACCAAGAGTATGCTGAAACCGGCCCACTTAACCTGAACACCCTCCACCAATCCGTTTTTGGTCTGAACAGATTTGGTTATTGTTTCCATTTTCACCCCCCCGCCCCCCCACCTCGTACGCCCCCTTCCAGAGCTTTGGAAAGGGCACCCGTCCCCGCCAGGGGGGAGGAATTAATGTATATTTTTTACGGGAATTACGAGTCCGTTATTACGCAGTTACGGCCGGAAAGTTTGCTCTGGTACATCAATTGGTCGGCTCGCTTCAACAACGTTTCCGGCGAATCATCCGGCCGCGCCAGAGTGGCGCCGGTAGAAATGGTAACGCTTATCTTGTCCTTTCCTGACATTAAACTTGATTCCTCAACCAGAATGCGGTATTTCTGGGCGATGCTAAATAACTCTTCCCCGGTAACATTGACAACGATTGCCACAAATTCCTCACCGCCCCACCTTCCGATAAGGTCGAACGACCGGGCGTTATGAACAAGCGTTCCGGCAACCATCTTTAAGACCATATCCCCTGTTTCGTGTCCGTATGAATCGTTCACTTTCTTGAAATGGTCGATGTCAATGAAAAGCAGACCGAACTTCCAACCGTACCGCTGCAGCTCGTTTAACCTGGAACTAAGCCCGGTTTCAACGAACCGGCGGTTCCCCATCCCGGTCAAAGGGTCAAGCAGAGCTATTTTGCGAAGTTCTTCCAGCCTCTGCGTTAATCTATTTTTGGCCGAGATGTCTCTGAATATCTCCACCGCGCCGACAATCGCTCCCTTGGAATTCCTGAGCGGGACCCCGCGCACAAAAACCGGCACCCGGTGCCCGTCTTTGTGTTTCAGATAAATCTCGGCCTCCTGATTGGTCCCGTCAAGTATTGTTTTGGCAAGAGGGCAAAGTTCAAGGCAGAGTTCAACCCCCTGGCCATCAACGTGGTTCAGGATATTATCCCGGCAAAAACTGCCGACCACTTCTCCGCTCCGGTATCCGGTGATGCGCTCCGCGCCCTTATTCCAATAAGAAATCATTCTTTCCCGGTCAACAAAATAGACGCCTTCGGAAAGGTTGTCAAGAACGCTCTTGCAAAAATCTTTATTTACCGGCATAAATTATCCTCCGAATTTTCCAGACAATTAATTATAAATTTCCTTCCGAATCGGGCAGGCCGATGTCAGCGCAAATAACTTCTCCGGTATATGGTTTCGCAGCCGGGTTCTGAAAACCAATTTTGGGATAGCCCAGGGTTACAGTCTTCAGTGCTTTTACGGCCGAACCCAGCGGTTTTCCGGTATCTGCATTCAGGCCGCTGGGAACATCGGCGGCGATTACCGGAGAGCCAAAACCATTTATCCGGTTTATCAGTTTCAGGTAAAATTCATCCGGAATGCCCCTGATGCCGATCCCAAAAATGGCATCTATCACCAGGCCGGGAACCGGTAAGTTGTCAAATGCCTTGTCTATGCCTTTTGCGTCGGAAATAACTACCGGCGTATGATTCATGGCAGCCAACGCCTGATAGTTCGCCTGCGTCTCCGGTGAAAACGGTTTGGGGTTTCCCACTAAAAAAGTTTCCACTTGATAGCCTTTGAGCAGAAGATGCCGGCCGGCCACAAAACCGTCTCCGCCGTTATTGCCGTAACCGCAAAAGACAAAAAATTTACCTTTTCGGACTGTTTTCACCGCTTCGGCGGCGATCGCCTTTCCGGCGTTCTCCATCAGGAAGGAAGCCGGGATTCCACCCTCTTTTATGGCGCGGCTATCCAGCTCTTTCATCTCTTTTACGGTTACGTATCGCATTGTCGTTTACGAAAAACCGCAGGTGAAAACCTGCGGCTATCTTACAGGCGCGCCACCAGAAAACAGGTTAAGAGAGCAACGGCTCCGGCCGTAAAAAACGGCGCTCCAATGTTGAAATTATAGAGATAACCGGACAGGAAATAACCAGGCACCACCCCCAGGGAACTATAAGCAAAAGACTTGCTCACGTGCAGGCCGCGGATGTCCTCTCCGGTATGTTTCTGAATCAGGTAATTGTGGATAGGGACATAGACGCCGGCGCCCAGCAAATCATGTGTAATCCAAACCGGTATCGCGATTGACGCTCTGGAAATAAAAGGGGTCAGTATCAGCGAAACACCGCTGAAAATTAAGGCGACAAGATAAAATGATTTCGGGTTTTTACTCCGCAGACGACCGGCAAACAGCATTGGCAACCCAAGAGACAGGCGATGGACAACCATTAACGAAGCGATAACGGCCAGCGACATGCCAAACCGGTCCCGAAAGTAAATAGGCATGGTGGGACCGTGGGAAAGCCCGGTATTAACGTTTAAGATAAAATAGATGATGGTCAGGTAACGCAGTTTTCCGGTAAGGTCAAAAGAAAAGATTTCCCGGGCGTTCCGCCTCCCTGCGGCTTCTTTTGTTGGCGCGGCCTGGAAAAAAGTCCAGAAGAGCGCGGTTGCCAGAAAAAGGATTATCCCGGAGGTAAAAAAGACCGACGAAAGTGAAAAACGAATTACGATTATTCCGGCCAGAAAGATGCCGGCTGCCTGAAAAATCCACTCGGACCCCCGATTCTTTCCGTAGGTATTTAAAAACTCTTTTTCGGCGCCTTCGTATAGAATAATAGATTGCATCGTTTCCTTGACGCCGAAGGCGCCTTCGCGCAAACTCTTCAGAAACATCTGGGCGCCGACGGTATTGAAGAACGGCGTGCAGAAATTGCCCAGCCCGGACAGAAAAAGCGCGGCGGAAAAAAAGGGCCGGCGGCCAAAAATGTCGGAAAGGTACCCGGCATACTGGCGCATCAGAAAGGCGAAGAGGAACGACACCGCAAAAATGTCGCCCATCCTGGGGAAACTTATCTTTTGGCTCTGGAGGTAAAAAGGAATGGATATCTCGTAAATACCGAAGGTTAAACCGAAAAGACTTACGGCTACGAAAAAAACAAAAATGTTTCGCCGGCGCATATTGTTTATATCAATTTGTGTAGTTTGGATTCCCGCTTAATACGCGCGGGACAAGCACTGCAAAAATCAGGCAAAGAGGGCAGCCAGAATACCTACCAGGAAGATACCGTCAAATACTCCGGCGCCGCCAATACTCATCAGCCCGCTGTAAAGCGGAAGATTCGACAAATGAAGAAGGTCGGCGCCGATTAACACACCTAATACCCCGGAAATATAGGCCACCGGCGCCCGCTTTCGGGGTGAAAAGATAAAGGCACAAAAGATGGCCACTGCAGGCGGAATAAGCGTGGGAATCGTAATCCCGATTCCAGGCACCGGCTTGGCTAGAAAGTAACAGGTCAGGATTGAAATCATCGTGCTGATAATTGTGGGGAAAAAGGGGGCCTTCGGCAAAAGCAGGAGGCAGATTAAAACGGGAATTATCGCTCCGCCGACATTAACAGCCAGGGTCATATGCTCGGAAGGCGGCGGCTGGTAAAGAAACGGACGGAAGATGTCAAATCCTGGCGAAAGAACAAACGGCTTTGCCGGAATTGAACTTTCAGCGATTGGAATATTGATGAGTGAACCGACCAGCGAAGCCAAAAAGAGGAAAAACGCAACGGGCGCCGGTATCCCCAGCCGGCCGAAAGCCGCCGAAACCACCCGAATCGGAAGCAAAACAAGAAAAACCGGTATCAGGATAAGAATAAAGATGATCAGAAATAATGAAATCGGCAAGAAAAACATAGCGGCAATTGCCTCCAAATAGACAATTTATTGTTTAACAACCCCAATATATGTTATCATTAAAAGGTGAAAAAAGAAAGAGAAATTGTTACCGGACAGGAGGTTGAAAAAATTATCATCCGGCTGGCAGGCGAGATCCGGGCAAAGATAGATCTTGCGAACCTGGCGCTGGTCGGAATCAGGCGCCGGGGGGTGGAGTTGGCAGTACGTCTTCAGGATATCCTGCAGAAAAAATCGGCCGGAATACCCCTGGGAATTCTGGACATCACCCTCTACCGCGATGATTTGAGCGCGGTGGCCAAACAACCGGTGGTGCGCGAAACCAAGATTCAGTTTGCCCTGGATGGAAAGGACATTCTTCTGGTAGACGACGTGCTTTTTACCGGCCGGACCATCCGGGCGGCGCTCTCGGAGCTGGTTGATTTCGGAAGACCGCGGTCGATAAAACTGCTGACCCTGGTTGACCGGGATCACCGTGAATTACCGATTCAGCCCGATTTTACCGGGAAATTTATCCAAACCGAAAACGATCAATCCATTGAAGTACACCTGAAAGAATTGGACGGCGCCGACAAAATCATGTTAGTTGAACTATGAGCGACTGGAAACGAAAAGACTTGCTTGGCCTGGAGGAACTTTCAGCCGATGAGATTGAATTCATTCTAACCACGGCCGCCTCCTTTAAAGAAGTCTCCACCCGGGAAATAAAGAAGGTCCCGGCCCTGCGGGGCAAGACCATCGGCAACCTCTTCTTTGAACCCAGCACCCGTACCCGCACCTCCTTTGAGCTAGCTGCCAAGCGGCTCTCCGCGGACATAGTCAACTTTTCACCTTCCGCCTCAAGCCTGGTAAAAGGCGAAACCGTTCTTGACACCGGGGAAAACCTTGAGGCGATGAAGATGGACTGTTTCATCGTGCGCCATTCTTGCGCCGGGGTGGTGGAGTTCCTGGCCAAAAGGTTAAAAGCATCTTTCATCAACGCGGGTGACGGCAGCCACGAACACCCGACGCAAGGGCTGTTAGATATCTTTACCATCAGGGAAAAGAAAGACCGGATTAAAGGGTTGAAGGTAACCATTTTAGGCGATATCCGGCACAGCCGGGTAGCCCGTTCAAACATGTGGGGATTGTTGAAACTCGGCGCCCGGGTTACGCTCTGCGGACCGCCGACCCTTATCCCGCCCGGCATTGAAAGCGCCGGCGCCCGCGTCACATACAACCTGAAGGAAGCGCTCCAAGACGCCGACGCAGTCAATATTTTACGCATCCAGATGGAACGCCAGAAGGAAAATTACTTTCCTTCCCCGCGGGAATACAGCCGCTGCTACCAGGTTAATGCGAAAACGCTCCAATGGGCGAAACCGGACGTTTTGATAATGCACCCGGGGCCGATGAACCGGGGACTGGAGATAAGTTCGGAAGCCGCGGAGTCCAGTAACTCCGTCATCCTGACTCAGGTGGAAAACGGCGTAGCGGTCCGGATGGCGGTGCTTTACCTGCTTTTGGTAGGAAGGTAGGGGTTCGATTCATCGAACCCGCGGGTCGGATGAATCCGACCCCTACTTCAAAACCGTTCACTATTCATCATTCACCGCAGTTACAAGGAGGCTAACATGATTACTGTTAAACGCGCCATTCTTTCCGTTTCCGATAAGACCGGTATCCTTGACCTGGCAAAGGCGCTGGTGGAATCCGGCGCGGAGATTATCTCCACCGGCGGCACCGCCAAAGCGCTGCGGGAAGCAAAGATTCCGGTAACCGAAGTTTCTGATGTAACCGCATTTCCGGAAATGCTGGACGGAAGGGTCAAAACCCTGCACCCCAAAATCTTTGCCGGCATTCTCTTCCGACGGGAAATTCCGGAACACCGCAAGCAGATTGAAAAAGAAGCGGTTAAACCAATTGACCTGGTCTGCGTCAACTTCTACCCGTTTGAAAAGGTAGTAGCGAAGAAAGAGACCGGCCTGGAAACCGCCATTGAAAACATTGATATCGGAGGTCCCAGCCTCCTGAGGGCCGCCGCCAAGAACAGTTCGGACGTGGTTGTTCTCTCGGACCCGGACCAGTACCCGGCAATTATCAGCGAACTGAAGACAAAAAAGGGCAGGGTTTCAAAGGAAACCGCCCGGCAGTTGGGCGCCGCGGTCTTTGCTAAAACTTCAACGTATGACAAGGTTATTTCCCTCTATCTCAACCGGGAAAAAGAGATACCAGTCTTTCCGACCCGAATATCCCTGCTCCTGGAAAAGATTGCGGATTTGCGGTACGGCGAGAATCCTCACCAGAAAGCCGGTCTCTACCGGGAAAAAAGTTTCCGTTCCGAAATAGGACTTTTGGTTGACGCCGAGCAACTCCAGGGCAAGGAACTTTCCTATAACAACTACCTTGACCTGGAAGCCGCGCTCTCCCTGGTCCGGGAATTAGACCCGGAAGCAGCGGTAATCGTCAAGCACAACAACCCCTGCGGTGTCGCACTCGGCCCGGATATCCTGACCGCCTTCCAAAAAGCGCGCGCCTGCGACCCGGTCAGCGCCTTCGGAGGCATCGTGGCGCTCAACCGTCCGATAGCCGAAGATACCGCGGCTGAAATTATCACCGGTTTCGTGGAATGCGTAATCGCTTCGGAATACAGTGAAGCGGCGCTCAGCATCTTCAAAAAAAAGCCGGATATCCGGGTGCTGCGGCTGAGTTGGCCCAAAAAAGAGGGAGGAAAATTTGATTTTCGGAAGGTCGGCGGCGGTTTTCTGGTCCAGGACGTTGATGCCACCCTTTTTTCGGAACTGAAGGTGGTCAGTGTCAAGTCCCCGAACGCGGCTCAACTGGAAGAGATGAAGTTTGCTTACCTGGTGGCCAAATACACCAAGAGTAACGCCATCATCCTGGTAAAAGGCGGCCAGACCATCGGAATCGGCGCCGGCCAGATGTCCCGGGTTGATTCGGCCAAAATCGCGGTCTCAAAGGCGAAAGATTTCGGGTTTGACGTCGCCGGAGCCGCGGTGGCTTCCGACGCTTTTTTCCCGTTTTCGGACGCCCTGGAAGTAGTGGCTAAAGAAGGCGCGGCTTCCATCATCCATCCGGGCGGTTCCAAAAAAGACGCTGATGTCCTGGCCACTGCGGAAAAGTACGGAATGATAATGGTTATGGCCGGCCAGCGCCATTTCAGGCATTAGACATTTGTTTACCCGGTAAATCCAATCTATTGTAGCGGTGCGATTCATCGCACGTATTGTTTGTCGGATAAATCCGACCGCTACAAATGCTAAAAATTTTTTGCCCGGTTGTGTAACGGTAGCACACCAGCCTTTGGAGCTGGGCGTTGAGGTTCGAATCCTCACCGGGCAGCTACAGCCCGTTTCGGATTCTCACCTGCGGTTCTCAGGGTGCCTCACCTTCTCGGCACCCCTGCGTAAACAGAGGCTCCTTATTCGTCGCCTCACGCAATCTCACCGGGCAGCTCCGTATTTTTTAAAATTTCCTGGTCAAGCCAAATTTGCCGGTCCCCATCATCGCCAAAGAGATAAGACCGGCCATTATCAGAAACTGGTATTCAAATCCGCCATTGGCTGCAAAAAACCCGTTTGAAAAGTGAACGGCGACCACGGCAACAACCATTAAAATAAACAACAGCGCGCTGGCCGTTCTGGTAAACAACCCCAGAATCAGCAAAATGCCGCATAAAAGTTCCGTATAGGTAGCAAGGTAAGCCCAAAAAACGGGCGGGCGGAACCCCAATTGTGCCAGCATGCCGGCGAAAGCACCGACGCCCTTCCCGCCAAAAAAGCCGAATGCCTTTTGCAACCCGTGCGCGATGAAGATTATTCCCAGACTCAACCGCAACGGCAGACACTCCCAATTATTCATAGAATACCCCCTGGTATAATGCTCAGTATTGAGCATTTGGTTCTTTTAAAAGAGTTAGTATGTGGTTTATACTAACTCCGGAAACTTCAAAATTTAACCCGGCAACTTTTCAAGAAGTAGGGAGACGGTTCTTGCCCCCCTGTGGG